>SVLO01000010.1 GCA_015067885.1 Oscillospiraceae bacterium | reverse complement strand
TGGGCTTCCAGGGGCGGTTGGAACGGCGGTGGGAGTGGGACACCTGAATGCCGAACACCATGCCCTTGTCGCAGAATTCACATTTGGCCATTTCGCTTACCTCCTCGTTTAGAAGTACACTCAAATCGGAGTATCGACAGATATAATAGCAGATTGTTTGTCAAAATGCAAGGGCTTTTTTAAGTTTTTTTCGAAAAGTGGGCGGAAGTACCGATGGGGGAGGAATATACTTGCGTCCCGGGCCAAAATGGTCTATACTGGAACAAATAACAAGCAAAGGAGCGGTTGCCATGTCACAGGAGGGCGCCAGCGTCAAGCTGAAGGAAATCATCGAACAGTTCCATCTTGAAATCCTGCGCAGCGGAGAGAATTACGGCGAGTACCCCCTGCGCACCGCGGACATCAATCGTCCCGGCCTGCCCCTGATCGGTTTCTTTGACCACTTTGACGAGCAGCGTCTGCTGGTCATCGGTCTGGTAGAGACCACCTACCTGTCCAAGCTGACCGCCGACCAGCGCAGAGAGAGCTTTGACCGCCTGCTGGCCCACCCGGTCCCCGGCCTGATCATCACCCGGGGGATCGAACCCTTCCCTGAATGTATGGAGATGGCGGAAAAATACGACCGCACCATTCTGCGTACTCACGAGGCGACATCGGTCTTTACCAGCTCCCTCATCGGCAGTCTGCGCCTGCACCTGGCCCCCCGTGTGACCCGCTCCGGCGTTATGCTGGAGGTGTACGGTGAGGGCGTGCTTATTCAGGGTGAGTCCGGCGTGGGCAAGAGCGAGGTGGCCATCGAGCTGATCAAGCGCGGCCACCGCATCATTGCCGACGATGCCGTGGAGATCTACAAGGACAACGCGGGCAACCTGGTGGCTACCGCGCCGGAGCTGATCCGCCACTACATGGAGCTGCGCGGTATCGGCGTCATCGACGTGCGCCGCCTGTTCGGTATGGGTGCCATCAAGGACAGCCAGGAGATCGACTTCGTGGTCAATCTGGAAACCTGGAAAGAGGGCAAGGTCTATGACCGTTTGGGCATGGACAACAACTACACCGATATTTTGGACACGCCCCTGCCCTCGGTGACCATCCCGGTGAAGCCGGGCCGAAACCTGGCCAGTATTTTGGAGGTCGCGGCCATGAACAACCGTAACCGCAAGATGGGCCACAACGCCGCCCTGGAGCTGAGCCAGCGCATGGATGAGTACTTCCGCCAAAATCAGGATAGCTGAACCGAAAAGTGGGATGCAACGGCATCCCACTTTTTTTATTTTAAGGTATTCTATTTGCCGGCAGAATTTGTTATAATAAGCTGTATTGTAATTTGGTGCAGTATACCTATGTGGGACTGCCGGGAAAAGAGGGACAGGTATGGACCGTTTCGAGCAACTGAAAAAACAACTGATCGACCGTTGCGGGCAGATGGAACTGCGCAGCGGGGAACCCATGAGCGCCCACACGTCCTTTCACATCGGCGGCCCGGCGCGACTTATGGCGCTGCCTGTGAGTCGTGAGCAGGCGGTGTGCGCGGTACAAGCGGCGGCGGAGCTGGGTGTGGAACCCTTTTTCATGGGTAACGGCTCCAACCTGCTGGTACCGGACGAGGGCGTGGAGCGGTTTATTATCAAGACCTCCGGTATGAAAAACTGCACCGTTGCGGGTACGACGGTCACCGCCGAATGTGGCATCACGTTGGCCCGGCTGGCGGTGCAGGCCCGGGACGCCGGTCTGACCGGCCTGGAGTTTGCCCACGGAATCCCCGGCAGTCTGGGCGGCGCGGTGACTATGAACGCCGGTGCCTACGACGGCGAGATGGCCCAGGTGGTCACCGGGGTGACCTGCCTGAATGGGGACGGCAGTGTGGAGGAGGTAACGCGGTTCGACTTCGGCTACCGCCGCAGCGCCTTTTCCGACGGCAGGCGAATGGTCTTGTCGGCCCGGATGGAGCTTGCCCCCGGCGACCCGGCACAGATCGCCGCCCGTATGGAGGAACTGGCCACCCGCCGCCGGGATAAACAGCCCTTGGAGTACCCCAGCGCGGGCAGTATGTTCAAGCGGCCGGTTGGCTACTTTGCCGCCGCGCTCATCGACCAGTGCGGCTTGAAGGGCCTGCAGGTGGGTGGGGCTCAGGTATCGGAAAAGCACGCCGGCTTTGTGGTCAATCGTGGCGGCGCCACCTGCGCAGACGTGCTGGGCCTTGTGGAGCAGGTCCGTCAGCGGGTGCTGGCGGCGACCGGCGTGGAGCTGGAGATGGAAGTCAAGGTGCTGAATTAAACGCATCGACAGACAGAAAAGGTGATGGAAGATGGAATTTGTCATTGTGACCGGTATGTCCGGCGCGGGAAAAAGCTATGCGGGCAACTGTATGGAGGACATGGGGTTTTTCTGTGTGGATAACCTGCCTGTCCCCCTGATTGGCAAATTTGCCGAACTTGGCATGGGTGGCGCAGGCGAGTATGAGCGCATGGCCCTGGTCACCGATGTGCGCGCCGGCGCGGCCTTTGAGGGGTTGTTCCGTGTGCTGGAGGAACTGGATAGGATGCACTGTCCCGTGCGCATCCTGTTCATGGACGCATCGGACGACACGATCATCAAGCGGTACAAGGAAACCCGCCGCAGCCATCCCCTTGAATCGGAAAAGGGTGGTTTGGAGGCGGCCCTCTGCGCCGAGCGGGAGCTGCTGGCTCCTCTGCGGGAAAAGGCGGACTGGGTGGTGGATACCAGTGACCTGCCCAAGCTCAAGCTGAAGGATATGCTGCTGCGCATTTTCCGCACCCGGGACGACCGCATGGATGAAATGCGGGTGAACGTGACATCTTTCGGATTCAAGTATGGGGTCCCGCCGGAGGCGGATCTGGTATTTGATGTGCGGTTTATGGCCAATCCCCACTACGACCCCCAGCTGCGCCCCCGCACGGGGTTGGAGCAGCCGGTGGCCGACTACGTCTTCGGCGATGACAATGCCGGGGAATTTATGCAGCGGCTGTTTGATATGCTGCAGTTCCTGCTGCCCCTGTATAAGCAGGAGGGGAAATCCGCTCTGTTCATCGCCGTTGGTTGCACCGGCGGGCGGCACCGTTCAGTAGCGGTGGCCCATCGTGTGGCGGAGTTTATTGCCGGGTGCGGGTATCCCGTGGCGGAAAACCACCGGGATATGCTGCGCAGTTGAAAAGGAGACTTGTATGTTTTTTGACTTTACCGACCGACATAGCTGGGAAAACGGTCCGAAAATCGTTGTCATCGGCGGCGGCACGGGCCTTTCCACTCTGTTGCGTGGTCTGAAGCGCTATACGGCCAATCTGACCGCCATCGTCACCGTGTCCGATGACGGCGGCGGCTCGGGTATGCTGCGGCGGGACATCGGTATCCTGCCTCCCGGCGATATTCGCCACTGTATGGAGGCCCTGGCCAATGCCGAGCCTATTATGACCGACCTGCTCAAATACCGTTTTACCGAGGGCAGCCTGCAGGGTCAGTGCTTTGGAAACCTGCTGCTGGCGGCCATGAACGGCGTGACCGGCTCCTTTGAAGAGGCGGTGCGGCAGATGGGCCATGTGCTGGCCATTACCGGCCGGGTGCTGCCCGTCACCGGCGCCGACGTGCAGTTGGAGGCGGTGTTTGAAAACGGCAGCAGCGTGGTGGGGGAGTCCAGTATTTTTGCCTTTAAGAAGGAACAGGACTGCCGTATCTCCCGGGTGGCGTTGATTCCGGAAAAGCCCGCTGCCCTGCCCGATGCGCTGGAGACCATTGCTCAGGCGGACCTGATCTTGCTGGGTCCCGGCAGCCTTTACACCAGCGTTATCCCCAACCTGCTGGTGGATGGGATCGTGGACGCCCTTTGCAGGGCCAAAGCGCTGAAAATGTATATCTGCAACATCATGACCCAGGAGGGCGAAACAGAGGGCTACACCGCCGCCGATCACGTGCAGGCGTTGATGGCTCACGGCGCCCCGGGTATGCTGGACCTGTGCCTTGCCAACAGCCAGGCGGTTCCCGGTTGGCTGCTGGAGCGATATAAGCAGGAGGATGCCACACCGCTGGTGGTGGACCGGGAGCGGTTTGCCGATATGGGGTTGGAGCTGGTGGAGCGGCCTGTGGCCTCTCAGGACAGCAACTTTGCCCGCCACAGCCCGGACCGGCTGGCCCGCGAGGTGCTGCGGGCCTACCAACAGAAGTTACAGGTGCGATAACGCGAGAAGTAGGTGAGAGTATGTCCTTTGCGGCGGAAGTTAAGGCGGAGCTTTGCCGCCCCGCTTTGAATAAAAAGTGCTGCGCCCAGGCGGAGGCCTACGGCGTGCTGTTGTTCTGCAACCAGTTTGGTGATCAGGTGCGCATTGTGACCGAAAACGACTCCCTGGCGGCGCGGCTGCCCGCCCTGTTCAAAAAGGCCTTTCGTGTAGATTTTGACCGCCTGCCCGAGCCGGAGGCGACCGGCAAGCGGGTGTTTGGCATCACCGACCCGGCCAAGCTGGGGGTCATTCGGGATGCCTTTGGTATCGACACCAAAAATATGCTGGCCCACCACATCAATTTCGCCGTGCTGGAGGAGTCCTGCTGTCGGCTTGCTTTCCTGCGGGGGGCGTTTTTGGCCGGCGGCTCGGTGACCGACCCGGAGAAGGGGTACCATCTGGAGCTTGCCACCTCCCACTTCAACGTCAGCCGGGAGGCTCACGCCCTGATGCAGGAGTGCGGCTTTGCGCCCAAGCAGGTCACACGCAAGGCCAACTACATCGCCTATTTCAAGCAGAGCGAGGCCATTGAGGATTTCCTCACCGGTGTGGGCGCCCCCATCTCCGCCATGGAGATCATGAATGCCAAGGTGGAAAAGACACTGCGTGGCAGTGTAAACCGCCGGGTCAACTGCGATGCTGCCAACCTGGACAAGGCGGTGGAGGCGGCCCAAAGCCAGTTGGAGGCCATCCGTCAGTTGGAGCAGACCGGCCTGTTGGACACCCTGCCGGATAAGCTGAAGGAAACGGCCCGTCTGCGTGTGGCCCACCCGGAGGATACCCTGGCACAGTTGGCCGACCGATGCGATCCGCCGGTGACCAAGTCGGCCATGAACCACCGCCTGCGCAAGCTGGTGGAACTGGGGCGCGGGGAAGGATGAGCGTGCTTTGTTATGCCGTGGCGGCTGCGCTGAATGGAGCTTGGCTGGTGATGGGGGACAGGCTGTCCGTCAATCATCAGTTGATGATCCCCCTTGCATCGGTGGCGCTGGTGGCCCTTGGCGTGCTGCTGCGTACCCGGGGCTTGGACGCGGTTGCGGGTGGTCGATACCGCCGCCGGGTCCTGTGGGTGCTGTTTGTTTACTATCTTGCCATCCTGTCTGTGATGCTGTTTTTTGGCGGTTTGTTCCACCTGGACAGGGCTTGGGGCGGCGCGGTGAATTTGGAACCCTTTTATACCATACGCCGCTTTCTGATCCATTACCGCAGAACGGGTAGTCTGTCCAGCCTGTTCAACCTGCTGGGCAACGTGGTCATTCTCATTCCGCTGGGCGTGCTGCTGCCTGTGCTGCTGCGGCCCATGCGCCGGGTGTGGCTGGCCGTGCCGCTGCTGGCGGCGGTCTGCGCCGGGGTGGAGTGGCTGCAATGGCGCACCGGACTCGGGGTAGCCGATGTGGACGACTCCATTTTGAACTTTGTGGGCGCGCTGGCCGGTTGGGCGGCGACCCGGCTGTGCCAACTGGCTTACTTTCATTTCAAGGGAGCAAAACAATGAACGATACGTCCTTTCGCATGGCTCTTCCCGGCGACGAGCAGACGATTTTGAGCTTTATTCATGCCCTGGCCGAGTACGAACACATGGCCGACCAAGTGGTTGCCACCCCGGAACTGCTGCGTGAGTGGATTTTTGAAAAGAAAAAGGCCGAGGTGCTGTTTGCCGTGGAAGAGGGCAGGGAAGTGGGATTTGCCCTGTTTTTCCACAACTTTTCCACCTTCTTGGGCCGGGCGGGCATCTATTTGGAGGACCTGTTCGTGCTGCCGGAGTACCGGGGGAGAGGCTATGGAAAGGGTCTGCTGAAGCGGCTGGCAGCCATGGCGGTGGAGCGGGGCTGTGGCCGCCTGGAGTGGGTGTGCCTGGACTGGAACACGCCGTCCATCGAATTTTATACCAAGCGTATGTGTGCCGTCCCCATGGAGGACTGGACCATCTACCGCCTGACCGGCGACACCCTGAAGCAGGCGGCGGAAGAAACTTAACGGAACGAAGAAAAAAAGACAGGTGAGCAATATGTCCTTTGTCCACTTACATCTGCATACGGAGTACTCCCTGCTGGACGGCGCCTGCCGCATCTCCAAACTGGTGGAGCGGGTGAAAGAGCTGGGTCAGACCGCGGTGGCCATTACCGACCACGGCGTCATGTTCGGTGCCATTGACTTCTACCGCGCCTGCAAGAAGGCGGGCATCAAGCCCATCATCGGCTGTGAGGTCTACGTGGCCCCCCGCACCCGCTTTGATAAGGTACACGAGCTGGACAGTGAGGCCCGGCATTTGGTGCTGTTGTGCCGCAATGAGCAGGGGTACCGTAACCTGTCCTACATGGTGTCCTGTGCCTTTACCGAGGGCTTTTACATCAAGCCCCGCGTGGACATGGATATGCTGCGTAAGCATAGCGGCGGCCTGATCGCCTGCTCGGCCTGTCTGGGCGGCGAGATCCCCCGCCGTCTGCTGGCCAACGACTACGAGGGGGCCAAGGCCCACGCTCTGGAAATGCGGGAAATTTTCGGGGAAGACGGCTATTATTTGGAGCTGCAGGACCACGGAATTCCCTCCCAGCGGCAGGTCAATGCGGGTATCATCCGTCTGCACGAGGAAACGGGCATCCCCATCATTGCCACCAACGACGCCCATTACCTGACCCGGGAGGATGCGGAGACTCAGGATATTCTCATGTGTATCCAAATGGGCAAGACCCTGGACGACCCGGGTCGTATGAAGTTTGAAACTGAGGAGTTCTATATCAAAAGCGAGCAGGAGATGCTGGACCTGTTCCCCCAGTACCATGAGGCCATTGAGAACACGGCCAAAATTGCCGAGCTGTGCAACATGGACTTTGAGTTTGGACACTACCACCTGCCCGAATTCAAGCTGCCCGAGGGCTGGGATAACGCTACGGACTACTTCCATCATCTGTGCCGCAAGGGGTTTGAATGGCGCTACCCCAACGGTACGGAGGAAAACCGCAGACAGTTGGAATACGAGATGGGCGTCATTGAGCAGATGGGCTTTGTGGACTACTTCCTCATCGTATCCGACTTCATTGGCTACGCCAAGGGCCACGGGATCCCTGTGGGTCCCGGCCGCGGCTCCGCCGCCGGTTCCATGGTGTCCTACTGCCTGAATATCACCGACATTGACCCGCTGAAGTACAGTCTGTACTTCGAGCGTTTTCTCAACCCCGAGCGCGTGACCATGCCCGATATCGATATCGACTTCTGTATTCGCCGGCGTCAGGACGTCATTGACTACGTGTCCCGGAAATATGGTGAGGACCACGTGGCCCAAATCGTTACCTTCGGCACCATGAAGGCCAAGGCGGCTATCCGGGACGTGGGTCGGGTACTGAACCTGCCCTATGCCGAGGTGGACAACATTGCCAAGCAGGTTCCCTTCGCCCTGGACATGACCCTTGACAAGGCGTTGGAGCTGTCCAAGCCCTTTAAGGAACTCTACGACGGCAGTGACGTCGTCCGCAAACTGGTGGACACCGCCCGCAAGCTGGAGGGGATGCCCCGCAACTCCTCCACCCATGCCGCCGGCGTGGTCATCACCAAAAAGCCGGTGTACGAGTATGTTCCTCTCGCCACCAACGACGATCTGGCGGTCACTCAGTACACCATGGTCACCCTGGAGGAGCTGGGCCTTTTGAAGATGGACTTCCTCGGCCTGCGCAACCTGACCATTTTGGACGATGCGGTGCAGATGGTGCGGCAGGAGCAGCCGGATTTCTCCATGGCCCACATTCCGGACAACGACCCGGAGGTCTATAAGATGCTCTGCGAGGGCCGCACCAGCGGCGTGTTCCAAATGGAATCGGCGGGCATGACCGGTGTGTGTGTGGGTCTGAAGCCCAAGAGTGTGGAGGATATCACCGCCATCATCGCCCTGTATCGACCCGGCCCCATGGACTCCATTCCGCGGTTCATCGCCTGCGCCCAGGACCCCAAGCTGGTGCGCTACAAGCACCCGCTGCTGGAGCCGATTTTGTCCGTTACCTACGGCTGTATCGTCTATCAGGAGCAGGTCATTGAGATCTTCCGCCGCCTGGCGGGCTACTCTTTGGGACAGGCCGACATGGTGCGCCGGGCCATGTCCAAGAAAAAAGAGAAGGACATCATCCGGGAGCGGGAATCCTTCCTCCACGGTGACCCGGAGCGTAATATCACCGGCTGTGTGGCCAACGGTATCCCCGAGCAGGTGGCCCAGTCCATCTACGACGAGATTTTGGACTTTGCCAGCTACGCCTTCAATAAGGCCCACGCCGTGTCCTACGCCGTGGTGGCCTATCAGACCGCCTGGTTCAAGTGCCACTATCCCAAGCAATACATGGCCGCCCTGCTGACCTCCGTGCTGGACGATCAGGACAAGGTGGCGGAATATATCGGGGAGTGCAAGAACTGCGGCATCGCCCTGCTGCCCCCGGACGTGAACGAGTCGGGTACCAGCTTCACCGTGTCCGGCGACAACCTGCGCTTTGGCCTTGCGGCGGTAAAGGGTGTGGGTGTAGGCGCGGTGGACGCCCTGCTTGCAGAGCGTGTAAAGAATGGACCCTTTACAGACTTTGTGGACTTCTGTGAACGGATGTTTGTGGAGCTGAACCGCCGCGTGGTGGAAAATCTGATCCGCTGCGGCGCCTTTGACAGTATGGGGTATAAGCGGTCCCAGTTGCTGGCGGTGTTCGGCCAGGTGCTGGACGGTATTGCCGCCGCCCGCAAGCGCAATCTGGAGGGGCAGCTGGACCTGTTTGGTATGGCAGCGGAGGAAGAAACCGCCCCTGTGACCCTTCAGTTGCCCGATCTGCCCGAATTTTCGCCCCAGGAATTGATGGCCATGGAGAAAGAGACCACCGGCCTGTACCTCAGCGGCCACCCCATGGACGCCTATCGGCAGGCGGCCCGGAACCGGGGAGCGGTGACGGTGGGTTCCATTCTCGCTGATTTCAAGCGGGAGGAGGGACCTGCCACCTACCGGGACGAACAGAGGGTCACTGTGGCGGGTATCATCTCCCGCTACAAAACCAAGACCACCCGCAATAATACCCTCATGGCTTATGTAACGCTGGAGGATGATACCGGGGCCATGGAGCTGCTGGTGTTTGCCCGCACACTGGGCGAAAGCGGTAACTACATCCGGGAAAACAGCCCTGTTATTGTCAGCGGAAAAATCTCCGTCCGGGACGAGAAGGAGCCGCAGATTTTGTGCGACACCCTGCGGCCCATTGGTGATCTGGACCAGGAGGCGGAGCAGGCAAGGCCTGTTCCGGGACAGGTAAAATCCACCGGGACCAGGTTGTATTTGAAACTGCCCAACCGGGAGGACCCCCGCCTGCGCAAGGTCAAGTTGGTGCTGTCCATGTTCCCCGGGGAGGGACAGGCCATCCTCTACTTTGCCGATACCGGAACGCGAATGGGTACGCCCTGCGTGATCCATCCTTCGCTGGTAAAAGAGATGCAGGAACTGCTGGGCGAAGAAAATGTGGTTGTAAAGTGATAAAAAACGGCTCTGTCCATTGAGGACAGAGCCGTTTTTTGTGCAAATTATTCCGCTTCCAAATCGGACAGCAGGGCGTTGACCACGCCGTTGTAGACCTGCTCGGGGTGGTCGTTGAACTGCTGGGCCAGGCGGTGGGCCTGGGTGTGGGAGGGGGTGAGCAGCTCCAGCTTCAGCAGGGTGCCGGCGTCGTCGTTGAGCTGCAGGGCCACGGTGTAGGTGCCGGCCTCCCGCTCGGTCACGCTGCTTTTCACCTGGGCATCCCGGCGCAGCTGGGCGTTGAGGACGGACAGATTCCTGTCGCAGCGGCGGCGGACGGAGAAGGGCAGGCTGCTTTCGCAGATGTGGCTGTTGTGGCGGCCCTTTTCGGTGATGGCGTAGCGCTCGCGCTCCAGCGTCAGATGCTCGGTTTCCACCAAATGGGTGACCGCCTGCTGGAAGTTGAAGTAATTGACGCCCTCGTCGCACAGACACAGCTCCAGCAGTTGGTCGGGGGAAATGGGGGCGGCGACGCGGTTCATAATGTAAAGGACCAGGAATTTCAGGTCCAAATCGGTTTGAATGTAGCCTGGATTGGTCATGGGGAACCTCCTTGGAAACGAGTTTTGTACATTATAAGCCAAAACGGGGAAATTAACAAGAGCTGACCGCAAAAAAATGCCCATCTCGGAAGAGATGGGCAGAAAGAGAAACCATCAGCAGCCGCAGCCGGTGAATTTGGTCTGATAGCTGTCGGAAACGGAGCAGCTGGTGTTGGGCGGGAAAAACTCATCCACCGGGAACTGTACCTGTCGGAACACCTCGCAGGGGTCATCGCAGCCGCAGCCGTCGTCGCCGCAGGTGCAATCCTTATCGGGCAGGCAGTAGTCATAGGCGGGCATGAGCAGTTGGGTGTCCCGCTCCATGCGGATAATGGAGAACTGACCCAGGGACACGTACATCCGTCGACCGTCATTGCTCAGAACCAGGGGGCTGTCAAAGGCGGCACTGACACAGGTGGGGATATCGGAGGGGATGCAGTCGCAGGGCGAACAGCTGCAGGCTTCGGTGACCTTCATGTTCAGCAGGATGGGGTCCACGGCCTCCACCACGGCGGTGGGCAGTTGGCAGGGACAGGCCACGGTGCAATCCTGGGCGCCGCAGGCGGCGGAGGAGAACATCTTGGCACCGCCCTCGCTGCCGAAGAGGATGACCCGCTTGTCAAAGACAGCCAAACCGCTCAGCTCCACCGGGCGGGCGGCACCCACAAAGGCGCAGGCGGTCACCCGATAGAAAAAGCGCGCATCTACGGTGTAAAAACCGCGGTTGAAGCTTACCGGTTCCACATCAATGTAGGTGTAAAGCAGTTCGGCACGGCCGGGCTTGATGGACATGGCCTGGGACAGGACTTCCTGCGAGGCGGCGGTGGGGTAGACCCGCAGGTCCTCGATGCAGTCCTTGTCGCGGCAGGAGTCAAAGATTTTCTTGGTGTGTATGCACACGGCTTCCCGGATGCTGGCATCTTCAGCCACAGGGCCGGGCATGACCTTTTCAGGCATAGAACTTACCTCCTGTTTTGGTTTGGGTTGGATACCCGCTGCCCAAGACCGGCGCGACGGTATCGTTTCCAAATCATTCTATGACAGGTGGAGGATTTGGTGTGCGGATACGTGGCTGGAATTGCTGTGAAAAACCGTGTAAAAGAGAGAAATACCATTGAGTATTTATTTTAGATGTGTTAAAATAACTTGTTAGAGTATACACTTGAACGAGATAACTCACACAGAGGTGTTTTGATATGAAAGTTGTTGTTTTGTCCGGCGGCCTGAGTCCAGAGCGTAACGTGTCACTCTCCTCCGGCTCCATGGTGTGCCGGGCCCTGCGTGAGCGGGGTCACAGCGTGGCACTGGTGGACCTGTTTTTCGGCATGGAGGGTCGGGACGTTTCCGAGCCGGCCCAGCTATTTGACGCCCCCATTCCCGACGCCTTTTGCAAGGTGTCCGCCCAGGCCCCCGATCTGGACGCGGTGAAGGCCGCCCGCCAGGACCGCTCTGCCAGCCAGTTTGGCCCCGGCGTGCTGGAGATATGTGCCATGGCCGACGTGGTGTTCCTTGCCCTGCACGGCGTGTGCGGTGAGGATGGCCGGGTACAGGCGGCCCTGGACCTGCTGGGTATTCCCTACACCGGATCCGGCTACCTGTCCAGCGCCCTGGCTTTGGATAAGGACATGACCAAGCGGCTGGTGCTGGGTCACCCCGACGTGGTCACACCCAAGTGGGAAACTGTGGACTGCACGGTCGAGGATTTGGACACCATTGCCCACCGGACCGAGCTGCCCGTAGTGGTCAAGCCGCTGGACAGCGGCTCCTCCATCGGCGTGTACATTGCCAACACCCGGCAGGAGCTGCTGGACGCCCTGAAGGCCAGCCGCCAACTGGGAGGGCGCACGGTGCTGGAGCAGTTTGTCAAGGGCCGTGAGTTCTCCATCGCCGTGCTGGAGGGGCAGGCGCTGCCCGCCATCGAGATCATCCCCAAGGCCGGCTTCTATGACTACGCCAACAAGTATCAGGCCGGTGCCACGGAGGAGGTCTGTCCCGCCGACATTCCCGACGAATGGCAGCAGCGCATGGCCACCTCGGCCAAGGCGGTGTTTGATACCCTGGGCCTTGCGGTCTACTCCCGGGCGGACTACATTATCACCCCGGACGGCACACCCTATTTCCTTGAAATCAACACCCTGCCCGGTATGACTCCCACCAGCCTTGTGCCTCAGGAGGCGGCTGCGGTGGGCATTGGCTACGGCGAACTGTGCGAGCGGATCATCCACGCCTCGCTGGATGCCCGGAAGAAAGGAATTTGAGATGGAAACATTAACTCTGCGCCAGCTGCTGCAGGCGGTGAACGGTACCCTGCTGGGCAGCTTTGACGATTTGGACACCACGGTGGACAGCCTGGACACCGACAGCCGCAACATCCATCCCGGCTCGGTCTTTCTGCCCCTGAGCGGCGAGCGGTTCGATGGCCACGCTTATATCAATTCTGCCCTGGAGGCCGGCGCTGCCGGCTGCTTCACCGCCCGGGAGCGGGACAGCTATCTGCCCGGCAAGTTCTACATCAAGGTTGCCAACACCCAGCGGGCCCTGCGGGACCTGGCTGCGTGGTACCTGGCCCGGTTCAATATCCCCGTCATCGGCGTCACCGGCAGCGTAGGCAAGACCACGACCAAGGATATGCTGGCGGCGGTGCTGGGAGTGAAGTACCGGGTGCTGAAGACCGAGGGCAACTTCAATAACAAGGTGGGCCTGCCCCTGACCATTCTGCGGCTGGACAGCAGCCATGAGATCTGCGTACTGGAGATGGGCATGAGCCAGGCGGGAGAGATCGCCTACCTCAGCGACATTGCAAAGCCCGATGTGGCGGTTATTTCCAACGTGGGGGACGCCCACATTGAAAATTTGGGCAGCCGGGAGAATATTCTCAAGGCCAAATGCGAGATCTTTACCGGCCTGAAGCCGGAGGGCGTGGTCGTACTCAACGGCGACGACGAGCTGCTGAACACCATTGCGGTGGGACAGGAGATGGTCCGCTGCGGACAGAGTGAGCTGTGTGGATGGCGCGCCGTTCAGACGGAGCAGACGGACGGCGGCCGTACCCTGTGTACCGCGCAGACCCCCTTGGGGCGGCTGGAGCTGGACATTCCCGCCATGGGCGCCCACATGATCTACCCCGCGCTGATGGCGGCGGCGGTGGGGGCGCGCTTCGGCCTGACGCCGGTGGAGATTTTGGATGGTATCCAGCGCTTCAAACCGACCAAAATGCGCATGGATGTTATCCGCCGGGGTCAGGATATTACCATTCTGAACGACACCTACAACGCCAACCCCCAGTCCATGCGTGCGGCCATCGGCATTTTGGCCGACAGCAAGCGCAATTTCAAGCTGGCAGTTTTGGGCGATATGTTTGAGTTGGGCAGCCTGGCGCCTATTCTCCACCGGGAGGTGGGTGAGTGTCTGGGCCGGGCGGGCATCGACTGCCTTGTGGCGGTGGGGGAATTGTCCGTCCACATTGCCGATGGGGCCCGGGCCGCCGGTGTAGCCAATGTGGTCCATTGCCCGGATAAGGAAGCGGCGAAACCCGTGCTGGCCGAAAAACTGCGGCCTGATACCATTGTGCTGGTCAAAGCCTCCCGGGGGATGGCTATGGAACAGCTGGTGGACTATCTGAAGGAGATCACCACCGAAGAATAACACGCCACCTTCGGGTGGTCGGAGAAAACTATGATTGAAATTTCCGTTTCCGGCCTTGTAAAAGAGTACGAGGTCGGCAGTCGAATACTGGATGGGCTGACCTTTCAGGTGGACACCGGAGAGCGGGTGGGTCTGCTGGGCAAAAACGGCAGCGGCAAGACCACCCTGTTCCGCATCCTGACCGGAGAGGTGGATTGGGACGAAGGAGAGGTCGTGTTGGCTCCCGGCCACCGGCTGGGCCTGATCTCCCAAATTCCCGTGTACCCCGCAGGCTATACGGTGGAGGACGTGCTGGACACGGCCTTTGCCCGTCTGCATAAAATGGAGCGGGAGCTGGAGCAGCTGGCCATCCAAATGAGCGAGGATACCGACCCGGCCCTGCTGCGTCGGTACGACAGCCTGACCGCCGCCTTCGAGGCCGGCGGCGGCTACGATGCCCAAACACAAAAAAATAAAGTGTGCAACGGCCTGACCATTCCCCAAACCATGCGAGCGCAGCTGTTTGACGACCTGTCCGGCGGGGAAAAGACCCGGGTGAATTTGGCCCGCCTTATTTTGGAGGACACCGACGTGCTGTTGTTGGACGAACCCACCAATCACCTGGACCTGCACGCGGTGGAGTGGTTGGAGGAGTACCTGTCCCGGTTCAAGGGTACGGTGCTGGCCATCTCCCACGACCGCTATTTCCTGGACCGGGTGGTCAACCGGGTCATCGAAATTCAGGACGGCAAGGCGGAATTTTACGAGGGCAACTATACCTTTTACGCCGTGGAGAAGGAGCGGAGGTACGAGGAAAAACTGCGCCAGTACGAAAAGGAGCAGGCCAAGATCCAGCAGTTGGAGAAGTCTGCCGAACAGCTGCGGGTATGGGCCTACTCCGGCATGGACAAGACCTTTCGCCGGGCCAAATCCATGGAAAAGCGTATTGAACGTATGCGCACCGTGGACAAGCCCACCCGTGACCGCAAGCTGGAGATGGGCTTTGGCCAGCGGGAGTTCCATGGGGACGAGGTGCTGACCGCCAAAGGCCTTTCCAAGGGGTACGGCGACAAGAGCCTGTTCCGCGACCTTGACCTTGACATCGTTGGGGGGGAGCGTATTGGCCTGATCGGCGACAACGGCACAGGCAAATCCACCCTCATCAAGCTCATTACCGGCGAGGAACAACCCGACAGCGGCAAGCTGCGCCTGGGTCCCACGGTAAAGATCGGCTATCTGCCCCAGGTGGTGTCCTTTGACCGGCCGGAGCGCACCCTTGTGGATACCATGATCTACGACCAGGACTGCACGGCGCAGACCGCCCGCAATCGCTTGGCCGCGTTCAACTTCCGGGGAGAGGACGTGTTCAAGCAGGTGTCCGTCCTGTCCGGCGGTGAGCGCAGCCGCCTGCGGCTGTGTATGCTGATGGATGAGAAAATCAACTTCCTTATTTTGGACGAGCCTACCAACCACCTTGATATTGCCAGTCGCGAGTGGATCGAGGGGGCGGTGGAGGACTACGACGGCGTGCTGCTGTTTGTGTCACACGACCGCTACTTCATCGACCGTTTTGCCACCCGCATTTGGGAACTGCAGGACGGTGTCATCACCGACTTCCGTGGGGACTACCGCCAGTATTTGGCCGCCAAGGACAAGCGAGCGCAGGCGGCGGAGCCTGTTGCGCCCCAGTCCAAAGAGAAGAAAGAGGAAAAACCCAAACGTCCCGGCGGCACCAAGAATTTGGAAAAAGAGGTGACCGCCGCCGAGCGGGCAGTGGCCAAGGCCGAGGAGCAGATGTTTGAGCTGACCGAGCAAATCGAACAGGCTGCCAGCGACTACCTGAAGCTGCAGGAGCTGTATGAGCAGCGCGAGCAGCTGGAGGAGGAGATTTTGAAGCTCTACGGCAACTGGGAACGGCTCAGCGCCGAACTGGAGGAGGCCAAGAGATGAAAAAACTTTGGAAAAATCGCTGGCTACGGGCCTTGTTCACGCTTATGTTGGCCGGTGTTCTGTGCTATTCCGCGCTGCTGTGTGTCGTGCTGCGTGGTGAGTATGATCAGGTGGAGGGGGAGCCTAAAACCATGATCGTGCTTGGATGCCAGGTCCATCCCTGGGGACCGTCTGTCCTGCTGCAGGATCGGCTGGATACCGCCATCGACTACCTTGTGGACCATCCGGAGGTGACGGTTATCGTGTCCGGTGGTCAGGGCAGTGACGAACACGCCAGTGAGGCCAGTGTCATGCGAAACTACCTGGTTGCGGCCGGAATTGCAGAGGAGCGGGTGTTGGTGGAGGAGGACTCTCACAACACCTATCAAAACATGATTTACAGCGCGCAGATGATGCAGGAGCAGGGGCTTGACCCTGCGGACGGGGTGCTGGTGGTGTCCAACGGGTTCCACCTGACCCGGGCCAGAATGTTGTGGGAACGAGTTACCGGGCAGGAGGAGTATCTGCACACTTTGGCTGCCCCCAGTTCGCACACTTCATCCCGAATTTGGATGTATATTCGGGAACCGCTGGCCCTTGTGAAATCCTTTGTAATTGACCGATAAAAGAAAGGAGGCCCGCCATGCTGGATAAGCTGCAGGAAGTGGAAGCAAAATACAGCCAAATCGAAGCGCGGCTGGCCGCCACAGAAACTTACGCAGACCCGAATCTTGTGGCCCGGCTGAACCGGGAGCAGGCGGAGCTGCAGCCCATTATCGAGACCTATCGCGCTCTGGGCCGGGCCAGGGAGGATGCGCGGCAGGCCCAGGAGCTTATGAGCGACCCGGAGATGAAGGATCTGGCCCAGGAAGAATTCCGTCAGGCCCGCTTGGAGCAGGAACGTCTGGAGCAGGAGCTGCAGCTTTTGTTGCTGCCCCGTGACCCGGACGACCACCGCAACGTGGTGGTGGAAATTCGTGCCGGTGTGGGCGGGGAAGAGGCGGCCCTGTTTGCCCATTCTCTGTACCGTATGTACTCCATGTATGCCGAACGGCAGGGCTGGCGCACAGACGTTGCCAGCCTGAACGAAACGGAACTGGGCGGCGTAAAGGAAATATCCTTTACAATTGAAGGGGTAGACGTATTCTCCCGTCTGAAGTTTGAAAGCGGCGTCCACCGGGTCCAGCGGGTGCCGGAGACCGAGTCCGGTGGCCGCGTCCACACCTCCACGGTGACGGTGGCGGTGCTGCCCCAGCGGGAAATGGCGGACGTAAAACTCAATCCCGCCGATGTGGAGATGCAGGTGTTTCGTTCCTCCGGTGCGGGGGGGCAGCACGTCAATAAGACCTCCTCCGCCGTGCGCCTGATCCACAAGCCCACCGGTATGGTGGTGGAGTGCCAGCAGGAGCGCAGTCAGTTCCAAAACCGGGACAAGGCTATGCAGATTTTGGCCTCCCGGCTCTACGAGCAGGAACAGGAGCGTGTGGACAGTGCCTTCAGCGCCCAGCGGCGCAGTCAGATCGGCAGCGGTATGCGCAACGAGCGCATCCGGACCTATAACTTCCCACAAGGGCGGCTGACCGACCATCGTATCGGCCTGACCCTGTATCAGTTGGACAACGTGATGGACGGCGATTTACATGTGGTCATCAACGCCCTTGTGACCGCCGACCAGGCTGAACGATTGAAAGCAAATAACAGTTAATTGGAGTGAATTGAAATGGATCTGTTTATTCATTACACCGCCCTGCCTGAGGGCATGACCCTTGAGGAGGTCGTAGAGGGCCTGAATGAGGTCATGGACGACGGCGGCGTGGTCAACGATGTGGTGACCTGCGGCGAGGGCGGCCGCATCGACATGGACCTGGAGGAGGAAACTCACAACCCCAAGCTGGCTCAGGGTTCGGTCAAGAGCTATGTCATGCGGGTGGGGTTCCCACGGGACACTGTCATCGAGCTGGGAGGCATGAAAATCAATGCTTACTATTGATAAGCCTCGTTTTTCCAACGTCATTTTTGACCTGGACGGCACCCTGCTGGATACCCTTGCCGACCTTGCCGACTCCTGCAACCACGTCTGCGCCGGTCACGGCTGGCCTACTCATGACTACTCTGCCTACTGCTATTTCATCGGTAACGGAGCGGCCAAACTGGTGGAGCGAGCCATTCCGGAGTCTGTCCGGGGGACGGACCTGGGCCGACAGGCGCTGGAGGAGTTTATTGCCTACTACGAGCAGCACAAGGCGGACAAGACCTGCCCTTACGCCGGTATGCCGGAGCTGGTGGACGAGCTGAAAGCGGCGGGGGTGAAAATCGCGGTACTGACCAACAAGCCTGATGCTGCCGCCGGACCTGTCATGGAACAGTACTATCCCGGTGTGTTCGGGTTGGTACAGGGCGGCCTGCCCGGTGTGCCGCTGAAGCCTGACCCTGCGCCGGTACATAAGCTGCTGGAGCGCATGGGCGCCCACAAGGAACACACCCTCTTCGTGGGGGACAGCAACGTGGATATTCAAACGGCGAAAAACAGCAGCCTTGCAAGCTGTGGTGTGCTGTGGGGCTTCCGCAGCAGACCGGAGCTGGAGGGGGAGGGTGCCGACTACATCGCTGCCACGCCCCAAGACCTGCGGAGCATTATTTTAGGTAAATAAGTGGAGTTTTGATTGTGAATACTAAAGTTTTGACACAATCGAATAGGGAAGAGGCGGCCCGCATCCTGCGGGAGGGCGGCTTGGTGGGCATCCCCACGGAAACGGTGTACGGCCTGGGGGCTAACGCGCTGGATGACAGGGCGGTGGCCAACATTTTCATTGCCAAGGGCCGACCCCAGGACAATCCCCTCATCATTCACATCCCGGAGGCGGCGTGGCTGGAGCAGTATTGCAGTAACATCCCGGAGGCGGCGTGGCTGCTGGCGGATCGCTTTTGGCCCGGCCCCCTGACCATGGTGCTGCCACGCAGTGAGCGAGTCTCCGACCGGGTGACAGCGGGCCTTGACACGGTGGGCATCCGTTGTCCGGGCCATGAGCTGTGCCGGGAGCTTATCCGCCTGGCCGGTGTGCCGGTGGCGGCCCCCTCGGGCAACACCTCCGGTCGGCCCAGCCCCACCACGGCGGCCCACATGATGGAGGATATGGACGGCAAAATCGACGCCATTGTGGATGGCGGCCCCTGCGGCGTGGGTGTGGAGTCCACCATTATCGACCTGACCTGTACGCCGCCCCGGCTGCTGCGGCCCGGCGGCATCACCCTGGAACAACTGACCGAGGTGTTGGGTGAGGTAGAGGTAGATCCGGCCGTCCGCCGACAGATGCGGGCGGGGGAGAAACCCAAGGCCCCCGGCATGGCCTACCGGCATTACGCCCCCAAGGCGCCGGTGACGGTGGTGGCCGGTGACGCGGCTGCTTCGGCGGACTACATCCTGCGCCATGCAGCTCCCGGAAACGGTGTGATCTGCTTTGACGAGTATTCTGACCGCTTTTTGGGCTGTCACGTCATCGCCGTGGGCAAGTTCGCGGACAAGCAGGAGCAGGCGCGGCACATCTTTGATGCCCTGCGTGCCTTTGACCATACGGAAGTTTCCGCCATTTGGGCCCAGTGTCCCGACAGCTCCGGCATCGGTTTGGCGGTGGTCAACCGATTAAGCAAGGCTGCCGGTTTCCATGTGATCGAGGTGGAGCCATGATGGTGATAGGAATTACCGGCCCCACGGGGGCAGGCAAGACAACGGCCCTTCGAGAAATTGAAAAACTGGGTGGAGCCGTGGTGGATTGCGATGCGGTTTACCACGAATTGCTGGCAAGTGACATTGGTTTACAAGTGGCGCTGTGCAATCGGTTCGGTGACATTAAAAACACGGAGGGTGGTATAGACCGCAAGGCGCTTGGTCGGGTGGTCTTTGGTGATGCCGGGGCCCTTGCGGACCTGGACGCTATCGTCAAACCTTTTGTTTCCGCCGCGGTGGACCGGGCCCTTGCGCAGGCCCGGGAACAGGGGAAACGGCTTGCCGCTGTGGATGGCATCACGTTGATCGAAGGCGGCTTTGCTGAGCGGTATGACACCATGGTTGCCGTCCTTGCCCCGGTGGAAGATCGGGTGCGCCGCATTTGCGCCCGGGAGGGGATCGGTGAGGATTACGCCCGTGCCCGGATAGCGGCCCAGAAAGAGGATGCCTTTTATCGGGCAAACTGTGACCACATTCTGTATAACGATTTTATCGACCCGACGCAATTTGCCCGGGTGGCGAGGGAATTATTCGAACAACTTTTAACGCAATATGAAGCAGGAGGGATACGATAATGGCGGACAAGGAACTTACCCGGGGCGCGCAGCTGCGGGAAACTCTGATCTACAAACGCAAGAATGCCTATGACCGGGTGAGCGAGAGCGAGCTGCAGGCCATGGAGGACTACTGCACCGGCTACAAGCAGTTTTTGGATGCCGGCAAGACCGAGCGCGAGTGCGTGGACCGCACCGTGGCCCTGGCCCAGGCGGCGGGGTTCAAGCCCTATGAGCGGGGCATGGACCTGAAACCCGGCGACCGTGTGTACCGGGTCAACCGGGGCAAGGCGGTCATGCTGGCGGTCATGGGCAAAAAGGGGTTGGACTGTGGTGTGAACATCGCCGCCGCCCACATTGATTCCCCACGTTTGGACCTGAAGCAGAATCCGCTGTACGAGGCGGAGGAGCTGGGTTACTTCAAGACCCACTACTACGGCGGCGTGCGCAAGTACCAGTGGCTGGCGGTACCTTTGGAGCTGCGGGGCGCCGTGGCCCTGCGGGACGGCAGCGTGGTCCGGGTGTGCATCGGCAGTGGGGAGGGCGAACCCCGCTTTGTCATCAACGACCTGCTGCCCCATTTGGGCGCTGAGCAGGCCAAAAAGCTGATGGCGGACGCCGTTCCCGGTGAAAATCTGAATATTCTGGTGGGCAGCCGACCCCTGGCTGATGACGACGGTGCCGACCGGGTCAAGCTGACGGTGCTGGAGCTGCTGCACGAGAAGTACGGCATCGTGGAGGAGGACTTTATCTCCGCCGAGCTGTGTGCCGTACCCGCCTTCAACGCCTCTGATATCGGCTTTGACCGTTCGCTCATCGGTGCCTACGGCCACGATGACCGGGTGTGCGCCTACGCAAGCCTTGCCGCCCTGCTGGAGCTGGGTACTCCCGAACGCACCGCCATCTGTATGCTGGCGGACAAGGAGGAGATCGGTTCCGAGGGTGTCAGCGGTATGCAGTCTTCCGCCTTCGATACCTTTATGGAGGACCTGTGCGCCGGTCAGAATGTGTCCCTGAGCGCCTGCTATGAAAAGTCTTTCTGCCTGTCTGCCGATGTGACGGCGGCCTACGACCCCAACTACGCCGAGGTGTACGAAAAGCGCAACAGCGCCTTTGTCAACTATGGCATGGGCCTGTGCAAGTACACCGGCGCCCGGGGCAAGTCCGGCGCCTCCGACGCCTCGGCCGAGGTGGTGGCCTACGTCCGCCGGGTGCTGGACGAGGCCGGCGTGGCCTGGCAGATGGCGGAGCTGGGCCGGGTGGATGCCGGCGGCGGCGGTACGGTGGCCTGCTACATGGCCAACCGCAACATCGATACCATCGATGCCGGTGTGCCGGTGCTGTCCATGCACGCGCCCTTTGAAACGGTTGGTAAGCTGGACTGCTACATGACCTACCGGGGTATGAGCGCCATTTTTAACGCATAAATAAATAAGATAAAACCTGCGGTCGATGGGTTCGGCCGCAGGTTTTTGCATAAATACGCTTCGACCGCGCATACTAAAGAAAATATGCGGAGGTGCGGTATGGGCGAAGAGAAGAAGGAACAAGGATTGCTTTCTAAGGAGAGAACGTTGGACCCTATTACGGAACTGGGTTCTGCGCTGATTGAAAGCGGGAAGGGAAGGGTCCATGTACTGACCATTGTCGGACAGATCGAGGGACACCAGGTACTGCCCAGCGACAGCAAAAGTACAAAGTATGAACACGTAATGCCCCTGCTTGCCATGGTGGAGGAAAGTGATGAGGTGGACGGCCTGCTGGTGCTGCTGAACACCATGGGGGGCGACATTGAGGCGGGACTTGCCATTGCGGAGCTTATCTCCGGTATGTCCAAGCCCACGGTATCCCTGGTGCTGGGCGGCGGACACTCCATCGGTGTACCGTTGGCCGTGTCGACAAAGCGGTCCTTCATCGCCCCCTCCGCCGCCATGACCATCCATCCGGTGCGCATGAACGGCCTGATCATCGGCGTACCCCAGACGTTTTACTATTTTGAGCGTATTCAGGAACGCATAGTCCAGTTTGTTACCGCCAACAGCGGCGTGAAGCGCGAAGACTTTACACATCTTATGCTGCAGACGGATCAGCTTGCGTCAGATGTGGGAAGTGTGATTTATGGCGAAGAGGCGGTGCAGCTTGGCCTGATCGATCAGATGGGCGGCCTGGCCGATGCCCTGGACTGCCTGCACGAATTGATAGCCAAACAGAAGCGCGAAAAACAGGCTCCAAACCAGTGAGAGCCTGTTTACATAATTCTTTTTCAAAAGAACTGGAAATGTTGTAAAAAGTGTGGTAATATATTAGGTGTGAAAAATGAAATCCGGGAGGGTACATATCACGTGAGTTATTTAGAAACCATGATTCTGGGACTTGTGCAGGGTGTGGCGGAGTTTTTACCCATCTCCAGTTCCGGTCATCTGACGATGTTTCAGTACTTTTTCGGCATGGAAGAGCCGGATAATCTGCTGAACGTGCTGCTGCATTTTGCGACCCTGGTTGCGGTTTGTGTGTACTACTGGCGGGATGTTACCGGCATGGTGTACGAGTTCTTTTTGAGTCTGCGCGCGCTGTTTTGCAGAAAGTACCGCACCCAACCTGTGCCGGAAGCGCGGCGTCTTGTATGGCTGGTCGTGCTTGGTACGCTGCCGTTGTTTCTCGTTTTGCCGATAAAGGATCATGTGGAAAGGATCGGCGGCAGTCCCGCTGTGGTCAGTTGTGTCCTGCTGGTTACCGGCTGTATCCTGTTTATCTCCGACCGCATGGCAAAGGGGAAAAAAACCGCTGCCACCGCCCGGAAACGAGATGTGCTGCTGGTGGGCGTGGCCCAGGGAATTGCCACCGTCCCGGGTTTGTCCCGCTCCGGCACCACCATCGCCGCCGGTATGGCGCTGGGGTTTGAGCGCAGCTTTGCGGTGCGCTACTCTTTCCTGATGTCCCTGCCTGCCGTTTTGGGCGCTACCGTGCTGGAAGTCAAGGACGTAGTGGAGATGGGCGGTGTTGATGCCGGCCTGATGCCGAAATATCTGCTTGGTATGGCGGTGGCCGGTATTGTGGGGTATTTCTCCATCCGGCTTGTCAACCTGCTGGCTGCCAAGGGCAAGTTTGGTGCCTTTGCCTATTACTGCTGGGGCGCGGGCGCTCTGTTCCTGATCCTCAGCCTGGTGCTTTGACCCTGACCCTTCAAGAGAGAAAGGAAGATATCAATGGCTGCAACACAAAAGAAACCTGCGGGCAAGAGAAAGAGTACCGCGTCCAACTCCAATAAAGCACGCAGCACGCAACGCGCACGTGCATCTGCCGCTTCGGCCGAGCGGGGGAGAAAGACCGCCACGGCCCAGACGCAAAAGCGCCCCATCCGTCGTGAGGTGGGTGCGGCGGTGTGTCTTGTTTTGGCGGTGTTTTCCGCCCTGGGCTACTTCCGGATCGAGGCGCTGTTTATCAATGCGTTCTGCGGATTGCTGAAGGGACTTCTCGGCTATGGCTATTATGCCATTCCCCCCGTGCTGTGCCTGGCGTTCTATATCCTGGCCTTCCACCGGGGGCGTCCCGTGCGTTTGCGCCTTGGCTGTGCGCTGGCTCTGCCTGCGGTGCCGGCCATACTGCTGCACCTGTTCACTGTGGGCAAGGATACATACAACTGGTCCTGGCAGATGATTGGGCAATTGTGGAAGGATGGTCGCGACGCCGATTGCGGCGGAGTTATTTGCGGCTTTTTGGCCGAGGGCGGCAGAAGCCTGTTCAGCGTAGTGGGTACCGTAGTGGTGGTCGTGTTGCTGGCGGTGGTGCTGTGTCTTGTGGCGTTCAACCGCAGTATTGCGGATATTGTGGGGTATATTCGCAACCATCCTCGCGCCAAATACCCCGCGCCGAAGGAAAAGGAAACGGTGGTTTCCGAGCCTGCCCCTGCCGAGCCTGCCCATACACCGACGGTAGTCAGTGAGCGGGCCGCCAACCGGCGCCAGGCCATTGATGTTCCCTTGGATGACCAGTCCTTTGAGCGGGAGGACAAGCCAGCTCAGCCGCGAAAGGCGGGCTTCTTCAACCGTAAACCCGGTGTTAAGGCGCCGGACCAGGTGCTGATGGAGGGGGAGGAACCCAAGCAGGAAACGCCTGTCGCCACCAAGCGGGGAAAGCCCGCCCCTGTACCCATTGAGCTGGATGAGGAAGAGAATAATGATTTCGAGAATTTCTCTGACGAGCCGCCGGCCGAACCTGTCATGGAAAAGGTGACCGCGGATGAGGCTGCCCGTGCCGCCGCAGAAGTGACCCGGGACATTGCCCAGACCATGGAGGTTGAGCATAAGCCCTATCAGTATCCGCCCCTGTCCCTGCTGAACGAGGGGGGGAGCGGCGTCGGCGGTGATGCGGAAAGCGAACTGAGTGCCAACCGCCAGCGGCTGAACGACACCATTCACTCCTTTGGCATCGATGCCAACATCATCAACACCGTCCGCGGCCCCTCCGTCACCCGGTACGAGCTGGAGCTGGACCAGGGCGTGCGACTGAATAAGCTGACCAATCTGGCCGACGACATCGCCCTGGCCCTGGGCGCCACCGGTGTGCGTATTGCCCCCATTCCCGACAAGATCTCCGTGGTGGGTATCGAGGTACCCAACAAGGTGGTTTCTCCCGTCAGCGCCCACACGGTAATCGGGTCCACCGATTTCACCGGCAGCAAGTCCAAGGTGTCTTTCGCTGTGGGTAAGGACATCAGCGGCCGCTGTGTGGTGGGGGACATCGCAAAGCTGCCCCACCTGCTGATTGCCGGTACCACCGGTTCCGGTAAGTCCGTGTGTACCAACACCATTATTACCTCCCTGCTCTACAAGGCCACCCCCGAGGAGGTTCGCCTGATCATGGTGGACCCCAAGATGGTGGAGCTTGGCATCTACAACGGGATACCCCATCTGCTTATTCCCGTTGTTACCGACCCCAAGAAGGCCGCCGGCGCCCTGCAGTGGGCGGTGACCGAGATGATGAAGCGTTACCGCACCTTCTCCGAGGTGGGCGTGCGCAAGCTGGATGAGTACAACGCCTACGCCGCCAAGAATGAGGGTGTGGAAAAGATGCCCTCGGTGGTGGTCATCATCGACGAGCTGGCCGATTTGATGCTGGTGGCGGCCAAGGAAGTGGAAGAGTCCATCTGCCGCGTGGCCCAAATGGGCCGTGCCGCCGGTATGCATCTGGTCATCGCAACCCAGCGCCCCTCCGCGGACGTTATCACCGGTTTGATGAAGGCCAATATTCCCAGCCGCATCGCCTTTGCGGTGGCCTCCGCCATGGAGTCCCGCATCATTTTGGATACCATGGGTGCGGAAAAGCTGGTGGGTCGCGGCGATATGCTGTTTGCCCCCCTGGGCAGCGGCAAGCCCACCCGCGTGCAGGGCTGCTTTATCTCCGACGAGGAAGTGGCCCGGGTGGTGGACTTCGTCAAGAAGAGCGGTACCGCCAATTACTCCGACGAGATCATGCAGGAGATCGAGCAGCACGCCGCCGATAAGGACAAGGCGGCCAAGGGCGTGGGCGGCAGCGCCCCCGCCGAGGCAGCCGACGATTACGACGAGCTGCTGCCCGCCGCCATCGAGGTGGTGCTGGAGACCGGTCAGGCCTCCGTGTCTATGCTGCAGCGGCGTCTGAAGCTGGGCTATGCCCGGGCCGCCCGTCTGGTGGATCAAATGGAGGAGAAGGGCGTCGTGGGTCCCTTTGAGGGGTCCAAACCCCGCCAGTTGCTCATTACCAAGGAGCAGTGGATGGAGCAGAAGATGCGCCAGGAGAGCGGGGAAGTGGATAAGGATTGGACCGCACAAGCTCCCGCGGAGGAGTCAACTGCCACGGAGGAGAGCTATCCCGAGTATGTGGACGGAGAATCCGACTTTTAAGCGGACATAAAGAAAATGCCGCCTGTCGGCAGGATTTGACTTGACAGAACCCGACCTGCAACTTATAATGTTACAGGTCGGGTTCTTCGTTGGAAGAATTTCGTATTTCCGGGTGTAGCGCAGTTGTTTAGTCGGTGTCGCCGTCGAAGACGGCATACAGCGACTTAATGCCGAACTTGTTCGGCTGTAGCGCGCAAGGCACCCCAGCGAAGAACAAATCCGCAAATTTCATATCCGGGTGTAGCGCAGTTGGTAGCGCGCATGGTTCGGGTCCATGAGGCCGTGGGTTCGACTCCCGCCACTCGGACCACATAAGAACGAAAGTTATGATACCATTGGTATTGCAACTTTCGTTCTTTTTCTATACCTAAAAACCTTGCAGTATAAGGGTTTCTAACGCGATGGCATAAAAAATTAGTTTCATTGTATCAAAATTCATTCTATGAAAGTCGAAGCGAGAGGACTTAAACAGCCCCATTTTTACTACCTCGAAATCACAATGAAACTTTTCTCAAAAGAATAATTTCATTATGAGCGAGATTAGTTTCACTGTGCCAAAGAATAGTTTCACTGAGAGTCGTGAAGTTTCGACTATAATGTTGTAATGCAATTTATTAAATGATATAATAAAAACATCAACTTTTAGGAGATAAATGATGGGCATTTTTAATTTTAGAAATAAGAATAACAATACAGAGATTATTTTGCACAAAAGCATAGAGAAAGTACCGGAAACGATTTCAGATGATGTTTCGGCAAATAATTCTTTCTCGTTATTACTTAAAAAAGAGCTTATTAATATCGTACAGATATTTCGTCAACACGGTTGCGATATTGTCGCGCATGATGCAGAAATTAAGATGGCATACGATACATCATGGTTCTCGGAATATCGCATTATAAAGAAAGATGGTATTTACTTGTATAGAGAAGTTGCTATGGGCGGGTACAATTTGGAAAAACGCTTGGATTGTACTGATATGTCGGCTTCGTTTTTGATTTTATGCGCTGATTTGTTGCTTGGAATGAAATACCGCAAAATGATTAGCACTGACGAGTCCGATTACCATATTATTTGTGAAACTATGCAATCTAACAAGAGTCATGTTTTAAGCATTGTTTCAGATCATAGCAACTTTTTAGTAGAATGTTTTATTAACTCGGCGAAAACTTGTTCGGATAAGAAGTAAATGCAGATTTTGAGGATGGTTGCATCTTATTTTTCGGTTGCATTTGGGTGCAACTTTGCAACCGCTTGCAACCCGTATTAAAAATTACGTTATATTTCAAAAAAGGACATCCCCATCGGGGGTGTACTTTTTTGATTTCTTTGCTTCCAGCAGGAGCGGGCTCGTACATTTGGTCATTGTCTGGCAAAAAAGGACATCCCCGTCGGGGGTGTCCTTTTTTGATTTTACGTACCCCTTGGAGTCGTATGCCTTTGGCAGAATATTTACGCAGTAAACACTTGCAAATATTGTTCTAAATGGTATAATGGGCAAGTCGGAGCTTTGTCGATTGGAGGGAGACTAAGTGTCGTTTTTTGATGGGGATACGCAAACTGACCGTTTCAAAAAAACCGCACAACTGATGGAGTCCCTTGTGGACCAAATGGACTTGCCGTACCTTGAGGTGCTGGCCTTTCAGGGGACCCGGCAGGTGTTTCATAAGACCATCAAGCCCGCCGACTGCGACGGGCGGGACAAGCTGCTGATGTTCTCCTGCACCAAGCCTGTGACCGCCGTGTGCGCCATGCAGTTGGTGGAGCGAGGCGTGATTTCCCTAGAGGACAAGCTGGTGGACTACGTTCCCGCCTTTGCCGAGAGCTACTTCGTGGACGAAAACGGCCAAAAGCAGGTGGTGGGCGGCGATATCACCCTGCGCCACTTGCTGACCATGTCGGCGGGGTTGGACTATAACCTGATGCGCAAGCCGGAGGTTTTAGAACTGCTGCAGCGCTGCCCTGACGCCAACACCGAGCAGATGGTGGACGCCATCGCCAAATCCCCGCTGAAATTTCGACCCGGTGAGCGGTTTTTGTACAGCCTGTGCCATGACGTGCTGGCCCGGGTGATCGAAGTTGTGTCCGGAACAAAGTTTTCCGAATATGTTAAAGAGAATGTTTTTGTTCCCCTTGGTATGCGCGACAGTGGGTTCCGAATGGATGACCCGGACCGTATGCTGCCCCTGTTTACCGGGGAGAAGGGCTTTGTTGAACCCAAAGAATGTAACAATACGTACCTTGTTCCCACCACGGAGTATGACAGCGGCGGTGCCGGTATGATAAGTACAGCGGCGGACTACGCCATGTTTGCCGTGGCCCTTGCCAACGGTGGTGTGGGCGCCAATGGCAACCGCATCATCAGCCGGGAGAGTATTGACCGGATGCATCAGGTTGAGATCAGCGTGAACGACCTGAAGTGCGAATTTACCTGCGTACAGGGTAAGGACTACAGCTACGGCCTGGGCGTGCGTACCCGTACCCGCCCCACCGAATGGGGGCTGAGTGTGGGTGAGTTCGGCTGGGACGGCGCGGCGGGTTCTTACCTGATGGTGGACCCTGTCAGGAACATCAGTGTGGTCATTGGTATGCATTTGGCGGGCTGGACCGCCATGTTTATGGATAAGCATTTGGAGCTTGTCAAACAGATTTATGAGGAGTTTCCGGCGGGGAACGACAGCGTATAACGAGCAAGACCGGAGGAAAGAGCATGAGAACCCAAGAAGTTAATTATCGGCAGCCCAGCCTTGCGGGAACGAGCAAATCGCGCTTTTCCCACTTGAAACTGCTGATCGCCTGGCCTATTTATTACACATCCCACATCCTAACGGAAAATCTGATCCCCGAGGACCAGTGCCACGTGGTTGAATGTGGGTTGGATCACATCATTCCCTTTTGCGAGTGGTTTCTGATTCCCTATGTCGTTTGGTACTTTTTGGTTGTGGGTGCGCTGGGTTTCTTCGCGCTGCGCGATGTGGATGGTTTCAAAAAGCTGCAGACCTACATTATCATCACCCAGGTGGGCGCGACTTTGGTCTATATCCTGCATCCCAACTGCCAGCTTCTGCGGCCGGAGTTCGGACCGGGGGGGATCGAACGGGATAATATCCTGATCGATGGGATCCGAAAATTGTATTCCGTTGACACCAATACCGGTGTGTTCCCCTCCTTGCACTGTGCGTTCTCCATTGCGATCGCGTCGATCAGCGCCCGTTCCAAGGCGGTGAAACCGGTGTGGAAGTGGGTTTTGGCTATCACGGCGTTGTTGATTTGTCTGTCCACTGCCTTCATCAAGCAGCACTCTATCTTGGATTTCTTTGGGGCGATCGTGCTGTGCCTGGTGGCGGAAGTACTGGTGTTTTTTGTGTTTTTCCCGAAGAAAAAGGCATAATAATGAACGTCCCGGCTGCGACAAGCAGCCGGGACGTTTTTGCTTAAAACCACTTGTGTTCTCTGCTGCCGAGCAAATCAAGACTGTTGGAAAGCAGTTGTGCCGCGTCGGCCCGGGACAAGGGAGAGTCCAAATATTCCGCGCGGTCCGAAAGGGTCAAGATCCCGGCGCAGGCCAGGTCGCTGGCGGACTGGGCGGCCCAGTGGCTCTGTGTGGCTTGCGGGATGCCCGCTGCAGACCAGGACTCTACGGCGACATCGGATACGTTCAGCAGCTTGTCCAGTATGGCGGCGGCCTCTGCGTAAGTGATGGGACGCTGAGGGCAGAAAACAGCCTGGCCAAGCTCGTCGTGGGTGCCGGAGACCACGCCTGCCATCAGGGCGGAGGACACGTAACCCTTGGACCAGGTGGGGATAGCGCTGTCGTCTGCAAAACCGGTCAGGCTGACCTGCTTGAGCGGGTCAAGACCGGCCACGGACATGGCCAGCGACAAAAACTGGCTGCGGCTGACCGGGGTGTCCGGGGCGAAAAAATACAGGCCGTTCACCTGCGCCCCCACCAGCAGGTTTTCTTCTGCCAGGCGAATGGCCGCGTGGTGTGCCGGGTGTCCTGCCATATCTGCGTAAGTGACGGAGGTGGCTGCTTTCTCGATGCGCAGACTTACCTTGGCGGTGTTGGAGATGTTTCCGGTGCTGTCCACGGCCACATAGGTGAAGGAATCCTTGCCGGTTTTGTTTTCGTAGGGCGTGTAGACAAAGCTGCCCGAGCCGTCCTCCTTAAGCGTTACACTGCCCCGGGCGGGGGAGGAGGTCAACTGGTAGGTCACTGTGTCACTGTCGGCGTCAGAGGCCTGCAGACGGCCGGTGATGGACACATTTTTGTAGGTTTTCAGCGAGAGATTTTCGGCAATAGGGGATTGGTTCGGAGCGGAAAGCAGGTGGATGTTTACGGACACACCGTCGCCCTGCGCGCCGGAGGAAAATGTGGGGACTACGGTAAAACTTGCGGTGGTGGCTGTTGTTGCGGGAATGGGCTGAAAGCGCAGGCCGTGCAGGGCTTGGGCGTGTATGACCGCACCTGTGGCCACCGCCTGATCGCCCACGGTGAGTATGCCGCTGTTTGGGTCGGGAAGAGCCGTTACGGTCAGGTGGGCCAAGGAGTCACCGCCGGATAGGGAAAAATCCTCGGCACGGAAGGAAAGCGTGTCGCCAAAGACCACGTTTCGGGTCAGAGTGGATGGGGCTGGGGCGGCCTCCTTTCTGCCCCAAAGGGCGCAGACGGGGACGATCATGGCACATAACAGTGCCGCGCAAAGAGTGATCGGGAAGACTTTGCGGAAAGTGGTTCGTTGCAACATAAGGACCTCCTTTTGGGTTTGTCCCTATGTTTTGCTTTCAACGCGGAATTATTCCAAAAAAGAGCGTGAGAGCGGTACGGTCCGCTCTCACGCGAGGTTTAAGTTCGATTGCGCAGCCAGCTTGGCAGGGAGTTGGCCTTCAGACCGGACACAACGCCCATGGCGGCATAGAGGGTGATCAGGGAGGAGCCGCCATAGCTGAAGAAGGGGAGGGTCAGCCCCATGACGGGGAGGACGTACAGGCACATGCCCACGTTGAATACGGTTTGGATCAGCAGCATACCCCCGAAAGTGATGGCCGTGTATGCGCAGAAAGGGGAGGCGGAGGTGCGTCCAATGTGGAAGCAGCGCAGGATGATGGCGGCCAGCAGGATTAAAATCAGCAGGCAGCCCAGCATACCCAATTCCTCGCCGCAGGCGGAGAAAATAAAGTCGGTATGGCGGGCGGGCAGGGCGCTGGAGTAGGGGGCCTGCGTTTGGGTGCCGTTGAGGAAGCCCTGACCGGAAAATCCGCCGGAACCCAGGGCAAGCAGCGACCGGTTTTGCTGGAAACCGCGGTCGAGAGGGTCGAGGTTATGGTCCAGTACCACAAGAAACCGCATACGGATATACTCAAAACGACTGGATTGCAGCACCGTTTTCCACGCCAGAACGAATCCGCCGACGGCGGTGACGGCGCCGATCAAAAACCAGTACAGCTTAACGCCTGCGGTCCAGGCCATGGTGACGAACAGGAAGATGTAGACCATGCACATACCCATGTCGCCGCAGATCACGGCGATCAAACCCACCATAAACATGGCGTGGGCGGTGATTTGCAGCAGGTTTGGCAGGCTGCTGATGCGGCGCCCGCGTTCCTGGATACGGTTGATTTGATGAGCCAGCAGCAGAATAAAGGGAATTTTAATAATTTCATTGGGCTGCAGGTCCAGGGGGAAACCGGGGATGATCTTGTCAATGGCCAGCCAGTTCAGGTTGCCGGAGTTGTTGTCCGTTCCCAATGGGGTGAGCAGAAGGAGTAAAAACAGGACGTTGAAGGCGAAAAAGCCTTTCCAGCCTTTTTCCAGCAGCATCTGAAAATCCACGAAGGTCAGGGCGATGTACAGGCAAATGCCAACCAGCATAGCCACAAACTGCACGATGACGGAGCGGTAGCCCCCCGACCAGCGGGTGGCACTGAAGATCAGGGCAATGCCGTAAAGGCTTGCGCCGGTGCAAAGACAAAGCAGGAACACGTCACCCTTGCGGAAGAATTCCCGCAGGATGTTACCCAAACGCGACACGCCCTCACCTCCATAAAAGATTTTTCCTATTTTACCACTTTCCTGTGGAAAGGTAAACAGGTTTTGTGATATGATGTAAAAAACAAAACGCTGGTGGTGAGCAAATGGAATTCGTCACAAACAGTCCCGAGCAGACGGAACAGTTGGGGCAGCGGCTTGGCGCCGTGCTGTGGGCCGGTGCGGTCGTTGCGTTTACCGGTGACCTTGGTGCGGGGAAGACCGCCTTCACCCGTGGACTTGCCCGGGGGCTTGGAATACCGGGACAGGTGACCAGTCCTACCTTTACGATCGTAAACGAATATGAGGATGGCAGATTGCCGCTGTTTCACTTCGATATGTACCGTCTGTCCTGCTCGGAGGAGCTGTTTGACATCGGGTGGGAGGATTATCTTGCCCGTGGCGGTGTCTGCGCAGTGGAGTGGAGTGAAATCGTAGACGACGCGCTGGACGACGACTGCGTCCGGGTGGATATTCGCCGGGGTGAGGGGGACAGCGGCCGCCACATCACCATCTCCGGCGTTGAACTGTAATATTCTGCTGATCCGGGAGGGGAGAAGATGAAAATACTTGCGCTGGAGTCCTCCGCCACCGCCTGTTCGGTGGCCCTGTGTGAGGATGAACGGCTGATTGCTCAGACCTTTCAAAACAGCGGGCTGACTCATAGCCGCACGCTGATGCCCATGGCGGAAGATTTACTGGCTGCCTGTGGGCAGAGGCCGGAGGAGGTGGACGTGGTGGCGGTTGCCGCCGGTCCCGGCTCCTTTACCGGCCTGCGTATCGGCGTTGCTACGGCCAAGGGCCTGGGCTGGGCGTGGCAAAAACCCTGCGCACCCTGTTCCACGCTGGAGTCCATGGCCTGGCAGCTTGCCCACACCGATGCGATCGTGGTGGCCGTCATGGACGCCCGCCGCAGCCAGGTTTATAATGCCCTGTTCCGCACCTGCGGCGGCGCCCCGGAGCGACTGTGTCCCGACCGGGCGGTGGCCCTTGACCAGGTGGAGGCGGAGTTGAAAAATCTACCCGGCAAAAAAATATTGGTTGGCGATGGCGCACAACTGTGCTATAATGAGTGGCGGGAACACGTGTCCGACCTGGTTATGGCACCGGAGCATCTGCGCTGGCAGTCGGCCTGGGGCGTTGCCCGTGCGGCGCTGGACCTGGCCCGGCAGGGCGGCTTGGTGAGCGCGGAGCAGTTGGCCCCCGTGTATCACCGACTGTCACAGGCGGAGCGGGAACGGCTTGCCAGGCAAGCGGACACAAAAGAATAAATACAAAGGGGTAATTTGAAATGGATAACAAGGTTCATATTCTGGATCATCCTCTGCTTCAGCACAAGCTCAGCATTTTGCGTGACGAGCGCACCGGCGTAAAGGAATTCCGCGAAATCGTATCCGAAATTGCCGCCCTGGAGTGCTATGAGGCCACCCGCGATCTGCCGCTGGAGGACGTAGAAATCAAGACTCCCATCACCACCGGCACGTTCAAGCAGTTGGCCGGTAAGAAGCTGGCCATCGTCCCCATCCTGCGCGCCGGCCTGGGTATGGTGGATGGCATTCTGAACTTGATCCCCTCCGCCAAGGTGGGCCACATCGGCCTGTACCGCGACCCCGAGACCCACGCCCCTGTGGAGTATTACTGCAAGATGCCCAGCGACATTGCCGAGCGTGACGTCATCGTGCTGGACCCCATGCTGGCCACCGGTGGCTCCGCCTCTGCCGCTATTACGTTCCTGAAGGGCTATGGCTGCAAGCATATCAAGCTGATGAACATTTTGGCCGCGCCCGAGGGCATTGACTGCATCCGTAAGGATCACCCCGACGTGGACATCTATGTGGCGGCCGTGGACGAAAAGCTCAACGACCACGCCTACATCGTACCCGGCCTGGGTGATGCCGGCGACCGTATTTTCGGCACAAAGTAAAGAAAAACAGCAACTTCCGCCGTGTTCTTTGTGGAGCGCGGCGGAAGTTGATTTTTTTTCAAAAACCTATTGACTTTCCGCGCGCATCTGTTATAATAAACCCTGCGCTTGCGAGAGCGGGTGCAGTTTAGCGGGATTGTGTAAGGGTAGCACGACAGACTCTGACTCTGTTTGTGAGGGTTCGAATCCTTCTCCCGCTGCCAAACGACCTTCGGTGAAAGCCGGGGGTCGTTTTTTTGTCAACCGGCAGGAGAGAGGACGTACCGGAGATGGCCTGTGTGCGTGAAACCGTTGGGGGAGAATGGAAAAGGTCGGATGGAAGATGTTGTCACAATTTGCGATAAAAAATTATTAAAAACGGAGAGAAAACAGAAAAAAACTATTGCTTTTATGGTTGAATTGAATTACAATAAAAAATTAGGATGGTAGAATGGTTTCGTATTGCAAAGAGCATACATCCTGATTTGATACATCTATTTAGCGAATGATGCGTTTTGCAGAAGGGGGATGGTTGCTCCGGTGTCGTTACGAAAAAAGATTATTCTCGGCATTGTGGCCGCCCTTGTTGTTGGCATAGGTGTCGTTGTGTTTTGCTTCCGCGACGACCTTGGCGCAATGGTTTCGGGTCTGCGGTATTCTTCCGAGGAGTTACAGCAAAAAATGGAGGAGAATGACCAAACCATCAAAGACGCTGCCCAGCTTGTCCCCGACATTACCATTCGGGAACTGACCGAAGCGGACAGACAGGCGCTGAAAGACGGAACCATCACCAGTGAGGAACTGGTCCAAAGCATGATCGAACCGGCGCAAAAGCCGGAACCGCCTGCCGCGGACGCGCCACAGCCGCCCGAGCAGGAGGGGGAGACCTCGCCGCAACCTCCGCCTGAACCCGGCCCGGAGCCGGAGCAGCCACAGGTGAGTGACTATCAAAAGCAGCTGGCCGCTATCATTGCGGAAGTCTACGTTCTGCGGGAAGAGTTCCTGATCAAACTGGACAACCTGATGGAGCAGGCCAAGGCGGAGTACTTGGCCCTTCCGAAAGAGGAGAGGACCACCACCAAGATCGCCGGCCTTGCAAGTAAGTACTATTCGACGGCGCACAGCCTTGAATTGGAATGCGATGCCCGCATGAGAGAGATTATCGGTCGAATGGAAACGCTGCTGGCGGCGAATGGCGGCGACCTGTCCATCGCGCAAGCGGTGTATGACACGTATCTCGAAGAAAAAAGTTTGAAAAAATCCTGGTATTTAGCCGAATTAAAGAAGAGAGGGATTTGATTATGAAAAAAATGATGAAACGAATCGCTGCAATTGCCCTGATGGCGTGCATGGTGCTGACCATGGTGCCCTACGCTTCGGCGGCGAGTGAAAATACCCTTACCGTTAAGGTGACGGACCGGGTCCTTAACAAGATCGTCACCATGAAGAACGACACCGGATTGGGTGATACGGCAAAACTGATCGAGTCTATTTTTGACATTATCGGTGCTGAAACCATGGGCGATGGCCTTTCCAACGCATACAAGACCGCCCACAGAAATCACATCGCACAGGGCAAGAGCAGCAGCGATCCAGTTTGTACACCGGAGAAGTGCGGTCTGTACTCCATCTGGACCGTCGAGCTGGACGATTGGTTTGACGACGCCAAGGCCGCGTATTTGGGCGGGACCTGGAGCAGCTGGATTTCCTCCGATGTAGACGATGGCCTGTTTAGCGGCAGCAGCAACGGCGACCTGAAGGAGTACTTGGAGGACTCGACCACTCCCATCAGCAAGCTGACCCTCAAAAAAGAGTATACCATGACTTCTGCCAATAGCAGGTACGTGTTCAGCGTTACCCGCACCAAGCCAACCGGTGGCGGCGGTGGCAGTGTGTCCAACACCACCACTGAGACCGTTAAGAACGAGGATGGCTCCGTTACCACCATCATTACTGATAAGAAAACCGGCACTGTGACCGAGATCACCACGGGCACCAATGGCGTTACCGCCACCACTGTGACCGATAAGAACGGCAACTCCAGCGCCACCGAAGTGGTCGTTCCTGCCGGCGCTACCGAGCCTGTCACGCTGCCCCTGCCCATCAAGGACAAGGACGAGCTGAACATTGATGTTCCCGACGGCGAGACCAAAGTTGTGATCCCCGTGAAAGAGGACAGCACCGGCAACGTGGTCGTCATCGTGCATTCCGACGGCACCGAGGAAGTGGTCAAGGGTACGACCATGACCGATGGTGGTGTGGTCGTTACCCTGGATAAGGATGCCACTGTGAAGGTGGTTGACAAGTCCAAGGAGTTTGTGGACATGGACGGCCACTGGGCCAACAATGCCGTTGACTATGTTGCCGCCCGCGGCCTGTTCGCCGGTACCGGCGACGGCACTACCTTCAGCCCCGAGGTGCCTATGACCCGCGGTATGCTGGCTCAGGTCATCTACAACCTGGAGGGTGCCGAGAAGCATACCTACGTCCACGGCTTTACCGACATTCCTGCCGGTCAGTGGTACACCGCTGCCGTTAACTGGGCTGCCCGCGAAGACGTGGTTGCCGGCTACGGCGACGGCTCCTACAAGCCCAACAAGATCCTCAGCCGCGAGGAGTTTGCCCAGATCCTCTACAACTATGCCAAGGCTTTGGGCTACGACGTGAACGTGTCCGCTGACCTGTCTACCTTCGCCGACGGTGACGAGGTCTCCTGGTGGGCCACCGCCGCCATGCAGTGGGCGGTCGGCACCGGCCTGATGAGTGGCAAGGGCGGCAATATTCTGGGCGCTACCCACACCGCCACCCGCGCCGAGGGCGCACAGCTGTTTATGAACTTCATGGAGAAGATCATAAAGCACTAACTTGCTTTGGTTATAATTGGAAACAATTATAATATGCGATCCCTATTTTACATATGGAGGTGAGTTGAAATGCAGAAGTTTGAGATGCCCAAGATGAGCGTCGAGGAGTTCGAGATCGTTGATGTCGTTATGGCTAGCCTTGTGGATACCTGTGACGATGATCTGAACTGCGAAAACCAGACCGCCATTGACTGGTAATCATCAGTCCATCCCCCAGCGGCGTATGCCGCTGGGGGATACCACCCTAATATGTTGGTTTGCCGACTTCGGTTTGTGACAAAGGCCCGAATGTGCGGACCTGTGTCCGAGACCGAAGTTTTGATTTGAGTGCTATTTTTGTTCTTTTGAGGTGAAGCGTATGGTGCAACGTTATAAAATTGCCGACCTGCTGGTGGATATGGATACCTTTGGCAGGACAGAGAAACAGGCGCAGCCCTATCGCTGTGAGGAACTGGGATCGGCAGATCTTGTAGTGAGTAGTAAAGGAAATACATTGAGGCAGGAACAACCGCATTTGAGCGAGGACGACTGCGAATATTTAATAACCGGAAGCAGGTTTTATCGGCAGTTGTTGAAGTATGATGGTATGTTTATACACTCCTCCGCTGTGGTTGTGGACGGCTACGCCTACTTGTTCTCCGCGCCCAGTGGGACGGGAAAATCCACCCATACCAAGCTGTGGTGCCGGGAGTTTGCGGATAAGGGCGCATTCATTCTAAACGATGATAAGCCCGCTGTTCGTCTGCTGGAGGACGGTGAGTTTTACGCCTACGGCACGCCTTGGAGCGGAAAGGATGACAGCAGCCGCAACGTGAGAGTACCCCTTGGCGGCGTCTGCGTGCTGCACCGCGGCACAGAAAACCGTATACGTCCATGCGCGCACCGAGAGGCCGTATTTACCCTGCTGGCGCAGACGGGGCGTCCGTTCGGCGAGAAGGGAAACGAAATGATGCTCGCGCTGCTGGACAAGCTGCTTGCCAAAGTGCCCGTGTGGCATTTGGAGTGCAATATGGACCCGGAGGCGGCCCACGTCGCTTACGAGGCAATGTCTGTAAAGGGAAAGGATTGAACAAAATGGAACTGAAAAAAGGTTTTGTTATGCGGCAGGTGGCCGGTGAGTACGTGGTGGTTAACGCCGGCGCCGATGTCGATTTGAACGGTGTTATCAACCTGAACGCCACCGCCGCCGCCATGTGGAAGCGACTGGAGGAGCCTGCCACCATGGAGGATCTGACCCAGACCCTGCTGGCGGAGTTCGAGGTGGACGAGGCTACTGCGGCTCAGGCGGCGGCCAGCTTCGTGGATATGCTGAAGGAGCGCGATCTGCTTGTGTAACTCAGCCGTGCATCTGAAAGAGTTGCTTCCGCAGATGGAAGCGGCTTTCGCACAGGGGGAGAGCATACGCATTATCCCTCAGGGAACCAGTATGCTGCCCATGGTTCGTCCGGGGATTGACAGCGTGACCCTGTCACCGGTGCCGGAGAAGCTGCGTAAGTATGACTTGCCGCTGTACCGAAGAAAGGGTGGCCAGTTTGTGCTTCATCGCATCGTGAAGGTGGGGCAGACCTATACCTGCATCGGGGACAACCAGCTGGGTGTGGAGCGCGGCTTGCGCCATGATCAGATGCTGGCTTTGGTCACCGCGTTCAGACGTGGAGAAAAAGAAATCCCGGTGACGGCGTTGTCCTATCGGATTTATTGTCGTGTGTGGCACTGGAGCCGTCCGCTTCGCCGTGTGTGGCGTTCTGTACGCTGGCGTATCAGGAGGATATATGAAAGATAGAACCGTGCTGCTTTGGATCGCAAAACGATCGGTGAAGCGGCTGCCCATGTTGTTGGGCATGATTATTGCCGATGTGGCAAAGGCTTTGGGTGCAGTTTGGTTCGCGCTAAGCAGCCGCACCGTCATCGACACCGCGATCGCGGCGGCAGGTACCGGGGAGAAAGCGGCGTTTTTTTTGGCGTGCATCAAGCAATTTGCGATTATCAGTATCATTCTGCTTTCCGGTGCGGCGGCTCGCTATTTTTCGGACCGCCTGAACGTGGATCTGGACCGGGATCGTAAGCAGCAGATTTTTGGCAGTTTGCTGCGGGCGGACTATGAAAAAACGGCCCGCTTCCACAGCGGAGAGTTGATCAATCGCCTGAACAACGATGTGCGTCAGCTCAACACCGGCGTCGTAGGTATTCTTCCCAATTTGGTATCCATGATCGTGCGTTTGGGCGCGGCCGGTTGGGTCATGGTAACCATTGCACCCAAGCTGGTGCTGCTTATTTCCATCATTGGCGTGATCGTGCTGGCGGGGACAGGATTTCTGCGTCGGCTGCTGAAGGAACGACACCTTGCAATCAGCAAGGCGGAGGGAAAGGTGCTTTCCATTTTGCAGGAAACGCTGGAGCGACTGCTGGTCGTTCAGTCCATGAACCTGGGCAAAGAGGTTGAAAAGCGGGCTGTCCGCCTGCTGGAGGAGCGCTCTCAGGCACACAATCGGCGCAGAAGGTTGTCCGTGCCTGCCCACACAGCGATCAGCACAGTGTTCCACTTTTCTAAATTTGCAGCGATGTTTTGGTGTGGCTTGGGTCTGATGAACGGAAGCATGACCTTCGGCACCCTTACGGCTGTTTTGCAGCTCATTTCTCAACTGCAGACCCCCATGGTCGGGCTGTCGGGCGTGCTGCCGAAGTATACGGCTATGTGTGCGGCCGCGGAACGCCTGATGGAACTGGAGCAGCTTGAGGATGCGAATGCAGCGGCCGACCGAAAGAAAGAGTTTGCCGGGCTGACCGGTATGATCGTCGGCGAAAACCTGAGCTTTGCCTATGACGAGGACGAGCTGGTACTGGACGGTGCGTCATTCAACATTCCGCTTGGGAAGTTTACCGTTATCACAGGTGCCTCCGGCATCGGAAAAAGCACCATTCTGAAACTCCTGCTGGAGGTATATCGGCCATCCTCCGGCCGCCTGTTCATTGAGGAAAACGGAGAACAGATTCCTTTGAGTCAATTCAAACGCGGCCTGTTTGCCTACGTGCCACAGGGAAACCTTCTGTTCAGCGGAACGGTGCGTGAAAATATCCTGTTGGCCAATCCCGATGCAAGTGACGAGGATTTGGAACGGGCAATTTACATCAGTGCAATGGATGCCTTTTTGAATCAGCTGCCCCAGGGGCTGGACACCGCGCTGGGCGAGAATGGGGAGGGCCTTTCCGAGGGGCAGGCCCAGCGGCTTGCCATTGCACGGGCGATTATCAGCGGTGCCCCGGTGCTGCTTTTGGACGAGGCAACCTCGGCCATGGATGGGCAGACCGAGCGGACCGTGCTTGCGCGTTTGGCTGAGCTGCCCGGTTGCACCTGTATTGCAGTTACCCACCGCCTGGCTGCGCTGGACACGGCAGATCAGCATTTGGAGGTTCGTGACCATCAGGTCTATGATCGTCGGTGTCGCTGATGAAGTGAAAACCGAGCGCGTTTGCAACTGTTAAGGCTTTTTGCTTGACACGCGTAAAATGTGATGTTATAGTGTTGTTATGAGCTGATTGGACCCGAAAACGCAAAAAAATGTGCAAAAGGAGGGGATGCTATGAAGGGCAGAATGTTTGCTGTCGGACGGTTAAAGCAGATGTTTGTCATGCTGCTGGATTGTCTTGGACTATTCTGTATGGGCGGCCTGGCCCTTTTGCTGAGATTTGATTTCAGCATATCGGACTGTTCCGAATATTTTTCGGACTTACTGCTGTTTCTTGCCATCCAAATTCCTGTAACGCTGGTTGTGTTTTGGATACGGAGGATGTACCACTATGTCTGGCGCGCCATCACGGCGTTTGATATGGCCAGCATGGCATTGTCTTCCGTTATTGCCTATGCCGCAAGCGTGGTGTGCTACATAATCGCATTCTTTGCCTTTGGCTTTACAAGGCGTCTTCCGTTCAGCTTTTATTTCTTCCAGCCGATTTTGGTGCTTGCCGGCCAGGTCGCGATGCGCAGCCTGCTGCGCGTGTGGACCATGGTTTCCCGCACCAAAGGGGAAAACGACGAGGAACGGATTTTGCTGATCGGCGCCGGTGAGGGTGGCCGTGCCATCCTGAATGAGAAGGCCACCAGCGGTCGCATCCCGGGACACATTTGCTGCATTATCGATGACAACGCGGAAAAATGGGGCAAGTATTTGGACGGCGTTTTGATCTACGGCGGACGGGAGCAGATTGGCGAAGCGGTTGAGCGATTCCGCATTACGCAGATCATTTTTGCCATTCCCACCTGCACCGGCAAAGACAGGCGGGAAATTTTGGATATTTGCAAAAACACTCGCTGCGAAATACGAACCGTTCCCGGTATCTATGATATTGTTACCGGCGCTGTACAGGTTGCGGACATTAAAGAGATCCAGTTGGAAGACCTGTTGGGGCGCGAGCCGATCTGCCTGAACATGGAGCTGGTGGCCAGCTTTCTGAAAGACCGCGTGGTTATGGTTACCGGCGGCGGCGGTTCCATCGGCAGTGAGTTGTGTCGACAGATTGCCAAGTTCAATCCGGCCAAGCTGGTCATTATTGAAAGCTATGAGAATAACGCCTATGAGATCCAGCAGGAGTTGATACGCACTTACGGCGAACGGTTGGATCTCAGCGTTGAGATCGCTTCCATTCGTGACAAGCAGCGCACCTACGAGGTGGTCAGCCATTACCGTCCCGACGTTATTTTCCACGCCGCGGCCCACAAGCACGTCCCCTTGATGGAGGCGTGTCCTTCCGAGGCGATCAAGAACAACGTGTTTGGTACCTATCACGTGGTCCGCGCGGCCGAAAAATTCGGTGTCAAAAAGTTCGTTATGATCTCCACCGATAAGGCGGTCAACCCCACCAATTTCATGGGCGCTACCAAGCGTTTCTGCGAAATGATTTTGCAAAGCAGACAAAAAATCGGAACCGAGTTCTGCGCCGTACGGTTCGGCAACGTGCTGGGCAGCAACGGTTCCGTGGTACCGCTGTTTAAGAAGCAGATTGAGAACGGTGGGCCGATTACCCTGACCGATAAGCGGATCATCCGATACTTCATGACCATTCCCGAGGCGGCCCAGCTGGTGCTGGAGGCGGGTGCCATGGCGGAACACAACCAGGTTTTTGTGCTGGATATGGGTGAGCCGGTTAAAATTCTCGATTTGGCAGAAAACCTGATCCGGCTGTCCGGGTTGGTGCCCTACGTGGACATCCAAATCGAGGAAATTGGCCTTCGCCCCGGTGAAAAGCTGTACGAGGAATTGTTGATCGACAATGACAACCTCAGGAAGACCGCCAACAGTAAAATCTTTGTGGAGGAGCAGCTTCCCATCAGTCCCGAAGAGTTGATGGAGCATTTGCTGGTCTTGGATCGCGCGGTTACGGAGGAGAATTCCAAGGAGAGCATCATTGAACTGATGAAATCCCTGGTGCCGACATACCGCGACCCGAACGAGATAAACGACATGGTTGCAGCAGAAAAATAATCGACGCAAACGCCGCAGGTGAGCCTGCGGCGTTTGCTTGTTGGATTTAATTGTTGCAATTGTGCGTGTTTGCGGTTAAAATAGGACCAAGAAATCCCGTGTCTGTTAGGAGGTCTAGCATGGATACCATTTACATTACCGGACACCGCAACCCGGATACCGACTCCATTGTGTCAGCAATGGCCTATGCCGCGCTGAAAAACGCCTTGGGCGACCGCTGCTATCAGGCGGCTCGTCTTGGCCACATCAGCGACGAGACCCAGGCGGTGCTGGATCGATTTAAGGTCAAACCGCCTATCATGCTGCACAACCTGCGCACGCAGGTACAGGACCTGGACTACGACACGCCGCCCATTCTCTCTCCGGCGGCTACCATCAGCCGTGCCTGGCAGATGATGAGCGATGACCACATCAAGGTGCTGCCCATTGCCAATGACGACGGCACGTTGTACGGCATGGTATCCTCCGGCGACATGACCACCAACGATGTGGCGGCTATCCGTGACTCCTACATTTCCGGCGTGCCGGTGTATAATCTGCTCAGCGTGCTGGAAGGTCGTATTCTTAACAAGAGCGGTGAAACGAAAGACAACATTTCCGGTGAGGTGACCATCGCATTGCCTACCGGACGTGAGAATTTGATTTTTTCGGCTCAGGACAGCATCGTAGTCTGCGGTGACCAGCCTGACATGATACGCCGCGCCATTGAGCTGAATGTAAACTGCGTGATCGTCTGTCAGGCGGAGGTGCAGCCGGAGCTGTTGGAGCTGCCCTGCGATACCTGCTTGATTTCCACACCTTTGGATGCCTACCGCGTGGTGCATTTGATCTGCAATGCCATGCCCGTGGGCAGCATTTGTCAGAAAGATGATATTGTGAGCTTCCATTTGGAGGATTACATAGACGACGTGCGGAATACCGTGCTGCAAAGCCGCTTCCGCGCCTATCCCATTCTAGATGAGCATGAGCGGGTCGTGGGTACCCTTTCCCGCTTCCATCTGCTGCGGCCCCGCCGCAAGCGGGTGATTTTGGTGGACCACAATGAGCAGGCTCAATCGGTGGCCGGTTTGGACCAGGCCGAGATTTTGGAAATTGTGGATCACCACCGTCTTGCCGACATTGAAACCACCAACCCCATCTACGTCCGCAACGAGCCGGTGGGCAGTACCGCCACCATTGTGGCCGGTATGTATCAGGAAAAGGGCCTGATGCCTACGGAGACCATGGCCGGCCTGATGGCGGCTGCCATTGTGTCCGACACGGTCATGTTTAAATCTCCCACCTGTACCCAGCGGGATATTGACGTGGCCAACCGCATGGCCCGCATCGCCAATGTGTCTTTGGAGGAGCTGGGTCAGGCCATTTTCTCGGCTGCCAGCGGCGACGACAAGACGGTTCAGGCGATGCTGGAGACCGATTACAAGGAATTCCACATCGCGGGTCATAATTTGGCCATTAGCCAGATCACCTGCATGGACTCTGAGCGGGTACTCAAGCGTAAGGATGAATTCCTGGCCGCCATGGAGCAGATCCGGCAGAAAAAGCGCCTGGATACCGTGCTGTTGATGATCACTGATGTGTTGCTGGACGGTACGCACATGCTGTTTTTGGGCGATGAGAACAACATCTGTCAGGCATTTAACCTGCGCAACAGTGACGGAAACAGCGCGTTCCTGCCCAAAATTCTTTCCCGCAAAAAGCAAGTGGTCCCCACCCTTACCGCACTTTGGGGTTAAATCTCTTTCGACCCGGTTCCGCGTGCGCGGAACCGGGTTTTCTGTTGGGAAAAGTCGGTAAATTCTGCTTGCAAAAGGGGAGAGGGTGTGCTATGATTACCCATGTACCAATCATTGTGCAGGATTAGTACATCGGTAGTATGTCGGCTTCCCAAGCCGAAGAGGCGGGTTCGATTCCCGTATCCTGCTCCAAAGTCGTCGCGGACGGGGCTGTTTGCGACGGCTTTTTTACGCCACGATGAAACAGAAAGAAAGTGTGTTGTATGCAAGCATTTTTGATCACCTTTGGTAAAATGATCGAAATTTTGGGTATGCTGCTGATTGGCTTCATGCTTCGCAAGTGGAATATGCTGCCCGAGCAGACGCCCAAGGTGCTGTCCGGCCTGACGGCCAAGCTGTTTATGCCGAGTCTTGTGTTTATGGCCATGCTCCGCAACTGCACCCCGGCGAACTTGACGGAGAATGCGCCGCTGGTCCTGTACGGCGGCGGCATCGCGGTGCTGTGTTTCTTGCTGTCCTATCCCGTGGCAGTGCTGTTTGAACGCAAAAATCAGGTACTTAAGCACCAGTACCGCTATTCGACCGCGGTGCCCAACAGCGGTGCGGCGGGCCTGCCCCTGGCCATTGCGCTGGGCGGCTCGGCCATGCTGTTCCAAATGAATCTGTTTAATCTGATGCTGAGCGTCATAACATACTCCTGGGGTATTATGCAACTGATCCCCGGCGGAAAGGGTGGCTTCAAAGCAAGTCTGCGGCGGCTGGTGAACCCAGTGCTGGGCGGCCTTGCCCTGGGTATGGTGCTGGGCCTTTTTGGGGGGGAGCAGTGGATCCCCGCACCCATTCAGAACCTGGCGGACAGCATGGGCAATTGCTACGTGCTTGCGGCGGTGTTGTTGACGGGTTATACCATTGCCGGCTTTGATCTGCGTGAAACGCTGAAGGACGTGAAGATCTATCTGTTCGCGGTCGTGCGGTTGCTGCTGATCCCCCTGGCGCTTTTGGGTCTGTGCTGGCTGATAAAGGCCCCCACGATCGTTACCGTTCTCGCGGTGCTGGTCTATGCCGGGCCCTGCGGCATGAATCCCGTTATTTTCGCCACTGAGCATGGCGTGGACAACAAAAAAGTGGCGGGTCTGCTGTTGGTGTCCATGCCGCTGGCCACGGTGACCATACCGCTGCTGTATGCGCTGACCATTGAGGTGACCGGGTGGGTGCCGCCGGTTGGCTAAAAACTGTTGACAAGGACTTGATTTGTGGTAAAATACTTGAGGAAACGTTTTGACGGAGCCAAGCATTTGTTCGGCGCACAGAGCGAGAGGGGACGGTGAAAGCCCTCGGCGACCGACTTATGCCAGCCACTCCCGAACGGCCCGCGACGAGCGGGACGGCATATCCCCGTTACCGGATGACACGAGATGGCGGACTTGTCCGCCAAGCAGGGTGGTACCGCGCGTGTAAACGTCGCCCCTGACCGCAAGGTCAGGGGCGTTTTTGATTTGTAAATCACCGAAGGAGGAATCATAAATGAAACGCAAACGAGCGCTTGGCGTGGTTTTCGCCGGCGTACTGCTGCTCGGCGTGCTGTCCGGCTGCAGCCTGACTGGGACGAAGCCCATTCCGAAGGGTATGGACAAGGAGGCACTGCTGACCGCCGGGGAAGAGGTGGTCAATCTGCTGCTGGCCGGCGAGTATGAGACTGTGGTAGGTATGCTGCGGGAGGATATCCGTACTCCCGATGGACAGCCGAACAGAGAAATCAAACCCGAGCATATCGAGGAATTGCTGCAGTACCATACAGACCCGGAGGAGGTCGGGACCTTCGTGAAAATCGACGACAGCACCACCATGGGAGAGACCGACCCCGAACCCATTGGAATTGCGGTGTTTAAGTGTGAGTATACCAAAAAAGAGGTCGCAATCGGCATCGCCTACGACCTTGAAATGAATTTGACCGGCATCAGCATTGCCCACAGCTGACCGACAGGAGGAAAAAGAAGATGAAGAAATACGGTTTGAACGAACTGCGCGAGATGTTCCTGAAGTTCTTTGAGAGCAAGGGTCATCTGCGCCTGCCCAGCTTTTCCCTGATTCCCCAAAACGATGCGTCCCTGCTGCTGATCAACAGCGGTATGGCCCCCATGAAGCCCTACTTCACCGGCGAGCAGGAGCCGCCCCGCCGCCGTGTCTGTACCTGTCAGAAGTGTATCCGCACCGGCGACATCGAGAATATCGGCAAGACGGCCCGCCACGGCACCTATTTCGAGATGCTGGGCAATTTCTCCTTCGGTGACTACTTCAAGCGGGAGGCCATTCACTGGTCCTGGGAGTTCCTGACCAGCCCTGAGTGGGTTGGTCTGGACCCCGATCGTCTGTACCCCTCCGTGTTTGAGGGCAACGAGACCACCCCCGCCGATGACGAGGCCTTTGAGATTTGGCACAAGGAGATCGGTCTGCCCGAGGACCGGATTTTCCGTTTCGGCAAGGCGGACAACTTCTGGGAGCATGGCTCCGGCCCCTGCGGCCCCTGCTCCGAGATCTACTACGACCGCGGCGAGAAGTACGGCTGCGGCAGCCCCGACTGTACCGTGGGCTGTGAGTGCGACCGGTATATCGAGGTTTGGAACAACGTCTTCTCCCAGTTCAACAGCGACGGCGAGGGCCACTACGAGGAACTCAAGCAGAAGAACATCGACACCGGCATGGGCCTGGAGCGTTTGGCCTGCGTGTGCCAGGACGTGTACTCCCTGTTCGACGTGGACACCGTAATGAACATCACCAACAAGGTGTCTGAGATCACCGGCGCCCACTACGGCGAGACCGCCGCCAAGGACGTGTCTCTGCGCGTCATTACCGACCACATCCGTTCCGGTTCCTTTATGATTTGCGACGGCGTGCTGCCCTCCAACGAGGGTCGCGGCTACGTGCTGCGCCGTCTGCTGCGCCGGGCCGCCCGCCACGGAAAGCTGCTGGGCGTCAACGAACCCTTCCTCTACAAGGTGTGCGACACCGTGATCCATGAGAACGAAGGCCACTACCCCGAACTGCGGGAGCGTCAGGACTACATCACCAAGGTCATCCGTACCGAGGAGGAGAATTTCGCCAAGACCATCGACGGCGGTCTGCGCATCTTCAACGATATGCTTGCCGAGCATAAGCAGAAGGGGGAGAATACCTTCTCCGGCGCCGACGCCTTCAAGCTGTACGACACCTACGGCTTCCCCGTGGACCTGACCATTGAGATGGTGGCCGAGCAGGGCATGACCCTGGACGAGGCCGAGTTCCGCAAGCAGATGGACGAGCAGCGCACCCGCGCCCGCAAGGCTCGTGAGGCCCTGGGCGACCTGGGCTGGGCCGGCGTGGAGTTTGGCAAGGACGTGCCGGAGACCGAGTTTGTGGGCTACGACAGCACCATTATCGACGGCGCCAAGGTGGTTGCCATCGTGGTGGAGAACGAGCAGGCCGAGGAGCTGATGCCCGGCGTGGAGGCCATCGTGGTGCTGGACAAGACCCCCTTCTACGCCGAAATGGGCGGTCAGACCGCCGACCACGGCGTCATCACCGCCGCCGGTATGCGCTTTGAGGTCACCGACGTGCAGAAGAACAAGGGCGGCAAGTATATGCACACCGGTAAGCTGACCGAGGGCGCCCTAAAGCTGGGCGACACCGTCACCGCCGCCATCGACCTGGACCGCCGGGCGGCCATCATGCGCGCCCACTCCGCCACCCATCTGCTGGACAAGGCGCTGCGTACCGTGCTGGGCGACCACGTCCATCAGGCCGGCTCCCTGGTGGAGCCGGACCGCCTGCGCTTTGACTTTACCCACTTCTCCGCCATGACCGCTGAGGAGCTGACTCAGGTCAGCGCCATGGTCAACGAGGCGGTGCTGGCCGGTTACGACATCGTCACCGAGGAACTGCCTATTGAGCAGGCCAAGCAGCGCGGCGCTATCGCTCTGTTCGGCGAGAAGTACGGCGATACCGTTCGCGTGGTGGATATGGGCGAGGGCTACTCCGTGGAGTTCTGCGGCGGTACTCACCTGAACAACACCGCCAAGGTGGGCGTGTTCCACATCTCCAGCGAGTTCTCCGTGGCCTCCGGTGTGCGCCGTATCGAGGCCACCTGCGGCAAGGTCTCTTTGGAAACCATGAACCACACCCAGGACCTGCTGTTCCAGGCCGCCGCCGCCCTGAAGGCAAAGCCTGCCGAGCTGCGTGAGAAGGCCGAGTCCGTCATGGGTGAGGTCAAGAAGCTGCAGCAGCTTGTGGAGAAGTACAAGGCCCGTGAGGCCGCCGGCGAGACCGAGCGGCTGCTATTCGGCACCCACGACGTGGGCGCGCTGAAGGTGCTGACCGCCACTGTGGCCGATGCCGATGCCAATCGTCTGCGCCAAATGGGCGATATGCTCCGGGACAAGATGGCCAACATCGTGGCCGTGCTGGCCGCGGTCAACGGCGACAAGATCACCTTCCAGGCCGTCTGCGGCAAGGAGGCTGTGGCTGCCGGTGTCAAGGCCGGCGACATTATCCGCACCATTACCCCCATCTGCGGCGGTAAGGGCGGCGGCAAGCCCGACGGCGCCATGGGCGGCGGCTCCGACGTGATGAAGCTGGACGACGCCCTGGCCGCGGTGGACAACATTGTGGCCCAGGTTTTAGGCCTGTAAGGAGGAATAAATATGTCCGACTGTCTGTTTTGTAAAATCGTGAAAGGGGACATCCCCTCCAATAAGGTGTACGAGGACGAGGTGTGCCTTGCTTTCTACGACATCGACCCCCAGGCGCCCACCCATTTCCTGGTCATTCCCAAGATGCACATTGCCTCCGTGGCCGAGATCGACCAGGACAACAACGCTGTGGTGGCCCACATCTTTGCCGTCATCTCCAAGGTGACCAAGCAGCTGGGCGTGGAGAGCTACCGCGTGGTGTCCAACATCGGCACCCAGGCCGGTCAGAGCGTCCACCACCTGCACTTCCACGTGCTGGGTGGTCGGGATATGACCTGGCCTCCGGGTTAACGTAAAATAAAACGGCTGTCCGAGTGATCGGACAGCCGTTTTTGGTGCGGGGGTCAGTTCAAAAGGTCAAACAACTTGACCGCCAGCGTGATGCTCTCCTGCAGGCTGGTGTAAGCCAGGGGAGTGAGCAGGGTGTCGTTGTTCTGCGCCCGACCGCTCATCACGCCGTTGTTGCACATGAGCGCTACTGCCTTGGCAGCCCAATCGGCCACGTCGGCAGTGTCGGGGAACGCGTTGCTAAGGGTCTCGCTGCGGTCCAGATCCGCTTTGCCGACCGTCTGTTCCACGTAGGCCAACACGTTGGCCAGCATCACGCAGATCTCCTGTCGGGTGATGGGGTTCTCCGGGCGGAATTCAAAGCCGCCATCCACGGCGTAGCCGCTGGCGATGCCGGCGGCCTTGGCCTTGAGAATAACCGCTTCATCGGTGTCGGTAAAGGCGTCCCCGGCGGCGGGGGCGATTTCCGTTCCGGTCAGTTGCTGCGCCAAACGGACCGCCAAATCGGCAAACTGCAGGCGGGTCACGTTTGAAGTGAAGTTGGTGCGGTTGCGCGGGGAGAGAAGACCCAGTTCGTCAGCCCGGTTCAGCCAGTTGACAGCCCAACTGTCTGCGCCGGAGGTGTCCAGCGCTGCGCTGGAACCCTGTATCTGCAGGGTGGCAGATCGTCCGGCATAAGCCACTGTGACGGTCTGCGTCACGTCACTGGCGGGGTCGTAACCGGAACACATATCGTCCAACAGGGGCAGATAGCAATCGCCGTGCTTGGTGCAGGTGGCCGTGATATAGATGCCAAAATCCTCGATGGCACCGCCGGTATAAGTGACACTGGTCTGCGAAAGTTCCATGGCGGAGATGGCACAGTTGTCCGTCATAAACAGATTGACCCAGCTGGTGCCAAGAAATCCGTCGTCGGCATAGCCCATGCCGGCATGAAGGTACGTCGCGTCCAAAATGTTATTCCGGTGTCCCTCACTGTTCAGCCAGGAGGTCACTGCGTCTGTGGCGGTGACCTGTCCGGCGGCGATATTTTCCGCGGCGGTCCGGTAACCGACTCCGGCCTCGGTAATGGCGGTGTGCCAGGCCTGCTCATTGGGGCGGGTGTGGGAGTAGAGGGTGACCAGCTCCTGCGTGCGCACGTGAGCGGCACTCTGCAGCGCGGGGAAGATGGAGTAGGGGTCAAGGTCCTGCGCCAGGCGCTGCTTATTTACAAGACACAGCATCTGCCATTCCTCGTCGGTACAGATTTCGTCCAATCCGCCGGGAACGGGATGGGCCCACGTCCCTGTGACGCACAGGGACGCTGCCAGTGCGGCGGAGAGTATCCACGCGATCAATCGTTTCATAAGTGACCTCCATACAAAGGGGAAATACCGTATACTAAGTCTAGAATACCGCATTTTCGACAAAAAGACAAGAGGCACGACAGACGGAAAATCCTTCTGCCTGCGTGCAGACACAGGAAAGGATTGCAAAGTCCGTGATCCATGGGGTATAATGGAACAAAGAAAGAGGGCGAATCTATGTATCAAATTGATATTATGACACTGTTTCCCGATGTGGTGGGGGATATGCTGTGTGAGTCCATTTTGGGTCGCGCCCAGGAGCGCGGCTTTATCCGCATCGAGTGCCATCAAATTCGGGACTACACCGTGAACAAACAGAAACAGGTGGACGACTATCCCTACGGTGGTGGCCGCGGTGCGGTGATGCAGGCGGACCCCCTGTACCGTTGCTGGGAGCATATCTGTCAGCAGGCGGGGGAGAGGGTGCATACCATCTTTATGTCCCCGGCGGGCAAGCGGTTCTGTCAGGCGGACGCCCGGCGGCTGAAGGATGACTACGACCGGCTGATTTTGGTCTGCGGCCACTACGAGGGGATCGACGAGCGGTTTATCGAGGAGTGCGTGGACGAGGAGATCTCCATCGGTGACTTCGTCCTCACCGGTGGCGAGATTCCGGCCATGGCCATCTCCGACGCGGTGTGCCGCCTGGTCCCCGGCGTGTTGTCCGACCCGGAATGCTACGAGAACGAGAGCCATTGGAACGGCCTGCTGGAGGCGCCCCAGTATTCCCGGCCCGAGGTATGGCATGGCCGTGCCGTTCCTCCGATCCTGCTGTCCGGCCACCACGCCAACGTGGAGAAGTGGCGGCGCAAGCAGGCTATCCTGCGTACCCGCCAGCGCCGCCCCGATATGTTTGAAAAGCTGGACCTGTCCTCTAAGCAGGACAAAAAACTTGTTCGGGAGATGGAAGAAGAGGGACTCTGGTAAACAGCAAAATTCGCTTTACAAATTGCTTCGAATATGGTATAGCATGATATATGGTATTAAAAACCATATTACGAGGTATATGATATGAGCTATAAAATTGTTGTTGACAGTTGTTGCGAAATGACCGAACAGATGAAAGGGGACTCTGTTTTTGTGCGAGTACCCCTGTCCATTGCCTGTGGTGGGAAAACGTTTGTGGACGACGCAGGCTTTGATCAGGGGGAGCTGCTCTGTGCCATGCGGCAGGAACGGCAGCCTCCCACGACTTCCTGCCCGTCGCCTCAGGCTTATTTGGATGCCTATGGTGAAGGGGCGGAGGATATTTATGTTGTTACGCTGTCCGCGGTGCTCAGCGGCTCTCACAACAGCGCGCAGCAGGGAAAAAGCCTGTTGGGGGAAGAGAAGCCAAACGCCAATGTCCACGTGTTCAACTCCTGCTCCGCTGTGTGCGGGGAAACGCTGATTGCTTTGAAAATCAAGGAACTTGCACAGGCTGGTCTGCCGTTTGAACAGGTCGTGAGTGGGGTGGAGCGGTTCATTGGACGTATGAAGACTCTGTTTGTACTGGAGGATCTGGAAAATCTGCGCAAGAATGGCCGCCTGACCAAGATACAGGCGGTGGTGACCGGCGCGCTGCGCATCAAGCTGCTTTGCCACGCTACCCCGGAGGGGGAGATCGGCAAGCTGAGCCAGGCGCTGACGGTCAAGCAGGCCCTGGGCAAGCTGGTGGAGCGTGTCTGTGAGGATTTGGACCATGTGGGCCGTACCCTGATCATCAGCCACTGCAACTGCGAGGAACGGGCTTGGAAGCTGAAGGCAAAGCTGGAGTCCAGGTGCCGTTTTGCCGACATTCTTATGACCGGCGCCGGTGGTATTACCACGGTCTACGCCAATAACGGCGGCATCGTGATTGCCTATTGAAGATGGATTTCGTATAAAACTTGACATTTGAGCAAAAAGATGATATTATCCTTCACACGAAGGGGAGTAGTCGGCACGGGTTCCGTGCGGTGAAGCCAACAATCATGGGTGGGTATCCACTCTGGTTTTGCCTGAAATGACCAGACCTGCGTTCCGAAAGGGACGCAGGTCTTTTTTATCACGCGCTACCCGAACACGAACGAAACTGGAAAGGATGCGAACTGTATGGAATTTCTGTGGGAAGGCCTGCTGGCCATTACGTGGAAGCAGCTGGTCATGTATGTGGTTGGCGGTCTGCTGATTTGGCTGGCGATCAAAAAGGGGTTCGAGCCGGCGCTGCTGATGCCTATGGGCTTTGGCGCTATCTTGGTCAACCTGCCTCTGTCCGGCGTAATGAATCAGGTGACGGAGGGAATCGGTGAGACGCACGGCATCATCGAATGGCTGTTCAACATCGGTATTGAGGCGTCGGAGGCGATGCCCATTCTGCTGTTTATCGGCATCGGTGCCATGATCGATTTTGGCCCTCTGCTCTCCAACCCCAAGCTGTTTTTGTGTGGCGCCGCTGCCCAGGCCGGTATTTTCCTGACCATTATTGTGGCCTCTCTGCTTGGCTTCGACCTGAAGGATGCCGCGTCCATCGGTATTATCGGTGCTGCGGACGGCCCCACCTCCATTTTGGTTTCTCAGGTGTTGGGTTCCAACTATATCGGCGCCATTGCTGTGGCGGCGTACTCCTATATGGCGCTGGTGCCTGTGGTTCAGCCCTTTGCCATCAAGATGGTCACCACCAAGAAAGAGCGTGCCATGCGTATGCCCTACAGCTCCGGAATGGTCTCTCGCCGGACTCGAATCCTGTTCCCCATCATCGTGACCGTGATTGCCGGTTTGGTGGCGCCCTCCTCCGTGGCGCTGGTCGGCTTCCTGATGTTCGGCAACCTGATTCGCGAGTGTGGCGTGCTGGAGAGCCTGTCCAAGGCGGCTCAGAACGAGCTGGCCAACCTCATCACCCTGTTGCTGGGCATCACCATCGCCGCCTCCATGAGGGCAGAGGACTTTGTCAAGCTGGACACCCTGCTGATCATGGGCCTGGGCCTGGTGGCTTTCGTTATGGACAGCGTGGTGGGTGTGCTGTTTGTTAAGGTGCTGAACATCTTCACCCCGAAGAATAAGATCAATCCCATGGTGGGTGCGGCCGGCATTTCCGCCTTCCCCATGTCTTCCCGCGTGATTGAGAAAATGGGGCAGGAGGCCGATTCCCAAAACCACCTGCTGATGCACGCTGCCGCGGCCAACGTGTCCGGCCAGATCGCCTCCGTGGTAGCCGGCGGTGTGGTGCTGCAGTACTTTGCCAACCTGGGCTGATAGGAGGACATCAATATGTATAACGAGAATGAAAAGGTTGTGACCAGCGCGCCCGCCGAAGGCGAGCAGGAAGCGGATACCTCTGCTGTTGAGACGACCGGTGCGGTGAGCGAGGTTGGCGCCGAACAGCAGGAAACGGTTGAAACGGTAGGAATGGTCCAAAATCTGGCATCCTCTGTGGAGATCTTGAGTCAGGGTATGGCCAGTATCTTTGTGGTGCTGATCGTGATCGCTCTGGTTGTGCAGGGGTTCAAGAAGATTGATAACCCCAAGAAAAAGAATAAGTAAAGTAAAAACCGCCTGCCGCATAATGCGGCAGGCGGTTTTGTTATAGCCAATCCTCTATGACATCCGACAGATGGGCAGGGGAAACTCCGTGCGTTTTCAGCAGGGACAGCAGATTTACGATACGGTCGTGGTCGGTGGTGATGTGGGGGATACGGACCTGCTCCGCTTCCGAGGCGCGAACCATTACACCATAATCCTTGCAGAGGCGGTTTTCGTATACCGATTCGCTCTGCAGCAGAAAATACTGGAATGTATGGGATCTTCCGGCCTCGTCCCGGCAGGTATGTGCGCTGATGTACAATTCCTGCATATTGTGCATTTCCTCCGAATTCTTAGTTACAGACACATTATATAGTGTTTTGGTGCGCAGGGAAAGAGGAAAATATCGCAGGATGTGACGGAAAAAGACCTGTTCGCGCAAGAAAAAACACAGGAAGCAACACAAGTCGGTCGCACCGCGTCGTAACCTGAGGGGCAAAGGCGAAATGTTTTTGATGCGGGATGAAAAACGGACGTTCCGATTTTGGAACGTCCGTTTTGCTGATCGTTACAGCCCCTCGATGAGCCGGACTGTGATGTAGCCGCCGTCCACGTTGGTTTCCAGGACAAATTCGTCCACGGCGGGGATCATCAGATCCCGGGGGCCGCCCTTGACCACGTAGACGTTGTTTGCAGGGGGCGTCAGTACCTCGGCGATCTTGCCCAGCACGGCGCCGGAGTCTGCATCCCGCACCTCCAGGCCGGTCAGGTCGGCCAGGAAGAAGTGGCCTTCGGGCAATTGAACATCCTTGCGGGCGATGTAGAGGATGGCGTTTTTCATGGCCAGGGCGCCGTTCATGTCGGTGATACCGTTGAATTTCAAAATGGCCATGTTTTTGTGGACGCGGGCGCGCTCCACCTGAATGGGCCAGTGTGTGGGGCCAACGTACAGAGTGGAAAAACCGCACAAAAAGTCGGGGGAGTCGGCCCAGGGTTCCACACGCACCTCGCCCATAATGCCGTGGGTGTTGGTGATCTTACCGACCTCTAAATATTCCTGTTTCATAGGGACAGCCTCCTCAAAAAGGGTGGAAAAAAGCGGCGCAGAGTGTTGCTGCGCCGCTTTTTGGTAAACAAATGTACTGTTTACTCAATCGATGATGTCAACGGAGACACGCTTGCCGGAGCGCTGTGCCACGGAGCGGACAAGGGTACGGATCTCTTTGGCAATGCGGCCCTGACGGCCGATGACCTTACCCATATCCTCGGGGGCGACACGCAGCTCCAGAACGATCTCACCGTCGGCGTCGTGCTGGGTGACGGACACCTGATCGGGGTTGTCCACCAAATTGCGCGCGACGTAGGTCAAAAGCTCTTTCATTGGTAAGTCGTTCCTCCATCCATTAGATGGCGCCGGCCTTCTTCAGCAGAGCCTTGACAGTCTCGGTGGGCTGAGCGCCGGTCTTGATCCAGGCCTGAGCGCGGTCAGCGTCAACCTTGATTTCAGCGGGGTTGGTCAGGGGGTTGTAGTAACCGATCTCCTCGATGAAACGGCCGTCACGGGGGTAACGGGAGTCAGCCACCACGATGCGGTAGAAGGGAGCCTTCTTGGCGCCCATGCGACGTAGTCTGATTTTAACCATTTTATATTCACCTCCAAATGAATTTATAAAGTAATATGGGAAACACGAACCTTCGTGTCAACCAACGTTAGAAGGGGAAGCCGCCGCGACCGCCCAAACCGCCAAGGCCGGGCATACCCTTGCCACCCTTGCCCATCATGCGGCGCAGGTTTTTCGGCAGCTTACCGCCGGTAAATTGCTTGGTCATGGCCTGCATCATCTCAAATTGCTTGAGCAGACGGTTGACATCCACCACTTGGGTGCCGGAGCCGGCGGCAATGCGCTTTTTCCGGCTGGAGTTGAGCAGCTTGGGGTCTTCGCGCTCGGCGGGAGTCATAGAAAGGATGATGGCCTCGGTCCGGGCGAGCATACCCTCGTCCATGGAGGCACCCTCCAGATCCTTGGCGTTGACGCCGGGCAGCATACCTGCGATGTCGGCCAGGGAACCCATGCCCTTGAGCTGGGTGAGCTGGTCGTAGTAGTCAGTCAGAGTAAACTTGTTTTGACGCAGGCGGGCCTCCAGCTTGGCGGCCTTTTCCGCATCGAAACTCTGCTCGGCCTTTTCGATGAGGGAGAGTACGTCACCCATGCCCAAAATGCGACTGGCCATGCGGTCGGGGTGGAATACCTCGATTTGATCCAACTTCTCACCAATGCCGGCGAACTTAATGGGCTTACCGGTAACGGCACGGATGGACAGGGCGGCGCCGCCGCGAGCATCACCATCCAGCTTGGTCAGCATGACGCCGGTGATGTCCAGCGCCTGGTCAAAGGCGGTGGCGGCATTGACGGCGTCCTGACCGATCATGGCGTCCACCACCAGGATGATCTCGGTGGGGTTGACGGCAGCCTTGATGTTGCACAGCTCGGCCATGAGCGCCTCGTCCACATGCAGGCGGCCAGCGGTATCCAAGAAGACCATGTCGTTGCCATGGGCCTTTGCGTGGGCCACAGCGGCCTTTGCAATATCCACAGGGTCGCTTTGACCCATTTGGAACACGGGGATGTCCAGTTGCTTGCCAACCACTTCCAACTGCTGGATAGCGGCGGGACGGTAGACGTCGCAGGCGGCCAGCAGAGGCCGCTTTGCGTGCTGGCGTTTCATGAGTCCGGCCAGCTTGGCGCCGTTGGTGGTTTTACCTGCGCCCTGCAGACCCACCAGCATGACAACGGTGGGGGGCGCGGAGGCGATGGTCAGCTTTGTGTTCTCGCCGCCCATGAGGGTGGTCAGCTCTTCGTTGACGATTTTGACGATCATCTGTGCGGGGGAGAGTGCCTCCAGCACATTGGAGCCGACAGCCCGCTCGCTGACCTTGGCAACGAAGTCCTTTACAACTTTGTAGCTGACGTCAGCCTCCAGCAGGGCAAGGCGAATTTCACGCATGGCGGATTTGACATCAGCCTCGGTCAAGCGGCCCTTGCTGCGCAGCTTTTTGAACGCGGCAGAGAGTTTTTCGGTCAGTCCTTCAAAGGCCATGCATTACTCCTGGCTCATAGCCTCGGCAGCGGCACGGATCTGACGGGCGAGGGTGTCGATCTGAGCATCCTCATAGCCGGCGTTGCGCTCCAAAATACCGTCGGCGGCCACAACGATGTCCTCCAATTGGCTGCGCATGGCATGGAAGCGGCGAATCAGGCCGGTTTTATCCTCCAGCTCGGTCAGCACAGCCTCGGCACGGACGATGACGTCGCGCACGCCCTGACGGGTGATGCCGTAGTTCTCGGCAATCTCGGCAAGGGAGAGGTCCTCGTTGTAGTACAGGTCATAGAATTCTTTCTGCCGATCGGTCAGCACATCGCCGTAAAAATCGAACAGCATGGTCATACGAAAAGCCTGGTTTTTCACAGTTCCACCTCCGAAACGGGAAAGATGTAAAGGGAAAGTGCTTTACCGACGAATACTATACAATATTTTGTGCCATTTGTCAAGAGGAAACCCGCTATTTTCTGAAAAAATGGCCCGATGATCTGGTGCGAAAAAGAAATACAGGAAACAGGCAAGAATATTTTGCTTTCTTACGCCGCAGGATGTATAATGAAACAAATATATTTATCCGTTCCGGGAGGAAGGTCTATGAGTCAAGTGGTTCGTACACAACTGTTCCCCGGCGTCAATCTGACGGCGGTGCATACGGAAAAGTTCAAAAGCAATTACTTTGGCGTGTCGCTGTTGACAGGTCTTGATAGGTCCTGTGCCGCGGAAAACGCGCTGTTACCCTTTGTGTTGCGCCGGGGCTGCGAAAGCCATCCGGATATGCAGGCGATCAGCGCCCGGCTGGACGAATTGTACGGTGGTGCGATCGAGCCGACCATTCACAAGAAAGGCGAAATTCAGTGCATGAGCTTTTCTGCCAGTTTTCTTGACGACGCGTACGCCCTGAATGGGGAGCAATTGCTGGAGCCGGCGCTGGAGCTGCTCAGCGAATTGCTGCTGCGTCCCCTTACGGAGGATGGTGTATTTTGCCGGGAGTATGTGGAGGGGGAACGGGCCAATTTGGTGGACCGTATTCGTGCGCAGTTGAATGACAAGCGACAGTACTCCATGACAAGATTGGGGCAGGAGATGTGCCGGTACGAGGCCTTCGGCATCAGCAAATATGGTGACGAGGGTGAGGTTTCCGCTATTACCCCGCACAGTCTTTGGACTCGCTATCAAACGCTGCTGACCACGGCGCAGGTGGAGATGTTTTACTGCGGCTCGGCCGCTCCGGAACGGGTGCAGCAGGCGTTTCGCTCTGCGTTTGCCCTGCTGCCGGTCAACCCGGATCGGGAACGCCCTGCGTGTGAGCTGCGTATCACAGCCCATCCGGAGCCGAATGTCGTGGAAGAAGCGCTGGATGTCACACAGGGAAAATTGGCCATGGGATTCCGGACTGACGGAATTGGCGTTTGGGACGAGGAATACCCCGCTTTGATGCTGTTCAATGCGGTGTTTGGCGGAACCAGTATGTCCAAACTGTTTATGAACGTGCGGGAGAAGCTGTCCCTGTGCTATTTTGCAAGCTCCTCCCTCGAGAAACTTAAGGGCCTGATGTTGATCAGCTCCGGCATCGAATTTGAAAAGTTTGAGCAGGCGAGGGACGAGATTTTGGCCCAGTTGTCGGCCTGCCAACAGGGCGATATTACCGACGACGAGCTGGAGGGAGCGCGGCGCATCATGTCTGCCGCCCTGCAGACCATGCTGGACAGCCAGCATCGCATGGCGGACTACTGGCTGGGCATGGCGGCGGCGGGTATGCACGAAACGCCGGAGCAGCTTGCCGCCCGGCTGGAGCAGGTTACAAAAGAACAGGTCATCGCCGTGGCCGGTCGGATGCACCTTGATACCATCTATTTTCTGAAAGGGAAGGGGGCGGCCCGGTGAATGTTTTGAACTATCCCCGCATCGGGGAGCAGATGTACCACACGGTGCTGGAAAATGGGCTGAACATCTTCGTCTGCCCCAAGCCGGAGCATACCAAAAGCTACGCCTTTTTTGCCACCAATTACGGCGGTATGGATATGCGTTTTTGCCTGGATGGACAGTGGTGCGATACCCCTGCCGGTGTGGCGCACTTTTTGGAGCATAAAATGTTTGACACGGAGGATGGCAACGCGCTGCAGGATCTGGCCGCCAACGGCGCGTCGCCCAACGCATTTACCGGCAACGACATCACCGGTTATTATTTTGAGTGTACGGAACAGTTTGAAGAAAATTTGCGTATCCTGCTCAGTTTTGTTTCCGTACCCTGGTTTACGCCGGAGAGTGTGGATAAGGAGCAGGGGATCATCGCCCAGGAAATTCGCATGGTGGAGGACAACCCTCACTGGCAGGTTTTTATGAATTTGATGGCGGGCCTGTATCAAAATCACCCGGCACGGGTCAGCGTGGCCGGCACGGTGGAGTCCATTTCCCACATTACGGATAAGACTTTGTACGATTGCCACAGGGCCTTCTACACGCCGGAAAATATGGTGCTGTGTGTGGCTGGCCCCGTAGCTCCGGAGCAGGTGTGCGCCATTGCGGCCCAGGTGTTGCCGCACCAAAGCCTGGGTAAGGTGGAACGGGACTACGGCGCGACAGAACCCGAGCAGGTGGCTGCCCCACGGGTCGAGGTGAAGATGGAGGTGGCAACGCCTATTTTCCAGTATGCCTGCAAGTGCAAAGCCGTGCCAAGCGGACCGGAAACCCTCCGGATGCAGCTTCTTGGTGATTTGGTGGCCCAGGTCCTTGCCGGCCCGTCCAGCCCGCTGTATGCCGCCCTGTACCGCCAGGGACTGATCAACAGTGCGTTTGAGTGCGGCTATGAGATGTATTCCGGCTGTGCGTTTCTTTACGCCGGGGGCGAGAGCCGCAATCCGGAGGAGGTTGCCCGACAAATCGGTGCCGAGGCGGAACGCCTTGCGCGGGAGGGGATCGACCCATCCCTGTGGCAGCGATTGAAAAAGGCGGCTTACGGCGGTCGGGTACGGAGCCTGAATTCCTTTGAGAATCTCTGCGTGGGACAGGCAAAGAGCTTTTTTGACGGTGCCGGGGTACTCAACTTCCCGGAGATGTATGACACGATCGAAATGGCCGACGCGCAGCAATTACTGGCACAATGGATGCAGGAACGGGGGACGACCCTGTCCGTGGTTTGGCCGAAGGAGGGAACGACATGAGCGTTATTACCGCGCCCGGGACAAGCACCATGAACCATATTTCCTTTCCCGGCCTGGGACTGGAGCTTGACCTCAACCGCGTGGCGTTCGTCCTGTTTGGGCGCAGCGTGTATTGGTATGGTATTATCATTGCAGTCGGTTTTCTGCTGGCGATGACATTTTGCTGCCGCCGGGCAAAAACCTTCGGGATACGTCGAGATGACATCTACGATATGCTGCTTGCCGCGGTGCCGCTGAGCTTTGTGGGGTGCCGGGGATACTATGTGCTGTTTAACCTGAAGGAGTTCCAAAAGGACGATGGCAGCATGGATTGGGGACAGGTAATTCGCATCAGCGATGGTGGTATCGCAATCTACGGCGCGGTCATTGCGGCGGCCTTGACCCTGCTGGTATTTTGCCGGTGGCGCAAGCTGTCCTTCCTGGCTTTTGCCGACTTGGGCGTACAGGGCCTTTTTATTGGGCAGTTGATTGGTCGCTGGGGCAACTTTTTCAATGTGGAAGCCTACGGCAGCGTGACAGACGCACCCTGGCGGATGTGTTCCCCGACCATCGCCCGCTGGCTGTATGGCGGCGGACAGATCGATGAAGTAACCTATCAATCCATCCTGACCGGGGAGTTGGGTGTGCATCCCACGTTCCTGTATGAGTCCCTGTGGAACCTTGTGGGACTTGTGTTGGTGATCTACCTGTCCAAAAAATTCTATCGATTTGACGGACAGTTGTTTTTGACCTATGTATCCTGGTACGGTTTGGGCAGATTTTGGGTGGAAGGATTGCGGACTGACAGCTTGTATTTCTTTGGGTTGGAGCTGTTCGGCTATCCGATCCGCACGTCGCAGGTGCTGGCTTTGGTGTCTGCCCTGGTGGCCGTTGGAGTGATGGCTTGGCGGTTTATTCGCTTGAAAAATAAGCCGGAACAGCTCTACGCCCAGCGTATCGCGCAAAAAGAAGAAAACGAGGAGGCATAATTATGGCAACGATTATTGACGGCAAGGCCCTTGCCGCAAAGGTGAAAGAGGAAGTGGCACAAAAGGCGGCGGCCCTGACAGCGAAACCCGCTTTGGCTGTGATTATTGTTGGTGACAACCCCGCTTCCCGGGTGTACGTAAACGGCAAGAAAAAAGACTGCGGCGAGTGCGGCTTTTACAGCGAGGAGTACGCGCTGCCCGCAGAAACCACACAAAAACAGCTTCTGGACTTGATTGACGAGCTGAACCGGCGGGAGGATATGGATGGAATTCTGGTCCAGCTGCCCCTGCCCGATCATTTTGATGAGCGTGAGGTGCTGCGCGCCATCCGACCGGACAAGGATGTGGATTGCTTCCACCCCTACAATGTGGGCAAGCTGATGATCGGTGAGGCCGGTTTTGTACCCTGTACGCCCTACGGTGTCGTGCGTATGCTGAAGGAATATAACATTGATATTCGTGGTAAGCACTGTGTGGTGGTGGGCCGGTCCAACATCGTGGGTAAGCCTCAGGCTATTTTGATGCTGCGGGAGGATGCCACCGTTACCATCTGCCACTCCCGCACCCCCGATCTGGCGGCGGAATGTCGCCGGGCGGACATCCTGATCGCTGCCGTGGGGCGCGTGGGTCTGATCACGGCGGATATGGTTAAGGAAGGTGCGGTGGTCATTGACGTGGCAATGAACCGCAACGAACAGGGGAAACTCTGCGGTGACGTGTGCTACGACGAGGTGGCGAAAAAAGCCGCGTATATCACCCCGGTCCCCGGTGGCGTGGGACCCATGACCCGTGCCATGCTGATGGAAAACACGCTGTATGCAGCCATGGAACACGGAAAATAAAACGACAATTGATGAAACCGCCCTCGGTGTATGCCGAGGGCGGTTTTTGCTGTCATATCGGTAATCGGACAGGCATAGGATGAAGCATGCAAAGGGGGTTGTACCATGTCAGAGCGTTTTCGCCAAGTGTTTGCGCTGATGCCGGACAGGCTGCGGCAGGGGATGCTGAGTTTAAGCGACGAGGAGCAGGGCCGCGTGGAGGAAATTCGGCTGCGCACCGGGCAGCCGCCGGCACTGACCATCTCCAACGAGGTCCGCTGCACCCACGGGAACCCTGTGGAGCAACAGGAACTTGAACTTTTGCTGCAGGCGGCCTGCAAGTGGTCCATGCACACGGTGCTGGACCAGTTGTGTAACGGTTACATGACGGTGGAGGGTGGTCATCGTATCGGGGTGGTCGGCACAGCGGTGATGGAGGGCGAACGGGTGCGGACCATCTGTGATATTTCCTCCATAAACATACGTATAGCCCGTCAAATCACGGGGTGTGCAAGTGATATTGCTTTACAGATAACCAAGGAAGACCGGCCGGTGAATACTTTGATCGTTGCTCCGCCGGGAGGGGGAAAAACCACCATTCTTCGGGATCTGATCCGCATCTTTTCCCAGCGGGGGATACGGGTGTCGGTGGCAGATGAGCGTGGGGAGTTGGCCGCGATGTGGCGGGGAACCGTTCAAATGGATCTGGGTCCGGCCACGGACGTACTGACGGGCTGTCCAAAAGCGCAGGCGATCCAAATTCTGCTGCGTGGAATGAATCCCCAAGTGATTGCGGTGGACGAAATCACTGCGCCGGAGGATGTGCGCGCCATGGAGCTTGCGGTTGGTTGTGGCGCAGCCATACTGGCGACAGCACACGCGGAAACTACAGCGGACCTGTGTAAAAGACCGCTGTACCGCGCGCTTTTGGAGGCCGGCGTGATAGAGCGGTTCGTTGTTCTGGGAAGAGAGGGGACAGCGCGAACCGCACAGGTAAAGAATGTGCGGGAGCTGATATGCTGAGATTAACAGGAGCTGTTTTAGTGGTCTGTGCCTGCACATTATGCGGTATACGGGCCGCACAGGAGCTTTCTGCGCGCGCGCGGCTGTTGGAGGAATTTGCTTTGGCGGTCCAGGTGCTGGAACGGGAGCTGTCTTTGTTTCGTCCGGCACTCCCTGTACTGCTGGAGCGTATGGCGCATGGACGAAGTAAGTCGATCAAATCTATACTGGACCTTTGCTGTTCAGAGATTGAAAAGGGGATCACCTTTACGGATATATGGGAGGAGCAGATAGGGGAGCTGTTGCTGACGCCGCAGGAAAAGAGCCTTTTGTGCAGCCTTGGTCATGTGATGGGGCGCTATGATGACCGGGGACAAGTTCAGGTTGCCGCGAGAATTCGGGAGGAGCTGGAGAGCTGTGCGGTGCGGCGGCGACAGGACAGCCGGACAAAGGGGCGTACCTATCGTGCTTTGGGGGCGACGTTTGGCGGATTTCTTGTACTTACCTTACTATAGTAAGGGTGGAGAGGGCATGTGTGATGAATGTGGATTTGATATTCAAAATAGCGGCAGTGGGTATTTTGGTAACGGTACTCAACCAGGTGCTTGTTCGTGCGGGGCGGGATGAGCAGGCCACAATGGTTACGTTGACGGCTCTTGTTGTGGTGCTGATGATGGTGGTGAAGGAGATCGCTAACCTGTTTACCACGGTCAAGGGCCTGTTCGGTCTGTGATGGAGTTGCTTTTGAAGATTGTGGCCGGCGGACTGTCGGCGGCGGTGTGCGCGGTGATCGTGCGGCGGAGCGCGCCGGAGTTTGCGGTGCCGATCGTGCTGGCGTGCGGCGCATGGATTTTCATGGTGCTGGCGCTGGATGTCGGGCAGGTGGTGCAAACCCTGGCTCGGCTGACGCGGTTGGCAAAACTGGACCCGGATGTGGTGGAGCCGGTTGTAAAGGTGGTTGGAATATCCGTTGTTACACGGATCGGCACCGAAATTTGTCGCAGCGCGGGGGAGGGCGGCATAGCTGCCTTTGTTGAGATGGCGGGGACTCTGCTGTCGCTGGCGGCTGCGCTGCCGTTGGTAAATGAAGTGGTGGAGTTGCTTACGGGGTTAATGCCATGAAGCGATGTTTGATGGTTTTGGCGATCCTGCTGGTAATGCTGCAACCTTGCCGCGCAGATCAGTTGTCGGAGCAGCTTGGCACAGACGAACTGATAAAGGCCGGACAAGCCTATGATACGGGTGTGGAGTTCTCGCAGGATCTGGAACTGGAAGCAGGTGCCAATCGCTTACTGGAGCGAGCTGCGCAGTTGCTGCCGGAGCTTATTCGGGACGCGGTTCGGGGCGGGCTGTTGCTGCTGGTGGTGGTGCTGCTGTGCGGTATGGCACAGGCCATGCATACAGCCGGGGGACAAAGTCAGCTTCCGGTCCCGGTGATGGCGGGCGCGCTGGCCATAACGGCGCTTTCCGCAGGGGATGTGTCTATGATGTTGGGGCTGGGGCGTAAGGCTATTGAAGAGATGCACGGCTTTGGCAACATACTGGTGCCGGTGATGGCGGCCTGTACGGCCGCAGGCGGGAATGTGGGTGCGGCGGCGGCACGACAGGTGGCGACAGTGCTGTTTTCCAATCTGCTTATGACGGTGATCGACCGGCTGCTTGTGCCGATGGTATACGTTTTTATTGCAACGCTTACGGCCTATGCTGCCGTGGGAAATCCCGGCCTGAAACGGGTGGCAGAGTTCCTGAAATGGGCTGTCAAAACGGTGTTGACTGCCCTTACATCAGTATTTGTGGCATATCTTACTGTCAGTGGAGCTGTGGCGGGAAGCGCAGATGCGGCGGCGGTAAAGGTGACAAAAACCGCAATTTCAACTGTCATACCCGTAGTTGGTGGTATTATCTCAAACGCGGCAGAAACGATTTTGGTGGGGGCGGGGGCGCTGCGCGGTGCGGTTGGTGTCTTCGGCCTGTTGGCGGTGCTGGGACTCTGCCTGTCCCCGTTTTTGCAGTTGGGTGTTCACTATATCACCTACAAACTCAGCTCCGCTGTCGCAGCCACGCTGGCTGAGGGACGGCTTTCGGAGCTGATTGGCGGAATTGGGACGGCCTTTGGGCTGATTTTCAGCATGGCGGGCTGCTGCGCCTTGCTGCTGCTGGTCAGCATTGCCTGCGGCATTTCGGGGGGGAGCGTATGAGCGGCTGGTTTATCGGAATGGCCTGTGCGGCGATACTGGCTGCTGTGGCGCAAAGCATCATGCCGCCGGGGCCGGTGCGGCAGGTCGGCAGCCTGATCTGCGCCATGATGTTGCTGTGGGCAACGCTAAAGCCCATTACGGCGCCCTTTCATCTCTTTGGAACGGTTCAACTGGACACACAGGCGTGGAAAATTGAGGAGGAACTGGAGGAAAAAGAAACGCGGCTGCTAAAAGCGCTCATAGAGCAGGAATGTGGGACATATATTGTGGACAAGGCGGCAAGCTTGGGTGCAGATTGCAGTGCCGTGGTTATATGCGTGGCAGATGAAACAGGGGCGTGGCTGCCCGGAAGTTGTCGGATTTCCGGGCAACTTACGACACAACAGCGCGGAGAGCTGGAACAAATCATCTCCACGGATCTTGGCATTGCGCCGGAATGGCAGGAGTATATGGGAGGTGGATAAGGTGCAATGGAAGTTGCCTGCCGGATGGGGCAAGAGGCTGGGGGCGTATAAATACCTGATTGCGGTTGCGTTGGTCGGAGTTCTGCTGTTGCTGCCATTTGGAAAAAGGGAGCAAACGGATACAACGGATCAATCCCGGGAAGCATTTGATTTGCCTGAACTGGAACGCAGGCTGGAAACAGTGCTTTCCAAAATCAGCGGTGCGGGCAAGGTGACTGTTGTGCTGACCCTGAAGGACAGCGGGAGGTTTGTATATGCTCAGGACGTGGACACCGACCAACGGGAACAATCACGAAAAACGGTAGTAATTGGGCAGGGGGGAGGCGGTGAGCAGCCGATCCCTGTGCAGCAGTTCAGCCCGGCCTTTCAAGGGGCGCTGGCGGTATGCCCGGGAGGAGGTGATCCCGGGGTCAGGTTACAGCTTACAAGCGCGATTTGCGCGCTGACCGGGCTAAGTACGGAGCGAATTACGATCTGTCAAAGTGAATCATAAGGAGGAGCGGAGAAATGGCAAACGGAAAGGGTAAGCAGATTGCTTGGATGCAAGTGGTAAGACGCAACGCGGTGGTAGCGGCGGTGGTTTTGTTTGTGTGTGTGGCAGTCTATCTGAATTGGGACTACCAACGCACCGAGCAGGCAACCGACGCAGGCAAGACCCTGGGCGAGGCGGCCTTGGTGGCAGGGGAAACGAAGGACCCGCTTTTGGGCGGGGACGGAGAACAACAGGAAGAGGTCGGGAACAGCTCTGCCCAGGACTACTTTGCCAACGCCCGGCTGAACCGTCAACAGGCTCGGGACAGTGCGCTGACCATGCTGCAGGACAGTGTGACGGGGGCCGGCATTGACCAGGAACAGGCGACCCTCACCATTCAGACCATGGCGAACAGTACAGTAACAGAGGCGCAAATCGAGAATTTGATCGTTGCCAAGGGGTACAAGGATTGCGTTGCGTTCATTGGTGAAGAGAGTGTCAGCGTGGTGGTGCAGACCGTTGGAGATGAGTTGACGGCGGTGGATACCGCGCGGATCACGGACATCGTGGCACAGGCGACCTCCTTCTCCGCAGAACAGATCAAAATCATCCAGGTCAATTGAAGATGGTGAAAAAACAGTTGTAATTTTTTGATTTTGTGGTACAATAGAGAAAACTAGGGATCAGTACCCGGAAAAAGGAGCGTGACCCCCATGGGCGAGAAGAAAGAGTATGTCTCTCAGAACGATGAGCTGGGCAACATCCACATTGCGGAAGATGTCCTGGCGGTGATTTCCACTGCCGCGGCACTCGAGGTCGAGGGTGTAAGCGGGCTTCACGGCGGCAACCGCGATATCGTTGAACTGCTGGGGAAGAAGAATATGACCCGCGGTGTTAATATCGAGGTTGATGAGGATGGCGTGCAGATCGAATTGGGCATCATGATCAAGTACGGCTATACCATTCAGGAGGTAGCCCGTGCGGTGCAGGATGCGGTTGCGACCAACGTCGAGTCTATGAGCAGCCTGACCGTTAAGAGTGTCAACGTCAACATCGGTGGCATTACATTTGAAAAGGCAAAAAAAGCAGAATAATTACGAATGAAAACAGCACCCATCCGGGTGCTGTTTTTGTGTGTGGAAAGCAAGAGTCCGCAGCCTGTTTGGCTGCGGACTCTTGCTTTGGAAAAATAGGAGAATGAAGAAAGCAAATCAGATGGCGCGCAGGTAGTTGGTCAGAATTTGCGCGGTTTGGGCGCGTGTGGCCTTTTCGGTGGCGTTGGTAAAGGGAACCTTCTCAAGCAGGTCCTCGTCCACTGCCCACTTCAGGGCGTTGGCCGCCCAGTCGCTGTGGTTGCCGACCTCGGACAGGTCGCCGTAGCCGGCGGGGGTGTTGGAATAGTTCCACAGGATGACGGCAACCTGCTCAATGGTCACGGCGTCCTCGGGCTTGAACACGCCGCCGCCGAAGCCGCTGACCACGCCACGGTTGCTGCCCCAGGTGACAGCGTTGTTGAACCACTGGCTGGCCGGCACGTCGGAGAAGCCGTGCTTGGCGCCGCCCAGGTCGGGCTGGCCCTCCTTGTTGTAAAGGACCTGCACCACCATTGCCCGGTTCAGGGTGTCGTTGGGGCCGAACTTGGCGGCGTTATAGCCGGACATGATGCCGTTTTCCACGGCGAAGTTCACCGCGTCGAAGTACCAGTCGCCCTGCTTCACATCCTCAAAGGCGATGTTGCAGAGGGTGCGGGACAGGGGGGAGGTCAGTTCGGTGGCGTAGAAGTCGTCCACGTACAGGCAATCGCCCACACCGGCGGTGGCAGAGGTCTGCATGAACTGCACGCAGGAAATCTCGCGCACCACGTTCTGGCGCATCTCGCCGAACATATACTCGCCGGTCTCTAGCTTGATGTCGCTGACCACCTTGTCATTGACGCTCAGCTTGCCCATGCCGGTGGCGATATCAAAGCTGATGGCGTAGTCATTCCAACTGCCGGGAGTAACCTTGGCTACGGGAATCTTTTCGTTGTCATAGCACAGGGCCACGGTGCCGTCACCGTTGACCGCCACGGCAGCCAGGGTATGCTGCATATGGGTGAAGTTGAAGCCGGCCTTCAGCTCCAGGGCGAAGTATTCGCTGTTGGTGGCGGGCACCATCATCTTGGCGCCCACGGTGCCGAACTTCATAGAAGGAACCTGACGGGTGGCGTGGATGGCGGTGCCGGGGTTGACGTCGGCAATCTTCATGGACTGCATGCCGGAGGTGGCGGCCTCGCGGGACAGCTCGACGATCACGCCATCAACGGTCAGCCAGCCTTCATATTTCAGGTTGGCCGTCTCGAAGTCCTCGTAACCGCCCTTGGTGTAGTTGACCAGGTCGCTGAAGTCCTCCATGAGCACGGCGTTGGTAGCGCGCTCATCGTAGCGGCGCAGCTGGTTGGCGTCCCAGAAGGCGGCCAGGGCATCCTTGCCGTCCTTGGTGAAGGTGAGGCCGGGTTGGGTCATGTGGGTGTACATCTCTTCCAGGCTGTCGTAAGAGGTGCCGAACACCACGTCGATGATGTGGTCAAAGGTCGCGTAGTTGTCGCTGGTGAAGCCCACGTGCATGGGGGTGCGGCGGTAGCTGGTGCCGCCCAGACCGTTCATACTGGTCCACAGCAGGACACGCTGGTCGTTGTATGTGGTCAGCACGGGGGAGGTGTTGGCGGAGATGACCTTGGAGTAGCCGGAGGTCCAGGTCTTGCCGGAGTCGGTGGAGCGCGCCTCGTACAGGTAGTGGTTGTCGGGAATCTGGGCACGGATGAGCATATAGAGGCTGCCGTCATCCAGCTGGGTGATGGTAGGCTCGGTGACGCCGTGCTCGGCGTTGTTGCCGATGTTGTCGATATCCACGTAGATCAGCTCGCTGCAGCTCCAAGTTTCACCGCCGTCGGCAGAGTAGAAGCACTGGGTGAAGTTGCGGTGGATGGTGTAGTCGGAGCCGTCGGCGGCAATGATATAGTCCACGTTGGGCCCCTTGCCGTCAGCATCCCGCAGGGTGATACCGTCACAGTAGGTCATAACGTAGGTAGCGGTGGAGATGGCGTTTTGCAGGATGATGTCGTTGTCCCGGATAGTGGGCATATCGGGCAGGGTCATGAAGCGGGGCTCGGACCAGGTTTCGCCGTTGTTGTCGGTATAGGACAGCACCAGGCGCATATCCTGCTTGTTCGATGCGCTGGCGCTGTAACCAATCAGCCACACACGGCCCAGCGCCTCGTCATAGAGGAAGCCGCCAAAGCCAAAGGCACGGCCGGGATAATCTGCGTCGCGGGCGACCATCTCGGGCACGGGGTTAAAGGTGCGGCCGCCGTCGGTGGAACGGACGAAGCCCAAGTTGCCGTTGGTGTCAGAGGTACGACCGGCCACGACGATATCGCCGTTGGGCATGGTGAAGGGTCTGCCGTGGGAGGCAAGACCGGTGGTTTTTGTCAGGTCGATGAGGGTCACGTTGCCGTAAGTCACCTCAAAGACGGACTCGGCATCGGAGAAGTCGGCGGCAGAGGAACAGCCCCAATGGGCGGTGACGGTGGCAGAGCCGCCCGCCGCCATGTCGGGAATGCGGACGTAGAAGCCGTCCACGCCGTTGTACCAATAGGCCAGTTGCTGACCGCCCATGGTGAAGCGGAAGTCGGCGCAGCCGTTCTTGTACTGACCGGCCTTGGCGCCCAAGTCGGTCAGGGAGATAAAGGCGGGGTAGTCCTTGACGGCCTTGTCGGTGGGGTTTTTCACCACGTAGTTGGCCTTATTGGCAAAGGCACCGTTGGCACCGGCCAGATTGGAGTTATAGCTGACCGCCATCATGTCGGACACGGCGTTGTAGAAGCTGGGCTGCACGCCGGTGTTGTCCAGGTCGTCGTGGTAGGTGTGCACCTTTACGTAGCGAGCCTTGGCGGACAGGTTGTAGATGGTGTACTCGTTGCCGTCCTGATGGAGGTGCCAGCCGTTGATTTTGGTGTAGTTGGCGCCGTCCTCGCTGACAAACACGCCCAGATGCTGCTTGCTCATCCGGGAGAAGTCGTCGAAGTCATACAGCTTGATGGTGTTGAATTCCTTGCTGCTGCCCTGGTCGAACACGAGGCTGTTGTGGGTAGTGTCGAAGTACTCAAAGCTGTTACCGCCCCAGGTTTCAACTTTGCCGGTCAGGGGATTGGTGTCCTCGACGAGCAGCGCCACGCTGCCGGCAGGGGTTTTACCCTTGGTTTGCAGGGTGAAGGTCTTGGACACGCCCACGCCCTCGTAGGTCACGGTGGCGATCAGGTCGAAGTACAGGGGCTTGTCCGCACGGGTGATCACGCCGGTTTCGGTGTTCACGTTGGCGGCGATTTTGCCGGTGGACTTGTCAATGGCCTTCCAGGTGACGGTGCTGGTGGCGCCGGTGTTGGTGTCGGAAATGGAGTCCATCAGGTAGAGTCGGGTCACGTCATCGGCACTTGCGCCCAGGAGCAGGTTGTCCTGAGAGATGGTTTCCATGGCGCTGGCCGCGGCGGTTTTGGCATCGGTGAAATACACCTGCGTCCACAGGATATCGTGGATGTCCACGTTGATGCCGCTGAGCGTGCCGTCAGCATCGGGGTCGCGGTCGTAGTTCAGCTGTTCAATAATCATGCGGGGCATGTGCAGGCTGTCGTTGATGGTGAAGCTGGTGCGATCCAGGGCGGGGAAGCCGCCGATCTGCTTGTCATTGACGTACAGGGTGGGGTTCAGATTCTCGTCCACCTTGAACTTGATGATTGCCCGCTCACCAAAGTCGATGCCGGTGTCCAGCGTGGCGGCGTTGCGGCGGTTCAGCACGTCAAACAGAACATTGCCGTTGCCATCGCCGCGCAGGGCGAATCGGGTCTGCAGGGCGGGCTGACGAATCTCAAAGTTCAGGCCGCGCCAGCCCAGGGTGCGGGGGTTATTGGGCAGGGAGTGGATGGTCATGTCGAGGACGAACTCGTAGGCGCCGCCCTCGTAATTCAGCAGAGGGGTGTACTTGGTGATGTACTCGTTGCCGGTGAAGGTGGGATCACAGGTGAGGGCGTAGGCGTCGTTGCCCTGCTCCCAGTAGGTGCCCTTCATCTTGCCGCTGGCCAGGACGTAGTCCTTGGTATTTACATCGTTACAGGTGTCGCCAAAGACTACCACGGTGGCTTCCAGCTTCAAGTTGCCCTGGGTGGTGGAGGTGCCGGTTTCGCCGACCACGTCCAGCTTAAAGGTGGTGTCCACGTTGCCGCCAACGGGCAGGCCAATCGCGGTCAGGGGGACGCGCCACTCTAGGGTCTGGCCGTCCACCACAACGTCACCCGCGGAGGCGGTGCCGGCGGCCAAATTGGCCTGGAAGGACTTGCCGTTCACCGTCAGGTTCAGGGACTGGGCACGGCTGCGGCTGAACATCTCGGCGCCCACGTAGAGGTAGTTGGCATCCCACATGAAGCCGATGTCGGTGGAGATGGAGCCGGAAGCGCCGGCGGTCTGATAGGGGGTGTACCAGTGGTTTTCCTTCAGCTTGCCGTCCAGCTTTACCTTGTCGGTGTTCAGGTAGGCGATGGCGCCCACCTTGCCGTCACCGGCGGCAGGCTGGCGCTCCGTTACGGTTATGGCGGTGTTGCTCAGGGTCAGCTCGCTCTTGCGGGTCTGCCCGTCGGAGAGGACGGTGAAGGGGATGGGTTCCGCTACTTTCAACAGAGAGCGGGGGACTTTGATTTCGTACTGGCCGTTGCCATTGCCGGCGATGGTGGAGCCCATGGTGTAACCCAACGCGAAGTTGGGCTTCTTACCCAGCTTGGCGGTGGCACTTTGGTCACCGAACAAAAATTCTACCTGAGTCTGCTGGGTGTCCAGCGCGATATAGAGGTTCTCGGCGTCGTACAGCAGGCCGTACCGAGTGCCGCCCACAGAATAGGGCAGCGCCCACAGCATTTCGGCCAGGGTGCCGTCCAGCTTCAGGTCGGCGGTGTTGGCCACCTTGTTCACGGAAATCTGCTCGTCGGGGGCAGCCTGGGTAATCAGCAGATCGTAGAGATTGATGTCGTTCTTGTTGGGCAGGGAGGTGTCACGGCGCAGGGTGGTGGTTTCGATGTTGAACCGGCCGGCGGCGGTTCGGCGGGTGGTGGTGCCGAACTTGGCGGTGCTCTTGCCGTTCAGGAATACCTCAACTTCAAAGTTGTCATTCACCACGATCTGAACGAACAGGTTCTTGACCGGCAGGTCGTAGCCGGTGTCGATGACCTTGGTCAGGTCGGCGGTGTTTTCATATTGGGTGACCACCAAGTTGCCGTTCTTATCTGCGGAGAAGCCGTGGCGCAGATAAACCTCGCCACGCAAGTCAAAGGCGATGCCGGCCAGAGCAACGTAAGCCTCCTGCCCGGGGGCGGACACAGTCAGGTCATTGAAGTCGGCGATGAAGGACAGCTCATAGCCCTGAGTGGTGTCCAAATTCATTGCATCGAGCGTCCAGGCGGGCTGACCAATGGAACTGCCGGTTTCGGTCAGGGTGCCGGTGCCGATGTGCAGGGAGCCGTTCTCGCCCTGCTCACCAAACACCTCGCCGGTCTGGGGATTGCCCAGCTTGGAGGCGTAGGGCTGCTGGGAAATATCATCAAAGCTCTGGGCCAAACGCACGGCCTTGGCGGCCAAAACAGCCGTGCCGTCATAGCGGTCGGTGCCGACCTTGCAGGAGAAGGGAACTTCCTGGCCCACGCTGTACAGCACGTTGATCTCGGACAGGGGGATTTCCATCTCGGCGGTGCCGTTTGCGGCGTCCTTAGCGGCTACGCCGACCTTTTCCGCACCGATGAGCACGGCGCCCACGGCAAGGTTGGCCATCAGCGTGACGCCGTTGATGGTGAATTCCACCTCGTTTTCGCCGGTCTGCAGAGCGACGTACAGCGAATCCTGATTGCACAGCATGCTGATGGGCGTGCTGCCAACCTTGTCACGCAGGAGCCAATGCTCCTCACGCAGCAGGCCGTCTATGGACATATTTTTGTCGGTGTAGTAGGCCTGCAGGGGAGCAGTAGGTTCGGCGGCGGACACGGGCAGCGCCGCGGCGGGCAGCATGGATGCCGTCATGACCAGTGCCAAGAGCCAAGACATCATTCGTTTCATAGGGAGTCCTCCTTAACTGTGTGGGGAATTTGGTATCTTAATTGTAACACGAAAAGAGAAAGGGCCAATGTGGGAAATGCACGTTTTTTTCTGGGAAAATGGCGCAATCC
>SVLO01000035.1 GCA_015067885.1 Oscillospiraceae bacterium | reverse complement strand
ACTTGAGAAACTGGATACACAGAACTGTGAGGTGAAATGCGTCTCGCTTGTAGCGGATGAAAAGACTCTGTGTGAAAGATTGGCAATGGATGTAGAAAGAGGTATCCGTTCTGAAGATGTAATTGAGAGAAGCATAGCAAGAATACCGATGTATCAAGCACTCAATACCATTAAAATTGATACCAACGCCAAAAACGTGGCGATGATTGCCAATGAGATAAAGCTGCTGTAATACCGTCAAATTCCAATTTGGTGAACTGCAAATAAAAACTCCTACTCCGTTTCGGCAGAGTGGGAGTTTTTGCGTTAGGTTAAATGGTCTCGGTGATATTTGGTTGAAAGGGCAAGGTTGCTGACCATCAAGATAATTTTCAACTATATCAACTTTGTCCGGCACAGTTGCATTTGTAAGCGTTATTTGTTATAATGTAGTATTCCCATCAAGGAGGGGATCTCTTGAACAAAAAAATCATGCGATTGCTTGAACCCAGCTACACACTTTACTTCGTGTGTCTGGTGCTGTTTACCGTGGTTGGTTTCGTGGTGACCCGCAACGCTTATTTGGCCGCGGCGCAGGGTTTGGCCATCCTGATCATCGCCCTGCATCTGCGCCACACCACCCGCCGACGCAAGCGCGAGATCACCAAGTATATCGACAACCTCACCGGCTCGGTGGGCGAGGCCAGTAAGGAAAGCGTCATCAACTCCCCCCTGCCCATGCTGATTTTCCGTCCCGAGCGGGACGAAATCGTCTGGAGCAACGACCTGTTTCTGCAGCTGACCGACCGCGGGGACGAGATGTATGACTCCAAGCTGTCCGCCCTGGTCCCCGACTTTAACAGCCGTTGGCTCATGGAGGGCAAAAACGAATTCCCCGGCGAGGTTTCCTTCGCCGGCCGCCGTTTCCTGGTCTTTGGCCACATGATCCGCACCGGCGACAAGGGTACCGGCCTGCTGGCCACCACCTACTGGGTGGACATCACCGACTACTCCGTCAGCCGCCGCACCCTGGAGGCCACCCGCCCCGTTGCCGCCCTTCTGCTTTTGGACAACTACGAGGACCTGATGAAGGGTCAGAACGAAAACCAGCGTTCCCTGCTGCTGAGCGAGATCAACAACCACCTGGACCGCTGGACCGAACACGCCCACGGCATCCTGCGCCGGCTGGAGCGTGACCGCTACCTGTTCATTTTCCAGGAGCAATACCTGCCCTCCTTCGTGGAAAAGAAGTTCGAGATTTTGGACCTGGTCCACAGCGTGGTCAATCCCGCCGGCATCGAGGCCACCCTCTCCATCGGCGTGGGCAAGGATGCCGACAGCCTGCAGGAGCTGCTGCAGTTTGCCAACCTGTCTTTGGAGATGGCTCTGTCCCGGGGCGGCGACCAGGCCGTTATCCGAAACCGCTTCAATTTCGAGTTCTACGGCGGCCGCTCCACCGAGGTGGAAAAGCGCACCAAGGTGAAAAGCCGGGTCATGGCCAACGCCCTGTCCTCGCTGATCGCGGACTCCTCCAACGTGTTTATCATGGGCCACCGTTCCCCCGATCTGGACTGCGTGGGTGCCGCCGCCGGCGTGTGCGCCATCGCCCGCAAGCTGGGGTGCAAGGCCCACATCATCCGTGATACCAATTCCCCCTCCAAGGCCATGGCCGACAAGCTGGGTGAGCAAGAGGCTTATGCCGACTGCTTCCTTTCCGCCCAGGACGCCCTGCTCATCGCCGATTCCCGCTCCCTGCTGGTGGTGGTGGACACCAACCGCCCCGACCAGGTCCAGGCGCTGGAGCTGTTGGAAAGCTGCAACCGGGTGGCGGTCATCGACCACCACCGCCGGGCCGCCTCGTACATCGAAGGGGCCGCCCTGAACTATCACGAACCCTACGCCTCCTCCGCCAGCGAGATGGTTGCGGAGCTGGCCCAGTACATCATGGAGCCTGTGGATCTGCTGCGTACGGAAGCGGAAGCTCTGTTGGCCGGCATCGTGCTGGACACCAAGAACTTCACTCTGCGCACCGGCGGCCGCACCTTCGAGGCGGCGGCCTTCCTGCGCCGCAGCGGCGCGGATACCAGCGACGTGAAAAAGCTGTTCCAAAATAACTTTGACGACACCGTATCCAAGTACGCCCTCATCCAAAACGCGCAGATCTATCGCCCCGGCATCGCCATCGCTGTATCCGAGCGGACCGTGGGCCGCGTCACCGCCGCCCAGGCCGCGGACGAGCTGCTGAATATTGTGGGCGTGGACGCATCCTTTGTCATGTTCCGGGACGGTGAACAGGTCATTCTGTCCGCCCGCTCTATTCAGGAGGATCTGAACGTGCAGGTCATTGTGGAAAAGCTGGGTGGCGGCGGCAACGCCGCAGCCGCCGGCGGTCAGATAACCGGCGCTTTGGACGAGGTGGAGCAGCAGCTCCGCCAGGCTATCGACGAGTACATGAACGAATAACAACCATTCAAACGGAGGAATGAAACAATGAAAGTTATTATGATGCAGGACGTGAAGGGCCAGGGTAAGAAGGGCCAGCTGGTGGATGTTTCCGACGGCTACGCCCGCAACTTCCTGCTGCCCAAAAAGCTGGCTGTCATCGCCACCGCCGAGAACATCAACACCATGAAACAGCAGGAAAAGGCCCGCAAGGCTCAGGAGGCCGCCGAAAAGGCCGAGGCCGAGGCCATTGCCAAGCAGCTGGAGGGCATCACCGTCAAGGTGGCTGCCAAGGCCGGCGAGGGCGGCCGCCTGTTCGGCGCCGTCACCTCCAAGGAAATTTCCGAGTGTCTGAACGACCAGACCGGCCTGTCCATTGCCAAGGCCAAGCTGGTGCTGGACGAGCCTATCAAGGCCTGCGGCACCTATAAGGTCAAGGCCAAGCTGGGCTACGAGGTCATCGGCACCGTCAACGTGATGGTGGTGGAGGCGTAACCCGCCAGATAATAGATATGAGATAAGAGATATGAGATATGAGATCCCCTTTCATATCCCTTACCTTTGAAGGAGGTTGTGACTATGCAGGATGAAGAGCTGTTGATGCGGCAGTTGCCCCACAGTGTGGAGGCGGAGCAGGCCGTTTTGGGTTCCATGCTCATCGACTCCCGCTGCATCCCCCAGGTGGTGGAACATCTGCGACCGGAGGACTTCTATCTGCGTCAAAACCGGGACATCTATGAAACCATCTACTCTATGTTCAGCTTCTCCGCCACCATCGACCCGGTGACGGTGCTGGAACAGATGCGCCAAAACGGCGTATACGACGAGAACAACTCCCGCAACTATATCCTGCAGCTCATGGACACCACCCCCACCGCCGCCAACGTGGGGGAGTATGTAGACATCGTGCAGGACAAGGCCCTGCTGCGCCGGGTGGCGGAAACCGCCGACGAGGTCAACTCCCTGGTCCAGGGCGGCACCGGCACCGGCCACGACGTGCTGGAGGCGGCGGAGCAGAAGATCTACGCTCTGCGCCAGGGCCGCGCTGCCCGGGGACTGACCCCCATTTCCAACGTTATCCTCAACGTCTATGACCGCCTGAACGAGCTGGCCGCCAGCGACAGCGCCATTCCCGGCCTGTCCACCGGTCTGGGCGATTTGGACCGGGCCATCTCCGGCCTGAACAAGTCCGACCTCATCCTGCTGGCCGCCCGCCCCGGTATGGGTAAGACCTCCATGGCCCTGAACCTGCTGCTTCACGCGGGCAAGTTCTCCGGCAAGAGCGTGGTGTTCTTCTCCCTGGAAATGAGCCGGGAACAACTGGCCATGCGCCTGATTTCCGGCGAGTCCTTTGTGGACAACAAAAAGCTGGTCACCGGCAAACTGGACGAGGAGGACTGGACCCGCGTGGCCGCAGCCGCAGCCGCGTTAAATCAGACCAAGATTTTGATTGACGACGACCCCTCCCTGTCCGTGGCCGACATGAACGCCAAGTGCCGCCGGGTGGAGAATTTGGGCCTTGTGGTCATCGACTATCTGCAGTTGATGCAGTCTGCCGGGGGCCGCAGCTATTCCGGCGAAAACCGCCAGCAGGTAGTGTCCGACATCTCCCGGGCCCTGAAAATCATGGCCAAGGAGCTGAACGTCCCCGTTCTGTGCCTGTCCCAGCTGTCCCGCGGACCCGAGGGCCGCACCGACAAGCGCCCCATGCTCAGCGACCTGCGTGAGTCCGGCGCCATCGAGCAGGACGCCGACATCGTCATGTTCCTCTACCGGGAGGGTTACTACAACAAGGAGTCGGAAAACCCCAACCTGGCCGAGTGTATCGTGGCCAAGAACCGCCACGGCGAGACCCGCACGGTGGAGCTGCAGTGGATCCCCGAGTACACCACCTTCGCCGGCATCGAGCGCACCCATGAAGAGTACTGACCTGCCCCACGCCCAAAGGCTTTGCGCGCAATACGATATGCTCCCCCGCGGTGGCACGGTGCTGTGCGCCCTGTCCGGCGGCGGGGACTCGGTATGCCTGCTGCACCGGCTGTACGCCCTGCGGGCGGAATACGGCTTTCGGCTGGTGGCCGCCCACTACAACCACCGGTTACGGGGCGCCCAGTCTGACCGGGACGAGCAATTTGTCCGCCGGTTGGTTGCCACCCTGCCCGAGGTGGAGTTGGTGGTGGGCAGCGGCGACGTTGCCGCCGCCGCCGCTCAACGCAAGCGAGGCATCGAGGAAACTGCCCGGGATATGCGCTACGCTTTTTTGCGGCAAGCGGCGCTGGACGTCCACGCGGACGTCGTCGCCACCGCCCACAACGCAAACGACAACGCAGAAACCTTCCTGATCAACCTCATGCGTGGCTGCGGCTTGAAGGGTCTGTGTGCCATTCCGCCCCGCCGGGGCAATATTGTGCGCCCTCTGCTTACCACCCCCCGCCGGGACATCGAGGCGTACCTCACCGCCCACGCCCTGCCCCATGTGGAGGACGGCTCCAACACCGACCAGCGCTACACCCGCAACCGGGTCCGGGCCAAGCTACTGCCCCTGCTGGTACAGCTATCTCCCGGCGCGCTGGACCGAATGACCCAGACCATCGCCCGGCTGCGCGCGGACGAGGATTTCCTGCAGGAACAGACGAACGTCCTGTTTCCGCAGGCCAAGGCCACAGACCGGGGTCTGTGGGTGGACGCCCCCACCGTCGCCGCCCTCCCCGATTCCATCGCCATACGCGGTATTCGGGCGCTCTGGGAGCAATTGACCGGCTCCGCCCAATGCTCCGCCCACCACCTGCAGGCGGTGCTGGATCTGTGTCGCGGCGGTGACCCCTCTGCCCAATGCGACCTGCCCGGCGGCGTGACCGCCCGACGGGTCTACGACAGGCTGGAGCTGCTGCGACAGGCCGAGTCAGCCCCCATTTCCCCCGAAATCACCCCTGCCGTTTACCGGGGACAGCCCCAAACCCCTTATACATTCTTTATCACTTCGGACAACCGCCCCGACCTGCGCCCACGGCGCACCGGCGACCGGCTGACCCTTCCCGGCCGACCCGGTCGGACTGTTAAAAAATGGATGATCGACGAGAAGATCCCCCGCCACCTGCGCGACCGGCTGCCCGTACTGGATTGCAGCGGTCAGGTGGCCGGTGTCCTGGGTCTTGGTCCGGACGCCGCCTTTGTTCCCGCCTCCGGCCAGGCCTGCTGGCTGGTTCGGTACGATCCCAACACAGAAAGGATAGAAAAGCAATGATGGAACAGGACATTTTGAACGTCCTCTTTAGCGAGGAGCAGCTCAAACAGCGTGTACACGAAATCGCCGCCGAGATCAACCGGGATTACCGGGGCAAAAAACTGATTCTTATCAGTGTCCTGCGCGGCTCCTTCATCTTTATGGCGGACCTGGTGCGGGAGATCGATCTGCCCTGCCTGGTAGACTTTATGTCCGTGTCCTCTTACGGCAAGGGTACTTCCTCCTCCGGTCAGGTACAGATCACCAAGGACTTGTCCGAGGATATTTCCGGCCTGGACGTCATCGTGGTGGAGGATATTTTGGACTCGGGCAACACCCTGAGCTATCTGCTGCGCGTGCTGGAGCAGCGCCATCCCGCCTCTATCCGTCTTTGCACCCTGTTGGATAAGCCCGATCGCCGGGTCAAGCCGGTGGACGTGCATTACTCCGGTTTCACCATTCCCGACGCCTTTGTGGTGGGCTACGGCCTGGACTATGCGGAAAAATACCGCAACCTGCCCTACATCGGTATTCTCAAGCCTGAAATCTACTCATAAACATAAAATTGCCGCAGCCGATTTCCGGCTGCGGCAATTTTCAAAGGGCCTGCAATTCTTTCCATGTATCGTGTATGGTCTTTTGCGGCAAATAAACTCCAGCAAGCTCCATCAGCTGTGCCAGGGTCAGGCTTCGTCCGGCCGCCACCATGGGGTGTCGGACCCACTTGCCAAATCGGCGGTGGAATACGGCGGCGGAGCGTTCATCGTCCAGCAGCTCCCCCACTGTAATTTGATCGTTTCGCAAATCCAAGCATTTCACCTCCCCTCCCCAATCTATGCGCACACCCCCGTCGGCTTTCCCCGCCGGAGAAAGGAACCATTATGAAAGAGAGTAAACTCCGCGGCAGCTACCGCCAGCTTCGGCACGCCCTGCGGCACAAGCGCCTTGTCACCGCCGTATACCTGGCCCTGCGGCTGCTGGTCATTCTGATCATGATCGCCCAGTGCTTCAACCGAAACTTTGAAAACGTATTTCTCTGCCTGCTGACGCTGGTGCTGTTCACGCTGCCCACCACACTGGAGCGCAAGCTGAACATCGACCTGCCCGACACACTGGAGATCATCATTCTGCTGTTCATCTTCGCGGCGGAGATTTTGGGGGAAATTCAGTCCTTCTACACCACCTTCCCCTACTGGGACACCATTCTCCACACCCTCAACGGCTTTTTGTGCGCCGCCATCGGCTTTTGCCTGGTGGACCTGTTCGACCGGTCGGAGCGCTTCTCCCTGACCCTGTCCCCGGCCTTTATGGCCATTGTGGCCTTCTGCTTTTCCATGACTGTGGGCGTACTGTGGGAATTTTTCGAGTTTTTTATGGATAAAGTGTTCCTTTTTGATATGCAAAAGGACACGGTCATCCCCATCATTTCCTCCGTAACGCTGGACCCTGCCAAGGCCAACAACGCCGTGGTCATCGGTCCCATCGTGGGCGCCACCGTTCAGACCCCCGCCGGCTCTATCCCCCTTGAGCTGGGCGGGTATTTGGACATCGGCCTGGTGGACACCATGCTTGATTTGATCGTCAACTTTATCGGCGCTGTCATTTTTTCCCTCATCGGCTTTTTTTACGTCAAGCACCGCGGTCGCGGCCGCTTCGCCCGCCGGTTCATCCCCCGTATTTTGCCCGAAGATGATGCCACGATGTATAATTCCCGACCTGCCGGACATACTGACACCATCACTTGTATGGAGGTGTCAGAGATGACCTGTAACAACAACATCAAATGTACCGTTTCCACCTGCGTCCACCACAGCAAGGAGAGCAACTGCTGCTCCCTGTCCCAGATCCAGGTGGGCTGTACCGCCGCCAGTCCCACCGACTGCCGCGGTACCGAGTGCGTGTCCTTCAGCATGCATAAGAACTGATTTTTCCGCAACAAAAAAAGGCACGGATGCGCCGCATCCGTGCCTTTTTATTCTGTTTTACACCCGCAGACCGTAGAACCCCATCAGAGCAAGTCCCATCAGCCCGGCTGTGATCAACTCGATCGGGAACCCCCTGAACCACTTGGGGCAGCTTTCAAAGCTGGCCTGGTCCTGCATTCCGGTAAAGATGACCAGCACCAGCAGCACGCCCACGCCGCTGGCCAGCGCGTACAAAAACGCCTGTCCGAAGGTGTAGTTGCGCAGGGTGATGATGTAGGCCGCACCCATCACGGCACAGTTATACAGGCTGTAGCCCAAATACTCCTGCAGGTAGCGGTACAACGCCGGGAAAAAGAGGTCCAGCAGTTTCCGCAGGGTCCAGATCACACCGGGTACCAACAGCGCGTATACCAGCAGGCGCAGGTGTCCCAGCCCGAAAAACTCCAGAACAAACCGATTCATCAGCCATGCCGCCGTGGCGTGGAACACCATGACGAGGGTGATACTGATACCCATGCGCCGCGCCGAGTTCTCGGAAGAGGTTGCCTCCTTGGGCCAGCCAAAGCCCATGCATCGGGCCAGCACCATGTTTTCTGCCAGTACGGCAATCAAAACCAATCCAATCGCCTGAATCATGGTCGCATCCTCCTTCCTTACACGTCGCCGTCCATAAACTCCACATCCTCGCTGTCCAGATGGGACGCGATGTAGAGGGCCTTATTGACACCGGCCGTAACGGCGCGGCTGGTATCGGTGGCCCCGGAAACCGCGTCCACCGCGTTCCAGCCGGTATCCCGGATAGTGCCGGACATACCGATGTATTGGTCCAAAAATTCCCGCTCCAGCGCCGCACCGCCGATGACGGCATGCTCGCTGTTGGCGGTGACACTGATACCTGTCACCTCACCGTTTACACTGACGCCGACCACCATGGTCATCATGCCGCCAAAGCCCTGAACCTCCACCTCTACCGCATGGCCGATCAGCTCACTTTCGTTGTAGCCGGCCAAAATGGACAGGGCGTCTTCGGCCAAATAGGGGGTTTCGGTCAGCACCTGAGCCTGGGGCATCACCTGCTCCAGCAACTGCTGCATACGGCGGTTTTCCTGCTCCATGGCAGCCTGACCCGTCACGCCGTAAACCAGCCACAGGCCACCCACCACCAGCGCGATGGTAATGCACAGCGCCGCCGCCTGCTTGGCCAATCCGGGCAGACGGTCCAGCGCCTTCACCTCGGAGGATCGCTGTCCGCCCTTGGGCCAAACGGGTTTCAGCTTTGCAAGCCGGCCCATCTGTCGCCGCAGCCAAAGTCGGCTCTCCGTCAGGGGCGGGATTCCAAATCTGCGGGGCAGACCAATGCGGTCCAGCAGCCACACGCAGCAGTTCATGGTCAGAATGGCAAAACCCACGCCGTCGGGGTAGGAGCCAAAGGCGCGCAGCACAAAGGTCAACGCACCACACCCCACGCCAAACAGCATCTGTCCCCGGGGCGTGACCGGCGAGGTGGCGTAGTCCGTGGCCATGAAGATGGCGCCCAGCAGCAGGCCGCCGCTGAACATATTGTAGCCCATCCACTCCACGGTCTTCTGCCCCTCGGGAGCAAACAGGCCGCTGAGCAAAGCCACCGTGCCAATGAACAGCACCGGGATACGCCAGGAGATGACCCGCCGCGCCAGCAGATAGGCACCGCCCAGCAGCAGCATGACGCCGGCCACTTCGCCCATAGCGCCGCCGTGCTGACCCAGCAGCATCTCTCCCAGGCTGTGGGGAGGCAGCTGGCCCACATGGAGATAGGCCATGGGGGTGGCGGAGCTGACCGCGTCCGCCGTGTCAAGCAGGCCGGGACGAACCAGCGCCTGCGTCCAGGAGGTCATCATCCCCGGGAAGGACAACAGCAGCATACGACCGGCCAGGGCCGGATTCATAAAGTTTTTGCCCAGGCCGCCGTAGAACTGCTTGACCACCACGATAGCAAATGCGCCGCCCAGCACGGGCGCCCAGTAGGGGGCGGTGACGGGCAGACTCATGGCCAGCAGCACGCCGGTCACACAGGCGGACAGGTCACGAAGGGGGTTGGGCCGCCCGGTCAGCTTGCAGTAAAGCGCCTCAAACCCCATGCAGGAGATCACACTCACCGCCGTCAGCAGCAGCGCCCGCAGGCCAAACAGATACGCGCCCATAAGCAGCGCCGGAGTCAGCGCCACCAGCACGTCCAGCATGATGGTATCCACGCCGGCATGATCCTTCATATTGGGGGAAACGGGGTGCTTGGTATGCCGATAGCTCATACTTCCATTTCCTCCTGCCGTACAATATTTCGCGCCTGAGCCATACGCTCTACCAGGGGGATATGGGCCGGGCAGATATAGCTGCAGCAGCCGCAGGCCATGCAATCCTCGGTATGGAACCGGGCCAGCTCCTCAGGGTCCGCGCCCAGCTTCAGCTCCTTGGCCACCAAAATGGGCATCAGGTGCATGGGGCAGACCGACACGCAACGGCCACAGCGGATACAATCCCGCTCCGGCTTGCGCTGGCCCAGCTCCCAATCCAACAGGCAAATCACGCCGTTGGTGCTTTTCAGCACCGGCACGCTCCAATCGGTCTGGACCGCGCCGGTCATGGGTCCACCGGTCAGCACGCGTACCTTCTGCTCCCGCAGGCCGCCCGCCGCCTGAATCAGGTCGGTCACGGGCGTACCGACAGGCACCCACAGGTTGCGGGGTCGGACCACAGCGCCACCGCCCACGGTGATCACCCGGTGGGTCAGGGCGCGCCCCTCTGCCACCGCCTGATAGACCGCATAGACCGTGGCCACATTGAAGACGACGCAACCCACATCAATGGCGACGCCCTCCGAGGCGACCTCGCGCCCGGTCACCGCCTTGACCACCTGCTTCTCGTTGCCCAGAGGGTACCGGGATGGGACCGCGCACACGCGGCAATCGATCTCCTTGCGGCGGGCTGTGCGTTCCAGCCCCTCAATGGCATTGAGCTTGTTGCCCTCAATGGCCACCACGCAGGCTTTGGCATCAACCGCCCTGCGCAGCAGCTCCAGCCCGGTCAGCACCGCCTCTCCCCGTTCCAGCAGCAGGCGGTGGTCGGCGGTGATGTAGGGTTCACTCTCCGCGGCATTCAAAATCACCGTGGTCACGCGGCCGCAGGCGGCCCGCAGCTTGGCCGCCGTGGGGTAGGCCGCACCGCCCATGCCCACAATTCCGCAGGCAGCGACCCGCTCAATTATGTCCGGACCGGACATCTGTTTCCAATCCTCCGACGGACCATCCTGCTGCCAGGGCGTGTCCTGTTCGTCGTTGTCAATGACCAGTGCCGGACAGGTGCCGCCCCAGGGGTGGGGCCGCTCCTCCACGCCAACCACGTTACCGGACACACTGGCATGGATGATCATATCTTCACTTTCGGCCACAGGCTGGCCCACAGCCACCGTATCCCCGGCCTTTACCAGCGGCTGGCACTGCTGACCGGCATGCATACACAGGGGCAGGGCCACCTGCGCCGGCTGCACGTCCGGCAGGGACATGGGCTTGCGGCGGCTGCCTTCTTTCCGGCCCTCCAAATGGATGCCGCCAAATATCGAATGAACCATGTATTCACCTCCACACCGGATACCTACTGACCCGGCGGTACATTACTCTTCAATTGTATATCATAATCCAACCCCATCGTTCTGTCCAGTTTTAATTGTAAATTTTCTCCCCGACCGGATAATTTGTCGGAATTTTGTCTTTATTGGTTGACGCGGGAAAAAAAGGACTGTAAAATAAAGAAAAGACAAAACGGATGGAGGATCGAACCTATGTCTACCCAACAGGAAACCCCCAGCCGCAGCGACATGATCCGCTGCGAATTCTGCGGTGAAGAATACTCTGTCACCTACCGCAAGTGTCCCTTCTGTGATGATATGGCCGGCCGGCCCGCTCCCCGCCCCACACCCCATACCGGCAAGGGCGGCAAGCGTCAGGTGGGCGGCTCCCGGGGCAGTTCCTCCCGTCCCCGCCTGACTATCGAGCCTATTCGCATCATCGGCTACGCGCTGGGTCTGGTTCTCATCGTTGCCGCCATCTACATCGTTTACACCCTGCTGGCCCCCCTGTTCGGTGGAAGCACCCCCGCCACGTCCGAGTCGCCCCGGCAGTCGTCCGACACGTCGGTTTCCGTTTCCCAGTCCCAGCCGGAGGTCAGCGTTTCCGCCCCCGGCGTCAGCACCTCTACCCCCGACGTCAGCACGCCTACCCCTGATGTCAGCACGTCCACTCCCGACGTCATCACCCCCACCCCCGACGTCAGCACGCCTGCCCCCGCCACCTTGGCCGCCGGGGATATCGGCATTATTAAGGACGTTGCAAACATTCGTGCGGACAAGCCCGTCAGCGGCGCGATAAAGGCTTCCAGCACCATCGGTTCCGAGGTCACCATTGTGGAGGTCACCTCCGCCCAATCCGATGGCAAGGTTTGGTATAAAATCCGCTATATCCACGCTGATGAGGGTGTAAGAGAGGATTATATCCGCTCCGACTTTGTCGACCCCAAGCCCAACTAAATTTTCCACAGCCGCGGCACATGGTGCCGCGGCTGTTTTTTTGTGGCATACTATGCAAAAGCGCCGTTTCCTGCTATAATAAGGATAGGAAGTATTGCCACGCACACGAAGGGAGAGTGTATATATGAAACTTACCTTTTTCGGCGCTGCCCGGGCCGTAACCGGCAGCTGCTATTGTGTGGAAGTGGGCGGCAAAAAGATACTCATCGACTGCGGCCTGC
>SVLO01000034.1 GCA_015067885.1 Oscillospiraceae bacterium | reverse complement strand
AAAGAGAGCGAACTGAACAGGTCAATTCGCTCTCAAATCTACCGAAATATGGGCTTTTTCCGCTATATTTAGCTGAGTGTTGAGGACTTTGAGGTGTAGGTATCATCAATTTACTTATGTGCTGGTCAATGACCCCACCCGGGGGTACGGCATATTCATCGAGAATATGCTGGATGCGGCAGGCTAAAGAAAAGGCAGGGGCAAAACGCCCCTGCCTTTTTGTACCGCGCAGGTGTGAATGCCGGAAAAAGGAGTGTCGCAACAAGTGTTGCAACACTCCTTAAATAGTGTTTATCGGGGCTGTATTCGCAGAATTTTGCTTGCCGAAGGATCACCCAACCAGATGCGCATATTCTTCAGCGAAGTTGGACGTATTCACAGTGAACAAATAGGTGACCACAGTACGATCAGCTTGTTCGATGTAAAAACTGACCTGTTCACCGCTCTTCAATGCATTAAGCACAGTCGACTCATATATGCTGTCGACGAAAAGGCGGTCATCGCCACAGTAAATTGTTCCTGTCATGTTGTGTTTCGTTCCGTCTGCCAGCTTCATGGTGATTTTGTACTCTTCAACATATCTGCTGGAGGAGTTTTTGACCGTATTTCTGCCATACTCATATAGGAAGAAAGCGATATCGTCTTTGTCTGCAAGTACCTGCACATTAAGCAAGGAATCCGTGGTTGCGCTGTTGCTGAAGGAGCCTGTAATGTACGAATTGTTGACGACATAACCATCTTTTGTGGGTTGATTGAACTCGTCTACATAGTAGCCAATGGAAAAGATACCAAAGGAAACGTTGCATCTGCTGCAGGTTCCGGTGGTCGTGGTGTGGCCAAGAGGAGGAATCACCGTGGATTCAGCGAAAACCTCGCCGCATTTTGTGCATTTCCTGCCCTCCGTATTGCCGGAAGCAGTACAGGTCGCTTCTACGGCAGGGGTCACGTCTTCTGTGTGATTGCATCCACAGGCAGAAAGAGACAGGGTAATGGTTAGTAGCAGGATACCGCACAGGAGCTTTTTTATCACGTTCATAAAAATGCCTTCTTTCTTGTTTTTTGCACTGGGTAGTACTATGGACATAGTATCACCGCAAAGCGTAATTGTCAATATGTAATTCGTTGGGTAAAATATTACTGGTGATAAATATGGGTGAACTTCGCAGTGTTGTAAACTTAGGTTCCTACGGCAAAGTCTCTATCCACTTAAAAGAGGTAATTGAACAGCGAGGGATCACACGCTACCGCCTTGCAAAACTGGCCGATACCCGCTTTGAGGTGGTAGAAAAGTGGTGTTCCAACACAGTTGAGCGCATTGATTCCGATGTGCTTGCCCGGTTTTGCTATATTCTTGACTGTCAGATCACAGATATCATCAGATACACTCCTTAGACGGAAGCTGCCCTGCACGGCTTCCGTTTTTTATTGATATCCGGTGCCATGCAGCGAAACCGTGGCGAAGGGATTGCGATGTATGGGAATTTGACATTCCCCCAGCTTCGCCATCGCTCAGCAGCCCCCTTTACACAAGGGGGCCTTTGGTTGGCAGCATCAGTACTCCCACGTTTTGGTCAATGATCCGAACAGGGGGCGGTATAAGAATAAGCGGCAGGAGCTATTGCTCCTGCCGCTTTGATAAAGCAAAAAACCGAAGAAACACGAAAAAAAGAATTGACAAGCGGGTATGGATGTGGTACTATACTACTTGCGCTGAGGCAAGAGCCGTGGCGTGAATATGGGGGTATAGCTCAGCTGGGAGAGCGCTTGAATGGCATTCAAGAGGTCATCGGTTCGATCCCGATTATCTCCACCAACGGACATCCGAAAGGATGTCCGTTTTCTTTTTCTCCATTACAGTATAAACGCGGAGCATCCGTTGGGATGCTCCGCGTTTTGCTGCGTATTATGCTTCCAGCGTCCAGTCCAGCTCGCCGGTAGCGGTGGGGAGGATGGTTTTCTCCACCAGGCGGTCAGTCTTGGGGTCATAGGCTTTGATGGTATAGGGGTCGCCCTTGACCACCTTGGAGCGGCCGGTCAACACACCGTCACGGCAGATGACGTCCAGCAGCTCCGCCGCACCCTGGGTGATGTGGCGGGAGGTGGACACCAGTTGGAACTCGCCCGTCTTTTTGCGCACGGACAGCACCGCGCTGGCGCAGGCGGGCAGGGTCAGGGTCAGCTTGCCGGACACCACGCCGTGGAAGGTGTCGGTCCAGTACTCGTGGACCAGGTACTCGCCGTCCTCCAAGCCCAAATCGGCCTGCAGGTCGATGGTGACGGTGTGCTCCTCCTGGGCCAGGTTGGTCACGGAAGCCACGTTCCACCGCTCGAAGGGGCGGTTGATGACCAGGTTGGTGATCAGGGACTCCCGGTCCTGCAGCAGCAGCTCCCGCATATCCATGGGGTGGATGTCCAGGGTGGGCAGGCCACGGCGCAGCAGCTCCAGCCGGTCGGCGGGAAGTTGGCGCAGGTCGTCGCCAAAGGTGTTGGGCAGACCCAGCAGGGACACCAGGGTGATGCGGGTGCGGGCCTGGTGCAGGTCGTTGTACTCCGGACGCAGGATGACGTTGTCCGGGTCGCAGTAGAGCTGGGTGTTGTGGAAGGGGTACAGGCGCAGGATGCGCTGGACAAAGCTGCTCTTCAGCTCGTCCCAGGTGAAGATGTCCGAGCCGATGCGGGCGGCGTCAAACAGGTCGCTGGCGGCCAGGGTGGTGCGCTCGTAGGAGCCGCAGCAGGACAGCATGTAGAACTCGTCGCCCAAAATCTCACGCCCGACGCGTATGGCGTTGCGCAGGGCCTGGGTGGTGGACTGGGAGGGGTCATACATCTTGTCGTGGCAGCAGTCGGCGTACTGGGTCGTCAGGGGGAGAATGTCCCACTTCAGGGCCTTGTAGCCCCATTCGGGGATCTGCCGGATGGCCCGGGGGAGGTAGTCCTGCAGAAACTTGGGGTGGGTCAGGTCGAAGAAGTAGCGGCCGCACCACTTGGAAATATCCAAAAGAACCGCGTCGGGATTCTCACGGACAAAGTCGTTGTCGGTGGGCTCGTGGGTAGGTGCCATCCACAAAGCGGGGGTGAAGCCCAGCTTCTCGATCTCCTCCGCCACATACTTCAAGCCGTTGGGATAGGTCTCCGGGTTGGGGGTGAAGACGTTCAGGCCGGCCTTGAAGTGGCCCTCCCGGTCATCGCCGTAGGTGTTGTGATACCACTCCCAATCCACCCAAACCGTGTCCGCGCCGTAGTCGGCCAGCAGCTTGTTCTGCAGCCTGGCGTTGTCCAGGACCGCCTGCTCACAGGCGTCGAACTTGACGGCGTACCAGGTCATCCAGCCGGCGGGCGGGGTGGGGTACTGGGTTTTGCACAGGGGGCGGTAGGGGACGCAGAAGCGGTCCTCGAAGTAGTGGGGGAACACCTGAACACCGAGCTTGCCAATGGCTGTAAAGGTGTAATACTTGCAATCCCAACACCAGTCCAGGCGGAGGTTTTCGTCCTCATCCAACTGCAGCAGGCTGCCGTCGGCCCGGTCGAAGAGGGCGTTGTCCCACCGGGACACGGCGGGGCCGCAGCCGCCACGCAGGCCGAAGCCGGGGCGGTCGGCGCTGACGGCGAAGGTGCTGTGCTCCGGGTCGCTGCCCCAGCACAGCCGGCCGGTGAACACGGCGGTCCAGCCCTCCGTCGGGGCGGCCTCAGCATTGAAGTGGTCCCGGCAGACGGTGAAGGTCACGGAAGTCTCCGGCAGGGCGGCGGGGCCGTCGGCAAGCTGAAGCTCCAGGAGGGAGTAGGGGGCATTTTGACCCTTGAACACCCACTTTGCGCTGCGGGACCGGAACTGGTCCATGGAAACGGTCTGTCCGTCGGCGCTCTTCCAGCAGACGGTGCCGCCGACCAAAACGGTGTCCTTGCCGTCGTAGAGGACGGAGAAGGCGGTGTGATCCTCATTCAGGGCGGCGGAATAGCGGAAATAGTTGATGTAGCGGTTGGAACATTCGGTGGTCATGATACAATTCCCCTTTCAAGGAGGGTGGTTGGATTAAAACAGAATTTCCCGCCCGGTTTCGGCGGACTCGTAGATGGCGCAGACGATTTTCATAACCTCCACCGCCTGCCAGGGTTTGACGATACATTCCGTGCCGTTCCGGCAGCAGTCCACGAAGTGGCTGATTTGGCGGTGGAAGGGGTTGGTGGCATCGTCCACGGTGGGTTCCGTGACCACGGGCTGGCTGGCTTCGTCCAGCGCCACCTGCTTCATCTTGCCGCTGAACACGTGGGCGGTCAGGCCGGACTTGGTGCCGCAGACCTCAATGGTGAACCGCTCTTCGGGGGTGAGCAGGGCGGAGGCAGACTTGACCATCAGGCAGGCACCGTTCTCAAACTGCACCATGCCGCAGGCGGCAGCTTCCACCGTGCGGTTGCGCGGGGGAACGTTGCCGCTGACCCGGTCGGGCAGGTCGCGGTTGAGGTTGGTGGTGTAGCCGGTGACCCGCTTGACCTTGGGGTAACCCATCAGGTACAGGGCAGAGTCGATTTCATGGATGGAACCGTCGATCAGGTTGCCGCCGCCGGCCTTGTCTTTGTCGATGAACCAGCCGGCGAAGTCCACGGCCCGCTCAAAGCGGGTCAGGTTGGCGAAGTAGATGTCGCCCATAGCGCCGGAATCCACCTGCTGTTTCAGGTACTGCATGTGGTTATAGAACCGGGCCACAAAGCCGTAGGTCAGCACCTTGCCGGACTGCTGGGCGGCACGGACACATTCCTCCGCCTGGGCCACAGTCAGGGCAGGGGGCTTCTCGCACAGCACGTGCTTGCCGGCGGCAAGGGCGTCCAGCACGATTTGATGGTGGGTAAAGGTGGGGGAGGTGATGCTGACGGCATCGATGTCGGGGTTGGCCAGCAGCTCACGGTAGTCGGAATATACGGTTTCGATGCCAAACTCCTGGACTCGGGCCTTTGCGGCCTCGGCATTGAGGTCGCAGATGGCGCACAGACGGGCGTCGGGACAAGCCTGGTAGGCGCCCATGTGGTAGGCGGAGATGGTGCCGGCACCGATGATGCCGATGCGAAGCAGTTCAGGCATGGCTCATTCCTCCCAGTTCAGAATGACACCCATGGCCTGGGTGCGGTCGGCCAGCAGCATATCGTAGGCCTGGATGGCGTCCTTGGCGGCGAATTCGTGGGTGACCATGCCGTCCAAATTCAGTTGGCCCTTGGCCATCATATCCAAAATGTACCCAAAGTCATTGCGGCGGGTCCAGCGGTTGTCGTGGGACTCCTGGGGGGTGTGGACGGCGAAGTTGCCGGCGCCGATGATGGTGATGCCGGCCTCGCTGACGAACTGGAAGTCCACGGTGGACAGCTTTTTGGGGCTGCTGGTGATGATCAGGCGGCCCACCTGACCGGGAGCGACACACTTGAGCTGCTGCGGGATGAGGGAGGCCACGGCGGTGGTTTCGAACACCACGTCGGCACCCCGGCCGCCGGTCAGCTCCTTGATCTTCTCCACAGGGTCGCCCTTGGCGGAGTTGAAGGGGACGAAGCAGGGGTCCTTGGGCAGCTTATCCAAGCGCAGGTCGGACACGTCGGTGACCATCACAGTACCGGCACCGGCCAGCTTGGCCAAACGGGCCAGCAACTGGCCCACGATACCGGCGCCAAAGACCACGCATACCTCGCCGGGGCGGATACGTGCCACACGGACGCTGGCCATGCAAACCACGCCCAGGGCGGAAAAGGTGGCGTTGGCAGAGGGGACGCCGTCGGGGACGAAGGGGTAGAACCGGCTGTTGTTGCACTCGGCATCCACCGCGTGGTAGGCGGCGTGGCCCTTTTCCAAAAAGACCCGCTTGCCCACGTAGTCGGCGGGCACGTTCTTACCCACGGACACGATTTTACCCACAAGGCTGTAGCCGGGGTTCATAGGATACTTGATGTCGTTGAACCAGGCGGAGTCGGGGTCCACGTTGGCCTCTAGACAGGTCAGCTCGGTGCCCGTGCTGATGAGGGTGGCCTCGGTACGGACAAGGAACTGGTCATCGGTGATGGCGGGAATGTTGTCCTGCTGCAGCTCCACCTGCCTGATGCCGGTGAAGATGACCTTTGTATTCTCCATAAAATCCCCTCTTTTTTTGAACGAATTTTGTTAAAACAGGATTTCTTTTCCGGTTTCGGCGGACTCGTAGACGGCGTTGAGCAGCTTCAGCACCTCCACCGCCTGCCAGGGCTTGACCATGCACTCGGTGCCGTTCAGGCAGCAGTCCACGAAGTGGGCGATCTGGCGGTTGTGGGGGGTGTCGGAAAGGTCCAGCTCGGGGGTACACTCCACGGGGCAGTTGTTTTCGTCCAAAGAGATCAGCTTCAGCTCGTTTTTGAAGATGTGGGCGACGGCACCGGCCCGGGTGCCGCACAGCTCGATGCTGCACTTCTCCTCGGCGGTGAGGAAGGCGGTACCCGCCTGCACCCGCATACAGGCGCCGTTCTCGAAGGTGATCATGGCGCAGGCGGCGCTTTCGGTGGTGCGCTCCACGGGGGTCTCGCCCTTGACCAGGTAGGGCAGGGCGTTGTGGACGTCGGTGGTGTAGCCCTTGACGCTCTTGACCTTGGGGTAACCCATGAGGTACAGGGCGGAGTCGATTTCGTGGATGGCGCCGTCGAACAGCTCGCCACCGCCGGCCAGGGCCTTGTTGTTGAACCAGCCCCGGCGCTGGATAAAGCGCTTGGTGCGGTTCAGGTCGGCGTAGTAGATCTGGCCCATCTTGCCGCTGTCCACAAACTCGCGGAGGAACTTCATGTGGCCGGCGTGGCGCACCACGAAGCCGAACATCAGCAGCTTGCCGGACCCCTCGGCGGCGCGGATACACTCCTCCGCCTCGGCCGCGGTGAGGAAGGGGGGCTTTTCGCACAGGATATGCTTGCCCGCGGCGATGGCGTCCAGCACGATCTGCTTGTGGGTGAAGGTGGGGGTGACGATGCTGACGGCGTCGATGTTAGGGTCGTTGAGAATGTCGTGGTAGTCGGAATAGACGTGTTCGATGCCGAACTCCTCAGCCCGGGCCTGGGCAGCCTCCGCGTTCAGGTCGCAGATGGACCGAAGCTGCACGTTGGGCAGGGCCTTGTAGCCGTTCATGTGGTAGGCGGAGATGGTACCGGCACCGATGATGCCGACACGAAGAAGGCTGCTCATCGTTATTCCCCCCAGTTCAGCAGAACGCCCATAGCCTGGGTGCGGTCGGCCATCAGCATCTCGTAGGCGCGGACCACGTCCATGCCGTCAAACTCGTGGGTGACCAGCTTGGACACGTCCAGCAGCTTCTTGTCCATCAGGTCCAGGATGTAGTCGAAGTCGTTGCGGCGGGTCCAGCGGTTTTCCTTGGACTCGGCGGCGATGTGGGTGGACACGTTGTTGGCGCCGATGATGGTCAGAGCGGCACGGCTGACGTAATCCAAATCGATCATGCTCTTGTGCTTGGGGCTGCTGGTGATGATCAGGCGGCCGCCCTGGGCGTAGGCAAGGCAGTTCATCTGCTGCTGGATCAGCTCGCCGATGGAGGTGGTCTCAAACAGCACGTCGGCACCTCGGCCGTTGGTCAGCTCCTTGACCCGGGCCACGGGGTCCTCCTTGGCGGAGTTGACGGGGATGAAGCAGGGGTCCTGGGGCAGCAGGTCCAGCCGCAGGTCGGACACGTCGGTGACGATGACCCGGGTGGCACCGGCCACCTTGGCAAGGCGGGCCACCATCTGACCGATCAGGCCGGCGCCGTAGACCACGCAGGCCTCGCCGGGGCGGATCTTGGCCACGCGGATGCTGGCCATGACGATGCAGCCCAGGGTGGCGAAGGTGGCGTCGGCGGAGGACACCGAGTCGGGGACGAGGTTGTAGAAATTCACGTCGTCACAGGCGGCGGGCAGCACGTGATGGGTGGCGTGGCCCTTGCCGTACATAACGCGCTTGCCGATCAGGTCGGCAGGGGCGTCCTTGCCGGCGGCCACGATGGTGCCTACCATGGAGTAACCGGGCAGCATGGGGTACTTGATGGACTTGGTGGCCCACATGGAGTCGGGGTCCACGTTGGCCTCCAGACAGGTCAGCTCGGTGCCGGTGCTGATGAGGGACACGTCGTTCTTGACCAGGATCTCGCCGTCGGCCAGGACGGGCAGCTCCTCCTGCTGCAGCTCCACCTGCTTGACGCCGGTAAATACGACTTTGGTTTTCGTTGCCATAAGAATCAACTTCCTTTGCAAAATGTGTGTTTGAAAGGGGCGGGCGCGCGACCCGCCCCTTGTGATCATGCGTTCGTCAGCACTTCCAGTTGCCGTAGCCGAAGGACTCCATCAGCTCCACCATCATGTCGGTGGCGTACTCGGTGCAGTCCCGGATGTAGCGGTAGGAGTCGGCGGCGTCGAACACGCCGGCCTCCATTTGGTCCATGCGGGCCGCGGCGTTCTTGGCGGCGAACATGCCGGCCTCACGGGCAATGCGGGTCCACATATTCACACGCAGCACGCCGTCGTCGGACAGGCCGCGAATCTGCTCGTTGGTCAGGCAGGAGGTGCCGTGGAGAACCAGCATCTTCTTGCCCAGCACCTCGGTCAGCTTGCGGGCGCGGTCGCCGTAGTAGGTGCCGGCGCCGGTGGTAGCGGCCTGCTGCTCGGTGCCCAGGTCGGCCACCATGAAGTCGATGCCGGTGTAGTCCACGAACTCCTTGGCCCGGTCGCAGTAGTTGTCGGCCTGGGCGGCGCGGGAGCTGCCCTCCACGTTCAGCATCTCCATGATGCCCTCCACCAGCACGTCCTTGCCGTAGGCGTCCACGTACTCCTTGGTCATCTTCAGGTTCTCCTCATAGGGGAAGCGCTGGGCGTCGAACATGACGCTGGAGAAGTACTGGGAACCGACGGTCAGGGCCCAGCGGTCCTTGATGGGGTCGGCGTGGTCCAGGTGGGGCAGCACGACGACGTTGCGGTAGGGGGAGTGCTTGTCGTCGCACAGGGCGTGCAGGTGGGCCATGTTGGAGATCAGGCCCAGCTTGGGGTTGCCGCAGTGGAGCATACGCTCACACTGGGCCATGTGGTCGTAGGTAAAGGTGGAGGACACCACCACGGGGATGTACTCCTGCTCGTACTTCTCGGCAATGCGCTGGGCGGCCATCAAAATAGCCTCGGTATTCCAGTGGCTGGCGGTACCGAAGATGGCGATGCTGGTGCCGTTGGCGGCGGCCTTCTCGGCGATTTTCAGGCTTTCGGCTCGGTTGGTGATAACAGGCATAGTAATACGCTCCTTTTATTATATCAGTGTTGGATTTACAGTTCAATACGGCGGTAGCCCAAATATTTGCTGAACGCCTCGGCCACGGCGTCGGCCACGTCGCCACGGGTGATGGCCACGTGATGGCGGAAGCCGGCGGTACACATGGTCTGCAGCTTGCGCTGAAGATCCTCGGTCTCCAGCACGGCGTAGGTGCCGAAGAAGTCCTTGGACACGGGGGCGTCCACGATCTCGCCGGTGCCAACGTAGTACTGGATCTCGCCGTTCTCGGTGCGGAAGCCGGAGTAGGTGATGGTGCCGGGCTTGATCTTGCCCACGTTCAGGCCCCAGCTACAGTTGTCGCCGTAGGACTTGGACAGCATCTTATGCTGCTCCACGTGGCCGGGACCCTCCATCAGGTCCATGGGGAAGGGACCGCAGTGGAACAGGATGCAGCGGTTGGGGTCCTCGCCGTAGTTGTTGTTCCAGTCCAGGCAGCCGGCGGCGCAGCCGGAGGCCAGGGACAGGCCGGTCATGGCCAGGGCGTTGGTGGAGTCGGTCTCGCACACGGTGGGGACACCCTCCTGGTTGAACAGACCCATGGCGGCGCAGGGGGTGATGCCAAGCTGCTGCTGCAGCTCGCTCCAGCAACGGATGGCCAGGGCGTCCAGCTTGTTGTCCCGGACCAGGTTGTCGATGAACACGGCGAACTTGGCCAGGGTCACGTCACGGCCGGCGGGGGCGCCGGAGAAGTCGCACACCCGATGCAGGTCAGCCAGACGGGTCTGCACGGCGGGGTCGTTGTCGGCCATCTCGTTGATGGCCACGAACAGGCCGGACATATCGTAGCTTTCCACGTCGATGCCGTGGGACTCCAGAGCCATCTCGTCAAAGCGCACGCTCTTGAAAGCGGTGGTGCGGGCGCCCACGGCGCCCAGGCGCATCCGGCGCATCTTCTTGACGATGGTGCAGATGGCCACGAATTTCTTCAACTGGTCGTCGAACTCGGCGGTGGAGGGGTGGACGGTGAAGGGCATAAAGGTGGTAAACTTTTTCTTCATCTGAGCCAGCACGCTGCACAGGGCCAGCTTGCCGCAGAAAGCGTCCCGGCGATGTTCAAAGTCCATCTCGTCCAACTGGTCGGGATAGGCCTGCAGCAGGATGGGTACGTCGCAGTCGGCAATGGCGGCCTTGATGCCGTTCTCGTCGCCGAAGTTGGGCAGGCAGATGACCAGACCGTCGTAGTCGCCACGATGGGCGGCCAGGAAATCGGCAAAGACCATACCCTCGGCAGTGGTCTCCACCGCGCCGTGACGGGTGGCGGACAGGTTGGGGTAGAGGGGCTCCACACCCGCGCGCTTAAAAGCGGCGGTCATCTCCTCACGGGCGGAAGAAATCACGGTGCTGGGGAAGAAACCACGGTTGGCAACAAGCAGGGCCAGCTTCATAAAAATTACCTCCTAAAAATGGTATCGTTCTCGTTATCGTTAACGATAACGTTAATATATCAAAGGTATGAGAAGATGTCAAGAATTATCGGCTGTTTCGTGGGGCAGGACTTGCATTTTTTTGCAGAATTGAGTAGAATAGGGAAAGATTGGAGGTGCAGCTATGCCCAACAAAGGAACCCAGCGGGTCACCATGAAGGAGATCGCCCAGGAAACGGGCTTTTCCGTCAATACCGTATCCAAGGCGCTGCGGGACGCCCCCGACCTGTCCGCACAGACCAAACGGATGATCCGGGACGCGGCCAAGCGGCTGGGCTATGTGGCCAACAACATGGCCAGCGCCCTGCGCAGCGGCTACTCCAGCGTGCTGGCGCTGATCGTGGGCGATATCTCCAATCCGTTCTTTGGGATCTTGTGCAAGGAGATCGAGCAGCAGGCCGCCCGGCACAACTACACGGTCATCGTCTTTAACACCGAGGAGGACCCGGAGAAGGAGGACCGCGCCATTCGTACCGCCCTGTCCCAAAACGTGGACGGCGTGCTGCTGGCACCGTCCCAAAACGGGGCGGAGGCTGTTCGTCTGCTGCAGGCCTACGGCAAGCCCTGCGTGTTGATCGGCCGCTACTTTGCCGACCGGGCCGCCGATGCGGTGCTGTACGACGACGAGAACGGTGGCTATCTGGCGGGTAAGCACCTGCTGGAGTGTGGCTGCCGCAATCTGCTGATGATCAACGCCCCCCACAACTCCAGCGCGGAAAATCGCGCCAAAGGCTTTGCCCGGGCCATGACCGAGGTCCCCGGTGCCAAAAGTCGTATGCTGACGGTGGAAAGCCCCCTGGGCGGTGTGCCGGCGGCCCTGCGTAAGGCCTACGAGCAGGAGGAGTTTGACGGCATCTTCGCCTACAGCGACCTGTTTGCCATGAAAGCGGTCTGGGTTTTGGAGGAGATGGGGGTGGAACCCGGCAGCGTGAAGATCGTCGGCTTTGACGATATCCAGTCCCGCCTGTCCCTGTCCATGCCCCTGACCACTCTGGGTGCGGGCAAGGCGGCCTTTGGCCGGGCGCTGGTGGAGCTGCTGATGAAGCGTATCTCCGGCGACACCTCCGACTTCCCCATGCAGCAGGTGCTGTCCACCGATCTTGTGGTGCGAAAGAGTACCCTGGGTGAATAAATGCAAAAATGCACTGTATCGAATGGTACAGTGCATTTTCTTGTTTACTTTCTTTGCTTGCGGCGGTATAATGGACAAAAACTGGCCACTTGTTGCTGTTAGAGGTGGGCGTATGTATTTCCAATTTGAAAAGCGTACCGTGCCGTTTTTGGTGGGGCCTAATTTTAGGGAGGCGTCACCGATTCCGCATATTCACCCTCATATCGAGTTGATTTACATAGTGGAGGGGGAAATCCACGCCACGGCGGACAGCTGTACGCAGATGCTCCGCTCGGGGGAGCTGTATCTGGCCTTTCCCAACCAGGTGCATTACTATGATCCCACGCCCATCTCCGGCGTGGTGATGATTGTGGATCCGCAGCTGTTTCCCGATTTGCTGGACATCTTCACCAGCAAGGTACCGGAAAATCCGGTCCTGCGGGCGGACCAACTGCCGGAAGATATCCATCACCGCCTGCTGGTCATCTGCAAGGCGGCCAAGTCCCAGTCAAAGCTGCAGCGCATCGCGGCCCAAAGCTATATGCAGGGGTTGCTGGCCGAGCTGTTGGGGCAAATGAAGCTTGTAGAGCGCAGGAATACGCAGGACAGTGTGCGAAGGATTCTGCTGTACTGTCTGGAACATTACAAAACTCCCTTAACCCTGGATATATTGGCGGAGCAGCTGCACCTGAGCAAGTACTATATTTCCCATGTGTTTACCGAGCGGCTTAACCTAAGCTTTCCTGACTTCATCAACGGCCTGCGGGTGGAAAGTGCCTGCCG
>SVLO01000033.1 GCA_015067885.1 Oscillospiraceae bacterium | reverse complement strand
AAGGGCGTCGCTCAAAAAATTCATGCCGACAATAAACACACCAACGCCGGCAAGCAGCCAAATCAGGCTTTGCAGAATATCCATACGTATTCTCCTTTTCTTTCTTTTCTTTCATTCTTCTTAACCGATACGATTGTATCATTCCCTTCTGCAACAGAACAAGCCGCAATTCACACAAAATAAATCCGAACCGAACCGATGTCGGATGGCGGTTTTCTACAACCGTTTTCCGTTTTGCAAATGCAAAAAAGCACCGCGGGAATCTGCGTTCCCTCGGTGCTTTTTATTTTTGATATTGGTCAGGCAAAGGTGTACCACTTGTCCGTCTTGGACAGATCGGGCACCTCGTCATTGGGCAAGGCAAAGCCAAAATGCATTTCCTTGGACAGGAAGTAGTTGAAGGGAATGGCAATGCCGTAGCCGCCCTTGGTGCGGTAGCTGTTGAAGTTGCGGCACATGTAAATCATCTCGCGGCCACGCTCGGTGGTGGCATCCAAACCATCTTCATCCAACATGGTAAAGCGGAAGGCCATGCGCAGCAGACGCACGTTGTTGGCGGTGGCGCCATCACCCTGAGCCTCGTCCAGCGCCTTGTCAAACAGGCTGTAAATCTTCTCCGCATCAACATGCTCCTTGAAGAAGATAGCCGCCTTGTCGATGGTGACCTCGCCATTGAGGGTGTCCTCCCAAATACGGAAGATTTCCGCCACGGTGTCAGCGGCCTTGCCGAACAGACGACCGATGGCACGCAGACTGTCCTCCAAAGACAGTTCGGTATCATAGGCGGTACGGGCAAAGCAGTAGAAGCTCAGCAGGTTGTTCCACAGGTTGAAGCACTCAAACTGGGTACCGCTGCCATCGATGCCATTTTCCACATAGTACTGATACATGGCCTGCATCTCGTCGGCGGCGGGCATAATGCGATGGCGGTTGCCATAGATGCCCATGTAGTACTCGTAGAACACCACGTGCTTCATCAGCTTGCGGAAGTTCAAAATGTTCTCGGAGTAGACGGTGTCGATGATGCCGCTGCCGTCGGGGTTACCGATGGTACGCAGCTTCCGGGTGGCCCACACGGACTGGTTCAGCTGCAGGGCGTCGTCCACCTGGGCCTCCTTGGGACACTCCCACATATCGGAGTAAGAGATGATGTCCACCTTCACCCCGGGATGGGCCTGACGCACCCGGCGGGCCAGCTTGTTACCGAAGGACAGGTAGTTCTCCATCTTGGTCTTGCCGGCGCACTTCTCACAGCAGCACAGGCTATCCTTAAAGTCGTTGGGCCAGAAGCCGATGGTGTCCACCAAGGGATTCTTCTCAATCCAACGGTTGACGTTGCCCGCCACCTCTTCAATCATCTCGTCGTTGCTGCAGCACCAGACAATCTGACCCGCATACTTCTCGGACTCGCTGGGGTGCCAGCGGCTGCCGTCCTCGTTCAGGCGGTAGTACTCGGGATGCTCGTCGGCATAGTGAATGGGAATGTCCTTGTTGCCGTAAGGAGGCAACCAGGTGTCCACGGCGTGGTGGTGACCGATGTTCAGCGAGAAGCCCCGCTTGGTCAGCTCGGGCAGCTCCCCCATGTCCTTCCACTGCTCGTACACGCCGGTCCAGGTCAGGATGGTGTTGTAGCGGTTCTTGATGAGGAAATCAAAGAACGCGTGGTTCAGTCCATGCTCGGCGTCCCACACCCAGTTGTTGTACTGCACCACCGCCGCGCGGTAAGGCAGGTCGGCCTTGGCCTTGCAGTAGACCTCGTTGGGCAGGGTCAACTCGTCATAGGCGGGGACAATTTCACCGCCCAGGGTGCCGGGCTTGGTGTAGGCGCCGAAGCAGCAGTTGAGATACCGCTCGCAGTACTCGTACACGGCGTACAGCGCGCCGCGGTTGCGGTTATCCCCATCGTCGCTGCCGGCGATCAGGGTACCCTGCTCACCGATATGGATGTACATGCCCTCGGGGCCGGGAACCTTGGCCGCAAACTGTTCCGCGCCGATGAAGGCGGTGGCGGCGGTATTGCGGCTGGGCGCACCAATCACAAAGGGGTACGCACCCTCCCCTGCTTCGCGGGCCACAGGCACCTCCATACCGATGCTCTGCTTGAGATACTTGGCAAGTTCCTCGGCGGCAAACTGTTCGGTAGGTATGGGGTTTGTGGGCAGTACAATCACCGCGGATAAATTCTTATTCAGCTTCATAGTTAATACATCTCCTCTTTGGGACACCGATTACGCAAACTGATACCACTTGTCCGTCTTGGACAGGTCAGGTACCTCACCCTCGGGCATACGGATGTTGAACTTGTTGTCCTTCAGGTAGTAGTTAACCGCAATGGTGATGCCGTAGCCGGTCTTGGTCATATAGCTGTTAAAGTTGCGAGCCATGTAAATAATCTCATCGCTAACGGGATCGCCAGGCACAGACAACTCCGGGTCAATCATGGAGTAGCGGAAGGCCATACGCATCAAGCGCACGTTGTTGGCGGCCACGCCGTCATCACCGGCGGCCTCCAAAGCCTTCTCGTACAGGGTGTAAACCTTCTCCGCATCCACGTGCTCCCGGAACCAGATGGCCGCCTTGTTGATGCGCTCCTCACCGTTGACGGTAGCCTCGTAAATCTTGAGGATTTCTTCCATGTAGGGCGCGCCCTTGCCGAACAGGCGGCACATGGCGTGAATCTGCATGTCGAGCGTCTGCTCCACATCGTAACCCACACGGGCGTAGCAATAGAAGTTCAGCAGGTTATTCCACACGTTGAAGCACTCAATTTGGGTGCTGCCGCCGCTGTAGCCCTTCTCAATGAAATACTTGCGCATGGTCTGCATCTCGTCGGCACAGGGCATGACGCGGTGGCGGTTGCCGTAGATGCCCATGTGGTACTCGGAGCAGGTAATCCGCTCACACTTTTTGCGGAAAGCCTCCATGTTTTCATCAAACTCGGTACCGATGAATCCGCTGCCGTCGGGGTTGCCCACATAGCGCAAACCGTTGCCGCCCCAAACCGACTGATCCACGCTCAATCCCTTATGCACTTCCATATCCTCGGGACAGGCGTGCAGGTCGCTGTAAGCACCAATACCCATACGAACCAGGGGATGCCGCTTCTGAACGCGCTCGATGAGGTTATTGGCGAAGAACAGATAGTTTTCCATCTTGGTGTGGTCCTTGCAGCCGTCGCAGCAGCACACGGGGGCCTTGCCGTCGTTGGGCGGGAAGCCAAAGGAGCGAACCATGGGATTCTTGTCCAGCCAGGTGCAGATATTGTCGGCCAGGGTGTCGATCATCTCCATATTGTGGCAGCACCAGGCGATCTGACCGCCGAAGATGTCGCCCTCGTCGGGCTTCCAGCGGGTGCCGTCCTCCTGCAGGCGGAAGTACTCGGGGTACTCCTCCACGTAGCGGGTGGAGAAATGCTTGTTGCCGTAGGGGGGCAACCAGGTGGTGAAGGCGTGGTGGTGGCCGGCGCCCACGGTCAGGCCGCGCTTTTCCAGCTCGGGCAACAGGCCCATATCCTGCCACTGCTCGTAGATGCCCACCCAGGTGCTGATGGAGTTGTAGCGGTTCTTGACCAGATAGTCGAAGAAGGCGGCGTTCAGCTCATGCTCGGCGTCCCACACCCAGTTGTTGTACTGCAGGATGGCGCCGCGGGCGGGCAGGTCGCACTTTGCCTTGCAGTAGACCTCGTCAGCCAGGGTCAGCTCGTCGTAAGCGGGGACGATCTCACCGCCGATGACGCCGGCCTTGATGTAGGCACCGAAGCAGCAGTTCAGGTACCGCTCGCAGTACTCGTACACGGCGTACAGGGTGCCGCGGTTGATGTCGTCAGCATCATCGCTGCCGGCGATCAGGGTGCCGGTCTCCCCGATGCTGATATAAATACCCTCGGGACCGGGGACGGTGGCGGCAAAGTCCTCCGTGCTGATAAAAGCGCCGGCGGCGGCGTTGCGGGCGGGACAGCCGATAACGAAGGCGTACACGCCCTCCCCTGCCTTGTGGGTGATGGCGGCCGCGATACCCAGGCTCTGCTTGAGGTACTTGGCCAGCTCCTCGGCGGCAAACTGCTCGGTAGGCATGGGGTGTTCGGGCAGCACGATGGTTGCGGGCATATTTCTGTAAAGTTTCATCTCATTTGGCACGCGGGCACAGGCGCGTGCCTCCCCCCTTTTCGTTTCAGGTTGGTGATGTAAGTTTACAAATCTTGTGCCTGTTGGTGTCAGTATAACATCCAACATTTGTAATTACAATTACACCTGTTGCACTTTTCTTTGCTGTTCTTGTCCCGAATTTCGCAAAAAACACGACCGTCACAGGACGGCCGTGTTTTGGCGTATTTTGCAGGTCAAACCCCAAGGAACTTCTTGGCAAGGATACCCACCACAAAGGACAGCACGGCCACGCCGATGCTGATCAGGGCCATCTCTCCAAAGCGCTTGAAGAAAGGCCGGTCCTGCGCCACCGAGGTGTAGTAGGTAAAACCGGCAATGATAGCTACCACAATCAGCAGCATACAAATCAAAGCCATAAGATAGTGAGTAAGCAGCAGATAGGGCAATACCAACAACACTACCGCGAACAAATAGGCCACGCCGGTATAGGCGCAGGACTTCAACGCATCGGTACGCCCTTCACTGCGGGCGGATAAAAACTCGCTGGAGGCCATGGAGAAGGTAGCGGAAATACCCACGATCAGGCCGGACAGGGCGATCTTCTTGGTGTCCTGCAGGGCGAAGGAGAAACCGGCCAGGCTGCCGGTCAGCTCCACCAGCGCGTCGTTCAGACCCAGCACCATGCTGCCCACGTACTGCAGCCGTTCCTCATCCAGCATGGCAAGCAGGGCCTGCTCGTGTTCCTCCTCCTGCAGGCGGATCTGAACACTTTCCTCCACCTCCTGGGCTAATAACGCGTACTCCTCCTGGGCGTTGCCTTCACCGCGTTCCATCAGCTTCACGGCGAAGGTGAAGCCAAGAACCCGGGCCAGCAGCATATACCAAAACACCTTAAGGCGGTTGGGCTTCATTTTAATGCCGGTATACCCCTCCCAAATTTGGCAGTGGGACCCCTCTTCCCAGGCAATTCGCAGCAGGATCTGCTTATTTGCCTCATCCTTGACAAAGCGGGCGATTTTTTCATAAATGACGCTTTCATTGCATTCGTTGCGCTGCATCTTTTTGATGACAGCCATAGCTTTTTCGGAAATATTCTTGCCCATAACGACCTCTCTCACTTAAATGTTTTTGATGTAACAGCGTCGGCGCTTGTGCTGGGTATGCTCAAAGAACTTCCACTGGCTCTGCACCTTGATGTTGGTTTCCAGGGTGGGGCCGGTCTCCACTTTCTTCACGCCCAGCTTGGCTGCCCCCTGCAAAAGGTGATCCATGACCACGGCGTTCAGGCCCTTGCCCTGCAGCTCCGGGTCCACCGCGATCAGCAGCAGGTCCAGGGTGTCGTTCTTCTTCAGCGCGTTCAGGATACCCACCCAGCCAAAGGGGAACAGGCGGCCCCGGCTGCGCTTGAGTGCCTTGGCCATAGAGGGGGCGCACACGCCGAAGGCTACCAGCTCCTCGTTTTCGTCCATCAGCAGGCACAAAAGGTCCGGGCTGATGAGGGGCAGGAACTTTTTGGCGTACTTTTTGATCTGCTCCTCGTTCAACTCCACCACGCCGTACAGGGGCGCGTAGGCCTTGTTTACCAAACGAAACACCTGTTCAATGTGCTTGGTGGTGATTTGGCTCTTTTTGGTGATAGGCGCCTTGTGGTAAGTACCGCTTTTCAGCACCCGCTGAGCCAGTTTCTGAATACGGATACCGGCAGGGCTGTCCACCGCGGGCATTTCGATGAGGTTCTCCACCCAGTCGGTGTCCTTCTCGTACCCAAGGGCGGCCAGGTGGTCGTTATAGTAGGGATGGTTGTAGTAGGTAATGAACATACTGTTTTGGTCAAATCCCTCCACCAGCATACCTTCCCGGTCCATGTCGCAGAAGCCAAGGGGACCGTGGACCTGGTCGCACCCCTTCTCCCTCGCCCAGTTCTCCACCGCCGCAAACAGCGCGCCGGAAACCTCGGCATCGTCAATGAAGTCCACCTGGGAAAAGCGCATACGCTTGGTACCCCAGGTCGTGTTCGCCTTGTGGCTCAAAATGGCGCCGATACGGCCCACCATCTCACCATCCCGCAGGGCGATGAAGTTCTTCGCCTCACAGTACCGGAAGGCGGGGTTTTTCGCCCGGTTCCAGTCCTCCATATCATCGCCGTAGAAGGCGGGAACAAACTGGGGAACGTCCCGATACAGCACGTTGGGATAGTCCACAAAACGGCGCAGCATTCCTTTGTTTGTCACTTCCCGGATCTCAAGCGTGCCAGCGGCACTTTTGGCCGGAACACAGGTTTGGGTTGCCATCATCTCCACCTACTTCGTTGTTGTTCGTAATTGTTAATAATATGTGAATTATACATCGTTTTGCAGATATTTACAACGCTTTTTCCCCATTTTCTTGCCCCTTTTGACAAAGTTAACATCATCGGCCGAAATTATCACATTTTCTATTTACCTTTGATGAAAAAAGGATTATAATGCCACTTGTATGCGGCCAATAATTGAAATAAAACACGACAATTTCCGCATACTTCCATTTGACAAAACAACGGTAAGGAGTGTTTTTAATATGAAGCTTTCCCCCCTGCAGATGGCCCGCTACCAGTACAGCCCCAAGCTGCCCGGCATCCTGCGCAACGGCATTGCCGATATCTGCGTGAAGAACGGCGGCGCCACCCAGAGTGTGGCCGATCAGGAGAAGATCGCCGCCCTGTTCCCCAACACCTACGGCAAGAATGAGATCACCTTCCAAAAGGGTGCCAACACCGCCCAGGCCAAGAAGCAGGTGGTGGGTGTCATCCTGTCCGGCGGCCAGGCCCCCGGCGGCCACAACGTGCTGTGCGGCCTGTACGACGGTCTGAAGGCCACCAACCCTGACAACGTTCTGTACGGCTTCAAGGGCGGCCCCAGCGGCCTGATCGAGGACGACTACCTCATCTTTGACGACGAATATATCGACCGTTTCCGTAACACCGGCGGCTTTGACATCATCGGCTCCGGCCGCACCAAGCTGGAGACTGAGGAGCAGTTTGCCATCGTGGCCGACAACTGCAAAAAGCACGGCATCAATGCCCTGGTCATCATCGGCGGCGACGACTCCAACACCAACGCCGCCGTGCTGGCCGAGTACTTCGCCGCCCACAACACCGGCATCCAGGTCATCGGCTGCCCCAAGACCATCGACGGCGACCTGAAGAACGAGGACATCGAGTGTTCCTTCGGCTTTGACACCGCTACCAAGACCTACGCCGAGATCGTGGGCAACATCGAGCGCGACGCCAACTCCGCCAAGAAGTACTGGCACTTTGTCAAGGTCATGGGCCGCTCCGCCTCCCACGTGGCGCTGGAGACCGCCCTGCAGACCCAGCCCAACATCTGCCTGATCGGCGAGGAGATCGCCGAAAAGAAGATGTCCCTGGCCGAGATCACCGACTATATCGCCGACTCCGTGGCCGCCCGCGCGGCCAAGGGCTGGAACTTCGGCGTGGCCATCATCCCCGAGGGTATCGTGGAGTTCGTCCCCGAGTTCTCCATGCTCATCGCCGAGATCAACGAGCTGCTGGCCGGTGAGAACACTGCCAAGTTCAACGCTCTGCCCTCCTGGGCCGACAAGTACGCCTTTATCGAGGCGGGCCTGACCAAGCAGGCTATGGCCGTCTTCGCCATCGTCCCCGAGAGCATCCAGCAGCAGTTGTTCCTGGAGCGTGACCCCCACGGCAACGTGCAGGTGTCCCTCATCGAGTCCGAGAAGCTGTTCTCCGAGATGGTCAAGGCCAACCTGGCCGCCCGCAAGGCCGCCGGCACCTATACCGGCAAGTTCTCCCCCATCCACCACTTCCTGGGCTACGAAGGCCGCTGCGCTTTCCCCTCCAACTTCGACGCCGACTACTGCTACAGCCTGGGCTACAACGCCTGTATGCTGATTCAGTACGGCTACAACGGCTACCTGTCCAAGGTGTCCAACCTGTCCAAGCCCGCCGAGGAGTGGGTGGCCGGCGGTATGCCCATCACCAAGATGATGAACATCGAGCGCCGCAACGGCAAGGATAAGCCCGTCATCCGTAAGGCTCTGGTGGAGCTGGACGGCGCCCCCTTTAAGTTCTTCGCCGAGCGCCGTGCCGAGTGGGCTGTGGAAACCTGCTACGTCTACCCCGGTGCCATCCAGTACTTCGGCCCTGCCGAGGTCTGCGACCTGACCACCCGCACCCTTGCTTTGGAGAAGGCCTGAGTCAAGCATTAAAAAACGCTCTGCCGAGTGATCGGCAGAGCGTTTTCTTATTTATTTTTTAGTATAACACAATCCTCTTCTTTTTTCAATTAAGGTTTTCCGCTTCAAATCAAAGAGTTCTTCCGAGCAATCGGCAGAGCTTTTTTGTGTAACGAAAACCACCGGCTGGTATCCGGTGGTTTTCTTCTCATATTCAGTTCCAGTAATCCGTTTCGTGGGGCAGGTCGATGTCCCGTTTGCGGAAGGTGACTTCCAGGCCGGACTTCATCTGCTCCTCGTAATTGCGCAGGGCGCGGAAGGCATACTTACCTAAATAAAGGATAACCGGCATATTGATCAGAGTCATGCCGCCCATCAGCACGTCCGCAACGCCCCACAGCAGGTCCGCGTTCAACCCCGCCCCCACAAAGATGACCAGGGAGGCGACTACATAGTAACCGTTCCGGACCGCTTTGGACGGCTCCTTGCCCAGCAGGTAGTTGATGGACTTGTCCACGTAAAAGAGATTGCCCAGCAGCGTGGTAAAGGCAAAGAGGATCATGGCCACGGTAATGAAAATGGGGCCGATCTGACCCAATGTCACACTGAGAGCTTCCTGAACGTAGGCCGCCGCCTGCTCGCTGTCGGCAGGGGGTGTGACTCCCGAACTCATACACATAAAGGCGGTAGCCGTACAAACCAACATCGTGTCGATAAACACGGACAGGGTCTGCACCAAGCCCTGCTTGGCCGGGTGGGACACGTCGGCGGAGGCCGACGCGTTGGGCGCCGAGCCCACGCCCGCCTCGTTGGAGAACAGGCCCCGCTTGATGCCGTACATGACGCAGGAGCCGCTGAAGCCGCCGAAAATAGCCTGCGTGTCAAAGGCCCCGGCGAAAATCTGCCGGAACACTTCGGGCAGCAGCCGGAAGTTGATGGCCGAAATGGCCACCGCGACCAGAATATAAAAGGCGCCCATGACCGGGACCAAAAAGCTGGTGACCGAGATGATTCGCTTGCCCCCGCCGATCAGGCAGTAGCCCACCAGCGCCGCCACCACAAAGCCGATGATCCATGGGGTATAGGTTTTGTCGTAGAAACCGTAGGTGGAGAAGGTGGATTGCAGGTTGAAGGACGCCAGCATATTGAACCCGAACCCATAGGTCAAAATCAAAAACACGGAAAACACCACGGCCAGCCACTTGCGCCCGGTGGCCGCCTCGATATAATAGGCCGGGCCGCCGTAGCAGCCGTCCTTGCCCCGCTTTTTATAAATTTGCGCCAGTGTGCTTTCCACAAAGGCGGAGGCCGCGCCGATGATGGCAATGACCCACATCCAAAACACGCTGCCGAACCCACCCACGCACAGGGCGGTGGCCACGCCGATGATGTTGCCGGTACCCACCCGGGAGGCGGTGGACACCATCAGTGCCTGGAAGGAGGACACGCCGTTTTTGTCCGTTTTTTCCGTTACCGCCTTGAACTGCTGGCCCAGCAGACGGAACTGCGCAAATCGGGTGCGGACGGTAAAGTAAAGGCCGCCCAGCACCAAAAGAATAATAAGCACGTAGCTGTACAGCGCGTTATTCAGCCCGTTGATGATGGTTTCAAACATTGCGTTTCCTCCCGATATCACCACTTGGATATTCGTTCCACGTTCTTTTTGATGTCAATGCTTTGGGGACAGACCTTCTCGCAGGCTCCGCATTGGATGCAGTCCGCGGCAAGGCCTTTCTCCCCGGGCAGCAGTTCCTTCGCCTCTCTACGGCTTATTTTGGCTGAAAGGACCTGGTTATAAACAGAAAAAAGTTCGGGAATGGGAATATTTTTCTGACACACCTCGGTACAGTAGCCGCACCCCGTACAGGGAAGCTGCCGCACCTGACGGATGATCTCCCGGGCCCGGTCCGTTGCCGCAAGCTCCTCCGGGCCGAGGGGGGCAAACTCGGTAAAGGTGCGGATATTATCCCGCATCATGTCCATATCCCCCATGCCGGACAGCACCATGCGCACCGCCGGAAAGCCGGCGGCGTAGCGCAGGGCGTAGGACGCATAGCTGCTGTCGCCGTCCAGCCGGTCAAAGACCTGCGCCGCCTGGGCGGGCAGGTTGGCGAGATAACCGCCCCGCACCGGCTCCATGACCATCACCTGCTTGCCGTGCTTCACCGCCACGTCGTAGCAGGCCTTGCTCTGCACCCCGGGGTCGTCATAGTCAAGGTAGTTGAACTGCAGCTGCACCGCCTCGATAAAGGGCTGTTCCGTCAGAATTTGGTCCAAAACCTCCGCCGTATCGTGGAAGGACATGGCGATGTGTCGGATCTTCCCCCGCTCTTTCTGCCCCTTGATGATCTCAAAAGCGTTGCAGCTTTTGAATTTTTCGTAGTAGTTTCTTGTAACGGAGTGAAACAGATAAAAGTCGAAATAGTCCACCCCGCATTGAGACAGTTGGTGCTCAAGCAGGGGCAGGATGTCCTCTTCCCGCTCAAAATACCAGCAGGACAGCTTGTCGGCCAGCACGAAGTCCTCCCGGTCGTACCGCGCCACCAGGCAGTCCCGGATGGCGGTTTCGCTCTGCCCGTCGATGTAGCCATGGGCGGTGTCGAAATAATTGAAGCCAGCCCCCATAAACGCGTCGATCATGCGGCTGAATTCGTCATAGTCCACCCTGTTGTCGTCCGTCATTTTCAGGCGCATACAACCAAAGCCCAGTCGGTTTTTGACCTTGTCGAACGTCATGGCGGAACCTCCCTTCGGATTTTCTTAATTTACAGATTATAGTAGGCCAAACGCATACCGTAGGTATTACCCTGCAGGGAGCGCTCGTACCAGCTGCTGTGACGGAAAATGCCGCCGCACCAGTAGGTGTAGTCGTACCACTGACCGCCCATGGCCGGCATGAACTCCTCACCCCAGTTGGGTCCGGAGAAAATGTCGTTGCCGTAGGGGGCGCCGGTGGGCAGCCGCTCGGGGAACAGACCCAGCTCGATCAAAATCTGCGGTGCCTCCTTCAGGCCGTCCGCCAAACCGATTTCCCGGATACAGCCGCCCTTCTTTTTCTCCTGGTCGGAGGTAACGGTCTGACTGACCACCCATCGGCCGTTCACATCGCCGTAGAAGGCGTCCGCGTTCCGATCGGGGTACTTGACGTAGTCAAACTTGAGGCTTTCCTTGTTGCCGGGATAGGTCAGGCTGCCGTCGGGCAGAATGGCACGCCAGCGGTCGGAGGTAAAGGACAGGTCGCAGTCCGGGTTCATGGCATCGGCGTTGGGGATGATCTGCAGCTCGCCGTTGCAGAACCGGAAGCCGGACACCCACTCATGTACGTTGCCCACCAAGTCCGCAATGCCGTCCCAACGGTGGTTGTGGAACCAGGACAGAGGGCCGGCACCGGTCAGGGTGCGCATGGTGCGGCCGTCCTTGTCCACCTCGGCGGCCGGGGCGCAGCTTGTGGCGTCGTCATTGAACTGACCGTAGTTGGTGTTTCCCTCGGGCATGGTGCCGTTTTTCTTGCACCACAGGGCGATGGCACTCCACAGGGACAGGGGCACGATGCCCCAGCCCTTGCCCTTGTCCCGGCAGAAGGACACGCTCTCGTCAAAGGTGTACATATTCGCCGGGTCCCTGTAGGGCATGCTGTAGGCCCGGCCATCCCGCACGTAGCTTACGTACTTGCCGATGGCAACGGTGTCGTGTACCTTGCCGTCCACGATGAACCCCGGATGGATGCGGCTTTCCAGTCCGTTGGACAGGTTGGCGGAGTCCATCTTGGGCAGCAGTACCATCACCGACGGCAGCCCGCGGTCGTCCAAAATCACCGTGTTGGTGCCGCCGGACAGGGCCTCCACCGACAGCTTGAAGTCCAGATAATCGTCCGAAGACCGAATCCCCTTGTTGAATTCCTTGAATCGGGCGTGAATCACGTCGGCGGCGTCCCGGCTCTCGCTTCCGTCCGGGGCGACGAAATCGTACAAAATCCCCTGCTTGGCGCGGCGTACGGCGTCGTCCTGAATAAAGACACTGGGCATAATGGTCTGCTCCTTTCAAAACGGTGTTGTGTTTCCATTTGCAAAAGTGTTGTCACGATATATCCTCAAATTGTTGTCAAATGAGCGTAAACCCTTGTGGCGCTACCTTTGGCATTTCATCGCAATATGAATTTATGTATATAGTGGCAACTTTGATTGTTTTACGTTTAAATAATCCTTTCTTCTCTACAAGAATATCGTATCCATCAACCAAATCATCATTGACGTTTCTAAAAGAACCGATTCTATCGCACTTAACAGGAAACGCATTATATCTTAGTTTACTCAAGTAGTAATATGCCGCATCAACAGAGGTGACATTAATTGGGTTTTCCAGGCTGTAACCATAAGTACCATCAAAAATTGCATTTCTTTTTTTAATTTTAAAAACAGAGGGAAATCGCTTTTTCTCATATTCCAACTCGTTTTTAATATGTTCAAAGGAATCAAATAAAACTATACCGTTGCACATCATATCCCTTTCTTCGTCATACGTTTGAATACATTCTCCCGTATAAACACAAAACGCCAATGCAACTTTTTCTTCTAAATCCAATTTACCTTTTGTTTCAAGAATTTCTTCCATCAACCTCACTTGTACTCGAATACGTTCTTCTTTGGGAACGTAAGCAATAATATCGGGACGATTGTTTTTAACCACGTCACTAAGCAAATCATAAACGGCAAATATTTCTTGACTAGTCAATTTTTGATGCACAAATTGGGATATGATTTCAAAAACATTTGAATAAATAGCGATATCATTAGAAGGCAGATTTATATTATCCCCTTAAAAGAAATGTTGGTGAAGCTGGAAAAGAATTTGAAAGGTGCAGAATACACCGACATGATTCGCCGCCAGAACAAGTTGCTCAGCAATATGCTCGGCTGTGAGATCGACTTCATTG
>SVLO01000032.1 GCA_015067885.1 Oscillospiraceae bacterium | reverse complement strand
TAGAATAATCATCGCTTTCATCCTCACAAATTGGTTTATCTTTTCATTACTTTATCATATTATTCTGCTCGCATCAATGCTTGGCGAAATCTACAAAGATTTTTTCAGCCACAATTAGGGTAAAAGGAAAACAGGTTTTTCCCTATTGTGAAATAGCGGCAGTTGTGGTAAACTGTGGTTTGATAGATTTCCCTCGCACTTATGCGGGGGGTAAGGAGAATAAACAGCATGAAACTTGGTATCGTGGGTCTGCCCAACGTGGGCAAGAGCACCCTGTTCAATGCCATCACCAACGCCGGCGCGGAAAGCGCCAACTACCCCTTCTGCACCATCGACCCCAACGTGGGCATGGTGGCGGTACCCGACTATCGCCTGGACAAGCTGAGCGAGATGTACAACCCCAAAAAGACCACCCCCGCCGTCATCGAGTTCGTTGACATCGCCGGTCTGGTCAAGGGTGCCAGCCGGGGCGAGGGTCTGGGCAACAAGTTCCTGGGCAACATCCGTATGACCGACGCCATCGTCCATGTGGTGCGCTGCTTTGACGATGACAACGTCATCCATGTGGAGGGTTCCACCGACCCCCTGCGTGACATCGACACCATCGACCTGGAGCTGGTCATGGCCGACCTTGAGATGGTGGACCGCCGCATTGACAAGGCCAAAAAGGCCGCCAAGGGCGACAAGAAGTTTTTGCAGGAGGCCGCCGATTTTGAGGGTCTGCGTGATTGGCTCAACGACGGCAAATCCGCCCGCACCTACCAGGCGGTGGACATCGCCGCCGAATACCCCGATTGCGAGCTGCTCTCCCTCAAGCCTATCATCTACGCCGCCAATCTGGACGAGGACGGCTTTGCCGACCCCGCCGCCGTCCCCTATTACAAGCAGGTGGCCGACCGCGCCGCCGAGCAGGGGGCCCAGGTCATCCCCGTCTGCGCCAAGCTGGAGGCGGAGATCGCCGAGCTGGACGCCGAGGAGAAGGCCATGTTCCTGGAGGATCTTGGCATCGCCGAGTCCGGCCTGGACCGCCTGGTCAAGGCCAGCTACACCCTGCTGGGCCTGATCTCCTACCTCACCTCCGGCGAGGACGAGTGCCGCGCCTGGACCATCACCCGGGGTACCAAGGCGCCTCAGGCCGCCGGCAAGATCCACTCCGACTTCGAGCGGGGCTTCATCCGGGCCGAGGTGGTGTCCTACGAGGATCTGATGGCCTGCGGCACCATGGCCGCCGCCCGGGAAAAGGGCCTGATCCGTTCCGAGGGCAAGGAGTACGTCGTTCAGGACGGCGACATCATCCTGTTCCGCTTCAACGTGTAATGACAGCTAAAGTCCCATAAACCGGACACCAAAAGCACCCGCTCCACCGGAGCGGGTGCTTTCGTTTCCTCAATTGAGTAGAATTACCCTCAAAAACTACTCAATCGAATAGCAATTTTGTCGGGACGGCAACGCCATGCACACACACGCACCGCCAATCGGTCGCCGTATGACTTCCTCCGGGTCCCCGCCGTACTTCTTCCGGGCCTTGCGCCGGGCCGCGTCCAAGGCATTTACCACAAATCGGTAGACGCTCACGCCCTGCAACCGCGCCAACAACTCTATCTCCTCTGCGTCCTCAACGCGTAGTCTAGCCCCCACCAGTTTGCGCCGCTGTCCGTCGGTACGCTTGTCGCTGCGTCTGCGGCTGTTTGTGCGGTACTTCGCCGCCGCCAAGCAATCTAACGCTTCCAGGGCCAAACGCCGCTCGCAGACGAACGAGGGCAGCCGCTTGATGATCTCCACCGCCGCTTCAAAAGCTGCAGCTTCATCTGCGCTCATGGCATGCTTGCCCATGAGCGCATTATTAAAACGCCGCTCTGCGTGGCTGCGGTACTTCCGTTTTTCCATGCTCTCACCCCCTCTCCTATCGAACTTCCGTTCGATTATACCACACGCACCACGGCCACACAACCCCGCCGCAGCGGATAACCCCGGCCCCGGGGGCCAAGCGCGGCGGCGGAGCCGTAAAAGGCGCGGCGTGCCGCGCCCTAGCCGCCGCGCGCCCCCCGGGGGGAGGAGCGAGGGGAAAAGCGCGCCCGGGGGGAACCGCTGAGCCGGGCGGCGGCGACGCGGGGGCAGCAAGGCCGCAGCCAAGCAAGCCCGGCCCACCCGACACAGGGCCGGGCGCAGACAGGCAAGGCCGCAGCCACACCGGGAGCCAACCGAACCGGGAACCGCGCCGCCCAGGAGCCGCAGCGGATGGGCGCAGCGCGGCCAGCGGGGGGCAGGCGCGCCCCGAAGCGACGGGCGGCGGTGCGCCCGACAAGGCAAGGCAGCGACCGCGCCCTAGCAAGGGAGCGGTGCGCCACAGGCGCAGCCGCAGCCCGGGCCGGGACGAGCCGCGCGCGTAATGTGCGTGGCCGACCCGGAGCCGGGGCCGCACATCAACGCCGCATACCTTTTTCGTCCCGAGCATTGCCGCCAGGCAAGCAGCGCAGGGACACCGCCTGGGGTGGGGGCCGAGGGGTAGCCGTAGGCGCAGGCATTAGCGCTGCCGTAGCCGTAGGCGCAGGCAAAGCCGTAGGCGTAGCGCTGCCGTAGCCGTAGGCGTAAGCGCAGCCGCAGGCGCAGGCGTAGGCATTAGCGCTGCCGTAGCCGTAGGCGTAGCGCTGCCGTAGCCGCAGCCGTAGGCGTAAGCGCCCGAGCGCTCCCGGGGTCCCAGGCGGCCCCCTCAAGCAATCCCAGGGGGCGTTATCGCCGCCCCCAGGGTCCCGCCTTTCCCCACGGGTTCCATACCACGCCCTGTTCCGCGTAGTAGTCCGCCAGGTATTCGATGATTGCCTGGTCTATGGCGCGCGGGTCCATAAGCTCCTCTACCCGGTCGTTAAGTATGGTCCCATGGGCCACCGCGTGGCAATCTGCGCATAGGGTAATTAGGTTTTCCGGGTTGTTTGTGCCGCCCAACGACCGCTTCACGCAATGATGGATTTGCAGATACTTTGTGCTGTCGCAGAGCGCACACCGCCAACCGTCCCGCCGATAGATTGCTTTTCTCTGTTCGTTCGTTAATCTTGCGCTTATCATGTTACGCACTTCCTTTCTGCACCGCTTTCCTGCCGGTGCGCTCTACCATTGGCCGCATGAGGTCAAGGGCAGGCGATAGCCTGGGCGTAGCCTTTACCCTTGAACCATGTGGTACAATGGGAGAGCAGGCGGGAAAGCGACCTCCCGGGAGGGCGTAGCTCCTGCGTATTAGCAATCTATCTTGTCTTGCAAAGCACAATCTGTAGTACCCTGCGCTTAATGCGCATATCAAATACAGATGTTTTTCATGTGTCCGAGGGCAAGGAGTACGTCGTTCAGGACGGCGACATCATCCTGTTCCGCTTCAACGTGTAATGACAGCGCAAAAGCGCCCCTGCCGTTTGGCAGGGGCGCTTTTCACTTCTCCGGCGGCAGATCCGACACATCCTCCCACCGGGCCACCGCCCGCCGGATTCCCAGCCGCCGGGCTATCTGCAACTTTTTTCGCAGGGTATCCGCATCGTCAAACAGCACGAAGTGGGCGCCGCCCTCCCCCGTCATATAGGTAAAATACCGGGCGCACAGCTCGTCGGAGAAGAATACCGCCGGTTTCAGCCGCCCCATCAGCCGGGACAATTCCTGCCCGGTCAGGGCCGTTCCACCGCCCAAGGCGGCGGGCAGAAAGAAATCCTCCGCCACCCGCTCCATCCACAGGGCGATCCGCTCCGGCCCTCCAAAGCGCTCCGCCGCCTCCTGCAGGCGGCAGTGCAGGCTTCCCCCGGACAGGGCCGAGCCGATCAGCACCCGGGCCGCGGTGGTATATTCCCCCCAGCATTCCGGCACGTAGAGGGCAATGCCCCGCCGGTTCAGCATCTCATCCAACTGCGCGGCCAGCCGCCGTTGGACCGTGCCGCCCCCTGTACAGACTACGGCGCAAAAGTTCCGGGCGGCACATTCCTGCACCACCTGTCGGCACAGGGCGCTCACCTCTCCCCTGTGGTCCGCCCCCCGGGCATCCACTACCATAGCTCCGCCCCTGGGGTTGGCCTGCCCCACCCGAAACAGCCGTCCGTTACCGGCTCGATAAACCGGGTGGGCCGGGACCAGTCCCCGTCCCAACTGCGCCAATCGGTTAGGCGGCGTTACGACCAACAACCTATCTTCCACACTCTTGCCCCCACCCCAAAAAAATGTTATACTGGTTAAAATTATGTCCCCGGACTCCGGGGTAGAACGAGGAGGTATGCCCTGTGGCCGTTTCCCTGTTCCCCAAGGCGTACTATAAAAGCATACTGGACATCCGTCCCGAGCATCTGACCGCCCGGGGCATCACCCTGCTTTTGGTGGATCTGGACAACACCCTGGTCCCCTATAAGGCCCCCTCCCCCACCGCCGAGCTGATGGCATGGCGGGAGCAGATGGAGGCCGGCGGCGTGCAGGTGTTCCTGCTGTCCAACAGCCGCAAGCCCACCCGCCCCGGCAGCTTCGCCGGTCAGCTTGGCATCGACTTTATCGGCCACGCGGGCAAGCCCAAGCGGTCCGGCTTTCTGACCGCCATGGAACGCACCGGCCGCACCCCCGCCCAGACCGCCATCGCCGGCGACCAGATCTTCACCGACATACTGGGGGGCAACCGCGCCAATGTAACCTCCATCCTCATCCAGCCCATCCGTCTGGCCAGCAACCCCGGCCGCTATATCCGCTACTGGGTGGAAACGCCCTTCCGCCTTGCGGCACGAAAGCGGGGCGCGCTGTGAGCGCCCGGTTCGGCCCGGCGGGCAACGCGGAAAACTTCCCCGGCAAGTCCTCCGCCGATGCCCCAAAGTGGCTGGCGGAGCTGGGTTTGGACTGCTACGAGTACCAGTGCGGCAAAGGGGTCCACGTGGGCGAGGACACCGCCCGCCGTGTGGGCCGGCAGGCCGCCGAACACGGCATCACCCTGTCCCTCCACGCCCCCTACTTCATCAACCTGGCCAACCCCGACCCGGACAGTCTTGCCAAGACCACCGGCTACATCACAGGCGCCTGCCTTGTGGCAAGTCAGATGGGGGCAGAGCGCGTCGTCATCCACTCCGGCGCCCTGATGAAGCGCTCCCGCCGAGAGGCTTTGGATACCGCCCTCAGCTCCCTCCGGCACGTGCTGTCCGTCTGTGACGACATGGGGTTCGGTCATATCGCTTTGTGTCCCGAAACCATGGGTAAAATCAATCAATTGGGCGATTTGGACGAAGTTTTGGAACTTTGCCGCATAGATGAGCGACTCATCCCCTGCGTGGATTTCGGCCATTTGTACGCCCGCTCCCTGGGGGCAGATGATGGCGCGGAGGCCATGGAGCGCATCCTGGACCGCATGGAACAGGTGCTGGGTACCCACCGGGCAAGCCGGTTCCATAGCCACTTTTCCCACATTGAGTTCACCCCCAACGGCGGCGAGAAATGCCACCGCACCTTTGAACGGGACGGCGGTTTTGGCCCGGATTGGGCGCCCCTTGCCCGGGCCGTGGCCCGCCGGGGCTGGAGTCCCACCTTTATCTGCGAGTCCGCCGGCACCCAGGCCGCGGACGCCGTCACCATGAAACGCATTTACCGGGAGGCCCTGAAATGAACCATATCGAAGCCATTGCCGCCGCCCTGCCCGAATATGGGCTGGATGCCATGCTCATCGTCAGCGCTCCCGGCGAGCGCTACGCCGTGGGGTTCGAGGGCGAGGGTACGGTACTCATCACCAAAACCGGCTGCCACTACTTCACTGACAGCCGGTACATCGAGGCGGCACAAAACACCGTCCAAAACGCCCATATAGACTGCGTGGGTCGGGGCCGGAGCCATCTGGACCTGACCGCCCAGGTCATGGAGGCGGAGGGTCTGCACGCCGTCGGCTTTGAGAGCGACCGGGTCAGCGCGGACCGGCTGGGGCGCTGGCAGGAGAAGCTGCCCTGTACCCTGGTTTCCGCACCCGATCTGCTGAACAAGCTGCGCGCGGCCAAGGACACGGAAGAGCTGTCTGTCATGCGGCAATCCCAGGCCATCACCGACCGGGCCTTTGCCAACCTGCTGAACTTCATCCGACCCGGCCTTACCGAGCGGGAGGTGGCCGCCCGGCTGGTGTACGAGCTGATGTGTCTGGGCGGCAGCAAGCCCAGCTTCGACCCCATCGTGGCCGCCGGACCCAGCGGCTCCATGCCCCACGCCGTCCCCGGCGGGCGGGTCATCGAGGCCGGAATGTTCGTCACCCTGGACTTCGGCTGTATCTACGAGGGCTACTGCTCCGACATGACCCGCACCGTGGCGGTGGGCGCCCCCACCGACGAGATGGCCCGGGTGTATCAAACCGTTCTGAGCGCCCAGTTAGCCGGCCTGGCCGCCGCCCGGGCCGGGGTGGCCGGTCGGGACATCGACACCGCCGCCCGGACCGTCATCCAGCAGGCGGGGTACGGAGAATATTTCGGCCACAGCCTGGGCCACTCCCTGGGTCTTGAGATCCACGAAAGTCCCAATTTCTCCCCCTCGGAGGAGACCCTCATGCCCCCGGGCGCCGTGGTGTCCTGCGAGCCGGGCATCTACCTGCCCGGACGGTTCGGCGTGCGCATCGAGGACGTGGTGGTTTTGACCGAAACGGGCTGCGAAAACCTCACCGCCTCACCCAAGGAGCTGCTGATTTTATGATTTGGCGCAAAAAATCTGCCGAAATGGGAGATTTCCCCTGTAAACCCTCTTGCCAAAGCGGGTGGAATGGGGTAAAATATATCAGCTAAACTTTTATACTTTATTTGTTTGGAGGATGATTCTTATGGCAATGATTTCTGCCAGTGATTTCCGCAACGGCGTTACCTTCGAGATGGAAGGTAAGGTCATGCAGGTGGTCGAGTTCCAGCACGTTAAGCCCGGCAAGGGTGCCGCTTTCGTCCGCACCAAGATGAAGAACATCATCACCGGCGGCGTGACCGAGACCTCTTTTAACCCCACCGCCAAATTCGAGCAGGCTTTTGTGGAGCGTAAGGAGATGCAGTACAGCTACAACGACGGCGACCTGTACTACTTCATGGATATGGAGTCCTTCGATATGCTGCCCATCGGCAAGGACCTGCTGGGCGACGCCTTCCGCTTTGTGAAGGAAGAGGAGATGTGCAAGGTCATGTCCTACAAGGGCAACGTCTTCGGCGTGGAGCCTCCCAACTTCGTGGAGCTGGTCATTACCGAGACCGAGCCCGGCTTCGCCGGCAACACCGCCACCAACGTGACCAAGCCCGCCACCGTGGAGACCGGTGCCGAGATCCGCGTCCCCCTGTTCATCAACGAGGGCGACAAGATCAAGATCGATACCCGCACCGGCGAGTATCTGGAGCGCTGCAAATAATCTGCTGACGCAGATTATTGACGTTACTTCTGAAAGGAGAGCGTTACTATGACCATTTCCGAAAAAGTCGCGTATCTCAAGGGCCTGGCCGAGGGGCTGGACCTGGAGAACGAGAAGTCCAAAGAGGCCAAGCTCATCAAGGTCATGATCGACATCCTGGAAGAGATCGGCCTGTCCATCGAGGACCTGGAGGAGAACGACCTGGACCTGGGCGAGGAGATCGACGTGCTGAGCGACGACCTGGCCGATGTGGAGGACGTTGTCTTTGGCATCGACGAGGAGGACGAGGACTTCGACGAGGACGAGGATTTCTTCGAGGTGGAGTGTCCCACCTGTGAGGAACCCCTCATCATCGATGACGAGGCCCTGGCCGAGGGCGTTGTCCAGTGTCCCAACTGCGGAGACAAATTCTCCATGGACCTGTCCGACGACGTGTGTACCGAGGACGAATAACCCTAACTGAAAATGCGGTCTGCCATGGCAGACCGCATTTTTTATAAGGAGCGATACCATGATCCCAACCTACGACCAAATGGGTGATATGCTGGAGGCGGTTGCCGCCCAGTTCCCCGATGCCTTTTTCGAGGGGTTGGAGGGCGGCATCCAACTGGAGGAACAGGCCCTGCCCGACCCGGACTTCCCGCCCGGTGAAATGTATATCATGGGCGAGTACTGCAGCGACCTGCTGGGGCGGTACATTCTGCTGTACTACGGGTCCTTTGCCGCCCTGCTGGCCGACGAGGGCGAGGACGTGTGGCTGGACGAGATCTTCGCCACCGTGGCCCACGAGTTCACCCACCATCTGGAGGACACCGCCATGCTCCACGCCCTGGACGACGCCGATGCCGCCTTTCTGCGACAGGCTTTGGCGGAATACGATGACACCTGATTTGTAGCTATTTGTTTCTTTTCAAGCAACCGTTCTGTGTGTATAATAACCGCGTAAGCATTGCGTTTGCGTGAACGGAGGGATAAAACGTGGATTATCACGGTCTGCTTAATTTGGCAACCGAGCTTGGCTGCCGTTTGATGGAAAGCGGTGCGGAGATCTACCGCGTGGAGGACTCCGTTCTGCGCCTGATGCGGGCCTACGGCGCCCGGGATGCCCAGATCTTCGCCATTCCAAGCAGCATCACCGTATCCCTGTCCGGGGAAAACGGTGAGCCGATCACCCGCCTATGCCGCGCGGACGCCCACGGCATTGACTTGGACCGGCTGGAGCTGTACAACGCCCTTTGCCGCCGCCTGTGCGAGCAGACTCCGCCTGTGGAGCAGGCCCAAAAAGAGTTGGCGCAGCTACACGACAACTGCCCCAAGTTCCATCCCCTTGCCGTCATGCTGGGGCATTTCCTGATTGGAGCCTTCTTCACCCCGTTTTTCGGCGGCTCTCTCGTTGACGCCCTGTGCGGCGGGCTTTGCGGCCTGTTTATCTACTTCGCAAATCGCTTTTTATCCTCTTTGGCCGGGCCCAACGTATTTTTCCGCACCCTTCTTGCCGCCACCGTTTCCTCCCTGGCGGCCCAGCTTTTGGTGCGCTTCGGTGTAGGACAGCAAATCGACACCATCACCATTGGCGCCCTGATGATTTTGGTCCCCGGTGTATCCCTGACCACCGCCATGCGGGAGGTCATGGCCGGCGATTTGGTGTCCGGCGTGTCCCACACGGCAGAATCGCTGTTGACCGCCACCGCCATCGCCTTGGGGACTGGTGCGTCCATGTTCCTGGGCCAGCTGCTATAAGGAGGGGTACGATGCAAATTCTGACTGAATGGATCTTGCCCTGCGTATACGCCTTTGGCGCCTGCGTCGGCTTTTGCCTGCTGTTTAATATCCACGGCCCCGGTATGCTCATCTGCGGCAGCGGCGGCGCTTTGGGATGGCTGGTCTATCTGCTGATCGGCCTTGGCACGGGCGCGGTGTTTCCCCGCTATCTGGTCGCCGCGGTGGTCATCACCCTGTATTCCGAGCTGATGTCCCGCGTGCGTCACTGTCCCGTTACCAGTTACCTGATCGTAGCGCTGCTGCCTCTGGTCCCCGGCGGCGGTATCTACCACGCCATGCGCCATTGTCTGTCCGGCAACAACCAGCAGTTTTTATCCACCCTGCTGGAAACCTTCGGAATTGCCGGCGCTTTGGCTTTGGGCGCCCTGCTTGGCTCGTCCATGGTTCGCCTGATCCTCTCCTCAATTCAACGCATTCGTAAGTAACCCGGAGGTCTTTGTCTATGTCCACCCGCCTTCTCGCCCTGGCCGCGGCCTTAATTCTGCTGTGCAGCGGCTGTGCCACTTCCACCCAACAGGTTTCCCTCTCCACTCCCCCGGAACAATCCGTCCCCGAGGGTCCTCCGCCTCAGCAATCCTCCCCGGACCTGTCCGCGCCCCCGCAGGTGTCCGCCCCCGCCGAGCCGGCCCCCGACCCGGTGCCTACCACCGATCCGGAGCCTACACCCGACCCGGAGCCGGCCCCGGTTGATTCGGTCCCTGTCGCCCCGACGGAACCCTCTGTACCCGCTTCCCAGTTCCCCACATTTGCGCCCGCAATCACGGATTTTTCCGTCCCGGTTCCGGAAAGCCAGGCTGTATCCATTGACTACTTTGCCGACGCCGCCTTCGTGGGCGACTCCCGGACGGAGGGCTTTTGGCTGTACAGCGGTATCAAACAGGGTACGCTCATCAGTGCCACCGGCCTGACCGTGTTCACTTTGGACACCAAAACCGCCTTCAACAGCAGCCAAACCGTGCTGCAGGCCCTGTCCTCCGGTGAGTTTGGCAAAATTTATCTCTCCCTCGGCATTAACGAGATGGGATATATGGATGCCGAGGCCTTTGTGGCGGCCTATTGCGACCTCATCGACACCATACGCGCCGCCCACCCCAACACCATCATCTACATTCAGAATTTGGTCCCCGTCAACAACAGCAAGGCCCGCTCCTCCGGCTACCAGGGCCACGTGAATTGTGACCGTATCCGGCTCTACAACGAGCTGATCGCCCAGGTCGCCCGGGACAAGCAGGTCCCCCTGCTGGACCTGTATTCCGCCTTTGCGGTGGATGGTCAGTTGCCCGCCGACGCCAGTCGGGACGGCGTGCATCTGCTGCCCGCGGCCTGTAAAAAGCAGTTGACCTATCTTACGACCCATACCGTGGGACAGGCACCCCAACCCACGCCCGCCCCCACCACGCCCCAGCCGACTCCCGAGCCTGCCCCGGAGTCCGCTGACGCCCCTGTCCCCGAACCAAGCACCGAAACGGAGGTTGCAGAGCTATGAAACGCTTTTCCGCACTGCTGTGCGCCCTTGCGCTGTGTCTTTTGTGCGCCTGCGGAACTCAGACCGACCAACCCTACTCCCCCTCTCTGACAAGCACGCTGTTGGAGGCGGACGTATTTTCCGAGCCGCTGGAACCCCTGGACCAGGAGATCGCCTGTCTGCTCTATCAGCTGGACGGCGAGCAGTTCAACCTGACCGACCTGCAGGCTCATCGTTCCGCCGGTGCCACCTATGAGGAGGTGGCGGTACTCACCTTCCAGACCGAGGCGGACGCCTCCGCCGCCCTGTCCACCATGAAGGTCTATGTGGCTGCCCGGCTGGCCGATTGCCGCAGCTATATGCCCGACCAGGCCCCCAAGCTGGAACACGCCATTCTGGACCAGCGGGCCAATTCCATCCTGCTGGTGGTGGCGGCAGATTGGACCGCCGCCGCGGAGCTTGCCAAATAACCGTCGCGCCGCATCCGGCCGGATGCGGCGCTTTCCTTTTGCCCCAAGGCTTTCGGGCCTGTTTCCAGCATTTACAGCTTGCCCCCGCCCCCCTTTGGCGGTTAAACTGGAACCACCAGTTCAAAGGAGGTTCCCATGTTTACACCATATTTCCGCCGCCTTGCCGGCGTTTTGTTTGCACTGTGTCTTGTGGCCGCCGCCCCCGTCCGTGCCACACATCAACCCGTGGAGATCGAGGTAGATGGCCGCACCTTAGCCACTGACGCCGAGTCTTACATATACCACGGCATCGCCTACGTCCCCTTGGCCGCCTTTGTGGAGGAAATGAACGGCGGCACCCTGACCTGGGACGGCACCAGCGCCCGACTGGACACCGACACCCTTGATTTGACCGCCACCCCCGGTCAGTTGTGGCTGGAGGCCAACGGCCGCGCCCTGTATATCCCCCACACCGTACAAATCACCGACGGGCGTACCATGGTCCCCGTCCGCACCGCCGCCCAACTGTTTGGTGCAGAGGTGGTGTGGGATGAGGGTGAACAGACCGTTCGTGTGTCCCAAGGGGACAAGATCCTGCAAGACGGCTCGGAGTTCTATGACCCGGACACCCTGTACTGGCTGTCCCGGGTCATCTCGGCAGAGAGTCGGGGGGAGCCGTTGACAGGTCAGATTGCCGTGGGCAACGTGGCCCTGAATCGGGTGGCAAGCGCCGATTTTCCCGACACGCTGTACAGTGTTATCTTTCAGCCGGGGCAGTTTGAGCCGGTGGAGAACGGCACCATCTACCAGGACCCCTACCACCTGTCCGTCACGGCAGCCAAGCTGTGCCTTGAGGGGACCCAGGTCATCGGTGATTGCCTGTACTTCTTCGCCCCCGACCTGTCCCCCGGCACCTGGATCGTGGAAAACCGCACCTATTACACCACCATCGGCTGCCATCGGTTTTATTTGTGATAAGGACCCGTTGTTGCTTTGTACTGGCCTGCTTGCCCCCGCAAAGGGTATGCCGCATCCGTAGGGGCGGCCCTATGTGGCCGCCCGCAATTCCCGACCTTTCCCGAAATAGCAAAAAACGGCTGTCGCAATGCGACAGCCGTTTTTTCAGCGCTGATATTCAAATTCCAGATCGTACAGGGACACGATGTCGCCATCCTGGATGCCCATGGCCTCCAGCTTGTCAAACAGGCCGGATTGACGCAGTTGGCGGTCAAACCAGTTGCGGGACTCGTAGTCGCCGAAGTTGACGTTGGCAATGAGCTTCTGCAGCCAGGGGGCCTCCACCACCCAGGTGTCGTCGTACTGCTCGATGGTCACCTCGCCGGTGGTGTCCACCTCCGGCGGGCGCTCCACATAGGTGGCCTCGTACACCACCACGGGGGGCAACTGGGCCAGTTCCTGGGCCGCGCGCTTGACGATCTCCCGGGTACCTATATGGGCGGCGGCGGACATCTCGAACAATTCCATGCCCTTAGCCTCCACGTGTTCCCGCAAACACTGCAGCAGCTCCGGGTCCTCCAGCATATCCACCTTGTTGGCGGCCACGATCATCTTCCGGGTGGCCAGTTCGGGGGAATACTGGGCAAGTTCGGCGTTGATGGCCTCGAAATCCTCCACCGGGTCCCGACCCTCGCTGCCCGACACGTCCACCACGTGGATGAGCAGGCGGCAGCGGTCAATGTGCCGCAGGAAGTCGTGACCCAGGCCGGCGCCGTCGGCAGCACCCTCGATAATGCCGGGGATGTCCGCCATGACGAAGGACACACCCTCATCCACGTAGACCACACCCAAATTGGGGAACAGGGTGGTGAAGTGGTAGTTGGCGATCTTGGGCTGGGCGCGGCTGACCACACTGAGCAGGGTGGACTTGCCCACGTTGGGGAAACCCACCAGACCCACGTCAGCCAGCAGCTTCAGCTCCAGCACCACGTCCCGGCTCTGTCCGGGCAGGCCCGCCTTGGCAAAGCGGGGCACCTGACGGGTGGGGGTGGCAAAGTGCTGGTTGCCCCAGCCGCCGCGACCGCCACGGCACAGCACAAAGGGGGTGGGGTCTGACATATCGTGGATGATCTCATTGGTCTCGGCGTCCCGGATGACGGTACCCCGGGGAACCTTCAGCACAAGGTCCTCACCATCCCGGCCGGTGCAGCGGTTGTTGCCGCCGTCCATGCCGTTGGGGGCCACGTACTTGCGCTTATAGCGAAAGTCCATCAGGGTGGACATGTGGTCATCAATTTCAATCACCACATTGCCGCCCCGGCCACCGTCGCCGCCGTTGGGGCCGCCGCTGGCCACATATTTCTCACGATGGAAGGACACCACGCCGTTACCGCCGTTGCCGGAACGGACGGTGATGCGGGCGGTATCCACAAAAGGTGCTGCCATAACAGACACCTGCCTTTCCTTGGGGATAAAACAAGCCGCAAACGCGTGCGTTTGCGGCTTGTAGTCAGTAATGGTAAATTACTGGGCGACCTCCACAATGGAGACCTGCTTGCGGTCCTTGCCAAGGCGCTCGAACTTGACCGTGCCGTCCTTCAGGGCGAACAGGGTGTCGTCGCTGCCCTTGCCCACGTTCACACCGGGGTGGATGTGGGTGCCGCGCTGACGGACCAGGATGTTGCCGGCCAGAACGAACTGACCGTCGCCGCGCTT
>SVLO01000009.1 GCA_015067885.1 Oscillospiraceae bacterium | reverse complement strand
AAGCAGGCCTGGGACGAGTGCAAGCGTCTGGCCATCGAGCAGCTGTCCAACAAGAAGCTGTACGTCATGGACGTGTTCTGCGGCACCAACAAGGACAGCCGCATGGCCATCCGTTTCATCATGGAAGTGGCCTGGCAGGCTCACTTCGTCAAGAATATGTTCATCGCCCCCACCGCTGAGGAACTCGAGAACTTCGAGCCTGATTTCGTCTCCTACAACGCCGCCAAGGCCAAGGTGACCAACTACAAGGAGCTGGGCCTGAACTCCGAGACTGCCGCCATCTTCAACCTGACTTCCAAGGAGCAGGTCATCCTGAACACCTGGTACGGCGGTGAGATGAAGAAGGGCATGTTCTCCATGATGAACTACTACCTGCCCCTGAACGGCATGGCCTCCATGCACTGCTCTGCCAACACCGACATGAACGGCGAAAACACTGCCCTGTTCTTCGGTCTGTCCGGCACCGGCAAGACCACCCTGTCCACCGACCCCAAGCGTCTGCTCATCGGCGATGACGAGCACGGCTGGGACGACGAGGGCGTGTTCAACTTCGAGGGCGGCTGCTATGCCAAGGTCATCAACCTGGACAAGGATGCCGAGCCCGACATCTACAACGCCATCCGCCGCAACGCCCTGCTGGAGAACGTCACCGTGGATGCTGACGGCAAGTGCGACTTCGCTGACAAGTCCGTCACCGAGAACACCCGCGTGTCCTACCCCATCGACCACATCGAGAAGATCGTCCGTCCCGCCTCCAAGGGTCCCGACGCCAAGAACGTCATCTTCCTGTCTGCCGATGCCTTCGGTGTTCTGCCTCCCGTGTCCATCCTGACCCCTGAGCAGACCCAGTACTACTTCCTGTCCGGCTTTACTTCCAAGCTGGCCGGCACCGAGCGCGGCATTACCGAGCCTACCCCCACCTTCTCCGCCTGCTTCGGTCAGGCCTTCCTGGAGCTGCACCCCACCAAGTACGGTGAGGAGCTGGTCAAGAAGATGCAGAAGTCCGGCGCCAAGGCTTATCTGGTCAACACCGGCTGGAACGGCACCGGCAAGCGTATCTCTATCAAGGATACCCGCGGTATCATCGATGCCATTCTGGATGGCTCCATCCTGAAGGCCGAGACCAAGACCATCCCCTACTTCAATTTCGAGGTTCCCACCGCTCTGCCCGGCGTGGATCCCGCCATCCTGGACCCCCGCGACACCTATGCTGATGCCGCTGAGTGGGACGAGAAGGCCAAGGATCTGGCTGCCCGCTTTGTCAAGAACTTCGCCAAGTACACCGGCAACGACGCCGGCAAGGCTCTGGTGGCCGCCGGTCCCCAGCTGTAAGCTGAGGCCCACCCACCCCAAACAAAACACCCCGCAACCAATCGGTTGCGGGGTGTTTTATTGTTGGATTACAGCTCTTCCTTGGGGTTGGGAACAGAAGTCAAGGTCAGGGTGCCGGGATATACCGCGGAGCGCTCGTGGCTGCCGTCGGTAAACCGGTCGTAGTAGAGGCTGGCCTTGATTTTGATGTCGCCGGGCTTGGTGGTGGTGCGGATGAGCACGGTGGCGATGCCGGCCTCGGGGAACACCGGGTTGGCCAGCACGGTTTCGTCGCCGATGATGGTGCCCTCGCCCTCCACCTCGAAGTAGACGGGGTTCACGTCGCCGGCCACGGGGGACACCACGCCAAAGCGGTCCACCTGCTTACAGCGCACGGCCACCACGTCGCCGCCGTTGGCGTACAGAGGCATGCCCATCAGGTCGGCCTCCAGCTCCAGCTGGCGGGGCACGCCGGGGCAGTAGGCAAAGGTGCGGGCCACCACTTCGTCCCCCACGTAGGCAACGGCCTCCAGGGTGGAGCGCTTGTTGTAGTCGTAGTCAAAGCGCTTTTTGAAGCCCTTGCGCACACCCTTGAAGGTGAAGGGCGGGTGCTTGACCGGGTACTCGTTCACGTCGGGGGTCTGAATTCCCACCTGCACGCCGTCGCAGATCAGCTCCACCCGCTCCGCGTTGGACAGGATCATCACGTCGTCGGGGCTGACGTCCGACCACCAGTTGGCGATGAACAGCACGTCGCCGGCGATCTCACGGTCCACCTGAGACTTCATGAAGTAGAAGCTGAACTTGGGCAGGCGGAACAGGTCCAGATGGCCGCCGTAGCAGGGGTTGATGTGCATACCGCGGTTGTGGGAAATGCCCGGCCAGATGCCATAGCCGCAGCGGGTCTTATCGTTCCACAGCATGGCGTAGGTCTTGGTCTGGGCGTCCCGCACCTCAGCATCCTGATACTTACCCAGCAGGCGGTTGATGGACTCCACCTGGGGATAGTCACCGTGGCCGCGCTTGGTGCGCCAGACGGTGTTGTGATCCACAAAGTTGTCCGGGGCATCGCCGTACTCACGGGTCCACTTGGGGGTGTTCTCGCAGTGGTCGTTTGGCTCGTAATTCTTATAGCCGATCATGTTGACCATGTAGTCCAGATAGGTGATGTCGGTGGGACCGCAGTCGGAGGCGGTGAAACAGTCGGTGTAAGGGTACTCCTCGTGCACCAGATCGTGGAGCTCCTGACACTGCTGGTAGGTCATCTTGGCCTCGTTCAGGATGGGTTCCCAAATGAGAACGCAGGGGTTGTTGCGCTTCCAGCGCACGATGTCGCGCATATTCTGATAGGCCCGCTGCAGGAACAGCTCGTTGCCCACAAACTGCCAGCCGGGGTTCGCTACAATCATGGTCATTCCGATGCGGTTACAGGCATCATCGGCATAGTGGCTGAAGGGGTAGTGGGAGCGGACGTTCTCGCTGCCCATCTCCTTCAGCTTCATCATGTCGCGGGCCAGCAGACCGCCGGGAACGGCGTTGCCGATGTGGGGCCAGGTCTGGTGGTAGTTGTCGCCGCGGAAGCGGTGGGACTCACCGTTGAAGATCACGCCGTCCTCCAGAGTGAAGCAGAAGGTGCGGATGCCAATTTCGGTATCCTTGGTGTACAGCTCCTCGCCGCCGCAAAGAATCTGGCAGCGCACGGTGTAGAGGTAGGGGGTGTGAATGCTCCACAGGTTGGGGTCCTCCACCACAAAACAGGGTTCGTCATAGCGTGCCTCACCGGCGGCCAGAGTATTCTGCACGTCGGTGGTGGCAACGGTCTTGCCCTCGGCATCCAGCAAGGTCACCCGCAGGGTGTATGCCTTCTCCTCGGCAAACTCGTTCTTGGTGTGCACCTTGACGTAGACCTCGGCACTCGCTCGGGTCACATGCCCGTAGTGGACGAAGACGCCGCCGCCGGCCACCTCGTTGGCCAGCAGGGGGTGGGTAATGTACAGCGGCTCGGAAACTTCCAGCTTCGCCTCACGGTAGATACCGCCCTCATAGGTAAAGTCCATGGTGGACTGAGGCTTTCCGGGAGGAACCTCGGGGTTGTCGGAGTTGTCCAGGTTGATGGTCAGCTCGTTATCCGCGCCGAAGTTCAGCTCATCGGACAGGTCGATGACAAAGGGGGTGTAGCCACAGTAGTGGGAGGCCACCGCCCGACCGTTAATAAACAGGTCAGACACACCCATCAGACCCTCAAACTCCAAGATCAGCTTCTTGCCCTGCCATTCCTCGGGAATGAACACGGTCTTTTTATAAATGCACTTGCCCTGATAGTTTCGGCCGCCGCTGGAGTTGGCGGGGGTGACGGTAACGGGGTGGGGCAGGCAAACCTCGTCCACCTTTTCTTCCTTCCACTCGCCGCCTAAGCAGAACCGCCAGTTCTGGTTCATACCAAGGGTCATATTTTTCATCCTGACAGCACGTCCTTTCGCACATGGGGTTGTTACCAAATTTGTACTATTTTAAGGGCGTGATGTCAACAAAACGAGACGAACTGGTTAAAAAAATACAAAACAGTTAATCCGGTACAAATCACCCCGCATTTCGCAACTTTGTTTTGAAAAATAGTTGCCACCGTGGTATACTATGACCAAACAATCCATTTGGAGGAACAAGCCATGTTCGACGCTCTGAAAGTAAAAAACGAATGTGTGGCGTGGATCCGCGACTTCTTTGCCAAGAACGGCCCGGACTGCAACGCCGTCATTGGCATTTCCGGTGGCAAGGACAGCTCCATCGCCGCCGCCCTGTGCGTGGAGGCTCTGGGGAAGGACCGGGTCATCGGCGTGCTGATGCCCCGGGGTGAGCAGCACGATATTGACAAGGCCTATTTGCTGGTGGACCACCTGGGTATCCGCCGCTACGAGATCAACATCGCCGCCGCGGCCGACGCCCTCATCGGTGCCATGCCCGAGGGGCTGGAGCTGTCCAAGCAGGCCCGGGAAAATCTGCCCCCCCGCATCCGTATGGCCACCGTCTACGCCGTCAGCCAAAGCTGCAACGGCCGGGTGTGCAACACCTGCAACCTGTCGGAGGATTGGGTGGGCTACTCCACCCGGTACGGCGACTCCGTGGGTGACTTCTCCCCCATGAGCAACCTGACCGTCACCGAGGTGAAGGAAATCGGCCACCTGCTGGGTCTGCCCGCCGAGCTGGTGGAAAAGACCCCCATCGACGGCCTATGCGGCAAGACGGACGAAGAAAATCTGGGTTTCACCTATGCCGAGCTGGACGTGTATATCCGCACCGGCGAAATTGCAAACCCCGAAACCCGTGTCCGCATCGACCAAAAGCACAGGGCCAACCTCTTCAAGCTCCAACTGATGCCCGCCTTCGACGCCGGCATCCCCACCAAAGCCTGAACCCACGGCGGTCACCATCCGGTGACCGCCATTTTTATTATTGACATTCCCCCTCCGACGATGTAAGATGTTGCCGTCCGGGACCTCCGGGCAAATCTAACGAAAGGAAGTGCCCATGCATGAAGTCTGTGTATCTTGTGTCCGCGCACTTCCTGCACTATATGTCCTAAACCGCCGTTAAATTGCTGTAAGGCACCACTATGCCCTTTTTTACATCAATTTAATGGAGGTTTTTTTATTATGAAAATCACTCGTATCACCGAGTTGGAGCGTCAGTACGCCATGGAGTCCCTGGAGGGCCAGTTCAAGTCCGCCAACAACTACAAGTTTGTGGTCCGTTTGGAGAAGGCCTTTGCCGAGAAGATGGGTACCAAACATTCCGTGGGCTTTGTCAACGGCACCGCCACCCTGCACACCGCCCTGGAGGCCGCCGGCGTGGGCATGGGCGATGAGGTCATCGTGCCTCCCCTGACCATGTCCTCCACCTCCCTGGCCGTGCTGCAGGCCAACGCCATCCCCGTCTTTGCCGACGTGGACGAGCGCACCTTCCTCATCTCCGCCGCCGAGATCGAGAAGAAGATCACCCCCAAGACCCGGGCCATCATCGTGGTGTCCCTGTACGGCCTGATGCCCGACATGGACGCCATCATGGCCATCGCCGAAAAGCATAACCTGACCGTCATCGAGGACGACGCCCAGTGCTTCCTGGGTACCTACAAGGGCAAGAACGCCGGCACCATCGGCCACATGGGCAGCTTCTCCTTCCAGGCCAGCAAGCACCTGACCTGCGGCGAGGGCGGCATGGTCACCACCAACGACGACAACCTTGCCCTGCAGCTGCGCCGCATTTCCGGCCTGGGCTACGGCAGCATCACCATGAACAAGGCCCGCATCACCAAGGACGACATCCAGGACCCCAAGTACGAGCGCCATGTGGCCCTGGGCTGGAACTACCGTATGTCCGACCTGGTGGGCGCCGTGGGCCTGGCCCAGACCGAGCGTATGGACGAGCTGGTGGCCATGCGCATGGCCTGCGGCAAGATTTGGGAGGATGCCCTGGCCGGCTGCGACTGGCTGATTCCCCAGTACACCCCCGCCGAGTGTGTCCACTCCTACTGGGCCGTGGCCGTGCGTATGGTCAACCCCAAGATCACCTGGTACGACTTCCGCAAGAAGTTCATGGAGCTGGGCGGCGACGGCATCTACTCCGCCTGGCAGCTCACCTACCTGGAACCCGCCTTCCGCAACAAGGCTTTCCTGGGTCGTGAAAAGCTGTTTGAGGGCTACACCTACGAAAAGGGCCTGTGTCCCGTGGCCGAGATGCTCCAGCCTCAGCTGCTGCAGTTCAAGACCAACTACTTCGACACCGCCGAGTGTGAGGCTCAGGCCGAAATTTTGAAGAAGACCATCGCCTGGTTCGACAATCTGTAATCGCCCTTCAAAAGGCTCGCAACCGATGGTTGCGAGCCTTTTTATTCCCTCAACCCCTTGCATTTTCAAGGTCGGGTGCTATAATGAAACCACCAAAACCGAAAGGGGTTTTTCCATGACCTTCGCCGAAAAAATGGACCAATATTTGGACAAATACCTGGAGCTTTATAAGCTCTCCGGCATCTTCCGCGTGACCCACAAGGACGAGATCATCTATCAGCGCTGCATGGGCTATGCCGACATCGAACACAAGGTACCCTTTGACAACTCCACCGTCTTCACCCTGTACTCCATGTCCAAGCCCTTCTGCTGCTTCGCCGTTATGACCCTGGTGGACAAGGGCCTCATCGACCTGGACGACCACCCCGGCAAGTACCTGCCCGAGGCCGCCGGGGCGGACAGCCGCATCACCGTCCGCCGCCTGATGAACCACACCAGCGGCCTGCGGGACTTCAATCAGGAGCGTGCCTACGAGGCCACCTTCATCAACGACCACAACCCCGACCTGCGCCCCCACGTGGCCCACATGGTATCCCTGCCCCTGAACTTCGAGCCGGGTACCGCCACCCGCTACACCAACCTCAACTTCACCATCCTGGCCCTGATCGTGGAGAACGTGTCCGGTATGCCCTACCGGGACTATATGCTGCAGCACGTATTCACCCCCATGGGCATGAAACACACCCAGGTGGACCGGCTGGGCCTGCTTGCCGACCACCGGGCCCGGGGCTACGGCATCAGCGGCGACACTTTGGTGGCCAACGACCGGCTGAACCCCGACAGCTTTATGGGCGCCGGCGACGTCATTTCCGACATTGAGGACGTCTACCGCCTGAACACCGTCATGAAGCACCGCGGGCTGCTCAGCGAGCAGAGCTGGAAGGAAATTCTCACCCCCTCCGACGTGGGTGTGTTCGGCCTGGGCTGTCAGGTGTGGGATTGGCACGGCAAACGGCGCATCCAGCACAACGGCGGCAGCCGCGGCTTCCGCACCCTGCACATCTGGCTACCCGAGGACGACCTGGACATCATCCTGCTGTCCAACTTCGGCTTCGGTGACGCCCGCTGGTCCCTGACCAACGCGGTGTACACCGCCTTCTACGGCGACGAAACCGTGGAGGCGGAGGCCACCAACATGGACTTTATCGAGAGCGTCCGCGTCCTGCCCGAGGGCTTCCTGCCCCAGCGCAAGCCCGCCATCACCCTGACGGCGGAGCAGGAGGCGCGGATTTTGGGTACTTACGACCCCAACGGCGACAACACCAATCCCGTCACCCTGACCAAGCGGCCCGACGGCACCTACTGCATCACCACCGACGGCTGGCAGCAGCACTGGTGCTACCCCGTCAGCGAGACCGTGCTGGCCAGTTGCAACCTGGACGAGGCCCACAAGCTCGCCTTCGCCGACGACGGCACCGTCACCCTGAACGGCTGGGTGAAAATCCATTGATGTCCTCTGTTCAAACTCGTTGACATCCCTTTGCTTTTGTGATATTATCTCGAGTAGGAAATCTCTTAAACCTCAACAGATAGGAGTGCAATCTTATGGAGCGTATCAAGACCCTGGAGACCCGTGACCTGTGCCAGAGCGCCGTCAACGGCGGCTGCGGCGAGTGCCAGACCTCCTGCCAGTCCGCCTGCAAGACCAGCTGCGGCGTGGCCAACCAGTCCTGCGAGAAGGACGCCTAATCGCAAATCCGTACATAAAAAAGGCCGTCACTTGCTGGCGGCCTTTTTTCCTTGTTTAGTTTCCTTGAAGGAGTGACCCATCATGGTACATCAGTATCAACTCAACGGCTATAACATCGTGCTGGATACCTGCTCCGGCTCCGTCCACGTGGTGGACGAGGTGGCCTACGACATGATCGCCCTGTTTGAGCAGCAGGACGGCGACGCCATCGTGGCCCAAATGCTGCAGAAGTACGCCCACCGCCCCGACGTGACGGAGGAAGAGCTGCGGCTGTGCCTTGCCGATATTCAGGCCCTGAAGGACGCAGGCAAGCTCTTCACCCCCGACACCTTCGCGGACATGGCCGGCACGTTCAAGGCCCGCTCCGGCAACGTGGTCAAGGCCCTGTGCCTCCACGTGGCCCACACCTGCAACCTCAACTGCTCCTACTGCTTTGCAAGTCAGGGCAAGTACCACGGCCAGCGGGCGCTGATGAGCTTTGAGGTGGGCAAGCAGGCCCTGGACTTCCTGATGGACAACTCCGGCACCCGCCACAACCTGGAGGTGGACTTCTTCGGCGGTGAGCCGCTGATGAACTGGGACGTGGTCAAGCAGCTTGTGGCCTACGCCCGCAGTGTGGAGAAGGAGCGGGGCAAGAACTTCCGTTTCACCCTGACCACCAACGGCGTACTCATCGACGATGACGTCATTGAGTTTGCAAACCGCGAGATGAGCAACGTGGTCCTCAGCCTGGACGGCCGCAAGGAGATCCACGACGCCACCCGTGTGGACTTTGCCGGCAACGGCAGCTACGAGCGCATCGTACCCAAGTTTCAGCAACTGGTGGCCTCCCGCGGGGGCAAGGGCTACTATATGCGCGGCACCTTCACCCACCAAAATCCCGACTTCACCAAGGACGTCCTGCACATGGCCGACCTGGGCTTCACCGAGTTGAGCATGGAGCCGGTGGTGGCCGCCCCCGACGACCCCATGGCCCTGACTCCCGCCGACATCGAGGTGGTCAAGGACCAGTACGAAATTCTCGCCAAGGAAATGCTCCGTCGGGAGGAGGAAGGCCGCCCCCTCACCTTCTACCACTACATGATCGACCTGACCGAGGGTCCCTGCGTCTACAAGCGCATATCCGGCTGCGGCTCGGGTACCGAGTATATGGCGGTCACCCCCTGGGGCGACCTGTACCCCTGCCACCAGTTCGTGGGCGAGGAGGAATACAAACTGGGCGACGTGTGGAACGGCGTGACCAACGACGCCCTGCGGGAGGAGTTTCGCGCCTGCAACGCCTACGCCCGCCCCGAGTGCAAGGATTGCTGGGCCAAGCTGTACTGCTCCGGCGGCTGCGCCGCCAACGCCTACCATGCCTCCGGCTCCATCCGGGGGATTTACGAGCCGGGCTGCGAGCTGTTCCGCAAGCGTATCGAATGCGCCATTATGATGAAGGCAGCCCAGGATGCCCGAAAGGACCGGGGTTAAGATGAACACCCCTATTTTCGACTTTGTAAGCCGCTACGCCGACGGTGACCCCACCCGGCTGCACATGCCCGGGCATAAGGGCCGGGGGCCTCTGGGCGTGGAGCGCTTTGACATCACCGAGATTCCGGGCGCCGACGACCTGTACCACCCCGGCGGCATCATCGCCCAAAGTGAGCAAAACGCCGCCCAACTGTTCGGCACGGCCTGTACCGTGTACAGTACCGAGGGGTCCAGCCAGTGCATCCGGGCCATGGTCCACTTGGCCGCCAGCCGTGTCACGGGTGAAAAACCCCTGTTTTTTGCCGCCCGCAACGCCCACAAGACCTTTCTGTACGCCGCCGCGCTGGTGGACGCGGAGATCGAATGGCTGTGGCCGGAGGGGCGGACCGACCTGTGTTCCTGCCCCATCTCCCCGGCGCAGTTGGAACAGGCCCTCTCTACCGCAGGGCGCACCCCCGCGGCGGTCTACGTGACCAGTCCCGACTATTTGGGCAACCTCCTGCCCATCGACAAGTTGGCCGAAGTCTGCCACCGGCACAATACCCTGCTGCTGGTGGACAACGCCCACGGGGCGTATCTGCGGTTTTTGCCGCAGGATTTGCACCCCATCAGCCACGGCGCCGATCTGTGCTGCGACTCCGCCCACAAGACCCTGCCGGTGGTGACGGGCGGAGCCTATCTCCATATAAGCCAGTCCTGTGCGGATTTGTTTTCTTCCCAAGTGAAAGAGGTCATGGCCCTGTACGGCTCCACCAGCCCCTCCTACCTGACCCTTGCAAGCCTTGATTGGTGCAACGACTATTTGGAAAACCAAATTTCTGCCGATTTGGCCAGCCTCCTGCCCGCTGTGGAGCGGGCCAAAGCTGACCTCGTCGCGGACGGCTGGCAGTTGGTTGGTGACGAACCGCTGAAGCTGACCCTCCGCTGTCCCGGCACACAGTTGGCCGAAATGCTGGCCCAGCAGGGCATCTTTTGCGAGTACGCCGACGGCGAACATCTTGTTCTGATGCTCTCCCCCGCCAGCGCCCCGGCTGATTTGGAGCGGTTGGTTTCCGCCCTGGGCCAAAACCCCTGGGGCGGCCCTGCCCCCACCGACCTGCCCCCGCTGCGCCCGGTGCGGGTCCTGTCCCCCCGACAGGCCCTCTTCGCCCCTCAGGAGCGTGTCCCCATTGCCGACGCCGTGGGCCGCGTCTGCGCCGCCCCCACCGTCAGCTGTCCCCCCGCCATCCCCATCGTGGTGTCCGGCGAGGTAATTGACGAGGCCGCCCTTGCGTGGCTTTCCCACTACGGCATGGAAACCCTCTGTGTGGTCAAATAAACAGCAAAACGCCCGCCGTCCATGGGACGGCGGGCGTTTTTTCGTGTGTTATTCGGCGGACTTGGTATCAAAAATCTCTTTGCCCGCGGCGGCAAGGCCCGCAAGGCCCTGTATCTCGCTGGGGATGATGAGCTTGGTCGCCTTGCCGTCAGCGGCAGCGGCAAAAGCCTCCAGGGCGCGGATCTTGATGACCCCTTCGCCGGGGTTGGCCTCGTTGATCAGCTTGATGGCATCGGCAGTGGCCTGCTGGACCTTCATGATGGCCTCGGCTTCCGCTTCGGCGGCCATGATGCGGGCGGCCTTCTCGGCCTCGGCCTGCATGATCTTGGCCTGCTTCTCCGCATCGGCGCGGAGAATGGCGGATTGCTTTTCGCCCTCGGCCACCAGGATCTGGGACTGCTTCTGGCCCTCGGCCTGCAGGATGGCCTCACGGCGCTCGCGCTCGGCCTTCATCTGCTTCTCCATGGCGTCCTGAATTTCCCGGGGCGGAATGATACTTTTCAGCTCCACGCGGTTGACCTTGATGCCCCAGGGGTCGGTGGCCTCGTCCAGAATGGCCCGCATCTTGGTGTTGATGTGGTCGCGGCTGGTCAGGGCCTGATCCAGCTCCAGATCGCCGATGATATTGCGCAGAGTGGTGGCGGTCAGGTTCTCGATAGCGGACATGGGATACTCCACGCCGTAGGCGTACAGCTTGGGGTCGGTGATCTGGAAATAGACCACGGTGTCGATCTGCATGGTGACGTTATCCTTAGTAATAACAGGCTGGGGCGCAAAGTCCACCACCTGCTCCTTCAGGGACACGTTCTTTACGATGCGCTCAATGAGAGGGATCTTGAAGTGCAGGCCCACGCCCCACACCGCCTGAAACGCGCCAAGGCGCTCCACCACGTAGGCACGGGACTGCTGTACCACGCGAATGTTGGCGGCCAGCACGATCAAAACCAGAACGACCAAAACGATAGGGATCATATACTCCATAATTTACCTCCTGTATGTAGTGTATCCAAATTGTGTTTACTTACTCGTTGATTGGGGAAACGAACACCTTCACGCCCTCGATGCGCAGTACCCGTACCAGCGTACCCTCCGGAATGACGGCGTCGTCCTGACTGCGGGCTGTCCAGGTCTGCCCGGCGATATTTGCCTGACCCTGACCGTGCAGATTGTCGATGGTTTCCGTAACCACCGCCTCCTGCCCGATGACCCGGTCGGCGTTGGTGGCGGAGTATCCGGGCGTGAGGAACTTTTTCGCCAGAGGCCGTGCCAGCGCCAACGATAGTCCGGAAAGAGCCAGAAACACACCCAGCTGCAGCCACAGCGTCCCGCCAAACAGCGCACACAGCAGCGCACCCAAAGCGCCCACTGCAAACCACACGCTGGTCAGTCCCACCGTAACAGCCTCGCCCACGCTGAACAAAATCAGCAGGGCCAGCCACGCGATTTTCATTGTCATACCGTCCGACGCTCCTTTCGCCATAGTGGTACACAACAGGAAAAACAGGGATATCAGCACCAGCACCACCGAGGATGCCGCCGTGCCGAACAGCCACTGGTCCTTGGGGGAAAGGTTGGTGAAGAAGTTGCCCAAAGACCGTTTCAGGGTGGGGCCGTCACTTATTTCCTCCCTCTCCGCCCAGGTGCTTTCCTTTTGTGCGGATGGTATTTCATCGGCAAACAGCTCATCCATAGTCACACCGTAATGCTGACAGATATAGATGAGTTTCTCCATCTCCGGGTAACCCCGGGAGGACTCCCACTTGCTCACTGCCTGTCGGGATACGTTCAGCTGCTGGGCAAAGGCCTCCTGAGTGATACCGTGTCGGTGGCGCAGTTCCTGCAGCCGCGTTCCAAAGGACATCTTATCCCCTCCTTTCATCCTTTGACAGTAGCATACCGCATTTTCCGCCCCTTGTCTACCAACTTCAATTTGCCAATGGGAATTTTTTGCCGCAACCTGAAGTTTCGGCGCTTATCCCGCGATAACCGTTGCAACTTGTCGAAAAAACAGATATACTGTTTGTGTATGAGCATTTTCTCCAGCAGGAGGTTTCAATATGTCTGATCTTCAATTTGCCGTCCCCACCCTGTTCGGCTTGGAGTCCCTTGTGGCCGACGAGCTGCGCCGCCTGGGCCTTGCTGAAGTAAAGGCGGAGAACGGCCGGGTACTCTGCTGCGGCACCGCGGCGGACATTCCCCGCATCAACCTGAACCTGCGCACCGGCGAGCGGGTGCTGCTGGTGCTGGGCAGCTTCCCCGCCCCCACCTTTGAGGCGCTGTTTCAGGGGGTGCGTAACCTGCCCTGGGAGCGGTTCATCCCCCAAAACGGCCAGTTCCCCGTGAAGGGGTACAGCCTGAACTCCGCCCTCCACGCCATCCCCGCCTGTCAGTCCATTGTGAAAAAGGCGGTGGCCGCCCGGCTGGGTCAGAAGTACGGCATGGAAACTCTGCCCGAGACCGGCCCCATTTACCAAATCCAGTTCTCTATTATGAAGGACACCGCCACCCTCATGCTGGACACCAGCGGCGCGGGTCTGCACAAGCGGGGCTACCGGGCGCAAGGTGTTGTCGCCCCCCTGCGCGAAACCTTGGCCGCCGCCATGGTCATGCTGTCCCGCTACCGGGGCCGTGACCCCATCTGCGACCCCTTCTGCGGCAGCGGCACCATCCCCATCGAGGCCGCCCTCATTGCCAAGAACCGCGCCCCCGGCCTGAACCGCTCCTTCGCCGCCCAGCGGTGGAGCTGGCTGGACAAACAGCTTTGGCTGGCCGCCGGTGACGAGGCGATGGACAAGGAGTTTGACGGCCATTACGAGATCTGGGGCGGCGACCTGGACCCTGCCGCCATCGAGCTGGCCCGGCACAACGCCCGTCTGGCGGAGGTGGACGACCTCATCTCCTTCGAGGTGTCCGACGCCACCAGGTTCCACTTCGGCGGCCTCCGGGGCCGCATCGTCACCAATCCCCCCTACGGCGAGCGCATTATGGAGCGTCGGGAGGCGGAGGACCTGTACCGCGCTTTCGGCAAGGCCTACGACAAATTCCCCGAGGGCTGGAACCTGTACCTGCTGTCCTCCCACACGGAGTTCGAGCGCACCTTCGGCAGGCAGGCCGATAAGAAACGCAAACTGTATAACGGTATGCTGAAGTGCGATTTGTTCATGTACCTATGACCTCGTAAAATTAGGAATTAGAACTTAGGAATTAGGAATTGCCCCCTCAAATTCCTAATTCCTAACTCCTCATTCCGAATTGGCAAGGAGTTTTCAGATTATGAAACACCTGTTCATCATCAATCCCGCTGCCGGCAAAAAAGTCTCCACCGGGCTGCTGGAGCAGCAGCTTGCCACCCTCTCCTTTGAACACGAGGTACTCTACACCCAAAAGGCCGGCGACGCCGAGATTTTTGCCCGCCAGGCCGCCCAAAGCGGCGAGGAGGTCCGTATCTACGCCTGCGGCGGCGACGGCACTCTGAACGAGGTGGTCAACGGCGCGGCGGGGTATCCAAACGCCGCCGTCACCTGCGTACCCAAGGGGACCGGCAACGACTTCCTTAAAATCTTCGGTCCGGACTATCGGGCGCAGTTTTACGATCTGGAGGCCCTGGCTCAGGGTCCCCAGACCCCCTTCGACCTCATAGACTGTAACGGCAAGCTGGGCATCGACGTGGTGTGCTGCGGCGTGGATGCCCGCATCGGCGCCGGGGTCCACCGCTACAAAAAGCTGTTCGGCCCGGCGGCCTACGTGCTGTCCCTCATAGAGCACGTGCTGTTCCGGGGTATCAACCGCCCCATGCGGGGCCGGATGGGCGACCACCGCTGGGACGGGGACACCGCCCTGTTGTGCGTATGCAACGGCCGGCACTACGGCGGCGGCTTCAACCCCGTACCCGAGGCCATGCCCGACGACGGGGTGCTGGATATGCTGCTCATCCCCAAAATCGGTCTGCTCACCCTGGCGAAGGTCATCGGCCGCTACGCCGCCGGCCGGTATAAGGAGTTGCCCGAACTGGTCCGGGACTATCACGGACAGTCTGTCAGCTTTTCCTCCCACCAACCCCTGACCGCCGTGGTGGACGGCGAGGTGGTGGAGGACACCCAATTCACCATCGGCCTGTCCGACAAAAAAGTGAACTTCTTTTACCCCGCCACCGCCGATTATTCCGTCGAAAAACAGACTCCCGCCGCCGCTTTGTAAACAAGAAGTAAATAATTTCCGCTTTTTTCAAAATAGGACTTGATTTTTCCTGTTAGAGCGGTTATGATGTATTAGCACTTAAACGAGCCGAGTGCTAAAATCCAAAAACAAAATTCATTTGACTATGATATAAGGAGGAACCCGTTATGAATCTGAAACCTTTGGCTGACCGCGTCATCATCAAGCTGGTGGAGGCGGAGGAGACCACCAAGGGCGGCATCATCCTGACCGCCGCCGCCAAGGAGAAGCCCGAGATCGCCGAGGTGCTGGCTGTCGGTCCCGGCGGCATGGTGGACGGCAACGAGGTCGTCATGACCGTCAAGGTGGGCGACAAGGTCATCACCGGTAAGTATTCCGGCACCCAGGTCAAGGTGGACGGCGAGGAAGTCACCATCGTCCGTCAGAGCGATATCCTGGCCATCGTCGAGTAAAACTGAGCTTCTCCTTGGGGACTGCACAGCCGTTGGCGGCCCTGCCGCCCTACGGATGTGGCGTACCCCCTGCGGGTGGAAGCTGGCGTGCGAAGCGAGCCTGATGAGGGGGCCGTGTTCGCCGCACCAACGGAATACCGCCCCCTCATCCGCCCCTTAACGGGGCACCTTCCCCCCAAGGGGAAGGTCATAACAAATTTGGAGGTTAATCAATTATGGCTGCTAAAATCATCTGCTATGGCGAGGACGCCCGCAAGGCTTTGGAGCGCGGCGTGAACCAGTTGGCCGACACCGTTAAGATCACCATGGGTCCCAAGGGCCGCAACGTGGTGCTTGACAAGCAGTTCGGCGCCCCCCTGATCACCAACGACGGCGTGACCATCGCCAAGGAAATCGAGCTGGACGACCCCTTTGAGAACATGGGCGCCCAGTTGGTGAAGGAAGTTTCCACCAAGACCAACGACGTGGCCGGCGACGGCACCACCACCGCCACCCTGCTGGCTCAGGCCATCATCCGCGAGGGTCTGAAGAACCTGGCCGCCGGCGCCAACCCCATGATCATGAAGAAGGGCATCTCCAAGGCCACCGCCGCCGCTATCGAGGCTATCAAGGCCAACAGCCAGAAGGTCAACGGCACCGAGGACATCGCCCGCGTGGGTACCGTTTCCTCCGGCGACGAGACCATCGGCCGCCTGATCGCCGAGGCGATGGAGAAGGTCTCCGCCGACGGCGTCATCACCGTGGAGGAGTCCAAGACCGCCGAGACCTATTCCGAGGTCGTGGAGGGTATGCAGTTCGACCGCGGCTACATCACCCCCTACATGGTCACCGACACCGAGAAGATGGAGGCTGTCATGGACGACGCCCTCATCCTCATCACCGATAAGAAGATCTCCACCATTCAGGATCTGCTGCCCCTGCTGGAGCAGGTGGTCCAGTCCGGCAAGAAGCTGGTCATCGTGGCCGAGGACGTGGAGGGCGAGGCTCTGTCCACCCTGATCGTCAACCGCCTGCGCGGCACCCTGAACGTGGTGTGTGTCAAGGCCCCCGGCTTTGGCGACCGCCGCAAGGAGATGCTGCAGGATATCGCCATCCTCACCGGCGGTACCGTTATCTCCTCCGAGCTGGGCTTCGAGCTGAAGGAAACTCAGCTGTTCCAGTTGGGCCAGGCCCGTCAGGTCAAGGTCACCAAGGAGAACACCATCATCGTCGATGGCGCCGGCGAGGCCGAGGCCATTGCCGCCCGCATCGCCCAGATCAAGAGCCAGATCGAGGTGACCACCTCCGAGTACGACCGCGAGAAGCTGCAGGAGCGCCTGGCCAAGCTGTCCGGCGGTGTTGCCGTCATCAAGGTCGGCGCCGCCACCGAGGTGGAGATGAAGGAGAAGAAGCTGCGCATTGAGGACGCCCTGAACGCCACCCGCGCCGCCGTTGAGGAAGGCATCGTGGCCGGCGGCGGTACCGCTTACGTCAACGCCGTTGCCGCTGTGGAGGCCCTGGTGGCCAACGTGGACGGCGACGAGAAGACCGGCGTGCGCATCATTGCCAAGGCCCTGACCGAGCCTGTCAAGCAGATTGCCACCAACGCCGGCATCGACGGCAGCGTGGTGCTGGAGAAGATCCGCGAGTCCGGCAAGACCGGCTACGGTTTCGACGCCTACAACGAGGTGTACGTGGACATGATCTCCGCCGGTATCGTGGACCCCACCAAGGTGACCCGTTCCGCTCTGGAGAACGCCGCCTCCATCGCCGCCACCCTGCTGACCACCGAGGCGCTGGTAGCCGACAAGCCCAAGCCCGCGGCTCCCGCCGCTCCCGCCCCCGACATGGGCGGTATGGGTGGTATGTACTAAGCAAACCTTCCCCGGCAACCCCAAAACTTCGGTTTTGGGGTTGCTTTTTTTCGCGGGCTTGGGCTTGCTGTTTGAGGCCCCTGACAAAAATGCAAAAACCACTCCCTTGCGTAGGGCCCGATGCCCTCATCGGGCCGCTAAATTTCTCCCTGCGGGGCGGAACATCCCCTACCTCGCCCCGCAGGGCGAAATTCTTCCGAACACCCGCCGGGGGTGAAACTCTTTCCAAACACAAAAGAACGACCGCCCGTTGGGCGGTCGTTCTCGTTTTATCTTTTACACGTTATGCAACCGATACTCAGTACTGGTACGGTAATGCTCCCCGGCCCGCAGCAGGGGGCTGGGATACTGGGGACAATTGACCGCATTGGGGAAATTCTGCGTTTCCAGGGCGATGGCGTTGGGGTTGCCGGTGTAGATCTGCATACCCGGCTGGTCGGTAAACACCTCCAGCTTGAGGCCCCGATCGCCCCCCTCCAGGGTGGCGATGCGGCGCATACCGCTGCCGTTGAGAACGAAGTTCTCGTCATAGCAGCCCCGCTTACCCAGCACCGGGTCGGCGGACAGGTCACCCACGAAGGGCTTGGGGGCGCGGAAATCAAACAGCGTACCCTCCACGTCCCGGAATTCGCCGTGGGGGATCAGCTCCTCGTCAGCAGGAGTGATGCGGTCGGCATCAATGTGCAGCAGCAGACCGGCGGTGGTGGTATCCACACCCCCCACGTTGTAGTAGGAATGGTTGGTCAGGCTGATGACGGTGTCCTTGTCGCTGACGGCGTCGTACTCAATGACCAGACCCATCTCTGCCGTCAGGCGGTAGGTCACGGTAAGGTCCAGGTTGCCGGGGAACCCCTCTTCCCCGTCGGGGCTGAGGTAGTGCAGCTGCAACAGGTCCTCCTGCTCCCGCACCACGGTCCAGATCCGCTTATCCAGGCCGGTCTTACCGCCGTGGAGGCAGTTGGCCCCCTCGTTGGCGGACACGTGATAGGTCACACCGTCAATGACGAACCGGCTCTTGCCGATGCGGTTGGCGAAGCGGCCCACGGTAGCCCCGTGATAGCCGGACTTGGTCAAATAGTCCTCCAGAGTTTCATGGCCAAAGACCACGCTGACGGGCTTTCCTTCCCGGTCAGGCACCCGCAGGGCGGTCAGGGTGGCGCCGTAGGTCATCACATCGGCCTCCATGCCGCCGCAGGACAGGGTATATTTGATAATTTCCACGCCATTCAGTGTGCCAAATGTCACTTTTTTCATTGTTACATTACCTCCCCGGTTTTGCTTTTCTTATCATATACCATCCCGAACCGCAGGTCAAGCGGCTGTCGTAATTCTTCTTGACAACCACACCATTTTGCAGTATCCTATTGGAAATATTTTCGGGGAGGGAACTGCTTTGAACGAACTGTTGAGCAATATTTATACCACATTGACCCAATTCAACCTGGCCTCCGCCCTGTTCCGCATCCTGCTTGCGGTGTTCATCGGCGGCTGCATCGGCTCCGAGCGGGGCCGCCACGGCCGGGCCGCCGGCCTGCGCACCCACATTTTGGTGTGCCTCGGTTCCGCCATGACGGTAATGGTGGGGCTGTACTCCACCCAAATCCTTCATTTGGACGGCGACCCCATGCGCATCAGCGCCCAGGTCATCACCGGCGTTGGCTTTTTGGGCGCCGGCACCATCATCACCCGCAACCACACCCGGGTCACCGGTCTGACCACCGCCGCCGGCCTGTGGGCCACCGCCTGCCTGGGTCTGGCCATCGGTGCGGGGTTCTATGCCGGCGCCATCGCCGCGTGGCTGCTGATGGCGGTGACCATCACCATCTTCACCAAGCTGGAACACGGCATCAAGCAGATGCACTCCGACACCTACTATTTGGAGCTGTCCCACATCTCCCACGTCAACGAGTTTGTCAACGAGATCTCCCATCAGGTGTCCTCCATTCAGGTGCTGCCCGCCAAAAGCGGTACTCCCGAACACATCGGTCTGGAAATCGTCACCCCGGCGGCTAAAAGTTCCGCCGAGCTGCTGTCCAAAATCCAATCCTTTGACTACATCCTCATTGCTGTCCCCGTGGCACAGGAATATTGACAAAAACGCGCCCAACTTACCGTTGGGCGCGTTTTTTATCCGAATTTTTGCTTTGCAAAGCCGCACCTGCGGCACAGCGCCTCCACCGCTTTCCCCTGCGCAAAGCCGGCGCAGATGGCCCGGGTGCGGGGGGCGGCCATGATCTCACCCATGGTCTGTTCCAACAAATTGCCGAGAACCACATCTCCCTCGTGGTCCAGGCAGCAGGGTACCACCGTGCCGTCGCACAGCACGCCGATCTGGTCACGCAAACCGTAGCAAAACACGTCCTCACTACCCTCCCGGGCGGACAGGTCGGGCCAGTCAAACTTCTCCCCATGCTCCAAAAATACGCCCCCGGCCAGCTTCACGCCCCGCCGCTGGGGCTTCCACTCCCCCGGGAACGCCCCGCGGAAGACTTCAAGCACCCGCTCATTCAGCCGGTCCTCGCCCCCCTCGTTCCACAGGCGGTAGACCACCAGCTTGCTTCCCGCCGCCGCCCGGCCGAAGTCCACGCACCCGGACAGATAGTCCTCAAAAGTGGCGGGCAGATCATTGGCCTCAAAGGCGTGGAGGGAGATGTTTACCTTATGCAGGGCAGGGGCAGCCAACAGCAGCTCCTGCCGCGCGGGCAGCAGGGTGCCGTTGGTGGTCAAAATCACCTTGAACCCCCGCTGCCCCGCCAGGTCCAAAAACTCGCCCAGCAGCGGGTGGCACAAGGGTTCCCCCATCAGGTGGAAGTAGAGATGATCCGTCCATCCCACCAGTTTTTCCAGCAGATGCTCAAACCGCTCCCGGTCCATGGCCTCCGCCTTCCGCCCGGTGCCGGGGCAGAAGCGGCAGCGCAGGTTGCACAGGTTGGATATTTCCAAATACACTTTCCGAAATCGTTTCATGGTTTCTCCTGTAAAAAACGGCAGCCGACCGGGGGTCAGCTGCCGTTTTGCCGTTTATTGAATGTTGCGCAGCGGCTCCAAATACTGCGCCGTGCGCGCCTCCAGCTCGCCCAAATAGGAGTGGTCGCCGGACTGGTGCAGCTCCTGCAGGTAGAGGTGGTGGTTCTTCATGATATCCTCGTTGTGGCGGCCCAGCATCAGCATGGCAATGCTGGAACACTGGTCGGCCGCGCGCTCCAGATGGGTCAGCATATCCATGAAGGTCAGGCCCGTATCCACGGAACAGACACCCTGGCGCAGGCGGGATGCATGGCGGTCCTTCAGCAGCAGGACCATGTCATCGATGACCTCTTCCAGCGGCTCGATACGGCGGGCGGTATCCTCGTTGTCCTCCTCCAAAGCGGAAGCGGTCAGGCCGATGATCTCCTCCACCGCGCCACCCAAAATATCCAGTTCCTTTTGGGCGCTTTCGGAGAAGGTCAGCCCTGCGTCGTGCAACTTTTTAGCCAGCTCGTCGAAGTTGGTGGCATAGTCACCGATACGCTCCACCGCGGGTACACACTGCATGACCATGTTCAACTGGCGGTTGTCACGCTCGTTCTCCACGTACTGGAACAGCTCGATGAGGAAGCTGTCGGAATCGTCGGCAAAGTTGTCCAACTGTTCCTCACACTCGGCAATTTCCGCCGCCCGCGCTTCGTCATAGCCCTTGAACTGAGCCAAGCTCAGCTTGGTATTGTCCAAAGCGGCCCGGGCCATCACACCCAAAGAGCGGCCCGCCTGGCTCAGCGCCACGGTGGGAGAAATCATCAACTTCTTGTCCAAGGCCTTCAGCTCGGGGTACTTGTCCTCCTTGGGCGGGTCCTCCTTGACCACCTTGCAGGCGATCTTCATCAGTACGCCGGCAAAGGGCAGCAGGACGATGGCAGTGACCAGATTGAAGATGGTCTGGAAGTTCGCGATCACACCGCTGTCGGAAACGCTGTCCCACAGCTCGGGGAAGAAGCCGAAGTGGCGTAGCAGAGTCATGGCGACCATGAAAATCACAGTGCCTATCACATTGAACACGATATGTACCACACCGGTACGCTTGGCATCCTTGCCGGTGCCGATGGAACAGACCAGCGCGGTAGTCACGCAGGTACCGATGTTGATGCCCATGATCATGGGGTAGACCACGTCGAAGGTGATGGTGCCAGTGGAGGATGCCAGGGTCTGCAGAATACCCACCATGGCGGAGGAGCTCTGCATGATCACCGTCAGCACCACACCAAGCAGCATGGAAACCAGGGGCATATCAGCGAAATAGGCAATGATATTTTTGAAGGTATCGGAGTCCTTCAAAAAGTCCACCGCATCGGTCATCAGGGCAAGTCCGGTGAACAGAATACCAAAGCCCAGGCAGATCATACCCACATTCTTGGACACGTTCTTGCCGATAAACATGAACAGAACGATACCGATGACCAGAGCCAAAGGCGCCAGCGTATCGGGATTGAAGAACGCCAGCAGGGAGTCGCCCTTGTTATCAATATCCATCAGACGGATGATCTGCGCCGTCACGGTGGTGCCGATGTTGGCGCCCATGACGATGCCCACCGCCTGCTTCAAATTCAGGATGCCGGCACCGATCAGACCCACGGTCAGCACGATGGTGGCGGTGGAGCTTTGAATAATGGCGGTGACCAGCGCGCCGGTCAGCACACCCATAAACACATTTTGAGTCATCTTGCCCAGCACGTTTTTCAGCGCCGCACCGGACCCCTGCTTCAGACCGTCGCCCATGAGTTCCATGCCGTACAGGAACATGGCCAGGCCGCCCAGCAGGGTAATTGCCTTAATGATCAGTTGAATTGCACTCATAATAAAAACAACTCCTTCGTTTGTTTTCGCCGTCACGCAGGACGACCTTCTCACCCATTGTAATAACAGCACTATTATACAGTATCCCCCTTTTCTTGGCAAGATTTTTCTTGCAAAAGAAACCCGGGCGCACAGCAAAGCTGTGCGCCCGGGTTTGTCGGTTTTATTTACTTGGCCTTGCCGGTCTTGGGGTCCCACTTGGCGCTGCGGATAATTTCCATGGTCTTCTCGATGGGAGCCTTGCGGCCGATCTCACCGATGGCATCCATCTCGGCGGCGGTCAGGGGGCGGGTGTTGATGAGGTTGGCGTTATCCACCACCTGCTCGGCCTTCTCGCACCCCAGCACCAGGCTGGTCACGCCGGGCAGGTCACGGATATAGGCCACAGCAAGCTGGGGCATGGTCAGGCCGCCGGCCCGAGCCACCTCGGCCACAGCATCCAGGCTTGGCTGCATGAGGCTGTGCTGCTCGGGAGCTTTCTCCATGCACAGCATACCCTGCAGGAACACGCTGCGGACAAAGACGATGATGTTGCGCTTGTTCAGCTCCTCCAGCAGGCCGCGCTCCACGATACGGGTGTCCAGCACGCTCATGGGGAGCTGAACCGCCTCCAGCCAGGGGTGCTTATCCAGCATAAACTCCACGTCGTCGGCGGTGTAGACGGAGGCGCCCACGAAGGACACCTTGCCCTCCTCCTTAGCCCGCAGGAACTCGTCCCGAATCACGTCGCCGTAGGCACGCAGGTCCTTGTCGTCGTGAAACAGGTAGCCGGCCACGGTACCCAGCCGCTCCTGAGAAAGGGCCAACTGCGCTTTGAACTGACCGATGGGGTCGGCGGGGTCACGGACCTTGAACTTGCTGACGATGTTCATGCCGCCACCGGTAGCCTTGTGCCAGTCGCCCACCACCTGCTCGCTGGTGCCGTAGGCGTTGGCGGTATCCAGGCAGTTGACACCCACCTGGCGGGCGGCGTTCAGCAGGCCGAATGCCTGCTCCTCACTGGGTACGCCGACGGTGTTGGCCAGGCCGTAGTTGACGCCAAGCTGAACGGTACCCAGGCTGAACTGGGAGATGTCCAGGCCACGGATATTGATATTCTTCATATTCTTTCTCCTCCTGTGTCACATTTCCTTCTCCGGTTTCCATTTTTCCGGAGTTGAGTTTGCCCCGGGCACAAAGCCCGGGGCAAACAATGTATAGACTATTTGAATTAGCCCTTGACGCCGCCGATCATAACGCCCTTCTCAAAGAACTTCTGGACGAAGGGGTACATGGCAATGATGGGGGCGGAGGTGACCACGATCAAGCAGTACTTGATCAGGTCGGCCATACCGGCCATCTGACGACGCAGCTCGGGGTCGGTGACCATTTGGTCCACCTGCTGAGCGTCCAGGATGTTACGCAGCACGATCTGCAAAGGCTGCTTGCTGGCATCACGCAGATACAGCATGCAGGTGAAGTAGTTGTTCCAGTGGCCCACGGCGTAGTACAGGGTAACCACGGACAGCACCGCCTTGGACAGGGGCAGCACCACGCTGATCAGCGTGCGCAGCTCGGAGCAGCCGTCGATACGGGCGGCCTCAATCAGCTCACCGGGGATGCTGCTCTTGAAGTAGGTACGGATGATGATCATGTTGTAGGCGCTGATACCGCCCAACAGCAGGATACCCAAACGGCTGTTGGTCAGGCCCAGCTTACTCATCATCAGATAGGTGGGGATCATACCGGCGGAGAAGATCATGGTCATGGTGAACATAACGGTAACCACGCCGCGACCCTGGTAGTGGGGGCGGGACAGGGGGTAGGCCGCCAGCACGGACAGGACCATGTTGATCACCGTACCCACAACGGTGTAGAAAATGCTGTTTGCAAAGCCGGTCCACACGTTGTTGTAGTCAAAAATGATCTTATAGCCCTCTACCGAGAAGGCCAGCTCGCCCGAAGCTCCGACGGGCCAAAGCAACACGCGGCCGCTGGAAACGGCAACGCCGGCGGAGAAGGAGTTGGACAAAACGTAGATGATGGGGTACGCCACGATAACCAGCAGCAGCACCAGGATGATGTCGGTGGAAGCGTACAGGAATCGGTCGTCCCAGCCGCGGTGGTGCTTGATACGAATGTCTTTCGTCTTAGCCATAACTATCGCCTCACTTTCTCAGAACAGGCTCTGTTCGCCGTTGGTCAGCTTGCTGGTGATCGTGTTCACACTGACCAGCATCACGGTGTTGATAACCGCATTGAACAGGTCAATGGCGGAACCGAAAGACTGCTGATTCATCTTGGTAAAGCCGACTTTGTACACGTAAGTAGAAATAACCTCGGAGGTGGACAGGTTCAGGTTGTTCTGCATCAGATAGACCTTCTCATAACCCACGCTCATGGCGGAGCCGAATCGCAGGATCAGCATAATGCAGATGGTGGGCAGGATGGTGGGCAGGTCCACGTTCAGCACGCGCTTCCAGCGGCTGGCACCGTCCAGCTCGGCCGCCTCGTGCAGCTCGTGGGACACGCCGGCCAAAGCGGCCACGTAGATGATGGTACTCCAACCCATCTGCTGCCACACACCGGACCACACGTACAGGTGACGGAAGGCAGCGGCGCTGGCGCGGATATCCGGCGCGATACCTACGCCGCCAAAAGCATTATAAAGGTTGGTCACGACACCCACGGGGTTGAGGATCTGGTTGACGATACCGACCAGAACCACCACAGAGATGAAGTGGGGCATATAGGACACGTTCTGAGTCAGCTTCTTGAGGATCTTGCGCTCGCTGACGTGCAGCATCAGGGCCAGCACAATGGGAATGGGGAAGGCCACGATGATGTTGTACAGGGACAGGAACAACGTGTTCTTGATCAGCTCCCAGAAGTTTGTCGCCTGGAAGAAGTCAACAAAGTGCTTGAAGCCGACCCAGTCACTGCCCCAGATACCGTCGCGGACACGGTAGTCCTTGAAGGCGATCTGCAAACCGTACATGGGGGAGTAGTAGAAAATCAGCAGGTACAGAACAGGCAGGATCATCAGCAGATGCAGCTGCCAGTTCTTGCGGACCCGGAGCCAAAATCCGATTTTACGGACTACGCTCTGGTCGGCCAAGGTGTTTTTGGCGGTAGTGTTCATGCGCAAACTTCCTTTCTCGCTTGTGGGTTGCCCCACGTTCTCGGCCTCGCCGGAAAGGGGGACTGTCCGGCGACACCATCAAAAGGCCCGGCACAACACGCCGACCCTGTTCAGATGATGTGTCTGCCCTGACAGGCAGTGCGGACGCCGATACGCAGACGGCATCGTTATTGTACACATTATATATGTGTTTACGCTTTTATGCAAGAGCGGATTTTCCCTCTCTCGTCAAAAGCAACAACAAAACCCCCGTCAAAGGGGGACGTCCAGTGTATATTTTAATTCCTCGCCCTCATTTTCGCAATATCCATTCCCCCATCCTTTTTCTCATTTTTCGCATTTTCCCGATTTTACCCCAAGTTTTTCTCCTTGTTTTTTCCTTGATTTCCATTTGTTGCCAGCAAGCGCCTCAATTCCGGTTTTTGGGCAGGTTGCACAATATTTCCTTCCTCTCGCTCAACAACCTCGCAAAAACCCCCTGTTTGCAACCGTTTCGCGCTTCGTCATTCTGCCGTTTTTTCATTTTCGTCGTTCCGCCGAAAATTCAACGGCGCAATTCTCATTTTTCGCTCGTGATTTCGCCCCCTCTTTTTCTGTCCCGCCATTTTCCTTCTCGCATTTTTCATTTTAGCTCTAGCCATTTTGTCGATTTTGTTTTATAATGGGTGTCAGTTTGAAAGGAAGTGAGAATGTGCGTCAGTTTTTCGGCCGCCTTGCCGCGCGTCTGCCCCTGTTTTGGCAGTACTTTATTTTGCTCAGCACCGTGGTCGCGCTTTTTCTGGCCGCACTGTCCATTTCCACCCGGCAGTTCACCCAATCCCTGCAGGGTACTTACCTGGAGCAGGCGCAGGAGAGCTTTGACCAGAACTGCCACTCCTTCTCCCGGGCGCTGTTCCTGACCCACACTCTCCCCGCCGCGTTGGAGGACAACAACGATTATTCCACTATCGCCAACAGCAGCTACCCCCTGGCGCGGCAGGCGTATCCCTCACTGCTCTCTCTGCGGGACTCCTTCGTCGTGCAATGCTCCATGCTGGACCTGCCCAGCGAATGTTTCCTGCTGTTCGGCCAGTCCCGGGTGTGTTTGACGCGCAGCAGCATCTTTACCGAGGGGGAAAAGTGTTTTTCCTCCTACCTGGTCTACGAGGACGGCGGCGAGGTGCTGCGCACCGCCCTGGATCAGCCCCGCGGCCACAACAGCCTGCATCTGATCCCCGCCCAAAACGTGTCCGTGGCCGGCGCTGCTCCCGCCCCATACCTGACCGTGCTTGCCTCCTCCACCTACGGCAGCGACACGTACGGCTTTTTGTACTCCGGCGCCACCATCAGCGAGCATTTCCATCTCAGCACTCTGCCCGATGACACCTATCTGCAGCTGGTGCGTTCCGACGGCACCGTGATGTTCTCTTACGGTGAGGTCGCCGAGGACGGCTTTATCCAGCTTACCTCCGCAGTCCCAAGCCTTTCCTGCACCGCCGTCATCGGCATCCCCCGCACCTTTTTCCAGCAGACCACCCAAAACGTGCGCACCATCCCCCTGCTGATTTTTTTGGTCTGCATGGTCATCGGTATCGCCATTTGCTTTCTGTTCTCCCACCTGAGCGTGCGCCCCTTCCGTCAACTGATCAAAACACACGCCATGGACGAAGCTCAGACCCCCTCCGAAAACGAGCTGGCCACCATCGACAGCTTTCTGCGTACCACCCAGCAGCGGGCCACCGCACTGCACGGTATGCTGACCTCCAGCCTGCTGCTGCGCTCCTTCTCCGGCCAGCCCGTCCGTCAGGAGGAGTATCAATCTCTGTCCGATGCCCTGCCCCAGTTTCTGCAGCCCCAGTACGCCGCCGTGGTCCGGGACCACAGCACCGCTCCGTCCGATGAACCCATGTTCCATCTGCTTCGCAGCGCGCTGCCCGAGCAGTTCCTCTGCGAGTATATCGCCCCCCAGGAAACCCTCGTCCTCTTCCCGGCCGAAGCCGCCGAGTCAGAGCTGTTCCACGCCACTCTGACCACCCTGAATATCGAAACGCCGTCCCGCCTTTTCTGCGGTATCAGCGCCCCCTTCACTGGTCTTGACGAGCTTTCCGCCGCGATCCGACAGGCCCAGTTCTGTATCAGCGCGGACAGCCGCCGGCCCATCCTTCAGTTTGCCGATTCCACCGGCAACGGCGCCGCCCCGTCCTCCGCCGTCTTCGACCTGAAACGATTTCAGCAGGCCCTGACCACCTGGAACCAGCCGGAGCTGCTTGCCCTGCTGGACCAGGCCTGTGCCAACCCCGGCCCCCACCCGGAGGAGCTGTTCTACAGCATCCTCTTCCTGTTGCGGGACGCTGCCGCCGCCGGCAACCTGCCCTTCCCCGACGGCAACGCCTGCTCCTACCTCCCCACAGGCACCCCCACCGCCAATCTCCAGCAGTTGCGCGGTGTTGTCAACGAATTGTTCCGCCAAAAAGCCGCCATGCAGCTGTCAGACAAGCAGCAGTTGTGTGAGGACCTGGTGACCTTTATTCGCACCAACTTCTCCGACCCCACCCTGTGCCTGTTCTCCCTGTCCAGCCAGTTCGACGTGTCGGAGCGGTTTACCCACAACGCCATTCAATCCACCACCGGCATGAATTTCAGCAATTTCCTGCTGCAATGCCGTATGCAGGAGGCCGCCCGCCTGCTGCAGCAGACCGATTGCTCCATCAACGAAGTGGCCGAACAATGCGGCTACCCCGCCATCAGTACCTTCTACCGCAATTTTAAGAAGTATTATCAGATGACCCCCGCCGACTATAAGGCCAGCGTCCAGTGACCCGGGGTCGAAAGGAGAAACCATGAAAAAGCTTTCCTCTTGGGCCTTTTCCCTGCTGGACTGGGTGATGCACGTGGCGGTGCTGAACGTTCTGTTCCTGCTTTGCAGCCTGCCCGTGGTCACTGTAGGGGCATCTTTGACCGCCCTGTGTGCCGGCCAGCGCGCCCTGATCAAGAAAGAACCCTGCTTCCGCGCCTTCTTCCACGCCTTCCGCGCCGGCTTTTGGCGCGCCACCGCCGCATGGCTGATCTTGCTGCCTATTGACGGTCTGCTGGTCTCCCACTGCGTTTCCCTCATCCCCCATTGGCGGGAGGGGGCGCAGCTCCAACTGATTTTTGTGGCCCTGTGCGCGCTGCTGGCCCTGTCCATCACCTTCACCGTCTTCATCTTCTACTCCCGGTTTGAGGCCAAGCTGTTCCGGCTGCTGCGGTATGGTGTGGAGCTGGCCATGTCCAACTTCCTGCGCGCCGCCGTTGTCGCCGTGCTGTTCGCCCTCCCCTTCGCCCTGGCCTTTTTCCCCACCACCTTCCCCATTTTCCTGGTGCTGGCCGTACTGTGGGTCTTTTTTTACTTCTCCATGGTGGCATGGGCCGCCGTCTGGCTTATGAACAAACCCTTCATCCGCTTTGCACAGCAGACGTTGGGAATGGATACAACAAAAAACAACAAGGAGGATGCAGAAAATGATTATTGATCGCATCGAAAACGCCCCCCACTACTTTGGTCTTGGCCCCCAGTGGAAGACCGCGCTGACCGCCGTCATGGAGTATGACCCCGCCAAGTTCGAGAAGGGTGCCAAGACCGAGCTGGAAAACGGTGTCCGTTTCCTGCAGTTCGAGCCTACCACCAAGGACCGCAGCGAGGTCATCTTCGAGGCCCACCGCAAGTACGCCGACATCATGATCTTCGCCGCCGGCGAGGAGAAGCTGGCCTGGAAGTCCACCCCCGACCTGAAGAACATCACCGAGGCGTACGTGGAGGAGCGAGACTGCCTGCTGGCCGACCTGGATGACGACGCGCTTGAGGTGCCCATGAAGCCCGGCTACTTCATCGTCTTCATGCCTCAGGATGCCCACGGCCCCGACATCGCCATCGGCGAGCCCGCCACCGCCCGCCGCATTGTGGTCAAGGTCCCCATGTCTTTGGACTAAACCCAATCATTCTACCAAAAGCAAGAATCGAGGTAATTATTATGGAAAAGCCCATGTTCCCTTTGGGCAATGAGGAGATCCGCATTGGCATGCTGGGCATGACCGAGGGCAACGCCCACCCCTTTTCCTGGAGCGCCATGATCAACGGCTACGACCACGAGGAGATGGTCAAGTGGACCGCTAAGGAGTACCCCACCATCCCCGCCTACCTGTCCAAGCAGCCCAAGGATACCTTCGGTATCCCCGGTGTCAAGGTCACCCACGTGTGCTTCACCGGCTACGCCGAGCGGGAGATGGCGGAAAACTGCGCCCGGGCCACCTTCATCCCCAACGTGGTGGATAAGCCCGAGGATATGATCGGCCAGGTGGACGCCATCATCTGCGCCACCGACATCGGTGCCGAACACGTAGAGCGCTGCCGTCCCTTTATCGAGGCGGGCCTGCCCATCTTCATCGACAAGCCCCTGGCCGACAATGAGGAGGACCTGCGCACCATGGTCAAGTGGTATGACGAGGGCGCTCACATCATGTCCGGCTCCTCCCTGCGCTACAAGAAAGAGATCGAGATCTACTACGATCGCCACTTCGAGTTTGGCAAGTTCCGCTACATCATCTCCCCCATGGCCAAGAAGTGGGAGACCTACGGTATGCACGCCATCGAAGCCTTTTTCCACCTGGTGGGCTGCGGCTTTGAGTGGGTGGAAAATCTGGGTACCTACGAGCGGCCCTTTGTCAACCTGTACCACAAGGATGGCTGCCACGTGACCATCCCCATGAACACCCCCGCCCCCGGCCTGTGGCTGTGCGGCGAGTACGCGTCCAAGAACGTGGCCAGCGGTGACTCCTTCTACTCCTTCAAAAAGCAGTTGGAGGTCTTCGTGGACTACCTGCGCACCGGCGTGCATCCCTTCCCCTTTGAGGAAACCATCGAGTGTGCCAAGATCTTGGTGGCCGGTATCCGCAGCCGGGAAGAGGGCGGCCGCCGGGTCTACCTGTCCGAGATTTCCGAGCGATAAGGAGGGTTCCCCATGCAGAATCTGTTGACCTCCTTCTCCCTGGCCGGCAAGAACGCGCTGGTGGTGGGCGGCGAGCATCCCTACGGTGCGGAGCTGATCGCCGGTCTGCGCGCCGCCGGCGCCCGGGTCTGGACGGCGGGCGCCACCCCTGTGGACGGCGTGGAGAGCGAGGGATTTTTCCCCTACCGCCACACCGACGCCGACGAAGCCGACGCCCTTTCCGCCTGGGCAAAGGGTGAGATGGGCAGCGTGGACGTGCTGGTGGAAAACGTGCTGAACATGGATACCGCCTCGGGCTGGAGCCACGATTTCGACTCCATCAACGCCCAGGCCCAGACCACTATGGGCGGCATGATCCTCACGGTGCAGGCCGTCGGCCGCCTGATGGCGGCCCAGGGCCACGGCAGCGTGATCCTGTCCACCGACTACGGCGCCCTGGTGGGTTACGACCCCCACAACTACGACGGCTGTCCGGAACTCTACGAGCGGGACTTCTCCCTGCTGCGAGGCTACGTCCGGGGCAGTTGCGTCAATTACGCGCGCCAGGCCGCAGGTTATTTGGGCGAATACGGCTGCCGCTGTAACGCCCTGGCCTTCGCCCCCATGGCGGGCAAGCAGCCCAAATCCTTTGAGGATGCCTTTGCCGCCCACAGTCAGATCAAGCGTCTTGCCACGGCGGAGGATATCGCCGCCGCGGTGACCTTCCTTGCATCCGATGCCTCCGCCTACGTCACCGGCATCACCCTGCCTGTGGACGGCGGCTACACCGCAAAGTAAGGGAGGGGTCATCATGTTTAATACCTACGATTTGTTCTCCATGAAGGGCAAAAACGTCCTGATCACCGGCGGCCGCGTGATGTACGGGCTGGGCGCCACCATGGCCCTGGCCGACGCGGGTGCCAACCTGTACCTGGCCAGCCACTCGGTGGAAAGCGCCCGGGAATTCGTGGAGCAGCTCAGCGCCGAGAAGGGGGTCAAGGTCACCGCCGTCCCCTTCGACCAGGGCGACCCCGCCAGCATCGAGGCCATGTTCCAAACCGTCATCGCCGATGCCGGCAGCCTGGACGCCTTTATCCACTGCAGCCGCACCATCCCCACCTCCACCAAAAACGGCCCCACCCCGTGGGATACCGGCGACGATGCCATCGAAGCCAACGTGCGCACCAACTCCGCGGCCACCATCCGTATGGTGCAGCTGGCCGGCCAGCAGATGGTAAAACAGCACAGCGGCTCCATCGTGGTCTTTGGCTCCATGATGGGTCTGATCGGCGTGGAGAAGCACAACTACGACGTCCCCGAACAGGGCACCTTCGGCGCCCCGGGCGCTGGCGGCCACACCTACGCCGTAGACAAATCCGGTCTAACTGCCTGGATTCGCCATGCTGCCAGCTACTACGGCCAGTACGGTGTGCGTATCAACGCCGTCTGCCCCGGCGGTCTGAACTCCCACCGCACCAGCGAGGACTTTGCCCGGCAGTACTCCAAGCACACCCAGCTTGGTCGCCTGGCCAATCAGGAGGACGTGTCCGGTTTGATCCTGACCCTGGCCTCCGACGCCGGTGCCTACCTCACCGGCCTGAACATCCCCATCGACGGCGGCTACACCGCCCTGTAACAGACAGTAAAACGCCCCCGGATGCATGGCATCCGGGGGCGTTTTTTGCGCTTATTCCACTTCAAAGTTCAGTTTCAGCTTCAGGGACAGCTCCCGGCTCAGGCGGTACTGCTCCTCCATGGCCCAGCCGCAGCTTTCCGAGCCGATGCCCGTCTGCCCCATGTCAAGGCACAGCACCGTATGACCGGAATGCTCCAGCTCGTGGTAGTGCTTAACGGTGGTCAACTCCTCCTGGGTGTAGTGGCTGGCGTTGAAAGAGAACTCCTGCCCGCCGGCCACCGTCAGCTTGACTCCGCCGCCGGACAGCTCCAACCAATCGCAGCCCTTATGGCTTCCGCTCTCTTGAGGCTTGATATTAGGCTCCATCAGGTTGGAAACGGTGTTGGTGTATGCACCGTAGCAGCTGGCTCGGCACTTGTCGGGGTAGCTCTCGAGAGGGCCGACACCGAGGTAGTCCACCTGCTCCAACTGTCGGTTCAGGAACAGGCGCACACCAAACCGGGGCAGAATGGGCAGACCATCCAGCAACTTGGCGTCCACCTCAATGCGCACATCGCCCTTGCCGTCCACCAGCCAGCAAACCTCACCCTCCACGGCCCGCTGACGGCCGTGGGCAATGAGGATAAAGGTGGCGGTCAGCTTCACGCCGTCCTCATCCCGCTCAATTCTGTCGGAATAGGTGTTGCCAAAGGCGCGGTCGTACCCAAGGGCGCGCCACTTCACCTGCTCTTTGCAGTCGTTATCGGTAGGCGCGCGCCAGATATTCCACACCATGGGCTTTTCCAGCAGCTTCCTGCCGCCGCGCTCCATGGCAGAGAACAGGCCGCTGGCCCGGTCATACTCATAGGCAAAGTCCGCACCGGTGATGCGCACATACCGCTGGCCCTGCTCCACCTTGAGCTGGCCGCAGGCCGTCTGCTGCCACAGCTTTTTGGCCGCCTGGTTTGCTCCGTCAGCGTTGGCAACCGTGATGGCATCAAAGCCCAGCTCATGGCCGGCATCCACAAGGTCGGTGCCCCGCTTCTGCCGCCAGGTAATCTTCAGCTGGCACTTGCCCGCCGCCGGCACATTCAGGGGCAGGCCCACGTCCACCTGCGCCCCGGGGGCGACCGGAGGCAGGTCCAGCATACCACTCTGCACCGCTCGCCCGTCGCAGGTCAGCTCCCACTCCACGTCGGCCAAATCAGCAAGGTCAACGAACTCCATATAATTGTGAACGGTCAGCACCCCATCTTTCCATTCCGAGCGAGCCGGGCGGTTGACGTTCTTGTACTCCAGCAGGCCCGGATGGGGCTTGCGATGGGGGGACACCATGCCGTCCACGCAGAAGTTGCCGCCGTGGGCCTGCTCGCCGCTGTCGCCGCCGTAGAGGTAGATGGGCCGGCCGTCCTCGGTCTTGCCTTTATAGACGCTGTGATCGCACCACTCCCACACAAAGCCGCCGCAGGACTGTTCCCGGCTTTGGAAATACCGCCAGTAATCCTCATAGTCCCCGGCGCTGTTGCCCATGGAGTGGGCATATTCGCACAGCACCAGCGGCTTGGGGGGATGCTTTTGCACAAACTCGTCCAGCATTTTGGGTTGGTAGTACATCCGGCTGAGCACATCCAAGTTGGAGTGGTCGTCCTGCCGTCTGCTGTCATTGGGGGAAAGATGCTCGTAGTGGGTGGGGCGGCTGGGGTCGTGACCCTTGACCCACTCTAGAGCCTTTTCAATGCACACGCCAAAGCCGTTCTCGTTGCCTACGGACCACATGACCACGCAGGGACGGTTCTTGTCCCGGCGGACACAGCGCTCCACGCGGTCCAAAATGGTGGCCATCCAATCGGGGTTGCCCGCAATGATGTTGGCGCGGCCCCGGTCCAGGAGGTCACGCTGTTCCGCCGGGGTGGGTGCCTCGAAATACAGCGCAAGGGGGCCGTGGGCCTCCACATCCGCCTCGTCCATGACAAAAAAGCCGTAGCGGTCGCACAGCTGATAGAACCGAGGGTCGTTGGGATAGTGGCTGGTGCGCACGGCGCTGATGTTGTGCCGGCGCATAATGCGCAAATCCCGGCGCATATGCTCCATGTCCACGGTGGGGCCGGTCTCCGGGTCGCTGTCATGGCGGTTAACGCCGCGGAACTTCACCGCCTGGCCGTTCACCCGCAGGACAATGCCGTCCACCTCCACCTTGCGCAGACCCACCTCGTCCACGATGACCTCATCGGGGGCAGTCAGCTCCAAGCGATACAGGTTGGGATGCTCCGTATCCCACAGATGGGGGTCGGTCACATTCAGGGTCAGCACGTGGGTGTACTCGCCACCGTCGGCCAGGGGCGCACAGACCGCCTGGTCCACAACCTCGTCCTGCCAAAGCAACTTGGCGCCGACCTCTACGGCCCCGCCCTCAAAATTCATGCGCACGCGCACCTGCCAGCCGCTGTCCGTCGGCTCGGTGTTGACAAAATAGTCCCGCAGGTGGTTTGCGGGTCGGCGCAGCAGGTACACGTCCCGAAAAATACCGTTGGTGCGGAACTTGTCCTGGTCCTCCAAATAGGTACCCTTGGTCCACTTCAGCACCAGCACGGCCAGGGTATTCTTCCCCTCCACCAGTTTGTCCGTCACCTCGAACTCACCGGTACTGTGGGCCACCTCGTCATAGCCCACGAATTCACCGTTCAGCCACACGTAGTAGCCGCTGTCCACACCCTCAAAGTTCAGAAATGCCCGGGGCGCGGCGGGATCAGCAGTCCAATCAAACTCCCGCACATAGGCCGCACAGGGATTCTCCCAGGGCACAAAGGGCGGATCCATGGGCTGGGAGTACTCGCTGTCATCGTAGCGGTGACTGTCATAGCCGTTGTACTGCCACACCGAGGGCACGTGCAGGGTATCAAAGCCGTTCGCGTCATAACCGGGCAGAAAAAAGTCGTCCGCCACCCGGGTCATGTCGGTATAATAGCGGAACTTCCACGCCCCGTTCAGCAGAACGAAGCGGTCGGAGTCCTCCCGGCGCTCCACCGGGTCGTCCAGCTCCGCCGAGGCGGGGATGTAGTAGGCCCGGTCCGGGGTGGTATTCACCCGCTGACAGGTCAAATCTTCGTAATAAGCAGGCAATTGCATAAACAATCCTCCTATTTTATTTTCTTTATCTTACCCCCTCCATCTTGAAAACACAATGAATAACATTAGACAAAACATGCACAAAATGATACAATGGCCGCAACCAAACTGTAAGGAGCGACTGCTGTGTATATCTCTTGCGGCTATCTGAATATACCCGAAATTCCCTTTGCCGACCACACCGTCCCTCTGCTGGTGTGCAGCTGCGGCAACTATCGGCTCAGCGGGGACGACCGTTCCTGCACCCAGCGGCCCATGGGCCGCCCGGACTATCAACTGCTCTACGTGGTCAGCGGCAGGGCGGAATTCGTCATCGGCGGCAAGGCTCACCAGCTCACCGCCGGACACATGGTACTCTTCCGTCCCCACCAGCCCCAGCACTACCGCTACCACGGCAGGGACCACACCCAGACCTACTGGGTGCATTTCACCGGCGGTCAAGTGGAGGAGATCCTTGCAAGCAGCGGTTTTTCGCCCCGGGACAGCATCTGTTTCGCCGGACCGGACCCAGCCCTGGGCCAGGTGTTTGACAGCATGATCTGTGAGCTGCAGACCCGCCGGGCCAACTTCCAAACCATGCTGGAGCTGTACCTGCGGCAGTTGTTTCTGCTCAGCCGCCGCACCCCGCCGCCGACCGCCGCCCTCACCCCCGCCCTGCACCGGCAGATGGAGGATGCCCGCCGCTACTTTGCCCAACACTACAACACCCCCATCAGCATCCGGGACTACGCCGCAAGCCAAAACGTCAGCATAAGCTGGTTCCTGCGCTGCTTCAAACAGGTCACGGGACAGACCCCCATGCAGTATATTCTATCCCTGCGCATAACCAACGCCATTACACTCATGCGGGACACGGACTGGAACCTGACCCAGATCGCCACCGCCGTGGGCTACGACAACCCTCTGTACTTCAGCCGCCTGTTCCGCAAGCAAAAGGGCATGGCCCCCTCGACCTATCGCAGGCTGTTGGCAGAAAATCGGGCTGAATAGGCGGTATGCTCCGCCTGTCCCGGCACATATACTCCCATAAAGCACATTTGGGAGGTCAACCGTATGAAAAAGCCTGTGTTCAGTGTCGTGTACTTCCGCCGAAAACATCTGACCGCGTTCGCCTGTCTGCTCGCCACCTGCGCCATCTTTTGGACGGTAAACTACCCTGCCGCCGTGGGGGCGTCCACCGGCCCACGACAGTTGCCCATTTACTGCGTACAGCGGGATCAAAAGCTGCTGTCCATCAGCTTCGATGCCGCCTGGGGTAATGAGGACACCCAGCAGCTTATCGACATTATGGCCCGGTACAACGTCAAGGCCACCTTCTTCGTGGTAGGGGACTGGGTGGACCGCTATCCGGAGTCGGTGAAGGCGCTCCACGACGCGGGACACGAGATCATGAACCACTCCAACACCCACGCCCACCTGCCCCGGCTGTCCGCCCAGCAGATCACCGACGACCTGACCGCCTGTAACGAGAAGATCCGGGCCATCACCGGGGTCTGCCCCACCCTCATTCGCCTGCCCTACGGCGACTACGACGACAATTCCATCCGGACTATCCGCTCCATGGGCATGGAACCCATCCAATGGGACGTGGACAGCCTGGACTGGAAGGACCTGTCCGCCGACCAAATCACCAAGCGGGTCACGGGCAAGGTCTGCCCCGGCTCCATCGTGCTGTTCCACAACGCCGCCAAGCATACCCCCCAGGCCCTGCCCGCCATTATCGAGCAGCTCTTGGCCGACGGGTACACCTTCGTTCCCATCTCCCAACTGATTTTGACCGGGAACTACACCATCGACCACACCGGGCGGCAATGCCCGGCATAAAAAAGCGCCCCGTGTCCGCGACACGGGGCGCTTTTTGCTTGTGCATCAGGGCATACGGTAGCCGCCGCTGACGAACAGGGTCTGTCCGGTGATCCAACTGGCATCGTCGCCGGCCAAAAAGGCCACGGCGGCCGCCAGCTCCTCCGGCTGACCCAGGCGGTGCATGGGTACCTTGTTGTCGATGGAGGCCTTCAGCTGCTCGGCCGGGACGGCCAGCATCATGTCCGTTTCGATGAAGCCGGGGGCGATACAGTTGGCCCGGACATTCTTACGGCCCAGCTCCAGGGCCAGGGCCCGGGTGAAGCCCTGCAGGCCGGCCTTGGTGGCGGAGTAGTTGGTCTGTCCGGCGTTGCCATAGGCAGCGGTGGAGGAGATGTTGACGATGCTGCCGCTTTCCTGCTCTCGCAGCATGGGTACGATTTTGCGGCACATATTGTACGTGCCGGTCAGGTTGACGTTCAGCACCGCCAGCCAGTCCTCGTCCGCCATTTTGTGCAGCATACGGTCCTTGGTAATACCGGCGTTGTTGATGAGGATATCAATGCGGCCAAACTTGGCCACGATCTCGTCTACCACGGCATTGACCTGCTCCACGTCGGTGATGTTGCAGGCGTAGGCCACCGCCCGCTCCCCGGTGGGGTCCAGCTCCCGGGCGGTCTGCTGCACCAGCTCGAAGTTCATGTCCAGCAGCGCTACGCCGGCCACATCCTCCTCCAAAAAGCGCTTGGCGATGGCGGCGCCGATGCCCTTACCCGCACCGGTGACCACCGCGAATTTTCCCGCAAGATTTTTCATGATCGTTTTCTCCTTTCTGATTACATCCGTTCAAACAGAGCCGACACGCCCAGGCCGCCGCCGCAGCAGGAGGACACAAGGCCGTACCGGCCCCCTCTGCGCTCCAGTTGGCGCACTGCCGCGATGGCAATGCGGCCGCCGGAGGCCCCGTTGGGGTGTCCGAAGGCGATGGCGCCGCCGTTGGGGTTCCACTTATCCATATCGATCTTGCCGCCGGTTTGGTTCTCCAGCTCCCGGATACAGGCTAGATTTTGGGCCGCAAAGGCCTCGTTGCACTCAAACACGTCCACGTCGTCCAGGGACAGGCCCGCCAGTTTCAGGGCCTTCAAATTTGAGAACACCGGGCCGATGCCCATGCACTTGGGGTCCACGCCCACGTCGGCCCCCGCCACCCAGCGGGCGATGGGGGTCAATCCCAGCTCTCTCGCCTTTTCCCCGCTCATCAGCAGCAGGGCAGAGGCGCCGTCGTTCCGCGCGCTGGCGTTGCCGGCAGTGGTCACGCCGTCCTCGTTGACGGTGCGCAGCTTGGCAAGGCCCTCCATGGTCGTGCCGGGCCGGGGATGCTCGTCCTTGTCAAAGGTAAATCCCGGCTCCTTTTTACTGCGGGCAGGCACTTCCATGGGGACGATCTCGCCGTCGAACCAGCCACTTTCCACGGTCTGTGCCGCCAACTGCTGGCTGCGCAGGGCGAACGCGTCGCAGGCTTCTCTGGAAATGTCCCATTTCTTGGCCATGTCGTCGGAGATGTTGATCATATCCATCTGATCCGCCTTTTCCGGGGCCAGGAAGTTGGGTACCGCCGCGGGCGGGATGGCCTTATACGGCTCCACCGCCATGGAAAACTTGGCAAACCGCTGGCTGCAGGACTCGCCGCCCCCGGCGATGGCAACCTCCGCCGCCCCGCACAGGATCTGCATGGCGGCGTGGTTGATGGCGGCGATGCCGGAACCGCACTGCATCTCCATAAAGGTGGCCGGGGTGGTATAGGGCAGACCGGCACTCAAAACCGAGTAGCGGGCCAGGTTGTTGCAATGCACGTCGTGGAAGGCGCTGCCCAGCACCACGCTGTCGATGGCCGCCCGGGCGGGCAGGTCGTACTTGGCCGTGAGCGCTTTCAGCACCGCCGCGCACAGGTCGGTAGTATAAAAGCTGCGCAGGGACCCGCCGTTGCGGCCGAAGGCCGTGCGCATACCGTCTACGATAACAACTTCTCTCATCCGTTCTCCTCCTCGCTCTGTCCGATGGCCGCCCGGGTCAGAAACATCTTGTTCCAAATGCCCTCGGCCACCGACTGTCCCTTTTGATTGACCACTGTCACCTTCCAGCGGATCACGCCCCGCCGGGGGTCGGAGGTCTGCCGCTTGCCCTCCAACTGCAAATGAACGTGCAGGCTGTCCCCGAAAAACACCGGCTTTTTGAAGTTCCAGCTCTCGATGCCCAGATTGGCCACGGTGTACTTTTCAAACAGGCCAAGCTGCATATAAAGGCCGTTGGCCACCGACAGGGTCAGCAGGCCGTGGGCAATGGGTGCGCCGAAGGCGGTGCCTTTGGCGTACTCCGGGTCGGTATGCAGGCGGTTGTGGTCGCCGGTGAGCCGGGCGAAGTCCAGCACGTCCTGCCCGGTGACCATACGGCTGGCGGTCAGGTACTCCTGCCCCTTTTCAATGTCGTCAAAGCACAGGCTTTTGGTTTGATAATCCGTCATGCTCGCGCCCCCTCAGAACAGTGCGCCGGAGGTCTTCATTCCGGCCACGTCCTCGTCGGAGTATCCCAAAGCGCGCAAGATCTCCTCCCCGTGCTGACCGGGGGCGAAGGGCTGGCCCACCTTCAGCGCCCCCTGAGAACCCAGCCGGACCGGGGCGGTGGTGATCATCCGTTCGGCGCCGTTCAAACAATGGTAGGACTGAATGTACTCGTTGGCCAGGGCCTGCTCGTCCTCAAACACATCGGCGTAGAGGTTCAGCTTGCCGCACACGATGTCCAGCACCTTGAATTTCTCCAGCCATTCCTCCGCCGTCCGGGTGGCAAAGGCCCGCTCCAGCAGGGGGCCGGCCCGGTCCGACAGGGCCGTCAGGCTGTTCATATCGGTAATGCCCAGGGCGGCGATGTCGTCGGCAATGCCCATGGCGGCAAATAGCTTGTCCGCGTAGCGCTCATACTCAAAGATGGTGCAGCGCATCCACTGCCCGTCGGCACAGCGGTAGGGCAGGTTCATGGGGTTGCTGTTGCCGAAGCGGGGGGCCGGGAAGGGGTAGCTGTAGGGCTTCTCCGCCATCATCATGCAGCCGCCGGACACCCAAATGCCGGCGTTGTAGAGGGACATGGTGACAAAGTCGCCCTTACCCGTCCGTTCCCGCTGATACAGGGCGGTCATCACGCCGCCAAACAGGATGGAACCGGAGGTCACGTCCCCCATTGCCCCCCGGGTGTTCAGGGGATAGTTGCCCGGAGCGTCCACCAGCAGGGATGCCAAAATGCCCGACCGGGACCAAAAGGCTACGTTGTCAAAGCCGGGGGCGTCGCAGTCGGGACCCTCGTAGCCGTAGCCGGTGAGGGTGGCATAGATCAGCCGGGGGAAGCGGTCCTTGATGGACTCGTAGTCCACCCCCAGCTTCACCAGGGACTGGTGCCGGGTGTTAGTCACCAGCACGTCAGCCTGCTCCAGCAGCTTGAAAAAGACCTCTTTGCCCTTGGGGTCCTTCAAATTCAGGCAGATGGACTGCTTGCCCGCGTTGAACACGTCAAAGGCCGGGTTTTCGTCCGCCGGCGAGTTGGTCATGCCCATGGCCGTCATGCGCCAGGCGTCACCGCCCCGACCCTCGATCTTCACCACATCGGCGCCCAGGTCGGCCATCATTCTGCACACTGTGGGGGCCGCCACGTAGGTGGCCAGCTCCACTACCTTAATACCTTCCAGAGGTTTTCCCATCGTTCGCACCTCATTTTCTCCGCGGTCGACAGACTGCGGGATATTACGAATACACCTTATCACACCCGCTCTCCCCCAACCATTGCCAAATCCGGATGGGGTGTCATTAACAAAACTTATAGCGCGGCCCTTTCCCGCCCCATCCGGCGGCGTATTCTTATTTTTCCAGGCGCAACAACGAGTCCACGTCTTTTATTTTCCCCTTGCGCATCTGCTTTTTTCGTGCTAAACTGGTGCCGACCCGACCGAACTATTTGTTTTTTTAATATTATGTCAGGAGGGGTTCCCATGAATCTTTCCCAGTTGGAGCAAATCATCGAGGTGGCCGACACCGGCACCCTGTCCCAGGCCGCAGCCAACCTCTTCGTGTCCCAGCCCAACCTGTCCCTGTCCATCAAGCGGGCGGAGGAGGAGCTGAACGCCAAGCTCTTCCACCGCAGCAGCACCGGCATGACCCTGACCGCCGCCGGGGCGGAGTTCGTGGACCGCGCCCGGGAGATTTTGCAGCAGGTGGACGCCATGACCGCCGCCTGCCGGGTGGACAACAACCGGGTGCCGCTGGAGCTGAATTTAGTGTCGGTCAGCCACCGGGTGGTGGAGATGGAGGTGGCCCGTCTGCTGCAGCGGTACGACCCCAACTTCGTCAAGATCAACCTGCTGGACTCCGCCGGTATCAAGCTGCTGGACCACGTGGCCCAAAGCCGGGCGGAGATCGGTTTTTGCACCGTGTACCACTTCACCAAGTCCGTCCTCATGCGGCAGTTGGCCCTGCGCAAGCTGGAGTATCACACCATCGGCCAAATGCGCACCGGTATCTACGTGGGTGCCTCCAACCCCCGCTTCTCCGCCGGGGATACCCAGGTGGATTTCGACAAGATCCGCTCCCTGCCCTTCCTGCGCCTGGCGGGCCGGGAGTTCAATACCCAGACTATCACCGACTACCTGCACATCACCCGGGGCATCCACCTGACCCCCCGGCACGAGATCACCGTCAACAACTTCAACGTGCTGCGCAATATGCTGGGCCTTGTGGACGGCTACGCCATCGGCGCCTACGTGGACGTCCCCTACGCCCCGGAGGGATTCTATTCCGACGTGCGCTTCATCCCCTTTGCCGAAGGTACCATCCAGGCAGAGTTCGGCTACATCCAGCGGGAGAACACCGTGCGTTCCCTGCTGGCCAACGAGCTGCTGAAGAACATCCAGCGGCGGTTCCCCTGACACGCAGAACGACCGCGCCCCAACAAGAATGGGGCGCAGTTGTTGCAATTACGGCCTGTTTGTGGTAGAATTTAATTTGTATGAAAGCGCGTTCCTCTCCGCCACCTCGCCACCCGCCGTTGAATGGAGGCGCCTATGAAAGCGACAAAACGAATTTGCGTGTTCTGTGAACGCTGGGAGTCCGGCGGGATTGAGTCCTTCCTGTGCAACGTGCTGCGCCGCGCCGACCTGTCCGGTTTGGAGGTGGATTTAGTGGCCGCCCGGTTGGACTCCAGCGTGTTCACCCAACCGCTGCAGGACTGCGGCGTGCGGTTTTACCAGCTTTCCGGCAAGCAAAACGACCTGGCCGCCAACCATCGTATGTTCCGCGCCCTGCTGCAGCAGCGGCAATACGACGTGGTGCATCTGAACATCTTTCAGGGTATGTCCCTGTATTACGCCCACCTGGCCAAACAGGCCGGGGTGCCGGTCCGCATCGCCCACAGCCACAACACCGACCTGCGCCAAAGCCTCACCCGCCCCCTCAAGCTGTGGCTCCACCGCCGGTATGCCCGGCGCTACACCGGGGACGCCACCGCCCTTTGGGCCTGTTCCCAGAGGGCTGCGGAGTTCATGTTCCCCGCCCGCCTGCTGCAGGCCCGGGGTTACACCTTCATCCCCAACGGGATCGACACCGGGCGGTTCCGGTTCGACCCCGCCGCCCGGGACGCCGCGCGGCAGGAGCTGGGCCTTGCCGATCAGTTCGTTATGGGCAGTGTGGGTCGGCTGTGCTATCAGAAAAACCAAGCCTTCCTGCTGGACGTGATGGCCGAGGCAATTAAGCTTCGCCCCGATTGCCGCCTGCTGCTGGTGGGCGAGGGGGAGGACCGCCCCGCCCTGGAAGAAAAGGCAAAGGCCCTCGGCATCGCGGACCGGGTGATCTTCTACGGCACCACCAATCAGGTGGAGCGGCTGTTCTGGGCAATGGACGTTCTTGCCTTCCCCAGTCGGTTCGAGGGGCTGCCCGTAGTGGCGGTGGAGGCCCAGGCCGCCGGCCTGCCCATCGTTTGCTCCGAGCATATTACCAATCAAGCCTTTATTACCCCCAACGTTCAGCAACTGCCCCTGTCCGCCGGGGCCGCGGAATGGGCCGCCGCCCTGCTGAATTGCACAAGCGGCGAACGTCAATCCGCACACGAGGCCGTGGCCCGGGCCGGGTTTGACGTTGCCTGCGTTGCGTCCACGGTGGAAACCACATTCAGAGGGTGATGTATATGGAAACCCCAAAAATTTCGATCATCGTCCCGGTCTATAAGGTGGAGCCGTACCTGCGCAAGTGTTTGGACAGCATCGTCAATCAGACCTACCGAAATTTAGAAATCATCCTGGTGGACGACGGCTCCCCGGACAACTGCCCCGCCATCTGCGACGAGTACGCCGCCCGGGACGGGCGCATCCTCGTCATCCACCGGCAAAACGGCGGCCTGTCCGCCGCCCGCAACGCCGCCTTGGACGTTGCCACCGGCGACTATTTCGGCTTTGTGGACAGCGACGACTGGGTGGAGCCGGATATGTTCGAATACCTGCTGACCAATCTGCAGCGCGCCGACGCCGACATTGCCTTCTGCGGGCGCTTTGAAGAATTCCCCAACCGCTCCGAGCCCAAGGGCTGGCCCCGGTCGGAGGTCATGGAGCGGGAGGCGGCCCTGCGGCACCTGCTGGAGGACAAGGTCCTGCACAACTTCGTCTGGGACAAGCTGTGGAAGCGGGAGCTGTTCGACGCCGTCCGCTTCCCCGTGGGCAAGACCTTCGAGGACATCGCGGTGGTCCACCGCCTGTTTATGGCGGCACGCCGGACGGTACTGCTGCCGGAGGCGAAGTACCACTATCTGCAGCGGCAGGGCAGCATCCTTGCCGACGCCTCCATCGCCAACCGCATCAACTTTTTCCTGGCCGCGCGGCAGCGGTACGACGAAATGGCCGCCGACTGGCCCCAGTTCCGCCCCCTGCTGGAGGCACAGTGCCTCGCCTCCGCCGCCCACATCTGGAGCGGCTATTATTCCTCCCCAAAAGCCATGCGAGCGGAGTACCGGGAGCAACTCCGGGACATCGCCGCCTTTGCCAGACCCCGCCTGCGGGATGCCCTGGCCCACACCGGCCTCGGCCTGGCCGGCCGGCTGGTCCTGCGCCTGACCCCCTACGCGACCTGGTGGGCCTTCGCCGCCGCCGGATTCATCGGCTGGCTGTATAAATGCAAGAATGGCAGGGTGCTGTAATCAGCGCACGCCCCCTTGAGATGAGGTAGAATTATGAACACAACACCCCCAAAAGTATCCGTGGTCATCCCGGTATACAACGTAGAGCCGTATTTGGCCCATTGCCTGGACAGTATTTTGGCCCAAACGCTGCCCGAAATCGAAATCATCTGCGTGGATGACGGCTCTACCGACGGCAGTTTAACGATTTTGGACGAGTATTGCCGGAAGGACAGCCGCATCCGTATACTCAAACACGAAAAAAACAAGGGTTTGCTGCAAGCCCGAAAGGACGGCGTTATGCAGGCCACCGGCGAGGCCATCCTGTTCGTGGACTCCGACGACCACATTGAACCCAACGCCTGCGAAGTCCTGTACCGAAACATGGAACAGACCGGTGCGGATATCATTGCCTTCGGTGTCATCGTGGACGGCGATGTCGGCAGCATCCGCACGCAGTTGGAGCGGCGGTACAGCATGCACGCCGACCGGCTGACCGGCCGCGAGATTGCCAGAAGCTGTTTTATCCCGCGTACCTGCACCCACAATATCTGGAACAAGTTTTACAGGGCCGCACTGTGCAAACAGAGCTATTCGGAGATCCCGGATCAGTATTGCACTATGGCCGAGGATGCCTGCGCTTTTTTCATTTTGGCTTGCAACGCAACCCTCTTCGTCGGTATCGAGGACAAGCTGTACCACTACAACTACGGCGTGGGCGTAAGCGGTTCTCCCAGCACAAGTTTGGCACGCTTTGACCGGTACTGCGACCAAGAAGGCGTCATCCAAACCATCCAAGAATTTTTGGAGCGCAACGGTATCTTTCAGGAGTATATTCAGGAATTTCGCGCCATTGAAAATCGACTGATTCAATACTGTATCGACGTGTTTTTCGGTCTGAAAGCAGAGGAAAAAGACGCCGGAATGAATTGCCTAGTCAAGCATTGGGGCGGCCAGCGCATCGCAGACGCGCTGATGCGCCGATCCGGCTCAACCCCTGTCGCCAACACCGATGTTGTGCGGCAATTTGCCGCCGGCAGGCACGGACTGCGCTGCCTGCTGAACTGCAGCCGGGCGTGGCTGACATACAAACTCAAGAGGAGACCATAATATGTATCAAAAAACGATACCCGCTGTGCTGGCCACAGACGATAAGTTCGCTCCCTATTGCAGCGTGGCAATTGCGTCCATCATTGCGCAAAGCTCTCCGGACAATTTCTATGACATTTACGTGTTCTACGATAGTTTGAGCGAGAAAAACATTGCAAAGCTCTGTTCCCAGGCCAAGGCGAACGTTTCCATTCAATGCATTTCCGTCACCGCGCTTATGGACAAAGACGTCCTCTACGCCCGCGGGCGCATTTCCATCACCACTTATCTGCGGCTGTATATCGGCGAAGTCCTGCCCCAGTACGACACCATAGTCTATTTGGATTGCGACATCATCGTAAATACGGACCTTGCCCGTCTGCTTGAACTTGATATGGGAAACAACATTTTGGGCGGCGTTGTTGTGTTCCGAAACACTCCGGAGGAAAACAAAAGCAAGCGGGCCTATTTGCGAAAAACCCTTGGTATGGAGCCGGAACAATACATCAACGCCGGAGTCCTGCTAATCAACGCGAAGCTGTTCCGGCAGGAAGAGATCCGCAAAAAATGTATGGATACGCTGGCCGTCAGACGGGACTTTCTGTGGATGGATCAGGACGTGCTCAACTTTGTGTGTAAGGGGCGAATTGAATATTTGGATTCCGGCTGGAACACCTATTACCGCTATTTTGAGCGCGACCTTCAATCCGGCGCGGCTCAGCCCGGCCAGTTCCACATTCTCCATTATCTGGACCAGGGAAAACCGTGGGCCCAGCTTTTCATCCCCTCGTATATATACTTCATGGAATATATCCGCTCCACGCCCTACTGCGAGCAGTTGACCGCCGACTTGATTCGTCTCAACGCAGAGGTTCCGGCTGTCAGTGCCACCCCCGCCGCCAGAGCCGTTCCCTCCGGCCCCGAAACCGCGGTGCTGGATATGTACCGGACCGGAAAGCTCGGGTTTCGATATATTCTGCGTTATATCAAGGCGTGGTTCGCTTATAAGCTCAGAATAAAGAGGTCTTAATGCTATGGATAACAAGTACGGACTCGTTATATACAAAGATACCACAAACATCGGCGACGACATTCAAAGCTACGCCGCAGCCTGCCTGTTGCCCCAAATCGACTATATCATCGATCGGGAAAATACGGACACCTTCTCGTCCGACCACGGCGAGCCGGTCAAGGCCATTATGAACGGCTGGTATATGCACCAAAAATGGAATTGGCCCCCCAGCAAAGACATCATCCCCACATTTTTCGCCTTCAACTACTCCGAAGAGTCTTATTTTTACTATGACAAGTATATGAAAAGCACATTTTTGGAGGGAGAAGGGCAAACCTATCTGAACCAGTGGGGTCCCATCGGCTGCCGGGATCTGGACACACAAAGGCTGCTGGAGGAGCGCGGGATTCCCGCCTTCTTTTCCGGCTGCCTAACCCTGACCTTGCCCCGAAACATCCCCGAAAAACCGGGTAACTACATCTGTATCGTAGATATTGAGCAGGAGGCCGAGGCCCTGATTACAAAGCAAGCCAGGTCCGAGGGTATGCAGGTGAAAAAAATCACCCACTCCATCCCCAAATACGAGGAGGGAACGCCCTGGAGCGTGCGGGAATCGAAGGTAAAGGAACTTTTGGCCCTCTATCAGAACGCCCGCTGCGTCGTAACCTGCCGCCTGCACTGTGCCCTGCCCTGCCTGGCCATGGGCGTCCCCGTCCTTCTGGTACGACCCGATATGGACGACAAGCGCTTCCAGCCCTACGTGGACTGGATGGAAACCGCCACTCCCCGGCAGATTGCCGCCGGACAGTTTCCGTTCTCCTTTGCAAACCCGCCCCAAAACGCAGAAAAGCACATCCCTTTCCGGGAGCGCATGATTCGGGAGATTCGTGCCTTTTTGAATTGCCCGGTACAGCCGCTCCCCGCCCGGGACGAACAGGCCATCCGCACCTGGCAAATGCAGACGATGAAGGCCTTGCTGGAAGCCTCTTTGGCGCACGCCCTGACCCTAGCCCAAAAAGCGAACGCTCCCAAGCCGCACTACAAAGACGTTGTTTTGCGGCAGTTTGCCAGCGGACAAGTGGGTTTGCGATATATCGCAAAGTATTTTCTGGCTTGGCTGCGCTATAAATTACGACGAAAGAACTGAGAGTATGAAGACAACGCTGTTTCAGCACCAATTCCTCTTCGAGGAACTGGTCAAGCGCGACTTCAAAAAGAAATACAAGCGCACCGTTTTGGGCATGGCCTGGAGCGTGCTGTCCCCGCTGCTGACCCTGCTGGTCATGCGGCTGGTCTTCACGCAGTTTTTCGGCCGCTCTGTGGAGCATTACACCACCTATCTGTTCTGCGGCAACCTCGTATTTTCCTACTTCAACGAGGCCACAAGTCAGGGTATGACCTCCCTGATGAGCAACGCCGGCATCTTCACCAAGGTGAACGTCCCCAAGTATATGTTCCTGCTGTCCAAGAACGTACAGACCCTGATCAACTTCGGCCTGACCCTGTGCGTGTTCTTCCTGTTCTGTCTGCTGGACAACATCACCTTCACCTGGAAGTTCGTCTGTCTGCTGTACCCCACGGCCTGCCTGGTGCTGTTCAATCTGGGCGTGGGCCTGGTCCTGTCCGCCCTGTACGTCTTCTTCCGGGACGTGCAGTACCTTTGGTCGGTCTTCGTGCAGCTTTTGATGTATATGTCCGCCATCTTCTACAGCATCGACGGATACAGCCCCACGGTGCAAAACCTGTTCCTGCTCAATCCGGTGTACCTCTTTATCCGCTACTTCCGCAAGATCGTTATCGAGGCCACCGTCCCCTCCCTTTGGTTCCACCTGCTCATGGCGGCGTATGTGATCATCGTGCTGGGTGTCGGCTGCCGGATGTATAAGAAGTACAACACCAAATTCCTGTATTACGTGTGACGGAGGGCGCTATGAGCATATTGGAAGTAAACGGCGTTTCCATCCGTTACATGACGGGGGACTTCAAGGACATCGGCCTGAAAGAGTACGTGCTGCGCAAGCTGAGGGGCAAATATCGGGTCACGGAGTTTTGGGCGGACAAGGATATCACCTTCTCCCTGGAAAAGGGCGATATGCTGGGCATCATCGGCAGCAACGGCGCGGGCAAGTCCACCCTGCTCAAGGCCGTTTCCGGCATTATGGAACCTACCACCGGCTGGGTCAAGCGGGAGGGTACCATCGCCGCCCTGCTGGAGCTGGGCAGCGGCTTTGACGGCGACCTGACCGTCCGGGAGAACACCTATCTCCGGGGCGCCATGCTGGGCTACACCCGCAAATTCATGAAGGAAATGTACGACCAGATCATCGACTTTGCCGAGCTGAAGGATTTTGAGGACCGCCCCTTCAAGCAGTTGTCCTCCGGTATGAAGTCCCGGCTGGCCTTCTCCATCGCCTCCCTGGTCCGGCCGGACATTCTGATCTTGGACGAGGTGCTGTCCGTAGGCGACGGCGCCTTCCGCAAAAAGAGCGAGGCCAAAATGCGCGAGATCATCACCGGCGGTGCCACCACCATCCTGGTTTCCCACTCCATCGCCCAGGTGCGCCAAATGTGCAACAAAATTCTGTGGCTGCACAAGGGTCAGCAGGTGGAGTTCGGTGACGACGTGCAGGGCATCTGCGACCGCTATCAGGCCTTTTTGGACAAAAAGTGACAAACAAAAACCGTGTATCCGCCGTTTGGCGGATACACGGTTTTTTATTTTATCGCGTTACCGGCTCCGCCTGCTCCACGCAGGACAGATATCGGTCAAATACCAGTTCGCCCACAGGACCCAAATCATACCGCACCACCTGCTCCCGGGCGTTTTCACCCAAAGCGTGGGCCAGCACCGGATCCTCCATCAGCCGCGCTACGGCTTCGGCGCAGGCCACATGGTCGCCGTAGGGGTACAGCAGGCCGGTTTCGCCGTGGTCGATCAGGTCGGTGTGACCCTTTACCGCGCTTGCCACCACAGGCAGGCCGCGGTACATGGCCTCCATAACGTTGAAGGGCAACCCCTCGCTGCGGCTGGAGGGTGCCACCGCGTCCGCCATTGCGTACCACAGGGGAACGTCGCTCACATGGCCCGGGAAGATCACCCGGTCCTCCACGCCCAGCTCCCGGGCGAGCCGGCGGCAACGCCGCTCCTCCGCCCCCGCTCCGGCCAGCACCAGCACCGCCCGCCGGGGCAGGCGCTCCATGGCCCGGATCAGCACCGGCTGGCTCTTGCGGCCGGACAGCTCCGCGGCGTAGAACAGCACGAAGGCCTCCGGGGCGATGCCCAGCTCCCGCCGCAGGGCGGCAGCCGCCTGCCTTCGGTCCCCGTCCAGTTTGGCAAAGTCCACCCCCACACCGGGGACATTCTCCACCCGGCGGCCCAATTTGTATTTGCAGGCGATCTCATAGTCCTCCCGGTTCATGGTCAAAACCAGGTCGGTCACCGGCGCCGTCAACCGTTCGGCAGTCAGCAAAATCCGCCGTTTCAACCCGCCGGTGCGGTTATCAAACAGATAACCGTGGACCATATTGATGACCGTGGGCCGCCCTTTCAGCCCCAGCAGGGCCAGCCGGGTGAAAAAGGCCGCCAGGGAGGTGTGGGTGATGACAAGGTCATAGCCCTCCGCCCGGATGTCCCGGCGCAGCCTCGCCGCCGCCCGGAGGTTGCCCAGAGCCGTCATGGTCTTGCGAAAGGGTACATGGAGAACGGCGTCCGCACCGGGGAGGTCCATCTCCCCGCCGCCGCAGGCCACGCGGACCCGCCACCCCGCATCCCCGAACAGCTTCAAATAGGGCAGATGGAAGTTGCGGATATGCGAGTATGTAGATGCGGTAAACAGCACCTTGTGTCCCATGGGCGGCTCCTTTCCTCAACGCCGGGCCGTTATTTCAGCGCTTCGTCGTTGATAAATTTCCCTCCAAAGATGGTCATAAACAAAATCTTCACGTCCAGAAGTACGTTCCAGTTTTCGATGTAGTACAGGTCATGCTCAATGCGCGCTTTGATGGAGGTATCCCCCCGCAGACCGTTGACCTGGGCCCAGCCGGTAATGCCGGGGCGCACCTGATGCTTGACCATGTAGAGGGGGACCTCCTCTTTGAACTGCTCCACGTAATAGGGTACCTCGGGCCGGGGTCCCACCAGGCTCATATCCCCCCGGAACACGTTGACCAGCTGGGGCAATTCATCCAAAGAGAATTTGCGGATAAACGCGCCAAAGCCCGTCTTGCGACAGTCCTGCGCCCGGCTCCAGCCGGTGTCCTGGGTATCGTTGACCCGCATGGAGCGGAATTTGTACATATAAAACGTCTTTTTGCCCCGGCCTACCCGCTCCTGCCGGAAGATGACGGGTCCCGGAGAGGACAGCTTCACGCCCACGGCGCAAAGGAGCATGACGGGGCTGGTCAGCAGCAGCAGAACCCCCGAAATCACCAGATCCGCCGCCCGCTTGACAAAGGCGTTGCCCCAGTTGTCCAGCGGAAGCCTTCGGATATTCAGCAGGGGGACGCCGCCAATGTCGTCAAACTGCGGGTTCGCGGTCATGTACGCGGAGTAGAAGGGGATAATGGCCAGCTTGGTCCCGGTCTTCTCGCAGGCGGCGATCAGGGCCGGCGTGTGCTTATAATCCTCCGGCTCCAGGGCGCAGACCACCTCGTCCGGGCGCTGCTCATCCAAAATCGTTTCCAACCGGTCATAGGTGCCGAAGTAGCGCAGCCCTTCCATGCCCTCTGCCGGACAGCCGGCAACGTATCCGGCCGCGTGGTAGCCCAGGTGGCGTTGGCTCCCAATGACCTGCAGGTATCGGTCCGCCGTGGGACCGTTGCCCAAAACAACAACGTGTTTTTGATTGTAGCCCTTGGCGCGCAGTTGTCGCATGACCCTGCGCCCAAGCACCCGCTTTGCGCTCAGGCATCCGACGCTCAACAGAAAGAACAGCGCCATGGTCCAACGGGAAAAATCAATGCCGCGCAGAACGAACAGCATACTCAATCCCAGCGCCATGTCCAGCAGGCTGGCCAGCCACAGCCGGGTCAGCTCCTTCAAAATGGATACCCGGCGAAAGGACTGGTACATACCGGCCCCCGCATAGGTGAACAGGCACAGGACCACCATCCCCAGCGCCAACAGCATATAGCCGGAAAAGGGTACCGAAAATCGCCCGCCGGGCATGAGGAAAAATCGGATCCACCAGGCCAGCGGCATCATCAGCAGAATGATGACCCCATCACTGAGTACGTTCAGTTGGTTGATCAGTTTCTGATTTTCTTTGATCATACCATTCACCTCAAACCATTACTGTTGTACGCCCATTCTCTGCAGAAACGCCTGATTGGATGGGGTAAGGGTAATTTGGCCCATATTCTCCTCATTCCACTGCCGCAAAAGATCGACAATGCGCGCCACGCCGTCACGGAAGGGCTGGGCATCAACCTCGTTTGCCTCCATCACGTCCACCGCTTTTTGCCACACCTTCGGGTCGGAGGAAACGTACGTCACGTATTTTTCCAGCATAGCCATTGCCCGCTCCACGTTCCCGCTGTCAAAGTAATATTCAGCCAGGTACAGGGGAATGGTGTTGGAGTCCACCCGCTCCAGCCGGGCGGCGTACTCCGCCGCCTGGGCCTGCACTTCAGGGCTGTCCGGCGCGTTATGGGCGGCGGACACGTAGGTGAGCATATAGTCCGCCCATTCGTACCGGTCCTTTGCCGCCGCTTGCGCCAGCTCCTCAAAGGTGACCCGGCTCTTCTCCGTTATCCGCTTTACACTCACGTTGTTGGCCAGCAGAACAAGAAACACGCCCAAGACCGCCGCGGCGACCGCCAAAACGCCCCCGCGCACCGCCTTTCGTCCCACGGGCCGGGCGCAGCACAGATTGATCAGCGCGAACACACCGAAGGCAAAGGGCAGGTAGGCGTAGTAGGAAAATACCACCTCTACTCCGGCGTGGCCGGCCATAAAGGCCAGCGCCCCGCCCAGGCACGCGGTCAGCGCCGTATCCGGCCGCTGCCGCCGGCAGCGCAGGATCACCACGGCGCAGACCGCCAGCAGACCCACGAAGAGCAGCAGTCCGATGGCTCCGGTTTCCGCCAGCACCTGAATGTAATGGTTGTGGGCGTACTTGGTTTCATAGAAAAACTGCTGCACGCTGGGTACGCCGTTTTCATAGCTGCCCATTCCCCGGCCAACCACCGGGCTGCGCTGAAAGAGTTTGATGCCATCCTCAAAAAACACGGTGCGCTGAATGGCGTTTTGGTTGGCAAACAAGCCCTGGATACGGTTTGCCACAAAGCCGGGCAGCAGCTTGTATCCCAGGGGGACCGCTCCGCCGTCATCGGCTCCGGACCACAGCACCTGTTCCAGCCGGACATCCTCCCCGGCGCTGAGGGTAACGTAAACCACAAGGCAGTCCTCCGGGACGGTAAACTCCGCCCGGGCCAAATCTCCCCGGTACAGCTCCGTCCTGGTGTGCATCATGGTCTGCTCCCGATTTTGGCTTTCGATGACCACCTTGACCGGGGCAGAGGTCTGCGCACTGAGGGTGTACTGTCCCGGCTGAGGATAGATGCTGCGGCGCAGGCTTTCCCCCGCCCCAAGCTCCGTGGCTCCGGTCAGATTATAGGCGACCACGGCAAACACCAGCACCGCCGCCACCAGTCCCGCCACAGCCGCCAGCGCGGCCTTGCCGCGCCCGGCCAATCGCTCCTCCAAACGGCCGACCACGTAGCGGTCCAGCAGACACAGCACCACGCTTCCAAAGACTACGCACAGTAAGGGGATCGGCTGGACTCCGTTCCAGGCATCGAAGGCCGTAACCGAGATCGGAATGACCGCCGCAATCGTAACAAGCAGCGTTTCCAGCATCAACACAAGCAGTCCTGCCCGCCGGGTGGACTGTTCCAGCAGCAGATACACCACGAAAGCCACGGCAATGGTGGCCGTGGCACCCATGCTGAAGGCCAGCACGAAGGACAGGGCATTGATGAACAGAAATACCAAATGCTCCATACGCCTCTTCCCCGGTTGGCAGGAGTGGACCAGCCCAAGGGACAGCAGCACGCCGATACCGGCCACACCGGCAAAGACGTTGGGGTTGCGGAACAGAGAGATCATACGAACCCCCTCTTCCACACCGCTGAGCATGATAAAGTCAAAGCTGAACCGCCGCAGAACGCTCAGCACGGCGCCACTGATCCAGCGGGTGGACAGCAAATCGATGCTCACCAGTCCCATCAGGGCCGTCGCCCGGGCCAGCACGGCTGCCACGCTCGCGCCGAGAGTTTCTTCCTTCTTGGGTGTCAGGGCCAGCAGGAGCAGCGTCAACGAGAAGGCGGCCGCGACCTTTACAAATTCAGTCAGGGCGAACTTGCCCGAAACCGCGTAGAGCGTGGACACGAAATCCATGGCGACCACCGCCAGCAGCGCCATCAGCGGCCAGCGAACCTGCTGCCACAGCGCCTTGGCCCGAATACCGCCCACCAGCAGCGCCGCCGCCAGCAGCACCAGCGCCGTGACCTTCACCGTGGTGGTGGAACACAGACACACCGCGTAGAAAAACACGATCGCCATCAAATACGGCATCACGCCCGACACAAGGGGCAACTGCGCCAATGTCCGGCCCCCGGTCCTTCTGTTGTTTTTGCCCATTTTGGACTCCTCCTTCGCCCGCGCGCTCCCTGCGGCAACAGACTCGGCCAACCCACGGCAGCTTCGCTTGCGGCACACCACGTCGAAATATACCTGTATTGTAGCATACACCCAAGGAAATATCAATTTATTTCAGCGCCGCCCCACCACCCCCTCGTCACACCGTCACCTCGGCCAAAACCATGGAACACATACAAAACCCGCTCCTAAAAGCACTTGTCAATACACCCGCGCCGTGTTATACTGAACACGCTGTTTTTGCAGCACGTTTCGCCGCACAGAGAGAAAGAGGGGTTTATATGTTTAAGAAAGTCATTTCGCTGCTTACCGTCGTCGCGCTTATGTGTTCGCTTTCCGCCTGTCAGCCGGCGGATGACAAAGACGCCAAGACGATCCAGGCGGCTCAGGTTCCGGTCGATGCCTATATGACCGCCTTTTGCAAGCTGGACCTGAAGGCCATGGCGGAGGAAACCGACGCCCAGGTCGATTACAGCCAGATCGCTTTTTTGAGTCTGGACGAGTTGAAAGACCGTATGCTCGTCCCCTTCGCCACCTTTGAGGCCCTGGGCATTTCCACCGACGAGTTTCAGGAGATCGTGGACGAGATATTCTCCGCCTACGAGTCCTACGCGTCCTATAAAATCACAAACGCCCAGATCCAGGGCGATACCGTGGTCTTTACCGTAGACGTGGAATACGTTTCTCTTGTCACCATGACCGAACTTTTGGATGCCGCCATCGCAAAAATCGACATGGAGGATCTGGAGTCGGAAATCATGCTGGCCGTTATGGGCGGCGGATTTATGATGATGTTGGGTGACGGCTCCATGACCGATATTATCAAGGCCGCCATCGCCCCCGTTATCGAGAACCTTAAGGTGGAGCTGACCCGCAGCATTGCGGAGCTGACACCCCAAAAGGGTTCCATTACCCTGGTCGCCGTAAACACCAACAACGAGTGGGTCATAAGCGACAGCCAAAGCGACGTGAGCTTTTTGGGCAAGGTCTTTGAATAAGCGCCTGCTTCGGCAAAAAGCGAGCATCCCGTGGGGGATGCTCGCTTTCTTTGGGTGACCGCCGTGGGGTCACCCCCACGCAGTCGGCGGACATATCTGACCCTGCAAACTTCTATTAAGTTGCGGGCCGTCGAGGACGCCGGCCCCTACGACATTCCTCATTCCTCGCCCCCCGCAAACGAAACGGGCGCACCCCGGCGGTGCGCCCGTTGTCGTTCAGTTCAGCATCCAAAGCGACAGTCTGTGTATCACCTCATACCCCACCGGCACCAAGACCGCCGGCAGCATATTCACCGTCTTGATCTGATTGTCCTTATTGGACAGGAAGTTGATGCCGATACACAGCACCAGCACGTAGCCCACCATACAGATATTGTCCAGCAGCTGCCCCTGCAGCACGCCGTCCAGGGTCCCGGCCAGCAGGGTCATGGCCCCCTGGTATATCAGCACCGGGATAACGGAGAACAGCACGCCGTAGCCCAGTGTCGCCGCCAGCACCACCGAGGTGATACCGTCGATGATGCCCTTGGTGATCAGGGTGCTGCTGTCCCCCAGCAGGCCGTCCTGGATGGATCCCACGATGGCCATGGCCCCAATGCAGTAGATCAGACTTGCGGTGATAAAGCCGGCGGAAAAATTGCTGGCCTTGAACTTGCGCTCTATGGCCTTGCAGCCGCTGTCAATGCGCCGGTCCAGCTTCAGCGCCTCGCCGACGAAGGTACCCAGGGCAAGACTGACCACCAGCAGCAGCTCGCCGGAGCTTTTCAGCTTGCCGTCCTCCATACTCAGCATAACGCTCAGGGCGCCGCACAGACCCACCATCACCACGGCCACGCCCACCGCCTTTTGGACGGAGCGCTCCATCTCCGGGCTGACCGCCTTTTTGAACAGCAGACCAACAATGCCGCCCAGTAAAATCAATCCACAGTTAATTAAGGTTCCCATGTCAGCCTCCTTGAGCGGAATAAATTTTCTTCATCCACTTGCCGCTGCGCAGGCGGAAGAAACACCACACGCATTTGATGACCTGATCGATCTTCAAAAAGGTGTAGGTCCAAAAGGGCGGCCATTCAAATACCAATCCGGCCAAATACCCCAGGGGAATGGACGCCACCCACAAAAACAGGATGTCCCCGGCCATCAGAAACTTGGTGTCCCCGCCGGCCCGCAGCACGCCCTTGGTCAAAATCGAACTCATGGACTGGAAAATAACGATGATCAAAATGGCGTCCATCAGCTCCCAGGCGATGCTTTTGGCCTCCTCGGACACCTCATAGAAGTTAATGATCGGCCCACGCAGAACCAAAATCACCAGCGCCGCCACACAACCGATGACAAAGCTCATAAACAGGAAGGCGTAGCCCTGTCGCTGGGCCTTGTCTCCCTCTCCCCGGCCCATGGTGTGGCCGGTGATGATGCCGCTGGCGTTAGAGATGCCCTGGGTCAGCACGCTGCTGAGCTGCTGCACCACCACGGTCACGGAGTTGGCCGCCACAAAGGCCTCGCCAATATGTCCCATGACCATGGCCACGGCGTTGTTGCCCAGGGCCAGCAAGCTGTCGCTGACCAGAACCGGGATGCTGATTCGGATATACTCCCGCAGCAGGTCCCGGCACTTCATTATCAGATCCTTCACCCGGTAGCCGATGCGGTCGTCCTTGAAAAAGAACCAGCCGCAGATGCAGGCCAATTCAAACACGCGGGCGATCAGCGTACCCAGCGCCGCGCCCTCGATTTCCATCCGGGGCGCCCCCAGCTTGCCGAAAATAAACACCCAGTTAGAGAACACGTTAACAAAAAACGCCGCAATACTCGTCGCCATGGGTACCCGCACCTGCCCCACTGTGCGAAGCACGATGGTACAGGTCAGGCTCAAGCCGGTGCAGATGTAGGTGGGAACCATCCACTTCAGGTACAGGATTCCATAGTAGATCAAATTCTCCTCGTCGGTGTACAGGCGCATGATCAGGCCCGGCGCCACGATGGTGGCAAGGGTGAACACCGCGGCAAAAACCGTCGCCAGCCGCAGCATGATGGTGACCGTCTTTTTCAGACTGAGCAAATCCCTCATGCCCCAGTAGCGGCTGGTCAGCACGGAAGCGCCCATACCGATACCCATGCAGCAGATCATAAACAGGTTGATAAACTGGCCCGCCAGGGATGAGGCGGACAGCTGGGCGTCCCCCATGCCGCTGAGCATGATGGTGTCCATCAGGTTGATGCTGACAGTGACGAGGCCCTGCAGGGACACAGGTATGGCGATGCGGGCCATCTGTTTATACAAGCCCCGGTCGCCCAGCACGTCCCGGACCCCGATTTTTACCTTCGCCATCCTCCGCCCATCCTTTTCGAAATCATCTGCGGGATATTATAACAGACTCCGCGCACAACTGCAATTTTTCCGCAAAATTTTCCAAAATTTCGCCCCTGCGGGGCGGGATGGGGCTGTTCCGCCGCTCCGGCGGCGGGTTTCTTTTGTCGCTGAACATAAGAAGCCAGAAATCAGCATAGAAACCCATGGTTTCTATGTACTTCCTTTGGGCGACCTCCGTGGGATCGCACCCACATGGTCGGCGGTCATATCCGGCTTTGCCTGCTCCGATTGAGCTGCCGCCCTGCGTACCCTCTGTAAATCTATCTGTCTATCGAAGTCCCGCCGACTATTGCGAAAACTTGCAGGTCTGTCGTAGGGGCGGCCCCGTATGGCCGCCCGCGGGCGCGCGCAGCGCGCCCCTACACCATCGGCGCAGGACGAACATTCGGCGGGCCGGGTCGTCCCAAAATTTCTCGTTCCTCATCCCTAATTTCTAATTTGCATCTCGTATCTCCCAACGCCCTCCCTCGGCGCACAGAAAAACCCGCCCTGCACGCTTGTGCAGGGCGGGTTTTGTCGGTATATCGCTGTGGGGTACGGCTTAGTAGCCGACCTTCTCCCAGCACTCGAAGGGCGCAGCCAGCTCCTCGCTGATGTAGACCTGGGTCTTCTTGGTCTGCAGCATGGTGGAGGGGATGTAGGGAGTGATGGGGCCGTGGGTGACCAGACGAGAGGTCATACGCTGCCAGCTGGAGAAGGTACCGCAGGTGGCCAGGGCATGGACCTCGATACGCTCCTTGGCGCGCATCACGTCCAGAGGACCAATGGTGGCAGCCTTGGGAGGCACGTTGGCGATGTCACCGGACTGGCCGAAGGTGCCGTTCAGGGAGTTCTGCATGATGGTCATGGGATGCAGAGTGACCAGCTGAGCGGGCTGGTTCAGCCACTCCTCGATGTCACCGCTGCCGATGAACTCGGGGATGGGGTCCACGAAGGCCATGTGGCCGGTCCAGCCGGGAGAGGTGGAGGCGATGTCGGCGCCGCCGCCGGAAACCTCGTGGATGATCTTGGAGTAGTCCTTGATGTTGGCGTTGGTGGGGTAGTAGACGTTCTCCAGAGGCATACGCAGCTTCTCGTCGATCTGATAGTACAGGTACTTCAGCATGGAGTGGGCGAAGCCGGCCTCGTAGGTGACAGGGGCGATGTTGCCGTCCTGGTCGGCCCACTCGTCCTCGGCGAACAGGGACACCTTGGAGCAGTCGATCTGGAAGTAGTTGATCAGCTGGGCCAGGGGGATGTAGGTGTCAGGCTCGGGGTTGCCCAGGATCATGGAGAAGGGACGGCCAGCCTCGGCAGCCTCCTTCAGGCGGGAGAACAGGGTGGCGATCAGCACGGGGTGGGGGTTCATCATGACCTTGACGTTGAACTCGGGATGCCACCAGGCCTCGCGCTTCTCCAGGTCCTTGCCGCTGAGCTTGCGAACACGCTCGCAAACCTCTTTGTCCTTGAAGGGCACAAAGTCAGCGGGCTGGAAGTCAAACTTGGTTGCAGGATCGACTTTAATCATGGGGATCATTCCTTTCCAAAAATTTTCCAAAATGGTTCCAAAATATTGGTAGCTTGATTTTACCACACATTTCCACCCTTTGCAAGGGTGAGAACAGGCCTTTTTCCACCTGTTCGGGAGCAAAACCCGGCTCAGATATCCAACTGACCCAGCATAGACCGCAGGTCGGGGGCATATTGCCCCAATTCCTCCACCCGGGCGCACAGAGCCGCCCGGGAGAACACGCTGCCCGTCAGCGCCCGCTCCAGCGCGGGGGCAAAGTCCGCGTCCATGGCGTCGGAGTAGACCTTTGCCGCCGCCACTGCGCCGGACTCCACCTGCAGTTGTATCTGCACCTCGCCCCAGTCAAAGCGCTGCTCACACTCCAGGCTCAGGGGCAGCCGGGGGCCGTAGAGCCATTCGTCGCTTGCGTACTTGGCCCGCAGGTCCGCCGCGTCGGGGGCCTCCATTCGCTCCACCGCAAGGCCGTAAGTCAGGCCAAAGGCCCCCTCCAGCCGGTCAGCCAGCTCCCGGCAGGTCAGGCCGGGGCAGAATTCGGACAGATTGACCACCCGGGAGCGGACGGAGTCCACCCCTTTGGCCTGCAATTTCGCTTTGGAGGGACTCAAGTACCGACCCAGCTTGTCCCCATCCACCGCCACCATCAGCGTGCCGTGGTGGTAGGCCCGGCCCCTGTGGTGGTAGAAGGCGTTGCCGGAGAATTTGCGCCCGTCGGCCAGCACATCGTTGCGGCCGGAGCGTGCCACGGGGATACCCAGGCTGCGGCAGGCGGTCTCGATGACGGCGAGCTGGCGGTCCAGGTCGTAGTCCTCCTCCGCCATCAAAAAGGTGAAGTTCAGGTTGCCCAAATCGTGGAACACCGCCCCGCCGCCGGACAGACGGCGGGCCAGCCGCCCCCCTTCCTCACACAAAAGGGCGGTGCGGCACTCCTTCCAGGCGTTTTGGTTGCGGCCGATGACCACCGTATTCTCATTCTGCCACAGGTACAGGATGCACTGACCCGGCTCAAGGGTATCCAGCAGCCGCTCCTCCAGCGCCAGGTTGGCGTAGGGGTCGCTGCCGGTGCCGCGGACACAGTATAGCTTTGTGATCATGGTCCTCACCTCGTTGGAAAAAACGGGCCTGTCCGTTGGGACAGACCCGTTTTCAGTTTGCGGTATGAAATCAGCTTAGCGCTTCTTCCACTCGTCGTACTGCTCCAGATAAGCCTTATCGTCGGCAGTGAACTTGCGCAGGGTGTTGACCACCTTGCCATCGTTGTACTTGCGGTCGTTGACATCCTCGGTGGTGCCCATGATGGTCACGTTCACCTGACGGCGACGGGCGCGGACATGGTCCCAGTCGATGAAGTAGATGTGAGCGAACTCGCCGCCGTCCAGCACGCCGTCCTTGATGGTCATAGCCTCGCTGCGGCCGAAGAAGCAGGAGCGCAGGTGACCGTCGGTGTTCATGGAGGTGAAGTTGCCGGGCTCGTCCACGTAGCGGCCAAACTGGGCGTGGACGGGGCCGGGATGACGGTAGTCACCCTCGTTGACGTAGTCGGGGATCATCTTGCGCATGATGTCCAGCAGGTCATGCTGCAGGTACTCCAGATCGAAGGTGTCGAAGTCGTGGGAGCACTCCTGGATCATGACGGAGCAGGTGGTGTGGTGGGAAACGATAGCGCAGGTACCGTTCTTGATGCCGGACTCCTCAACGATCTTCATAACATCGGTGGAGATGTCGTGGAAGGTGGGGACCCAACCGCGGGACTGAAGCTGGATTTCCTTCTGAATAATCTTAAGTTCCATTTTAATTTCCTCCAGTTATATGTTAATTTAATTGGATGACTTAGTTATGACGCTCGTCCCAGGCCTTGCGGACTGCGGCGATCATTTCGTCCACCATGGCAGCTCTGTCGGGAGCCTTGGCAACGCCGGAAGAAGAACCGGTAGCATCGGCACCGGCGATGATGGTGTTGTAAACATCCTGACCGTTGGCGATACCGGCAGCGGTGAGGACCAGGATCTCGGGATTGACGCTCTTGACACACTCAGTGGCAGCCTTGACATACTCAGGACCCACGCTGATACCGGTACCGATGAGCTCAGAGGGCTCAGCGACCACGATATCGGGGTTCAGAGCAGCGATCTTACTGGCATCGGCCATGGAGTCGGCACAAACGATGGATACCAGACCCACTTCGTCGGCACGCTTGATGGTCTCAGCCAGGACATCGAAGGCAAGGGGCTTCTCCACATGGTTCAGCATAACGCCGGCAGCACCTGCGGCAACCAGAGATTCGGGAAGGGTATCTGCCAGACCGCGGCCGGGATAGATGGGATCCATATGCGGAGCAAAAACGTGGATATGGGAGGTAGCCTCCGCTACACGGCGGATATCCACAACAGGGCAGGTGAAGATGATGTCGACATCATACTTGGCAGATGCAGCATCAGCAGCCTGTGCCAGTGCCAGAATATCGTCACCGTACAGGTAGGACTTGGGGCCGATTTCAAAGAAGGGCACACCGATTTTGCGCTTTTCCATAGAGACATTCCTTTCTACATGGTAGTTTACCACATTATACCAAGGCGCTTTCTTTTCGTCAATGTAATTTTGCTTTGTTTTTTCGATTCGTTAATGTTGGCTATTTTGGACTGGATAAAATTGTGAAGTTTGCGAATTGAAAAGTTGACGAAAAACCTTTATCCTCTACATTAGCAGAACTATGGAATCGGGGTAAAATCCGACACATTTACTGATATGGAGGTAACGGCTATGATTACAAAAGAAGCATTGCAGGCAGCCCGCGCTGCGTATGATATCGAGGCAGCCTGCATCAACGAGATGAAGGACTATATCGACGACGAGCAGTTTTCCAAGGCAGTAGAGCTGCTGTGCGCAGCTCCCCGGATCGGTGCTGCCGGCTGCGGTCATTCCGGTATTATCTGCCAGCATTTTGCGCACCTGATGTGCTGCATCGAGCAGCCCGCCCGATTCATCAGCCCTGCTGAGGCTGTCCACGGCGCTACCGGTTTCCTGCAGAAGGGTGATGTTATGGTGTTTGCTTCCCGCGGCGGCAAGACCAAGGAACTGCTGCCCATCGTGGATATCTGCAAGGCTAAGGGCGTTTCCATCATTACCATTACCGAGAACCTGGAGTCTCCTCTGGCTCTGTCTGCCGATGTGGTGCTGAAGCAGCACGTCAACCGCGAGACCGACAAGTGGAATGCCCAGGGCACCACTTCCACCACCGCGCTGTGTATGATCTTCCATGCACTGCAGGCAGCCATGGTGGAGCAGACCGGTTACCAGGCTGAGCAGTTTGCCCTGATTCATCCCGGCGGAGCAGTTGGCGAGCGGCTGAATAACAAAGCACTTTGATAAGGATGTGAAGACCTTGACAGACAGCAGGCTCAAGATCGATATTCGCAGAAAACGGATACTGGAACAGCTTCGTCTGGAGGGAAAGGTCACTGTCAGCGCATTGTGTGAATCCCTGGGGGTCACCCCGGTCACGATCCGCAATGATCTGAGCATTTTGGAGCAGGAAGGACATCTGATGCGTGTCCAGGGCGGTGCTGTGCGCAGACCCGGGGTCGTGGAGACCGGCAGCAGCCAGATCGTCAATGCTTCCCAAAAGCAGAGTATCGGACATGCCATCGCCCAGATGGTGCGCGATGGAGATACGCTGTTTATCAATTCCGGCACCACCAGCGAAATTGTGGCCTTGGAGCTGGCCGCCAGAAGAAATTTGAACATCGTTACCAATTCCTTGAATGTTGCCGCCAGACTGGGCGCTGTACCCTCTTTCCGGGTGCTTCTGGTAGGCGGAGAGATCAACGCCCAATACGGTTTTACCCATGGCGGTGATGCGCAGGAACAGCTGAGCAAGTATCAGGCGGACTGGGCGATCCTGTCGGTGGATGGGATCAGCGCCAAAGGCGGTATTACCACCCATCATGCGGAAGAGGCAATTATCGACCGGATGATGGCAGCAGGAGCCAAGCAGCAGCTGATCGCGGCAGACAGCAGCAAAATCGGCCGGGCAGGCTTCAGCCGTGTCTGCGAATGCAGCCCGATGCTGACTCTGGTGACCAATGACGGGGGAGACCCGGAGGCACTGCAGCAGCTGAAAGAATGCGGTGTACAGCTGCATATCAATGAAGAAAATTAAGAAAAATCTTATTAAGGAGTATCATTATGAAGAAGAACATTGTTGGTTATGTATGTTTTGGTGAGGTCAACACCCCCATTGAGCGTCTGCAGATGAAGCATGACGAGGCTCTGGCAGCCCTGCAGGCTAAGGTTGCAGGCGTTGTGGACGGCGGTCTGGTCATTGACGATCCCGCTTATGAGACTGCAGATGCTGCCTACGCCAAGCTGGAAGGCCTGGATCTGGACTGCCTGGTGGTCTGCGTTGCCGGTTGGGTTCCCACCCATGCGGTTGTCCGCGTCACCGATCACTTCCGCCATGTTCCCATGATCCTGTGGGGCCTGTGCGGCTGGAAGGAAAACGGCCGGATCATCACCACTGCTGAGCAGGCCGGTACCACTGCCATCCGTCCCGCTTTCGAGGCTCTGGGCTACACCTTCAAGTATATCTACAACATCATCGGCAAGGAATGGCCCATGGAGAAGATCACCTCCTACATCGCTGCCTGCCGTGCAAGAAAGAACCTGCGCTCCGCTAAGGTCGGCACCATGGGCTACCGTGACATGCTGCTCTACGGCACCCAGTACGAAGGCAACTCCATGCGCGGCCAGATCGGCGTGGAAGTGGAGACCTACGAGATGCTGGAGATGGTTCGCACCATCGACACCCTGGAGGCTGAGAAGATCGCCGAGGGCATCGAGTATGTGAAGACCAATTGGGTATTCAAGAAGGCTTGCGACGATTCCGTTATTGAAAAGGGCGTCAAGTATGCCCTGGCTATTGCCAAGAAGATCGAGGAGCGTGGCTGGGAAGCCATCACCCTCATCGATGTGGACGGCATGAAGAAGCTGGAAGGCTTCCCCCCTGCAATGGTCTTTATGCTCCTGGAGCACTACTGCAGCGTGCTGACTGTGCCTGAAAACGACGTTATGGGCGCTGTCACCCAGCTGATCATGAAGTACATCTCCGGCCAGGAGATCGTGCCTTACATGGAGTACTACGAGTTCTTTGAGAACTCCATGCTCATCGGCGTGCCCGACTTCGTGCCCGCTGCCATTACCGACGGCGATGTCACCGTGCTGCCCGCAGCCTTCGGCCTGCTGAACGCCAGCCTGCTGAATGTCTCCAAGGTAAAGACCGGCTATGTCACCTGCGCCCGCCTGGCTTACGTCAACGGCTGGTACAAGATGCACGTCTACACCGCCGAGGCCAAGACTCCCCCCGCATGGAATGAGTTCGGCTGGGATGATCCCGCTCCCCAGCTGCCCAGCCTGGAAGTCTTCCCCGATTCCTGCACTGTGGAAGAGTTCGCACAGAATGTCTGCAGCCAGCATGTGATCTTCGCCTACGGCGATTATGTGGAAGCCATCCGCGACTTCTGCGAAATGATGGATATCGAACTGGTCATGTAATAATCAGGAAAAGGCTATCCGCTTGGATAGCCTTTTCTCCCAAAGGGAGGAAACCATATGTATATCGGCGTGGATCTGGGCAGCACCAATATCAAGGCTGCCATTTATGACAAGAGCTTTCATCTCATCGACCGTCAGAGCCGCCCCGTCAACTATATCCGGGACAATGGCTTTGTGGAATTCGATGCTTATGCGTATTATACCGATCTGGTGGGCCTGCTGGGCGACATGATGGCTGCCAACAAGGTATCCCATGTAGATCAGATCGCCTTCACCGGCCAGGCAGAATCCCTGGTGGTGCTGGGTGCGGACGGCATGCCGCTGATGAATGCCATCTCCTGGATGGATGAGCGCAGCACCGAAGAATGCAAGGTGCTGGAGAAGCAGTTCAGCCATGCGATCTGTGAGGAAGTCACCGGCCAGATGGCCGTGCTGCCCACATGGCCTGCCACCAAGATCCTGTGGCTGAAGAATAACCGCACCGAGATCTATGAAAACGCGGCAACCTATATGCTGCTGAAGGACTATATCGTTTACTGCCTCACCGGTGAGAAGCTGAGCGATATGTCCATTGCCACCTTCTCTTTCTACTTCGATATTTATAAGAAGGTCTACTGGAAAGAGATGATGGATGCCATTGGCATTCGTTACGATCAGCTTCCTGCGCTGTGTGAGCCCTGCTCTGTGGCAGGCAGCCTGAAGGCAGATGTGGCAGAAAAAATGCACCTGACCACTGCCACCAAGATCAATGTGGGCACGCTGGACCATTTTGCCGGCATGATCGGCACCGGCAACATCGCCCCCGGCGGCATCACCCTGTCCACCGGCACGGTCATGGCCCTGGCCACCATGGGCAGCGAGAACACTTCCAAGGACAGCGGCATTGCCATGCACTACGGTTTCATTCCCGATACCCATATCATGCTGCCCGTTGCGGAAAGCGGCGGCGTGAGCCTGGAATGGTTCAAGCGCAGCTGCATGGCAGTGGACTACGATACCATGAACGCGGAGCTGGCCAAGCGGGAACCCAACGAGCTGCTGTTCCTGCCTTACCTGGTAGGTACCAACGCACCGGAGTTTGACGCGGAGGCTAACGGCGTTTTCTGGGGCCTGCGGCAGGAGCACGATGCCATCGATATGGCCGGCGCCGTTATGGAAGGCGTGGCCTTCGTGCTTCGGAAAAACTGTGATCATATTGCAGCCAACGGTGTGGATCTGAAGTCCATCATTGCCACCGGCGGCGGTGCCAAGAGCGCCATCTGGTGCCAGATGCAGGCAGACATCACCGGACTGCCGGTGGCGATCCCCAAGGAAAAGGAAGCTGCCTGCCTGGGCGCGGCCATGATCGCTGCTGTCAGTGACGGCCACTTTGCCGGCTATGCAGCTGCAGCGGAGCACTGTGTTGCATTGCTGCATCAGTATGAGCCCCATCCCAGTGTACGCCTGGAAAAGAAGTATCGCCGGTTCTGCGCCCTGTACAAGGCAGCGCTGGAAATCAACGGCATCAATTAACGGAGGAACATAACAATGGCTATTCTTTCCCCTTCTATTCTGTCCTGTGATTATATGAACATGCAGCGCGACTTTGCTGCATGCAAGGAAGCTGGCTGCAAGTGGCTCCATGTGGATATCATGGACGGTCACTTTGTGCCCAATCTGTCCTTTGGTTATTCTCTGGTGCAGTCCATGCGGCCTGTCACCGACCTGGTGCTGGATGTGCACCTGATGATCGACACTCCCATCAAGTACGCTGAGAATTTCTGCAAGGCCGGTGCCGATTACCTGACCATCCATGTAGAGGCCGATACCCCCGAAAATATCAAGAAGACCCTGGAGCTGATCCGTTCCCTGGGTGTTAAGCCCGGTATCGTGGTCAAGCCCAAGACCCCTGCCGAAGCCATTGCCGAGTACCTGCCCATGGTGGATCTGGTGCTGGTGATGACCGTGGAGCCCGGCTTTGGCGGCCAGAAGTTCATGGCTGACATGATGCCCAAGCTGAAGCAGCTGCGCGGCATGCTGGACGAAGTGAATCCTGCCTGCCATCTGGAAGTGGACGGTGGTGTGGATCTGGTTACCGGTGAAGTCTGCAAAGAAAACGGTGCCGATGTGCTGGTCGCCGGCTCTGCCTACTTCAAGGCAGCCGACAAGCCCGCTTTTGTTAAGAGCATCGAAGCATAACGGTAACATCCCCGGCCAATGGCCGGGGATGTTTGCATAGGAAAAGCCCGGAATCGATCCGGGCTTTTGTGTTTAGATATACTGCTGGGTGATGACATCCACAACGCCGCGGGTAGTCAGGCGCACGGTGGGAATCACAGGAAGGCTCATGAAGGAGAGAGTCATGAAGGGGTCGATCTCCTTGCCCACACCCAGGGTATAGGCAGCTTCCTTGGCGGTTTCCAGCAGGTCATTGACTTCGGCCAAGGGCTTGTCACTCATCAGACCCGCAATCTCCAGAGGCAGCTCGGCCAGGATCCGGCCATCCTTTACCACCACGATGCCGCCGTGATTTTCGGCAATGCGGTTGGCGGCAAAGGCCATATCCGTGTCAGTGGCACCGACACAAATAATATTGTGGCTGTCGTGAGAGACGGAGGTGGCCACAGCACCCGCTTTCAGACCATAGCCATTGAGGTAACCGATACCGATGTGGCCGGTATTCTTATGGCGTTCAATGACTGCCATTTTCAGAATATCCTTCTGCGTATCCACGCTGTTGGCATAGCCCCGGTCTTCTGTGATGATCTGACCGGGGATCATACCGATCACACCTCTTTGCCGGTGGTTTTCAAACATGGCAGGGGTCAGCACCGGCAGGTGGAACGTGTTGTGCGCGGCAGATTCCAGATGGGGCGGGATCACGGGTGCAGCGATCTTAGCCACCTGACCGTCGTGATAAACCAACTCGCCTTTCTTGTAAACCGTAACCACATGGAAATCTTTCAGATCTTCCACAATGGCGAAGTCTGCCAGGTAACCCGGGGCAATGGCACCGCGGTTATTCAGCAGGAAGTACCGGGCCGCGTGGAGACAGGCTACCTGGACGGTACGGATAGGGTCGGCACCCAGTGCCACAGCCTGACGGCAGATGTAATCGATGTGACCTTTTTCCAACAGATCGTTGGGATGCTTGTCGTCGGTGCAGAACATGCAGCGGTCAAACATCCTTTCGGATTTGATCAGGTCTATCAAAGCTTCCAGGTTCCGGGCAGCGGTACCTTCCCGGATCATGATGAACTGGCCCAGCCGCAGCTTGGCCATGGCGTCTTCCAGATCGGCACACTCATGATCGGAATACACGCCTGCGGAAATATAGGCGTTGAGATCCTTGTCCCGAATACCGGGGGCATGGCCATCGATCTTCTTGTGATGGGCCTGAGAGGTGACGATCTTGGAAACAGGTTCTGCGCTTGCGGCGATGATACCGGGGTAATTCATCATTTCTGCCAGGCCCTGTACTCTGGGGTGGGTGAAGAAACTGTCGATGTCCCGGTAGTCCAGATTGGCACCGCTTTCATCCAGCGCAGAGGCAGGGACACAGGAGGGGATCATAAACCGCACATCCACAGGCAGCTCTTCGGTGGCTGCCAGCATATAGTCGATACCGTCAGTACCCATAACATTGGTGATTTCGTGGGGATCCGTAATGACGGTGGTAGTGCCATGGGGGATGACAGCCCGGGCAAATTCCACAGGGGAGACCAGGCTGGATTCCAGATGGATATGAGAATCGATAAAGCCGGGGCATACGATTTTTCCGGTCATGTCCACTTCCTGAATGCCCTCATAGCTGCCAAGACCTACGATCAGGCCTTCCGCAACGGCAATGTCCTGGGTTTCCAACTCGGCGGAGAATACATTGACATAAGTGGCATTTTTCAGAACCAGATCGGCCTTGCAGCGACCTGCCGCAACATCGATAATATGCTGCTTTTTGATCAGTTTCCGGTTGATTTTGCCGGACCAGGTTTCTTTATATCCCATATATGCATCCTCCCGATTTGATTTTTCCTATCATATCATAGTACGGTTGAAAAGTAAAATAAACAATTTGCATAAAATTTAAAATTCGAAAGAAGCATAATGCCAAGAGAAACGGAACAATTGCCTCCTGTGGGCAGAATTCGGAAAACACACTTGCAATCATAGACAAAATCGGTATAATATAAGGTATATTCAGAAGTATTGCCACCGGAAAGGGTGGTTTTGGAAGGAGAAGATGGCGGCTGTGCCCAGGAAAAAGCTTCGTTCGCGTCTGCGCAGTTATCGCGTTCGCTTAAACTCCACACAGATCATCGCACTGGTTTTCGCAGGCATTATCCTGGCAGGTGCCGGATTGCTGAGCCTGCCCGGAGCCTCCCGCAGTGGAGAAAGCTGCGGCTTCCTTCCGGCGTTGTTTACGGCCACCTCGGCTACCTGCGTGACGGGACTGGTGCTCTTTGATACCTGGACGCAGTGGAGCGGATTTGGTCAGGGTGTGATCCTGGCGATGATCGAAATCGGCGGTTTGGGCTTTATGTCTGCCGCATCCCTGGTGATCTTCCTGCTGCGGCGAAAGGTGGGACTGAAGCAGCGCATGGTGATGGCCCAGGCCCTGAGCCTCAACGAGATGGAAGGTGTTGTCCGGCTGCAGAAACTGGTCGTTTTCGGAAGCCTTGGTATGCAGCTGGCAGGTGCCCTGATCCTGTTTGTCCGCTTCCTGCCGGAGTTTGGATTGAAGCAGGCTCTTTGGTGGGGCTTCTTTCATGCCATTTCCGCATTCTGCAACGCAGGCTTTGATGTATTCGGTGTCATTGCGCCCGGTGCGAGCATGACGATATTTAACAACGATGTGGTGGTCTGCGTTACACTGATGCTGCTGATCATCGTTGGCGGCCTTGGCTTCTTTGTATGGGAAGAAGTGGCCAGAGTGCGGACATTCCGGAAATTCAGTGTATACACCAAACTGGTGCTGATCACCAGTGCGGTCTTGATTTTGGGCGGTGCTGTGGCTTTTTGCTTGCTGGAATGGAATAATCCCGACACGCTGGGTGCTATGTCGGTTCCCCAGAAAATCCTCAATGCTTTCTTCCAGTCGGTAACGGTGCGTACAGCAGGTTTTGCCGGTGTGGATCAGGCACTGCTGACAGATGCCGGAAAAGGCGTGAGCATGCTGCTGATGCTGGTAGGCGGTTCTTCCGGTTCCACAGCCGGCGGTATTAAAACCGTTACGCTGGTCGTGCTGCTGCTCTTTATGTGGACAAGAGCCAGGGGCAGAGAAACGGTGTGCATCTTCCGCAGGACGATCCCTGCCGATAAGGTCCTCGATGCTATGACCATCGTGTCTATCGTTGTGGGTCTGAGTGTCTTCGGCGCGATCTTCATCAGTGCTACCAGCCCGGTAAGCTTTACCGATGGTTTGTTTGAGGCAGTATCCGCGCTGGCCACTGTGGGCCTGACTGCCGGTGTTACCGGAAGCCTGGGAATCCCGGCCCAGATCCTGATCATCCTGTATATGTATTTTGGCCGCGTGGGCGTGCTGACCATCAGCCTTGGATTCCTGATGGCGGATAAGGCACAGGAGCGGTTCCGTTACGCAAACACGAATCTTCTCATTGGTTAGGAGTATGTTTATGAAATCATATCTTGTAATTGGATTGGGCCGTTTCGGCTCGGAAGTGTCCCGGCGGCTGTGCGAATTGGGTTGTGAGGTCCTGGCAGTGGACAACAGCAGCGAACTGGTGCAGCATATCAGCCCGGATGTGACCCACGCGGTAGTGGCGGATGCCAGAGATAAGGATGTTTTGCGCGCTTTGGGTGCCCGAAATTTTGACTGCGCCATCGTTGCCATTGGCGGCAGTCTGGGCGACAGTGTGCTGGCTACCCTGAATGTGAAGGAACTGGGAATTCCCAAGGTCGTTTGCAAAGCCCATGATGAGACCCACCGGCAGGTGCTGCTGAAGCTGGGCGCTGACCAGGTGGTGATCCCGGAGCAGGAAAATGCGGCACGGCTGGCAAAGAGCCTGTCTTCCCACAATGTGTTGGATTATATCGAATTGTCGGCGGACTACGGTATTATTGAAGTACCGGCTCCCAATAGCTGGGTAGGCAAAAGCCTGAAGGAATTGAATGTCCGGGCAAAGCTGGGCGTGAATATTCTGGCAGTGAAGTGCGACGGTGAGATCAATGTATCTCCCGGTGCCGATTACCAGATCGCCAGCAAGGATATTATGGTTGTGCTGGGCGATACCCTTGCCCTGGAGAAGGTGCAGAAGCTGTGATGGAGCAGAGAATTACAGCCCGAAAGAATCCGCTGATCCAGCAGGTTCGCAGGCTTGTGTCCTCCCGCAGGGAGCGGCAGCAGGCCGGCCTGTTTGTGGCGGACGGTGTGAAGCTGCTTGCTGAGGCAGTGCGCTGGTGGCCGGGACTGGATACGGTGATTCTGTCTGATGGTGTGCAGGTGCAGGTGCCGGATGCCGTTCGCGTCATCCGGGTTCCCGGAGAGATCATGGAATACATTTCTCCCATGCAGACACCCCAGGGTGCGCTGTTCCTTTGCCGCCTCCCTCAGCGGACGCAGTTCGTTCCCAAACCGGGCATGCTGCTGCTGGATGGGATTCAGGACCCCGGGAATTTGGGCACGATCCTGCGGACTGCCGATGCACTGGAAGTGCCGGTGGTGCTGCTGGAAGGCTGCGCCGATCCCTACAGTCATAAGGTGGTGCGCGCGTCTATGGGCGCTGTGTTCCGCACAGCGGTGGTGCAGGCAGACTGGGAATCTGTGCAGGCATGTTGCCGGGAGGCAGGCATTCCCGTGGCAGTGACGGCACTGACAGAAAGAGCAAAAGATCTGCGGAAAGCAAATCTGCAGCAGGCTGCAGTGGTGATCGGCAGTGAGGGTCAGGGCGTGCGCCAGGAGATCCTGGATGCGGCAGATCAGGAGCTGATCATCCCCATGAATCCCAACTGTGAGTCGCTCAATGCCGCCATTGCTGCGGCCATCGTCATGTGGCAGATGAAACAAAACTAAAAGACAAGGGGTGCCGAAATGCTGATTTACTGGATATGGCTGGCCACCCGGCAGCATCTGAATGACCGGGAAAAGCTGGCGGTATTGGAATATTTCGGAACCCCCGAGGATTGTTATTTTGCAAAAGTGTTCCCGGACGGTCTCAGTTCTGAGGCCGTGGTATCATTGCAGGACAGAGACTTGGACGAAGCGGAAAAGATTTTGGCAGCCTGTGCAAAAAAGAAGATCCGCATCCTTACCTGGAATGATGAACTTTACCCCAAACGGCTGAAAAACATTGCAGATCCGCCTCTGGTACTGTATTACCGGGGAATTCTGCCGGACTTTGATTCCAACCCTACCATTGGCGTGGTGGGAACCCGCGGCGCATCGGCTTACGGATTAAGCGCTGCCAGAAAGCTGGGCGGAGAAATCGCTGCCTGCGGTGCGTTGGTGGTTTCCGGCATGGCCGAGGGCATTGATGCCCAGGCTACGGAAGGTGCCCTGAAGCAAGGAAAAGGTGCTGTGGGTGTACTGGGCTGCGGTGTGGACCGGGTCTATCCGGCGTGCAACCGAAAGCTGTATACCACCATGGATCAGCAGGGCTGCCTGCTGTCGGAATTCCCTCCCGGCACGCCACCCAACCGGTGGAATTTTCCGAAGCGCAACCGAATTATCAGCGGCCTTTCCTGCGGTGTGCTGGTGGTGGAAGCGCCGAAAACCAGCGGTGCATTGATCACTGCCCGGCAGGCTATGGAGCAGGGCAGGGATGTGTTTGTTGTGCCGGGAAATATTGGTGTGGATTCCTGTGAGGGCAGCAACGCCTTGCTCCGGGATGGGGCGATGGCAGTTGCCTCCGGTTGGGATCTGCTCAGTGAGTATGTGCATATTTTCCCGGAGAAGCTCCGGAAAAAAGCGGCTGCGGCAACGGCTTGCGACAAAAAAGCCATTGACATTCCGGCTGCTGCGCCGTATAGTGACGTGGATAATTGTGCTGCTGAAGACCTGGACGAGACAGAACGGTTGATCCTGTCCTGCCTGGGCAGCCAACGGCAGCTTATGGATACCATTATCGCCAAGACCGGGCTCCCTGCGGGTACGGCTCTGGCAGCTTTGACCATGCTGGAGGTCAAGGGGATCGTGGCAACACAGCCCGGCGGCTGGGTGGAAAGAACCGATCCTTAAGCGCAATTCTATTAACACAGCGGAGGATATTCATGGCAAAAGCGTCGAATCTTGTAATTGTGGAGTCGCCGTCCAAGGCGAAGACCATTGGAAAATATCTGGGACCGGACTACACCGTGAAAGCCAGTATGGGTCACCTGCGGGATCTGCCCAAGAGCACAATGGGTGTCGACCTGAAGAACTTTGAACCGGAGTATGTTCCCGTTGCCGGCAAAGAGGATATTATTTCTGAACTGAAGAAGGCTGCAGAGAAAGTGCAGACTGTCTATCTGGCAACGGACCCTGACCGTGAGGGAGAAGCCATCTCCTGGCACCTGAAGGAACTGCTGGAACTGCCTGAGGGCAAGGGTAAGCGGGTGACCTTCAACGAGATCACCCAGAAGGTGGTCAAAGAATCCATTGCGAACCCCAGAGATATTGACTATGCTCTGGTAGATGCGCAGCAGGCACGCCGTGTGCTGGACCGTGTCGTGGGCTATCAGCTGTCCCCGCTGCTTTGGAAGAAGGTTCGTCGGGGCCTGTCTGCCGGTCGTGTACAGTCTGTGGCGACCCGCCTGGTGGTGGATCGGGAAAATGAGATCCGTGCATTCATTCCCAGGGAGTACTGGTCTTTGGATGTGACACTGGAGCGCATCGGAAAACCCGGCAGCTTTGTGGCTCGCTACCATGGCGATGCCCGGAAAAAGGAACTGGAAAATGAAGCGCAGGTCCAGAAGATCATTGCGGATATTACCGGTAAGGAATTTACTGTGACCAACGTCAAGCGCGCGGAAAAGAAACGCAGTGCCGCGCCGCCCTTTACCACTTCCACTTTGCAGCAGGAAGCTTCCAGAAAGCTGAACATGACGCCCAAGCGCACCATGGCGGTTGCACAGCAGCTGTATGAAGGCGTGGATGTGGAAGGTGAGGGCACGCTGGGTCTGATCACCTATATGCGTACAGACTCTCTGCGCCTGTCTAACGAGGCCATGAATGAGGCAGCCGGCTTTATTCGCCACCGTTACGGTGATGCCTATTACTACGGCAAGCACCATGTATTCAAGACGAAGTCCGGGGCGCAGGATGCCCACGAGGCCATTCGTCCTACCCATGTGGAACTGGATCCGGAACGGATCCAATCCAGCCTGACCCGGGAACAGTATCGGCTGTATAAGCTGATCTGGAGCCGATTCCTGGCTTCCCAGATGGCCAATGCCGTGTATGACACGGTATCCATCGACAGCACCTGTGCGGGCCATGTATTCCGCAGCAGCCACCAGAGCATGAAGTTTGCCGGCTTTATCGCTGTCTATGAAGAGGGCAGAGATGAGGAAGCCGAGGCTGTGGGATCCCCGCTGCCGGATCTGCAGGAAGGGGACAAAGCCCTTGCTTCCAAGATGGAAAAGGAGCAGCACTTTACCCAGCCCCCGGCCCGGTATACCGAAGCGACCCTGGTCAAAGCCATGGAGGAAAAGGGCGTGGGCAGACCCTCTACCTATGCCACCATTGTTTCTACCATTCAGGACAGGGAATATGTCAATAAAGTAGACAAGCGTCTGGCGCCTACTGCTCTGGGCGAGGTCGTCACCGGATTGATGATGGAGCGTTTCAACGACATCATCGATGTGGAGTTCACCGCCAATATGGAGCAGGAGCTGGACGATGTGGAAGCCGGTAAGCGGAACTGGAAGGAAGTCATGGAGGAATTCTACCGGGGCTTCCATCAGGAAATGCTGGATGCAGAGCAGGCGCTGGAAGGCAAGCGGCTGAAAGTGCCTGATGAGGTCACAGAAGAGGTATGTGAGGTCTGCGGCAGAAACATGGTGGTCAAGATCGGCCGTTTCGGCAAGTTCCTGGCCTGCCCCGGCTGGCCGGAATGTACCAATACCAAGCCCATCGTAGAGAAAATGCCGGGCCGCTGCCCCAAATGCGGCAGTACCATCCTGAAGCGCAAGTCCAAGCGCGGTTACGCTTACTATGCCTGTGAGCGGGGTGCCGAATGCGGATTTATGAGCTGGGATGTGCCTACGGACAAGGACTGTGAAGTCTGCGGTCAGACACTGTTCAAGAAATCCGGCAGAGGCCGTATGAAGCCTTTCTGCATCAACGAAAGCTGCAGCAACTTCCTGCCGGAGGATAAGCGGGGCTATTATCAGAAGAAGACCGGAGAGGAAGCCCCGGCAGAAAAGAAACCGGCAAAGTCTGCCGCCAAGAAAACCACAAAAAAGACAACCCGAAAAAAAGAGGGGAAAAAGGAATGAATAAAGTAACCGTAGTAGGCGCGGGACTGGCCGGCTCCGAGGCTGCCTGGCAGTTGGCACAGCGGGGGATCCAGGTAGATCTTGTGGAGATGAAGCCTCACAAGATGAGTCCTGCACATCACAGCACGGATTTCGGTGAATTGGTGTGCTCCAACTCCCTGCGGGGAGACCGGCTGGAAAATGCTGTTGGATTGCTGAAAGAAGAGCTGCGGCGGCTGGACAGCCTGATCATCGCCTGCGCCGATGCCACCCGTGTGGAGGCAGGCGGATGCCTGGCGGTGGATCGCCACGGTTTCTCTGCCATGATTACAGAGAAGATCCGCAATCATCCCAATATCACAGTCAGAGCTGAGGAAGTGACCCAGGTGCCGGAAGGCCCTGTGATCATTGCCACAGGCCCTCTGACTTCCGATGCGCTCAGCAAAGCCATCGGTGAATACTTCGGCACCGGATACCTGCATTTTTTTGATGCGGCGGCGCCTCTGGTTACGGCAGAATCCGTGGATATGGACCTTGCCTGGTGGCAGTCCCGGTATGACCGGGGTACTGCGGATTATATCAACTGTGCCATGAACCGGGAAGAGTATGAGGCCTTCATGAAGGAACTGGTATCGGCAGAGGAAGCGGAAGTCCATGGCTTTGAGGATAAGAATGTCTTTGAAGGCTGTATGCCCGTGGAAGTCATGGCTCGCCGGGGGTTTGACACTCTGCGCTATGGTCCGCTGAAGCCTGTGGGCCTGACGGATCCCAAAACCGGTAAGGAGCCCTACGCAGTCGTACAGCTGCGGCAGGACAATGCGGCAAAGAGTGTGTTCAATCTGGTAGGCTTCCAGACACACCTGAAATTTGGCGAACAGAAGCGGGTATTCTCTATGATCCCGGCACTGCATGATGCCGAATTCGTCCGCTATGGTGTGATGCACCAGAATACCTTCCTGCAGTCTCCCAAGCTGCTGGACAGATACTATGCCGACCGGCGCGATCCTCTGGTGGCCTTTGCCGGACAGATGACCGGCGTGGAAGGCTATGTGGAGAGTGCCGCATCCGGTTTCCTGGCAGCGGTGGCTATGGCAGCCAAGGTTCAGGGAAGAGAACTTCCGGATTTCCCCCAGACCACGGCCATCGGTGCGCTGGGTCTGTATGTCAGCGATGAGCGGATCACAGAATTCCAGCCTATGAACATCAATTTCAGTATCATTGCTCCTTTGGAGCAGCGTATCCGTAAGAAAGCAGAAAAAAATCTGGCAATTGCCAACCGTTCCCTGGCGATCATTGACGAGATGAAGGCCCGGGGTATCTGAGAAGAGAACTATGAACATAGGGGCTGTGAAGCGGCAGGCGCTTTCTGCCCCAAAGAAAGAGGTGCGGCTATGAGAATCATTCTTGACGCAATGGGCGGCGATCTGGCCCCCGAAGCTCCCGTGCTGGGCGCGATCCAGGCAGCAAAGGATTTTGGTGCACAGATCACCCTGGTAGGCCGTGGAGAGGCAATCCTGGAAGCGATGCGGAAAAACGGCATTGACAACCTGCCCGATGGCGTGCAGATCGCCAATGCCGATGATGTGGTGGATATGCACGATGATCCCAGCTCCATTATCCACAAGCGTAAGGGCTCTTCTATGGTAGTTGGCCTGAAAATGCTCGCTGACGGACAGGGCGATGCCTTTATTTCTGCCGGTTCCACCGGTGCACTGCTCACCGGTGCTACGCTGCTGGTAAAGCGTGTGAAGGGTATCCGCCGTGCGGCCATGGGTCCTGCTATGCCCAATAAAGCCGGCGGTAAGACTGTCATCCTGGATTGCGGTGCCAACGCCGAGTGCACACCGGAATTTTTGCTGCAGTTTGGCCTGGTAGGCGCTTTGTACGCGAAAAAGGCTTTGGGTGTGGAGAATCCCAGGATCGGCCTGCTGAATATCGGCACCGAGGATTCCAAGGGCACTCCCCTGCAGAAAGAAGCTTACAGCCTGCTGAAGGAAGCCTCCGATCAGGGCCTGATCAACTTTGTGGGCAATGTAGAGGCAAGAGCTGTACCAATGGGCGCTGTGGATGTGGTGGTTTGCGATGGCTTTGCCGGTAACGTGCTGCTGAAATCCATTGAGGGTACTGCCATGTTTATGGGCAGCCTGGTATCCCGGATGTTCAAGAAGAACATCATCAGTAAGCTGGCAGCAGCCCTGGTGATGAAGGATATCAAGGCATTTAAAAAGATGATGGATTATCGGGAAATCGGCGGCACACCCTTCCTGGGTATTCGCAAGCCCGTGATCAAGGCCCACGGTTCTTCCGATGCGCTGGCTTTCCGCAATGCTGTACATCAGGCTATGGAAGCCGCCAAGAGCGATATTTCCGCAGAGTTGGAGCAGGGTCTGCAGATGCTCAGCCGCATGAAGGAGACCGCCAATGATTAAGGATCTGGAGAGCGCCATCGGTTACCGGTTTCGGAACATCAGCTTGCTGCAGAATGCGCTGACCCACTCTTCCTATGCCAATGAACGCTGGCATGACAGCCTCAAGAGCAATGAGCGGCTGGAATTTTTGGGCGACTCGATTCTGGGCATGGTGGTTGCGGAGTATCTTTACCAGAGTTTTCCGGACCGTCCCGAGGGTGAGCTGACCCGCATGCGGGCAGATATGGTCTGCGAGACCAGCCTGGCAGCAGTGGCCAATAAGATCGGCCTGGGCCAGCATCTATTGCTTGGCCACGGCGAGGACCGCTTTGGCGGAAGAACCCGGGCATCCATTTTGGCAGATGCAGTAGAATCGGTCATTGCGGCAGCATTTTTGGATGGCGGCATGGAGGCTGCCAGAGGCTTTATTGAGAAATTTATCCTCACAGAGGTCCCTGTGAAAAAACTCCACAATGCGGATTATAAAACAGCCCTGCAGGAACTGGTGCAGCAAAAGAAAAACCAGACACTTACCTATAGCCTGGTGGGAGAATCCGGCCCGGATCACGACAAGCAGTTCCTGGTAGAGGTCAGTCTCAACGGCAATGTAGTCGGTACCGGCACCGGCAGAAGCAAAAAACGCGCTGAGCAGGATGCCGCGCGGGAGGCAATTGAAATGCTGCGCTCCAATGCATAAAAGAACGCCGCTGTACAGCGAAAACTGTGCAGCGGCGCTTTGTATATTTTTGCGATTCTTCGGAAAACTGTTTTTGGAGGGATCATCATGACGGAAAAACGATATCAGCAGCTGGTAGGGGAGCTGTCACCGAAATCGCCAATGTGGAAAGACTGTTTTAACGCTTTCTGGATCGGCGGGCTTATCTGCACTTTGGGTCAGTTGGCAATGAACGGATTCAAAGCCTTGGGTCTGGACAAGACCGATGCGGGTACGGCCACAGCTATGAGCCTGGTGGCACTGTCGGCGCTGCTTACAGGCCTGAGCCTTTACGATAATATCGCAAAGCATGCCGGAGCAGGTACACTGGTACCGATTACCGGGTTCGCCAATTCCATCGCCGCCCCGGCAGTAGAGTTCAAGACAGAAGGCTTTATACTGGGCGTCGGAGCAAAGATGTTCACCATCGCTGGCCCGGTGATCGTGTATGGTGTGAGTGCCAGCGTGGTGTATGGGATAATCTATTATTTTTGTCAGTTCGTCCTTTGACGGACTGACATTTTTTCTAAATATATTGACATTTACCTTAGGTGAAATAGTATAATCATGTCACAGGAGGTGTTTTTTTGAAAATCAAAGAAGTAATTGCCGCAACTGGGCTGACAGACCGTGCCATTCGCTTGTATATTGAAAATGGTTTGGTAACGCCTGAAAACCAAAAATCTTATACCGGACGCAATAACTATATTTTTACGCAAGCAGACATAGATTGTTTTGATCAAATTGCAACGCTGCGCAAAGCAGATTTTTCTTTGGAACAAATTAAGACACTTAAACAGGGAGGAGAAGCTGCACGGGAAGTCCTGCTTGAGTACCTGTCTGCCAAGCGGGAATCCGTGGTTATGGGACAAAGAATCGTAGGAGCCCTAAAAGATTTTTCTGAAGAAGAACCTATAACAATTGAAAATGTATGCGCGAAAATTAAGGAAAGAATTGAAAGTGTTCCGCTGCCCGAAGCGGATAAAAAAGAATCAAAAGGTGAGCGGTTTGAAAAGGGATTTATGCGATCCGTAGCAATCATCATACTTGCAGTTTGGGGAGTGTTTGGCCTTGGTGTGTGGCTTACATACCGTGAAGATTTTGTATTTCCGCAATTTTATATGAATCCTGTAAATTACATCGGAACAGCATATATTCTGATTCCAATTTTTTTGTCAGCGGTAGTCTTGTTTCTTTATCGAAAACATGCATTGCTTCCCAAGGAACGTAAAAAACGAAGGTGGATTGCAGGAGTTGTTTTCGGAATAGCGATTTTGACAATTATGCAACCGATAGGAATGGCATCGATCATGTTAATGCCGCCTGTTTATTCAGAAACACATAATCCTGAAAACTATTTAATAATGGGAAACCATGTGAAAATGTATGGGGATGATATTTATAAGGTATTTCCTGCGAATATACCGAGAAGTGCTGTAGCAGAAGACTCAAAATGGTATCCACCGGACAAATTCTTAGAAACAACTAAATATTATTACTATTTTCAAGAAGTTATTGATCCCAGTTTTCATATTTACGCGGAATGGGTTCTGCCAGAGAATGAATTTTCTGAAGAACTAAACCGAATCCATAATTATCATCCGGATGGCGCAAAACAGCAAGCAGAATGGGGCGAATGGACTTGCCTGAGTTTTACGGATGAGACTCTTGATTTTGAAGAAGCGAAAGCAGAAATTGATTACTATTATTTGATATTTGCTTACAACGAGAATATCGGTGGAGTGCGGTATATTGCCAGTTATTCAATGGACTGTGGCAGAGAAGAGAATCCGTACTTTTTGTTGTTGGAATGGAAATGATTTTCGTAAAGCATTGTATTTCGGCATAATTTTAGTCCTAGCAGACACGAAATTTGGGTTCTGAGTTGACACCAGCAGAGGGCTTCATCCTGGGCGTCGGAGCAAAGATGTTCACCATCGCCGGCCCTGTGATCGTGTACGGCGTGAGCGCAAGTGTAGTCTATGGAATTATCTATTGGATAACAACGCTGTTCTAACGGGTGACACACAGGTCGCCCCTACAATCCCTATCGTACATTCCCGTAGGGGCGAACTGCGTTCGCCCGCAAAAAGGCACCGTTTTCACGGTGCCTTTTTCAATGCATATTTTAGAGGATTGTTCTCTATATACTGCCAAATCTCATCGTAATCCTGCTGATTCCGTATCCCGTGGTCATAAAAGGATTTCTGCCAAATGGGTCTGCCAACCTGTTTTGTAATCGACCCTTTGAATTGCTTTATCACCCGTGATATCGTAGGGGCGCACTGTGTGCGCCCGTTCTCGTCGGTGTTAATTGAAATGATGAAATGAATATGATCCGGCATGATACAATACTTATCAACCCGAACAGCATCATACACGGTATTCAGTTTTTTGATTTCATTATCCACAATAATTCCAATATCCGACAACGGTGGATTGGCGGGCGAACACAGTTCGCCCCTACGATCAGACCAGAAGATTTTCTCTCTGTTTGCGGTGCAGACCGTAATGAAATATGCCCCCGGGGTGGAATAATCGTAATCTTCAATGCGAATGGCTTTGCGTTTTGGAAGCTCATTCATATGCTTACCTCAGAATAGATTCAACAAACATCCAAAGGCTACCAATCATACCCGCGGAAAACATTATCGCAAAAAAGTAATATAGAAATCGTGTAAATCGTTTTGCGGTAGTTTTCTCGACTGCGTATTTTGAAGTATTAACAAAATGAAAGGCAGCTTCAGCAAAGAGCAGCGTAAAAGCAAATATAACTGGAAGTTTCTCGTTAAGAGTGTTTCCAGCCAAAAATAAAGTTTTCGAATCAAAGATGAAACTATTGCAAGGAAGATCCGGAAGCAATGCCATAATAATAGAGAAACAAACTAATAAAAGAAAAAGGGAATAAAAAATTATTCCGCAATATGTAAGTTTGTTTTGGTTTGCTTTTGCATTTTTTGTGCGGCCATTTACAGGATCAGATTGGCCGATCAATAGCTTTGAAATGGTTTTGTTTTTGATGATAACATATCGCTTAAATAGCAAATGAGGATGATAGGTAGAATTGGCTCTTGCCATAATAAACACAATAAAT
>SVLO01000008.1 GCA_015067885.1 Oscillospiraceae bacterium | reverse complement strand
CGAGGGTTCGAATCCCTCTCTCTCCGCCAAAAATCGACAAGTTTCGACAGAAGCTTGTCGATTTTACTTTTTCACTCTTAACTCTTCACTATTCACTTTTTTAGTCCTTACACAAAAAAATCCTGAATGCGTTTGCATTCAGGATTTTTTCTTTCTCTATAAACTTACAGCTCCCTCACGGACAGCTTCAGCTTAAAGTCGATGGTCTGCCCCGCTTGGATGGTGCTGTAAGCAAATCTATCATCCAGCAAACAGGAGCAGGGTTCCAGCCCCAAAGCGTAGTCGCCGCTGACCATGCACTTCCACTCCACAAAACAGGGCAGCGTGTCACCGGAGTAGTCCAGCACGAACTCCTTGCCGATGGTTTTGTTGACGATGCCGGCCCGAGGTTCGTTCATCTCGATAAAGTAACAGGTTTCCTCCGTGTCGACCACAGGCTCCTCCATCTCGAAACGGCTCTCCATATTCTGCGTGGCCCAGGGGGTCCGGCCGCAGCAGCTCTTCTCGTTCAGCCGCACCTCCGCCCCGGCGTCCAGCATGGGGTAGCCCACGTTTACGTGGTACAGCAGGCAGTAGTTCTGCTCCTTGAAGCTCAGGTTGGTCAGGCTGTCCTCCACTACGATGCAGTCACCGCCGATGTCAGACGTGATCCGCCGCTTCATCACCAGATCCTGCCCAAACATGGCCGTGTCACGCACCAGGGCCTCCACCACGATGCCCTGCTTGTCGCAGCGGGCGGTCAGCACCTGTGCCGGGAAGGTGTGGTAAGTGCCGTGGGCGACGTACCCGTCACGGCCGCCGATGCTGTCCAGGCCGCAGGTGTAGAGCATGCCGCCCTCAAAGCGGCTCATGAAGTCGATATTCTCCGCGGTAAAGCCGTTTCGGGACACGAAGGACAGGTTCTGCCCCCTGTGATACATCTGCATGATGTCCAGGCCCTTGCTCACGTTCAGCAGGAAGCGCAGGTTGCCGTTGTCGCAGTCGATCACGTCAAGGCCCCGCTCTCTCCCCTCGGTCATGGTGTACCGCCGCAGGGACGCCACCTGCTGAAAGTTGGAGATTTTTCCGTTCATCTTCATTCCTCCTGTTGATTTGCTTGGCTTTATATAGTAAAATCCCATATAAGAAACTCTGCACACATTATACCTTGTATGGGAGGCTGCGTCAATGGACGTATGCAACATCAATGATATCAAGGCTCTGCTGGCCCGCCACGGGTTCCACTTTTCCAAGTCCATGGGCCAGAACTTCCTCATCGAATCCTGGGTGCCGGAGAACATCGCCGCCGCGTCCGGCGCCGACAAGTCCTGCTGCGCGCTGGAGATCGGCCCCGGCATCGGCCCCCTGACCCAGCAGTTGGCCGCGCAGGCGGGCAAGGTGGTGGCGGTGGAGCTGGACCGCACCCTGCTGCCCATCCTCGGCGAAACGCTGGAGGGCCGCGACAACGTGGAGATCGTCCCCGGCGACGTAATGAAGCTGGACCTGGACGAGCTGGTGGCGACAAAATTCGACGGTCTGACCCCCGTCGCCTGCGCCAACCTGCCCTATAACATCACCACCCCGGTGCTGACCCTTTTGATCGAAAGCAAGCTGTTCGCCTCCATCACCGTGATGATCCAGCGGGAGGTGGCCCTGCGCATCTGCGCCGCCCCCGGCACCGGGGACTACGGTGCCTTCTCCGTGTTCTGTCAGTACCACACCACGCCGGAGCTGCTCTTTGACGTCCCCCCCACCTGCTTTCTGCCCGCCCCCAAGGTGACCTCCTCCGTACTGCGGCTGGTCCCCCGGGCCAAACCCGCCGAGGTGGAGGACGAGCAATTCTTCTTCCGGGTGGTCCGGGCCGCCTTCGCCCAGCGGAGAAAGACCCTGCACAACAGCCTGTCCTCCGCCCTGGGCCAACCCTTTTCCCGGGAAATGATCGCCCGGGCCATCGCAGATTGCGGCCTGCGGGCCGATGTGCGGGGTGAAAGGCTGGGCATCCCGGAATTTGCCGCCCTGGCCAAAAGCCTTGCCGCCATGACCAAGTAACAAAACGACCGTGTACCCGCAAAAGGTACACGGTCATTTTTTATTCACCAAATACAGGTTGCTCCGCCGGCGGCAGGGCGCACAGATCCTCCCCCGTCCCATCCTTAACTTCCCTGAGGATGTCTGTCAGCCGGGCCACCTGCTCCTCGGTCAACTGGCACTGCTTGCCCTCATAGCGGACGTATCCGCCGGTCAGGCTGATGCCGTATTCCGATCGGCTGAACTCCGTCTTCACGTAATACTCCGGCAGACACCGACAAATCTCACCGCTGTAATCCAGCCAGCGCAGGAAGTCGCTCAGACCCACGGAGGTCCCGCCCCAAAAGGAGCGCTCCCACGTTTCCTCCTGCTTGCCCAGGCGCTCACAGCGCACGGTGGTGACGGTATTGCCGCAGTAGCCCACCGGGTCGTGGGCCACCTCGTTGCCGCTTTGGGCCGGGGCGTGGCTGTGGTCCGGCAGAGAAACGCCGCCGTCCATAGAATACGGATTGGAGCCGCAGCCACTCAGCGCCACCAACAGGCCGAGCAACACCGAAAAAAGGAACATACTCACGATGCGCTTCATTCTTCCTTCTCCTTCTCTGTGGCCCGTTCCATCTTCTTGGCTTTATATCTGCGAATGTATCTCTTACCAACCAGCACGCCGCCCACAGCCACAGCAGCCAAAATCAGCAGCCCAAAGATGTGATAGCTGACCCAAACCAGGAAATTCTGCACGCCGTCCACCACGCCGCCGGCGCTGCTGACGATGCCGGTCTTCATGCGCTGGAACAGCCCGGCCTGCTGGCCCGGGTCGTCGGTGATGCGCTGCATCTCCTGGATGTTCACGTCGATGGTGGCGTAACCCACCAGGCTGTCATAGCGCCGCAACTGGGAGGTATACTGGTCGATTTGGTACTCCACGTCGGCCAGGGCGTTTTCCAGGGCAATGATGTCCTCCATGTTCCCGGCCTGCTTCAAAAGCTGCTGCAGGCGCTCCTGCTTGGTGCGCTGGGTGGTCAGGCGGCTCTCCGTGTCGAAATACTCCTGCCCCACGTCCTGGGTGCTTTCCGTCCGCCTGGCCAGATACCCCACGCCATCCATCTGCTCCATAAATGTATCGTAGGACTCGGCAGGGATCCGCACCACATACTGACCGGACCGGTGTTCCCCCTGCGCGTGGTAGCCGCCGCTGTACAGTTCGGCATTCTCATAGTAACCGCCCAGGCTCAGCACAAGCTGCTCCAGCGTGGCTACCGCCTTGTCAAACTCCACCGTCTGCACCTGCAGATTGGCGCGGCGAATCAGCTTCACCCCTGCGTTTTGATACACGCTTTTGGATTCGAAGGTTTGGGCAATATACTCAGGCATGGCGCTGTCGTACAGCGCCTCCCCCGCCGCCACGTCGGCGCTCATCATTTCGTTTTTGTACTTGTAGCCGCCGTCGGCCACGGTCCCGGCGGACTGCCCCGCCCCGCAGGCTACCAGGGACAGCACCAGCAGCACACAAATCATTCCGCTCAAATATTTTTTCATATCAATACCTCCTTTAAGTTTTCCTCTTACCCCCAATGACGCAATACATCTCCCCACGTCGCACAGATTGGCAGATTTTTTCATAGGATGGAAAAAACAGGAGGTATCACCATGCCCACCATCTATCTCTCCCCCTCCACCCAGGAGAACAACCTCTTCGTCAGCGGCGGCAGCGAGGAGTATTATATGAACCTCATCGCCGACGCCATGATCCCCTACCTGAACGCCTCCGGTATCCAGTACGTGCGCAACACGCCGCAGATGAACGCCGGCAGCTCCATCGCCGCCTCCAATGCCGGTCAGTACGACCTGCACGTGGCCATCCACTCCAACGCCGCGCCGGAGGGCCGCTACGGCACCGCCCGTGGCTCCATCGTGTTCTATTACCCCGGCAGCGCCCAGGGCCGCAGAGCGGCGGAGATCATGGCCAAAAACCTGCGCAACATCTACCCCCTGCCAGACCTGGTGCGGACGGAGGCCTCCACCCGCATCGGGGAGCTGCGGCTGACCCGGGCCCCCTCCGTCTTTTTGGAGCTGGCCTTCCACGACAACACCGACGACGCCGCCTGGCTGAAGGCGAACATCGACGCCATCGCCCGCAACCTGGTCCTGTCCCTGACGGAATACTTCGGTATCCCCTTCCTCTCCCCCCAGACCACCCAACAGGGCCGGGTGGATACCGACGGCGGCAACCTGAATATCCGCGCCCGGCCCAACACCGGCGCCCCCATCCTGACCCAGGCCTACGACGGCGCCCCCATCACCGTGCTGAACCGCAATCAGCAGGGCTGGTACCTCGTGCGCTATAACGGCGTGACCGGCTACGCCAGCGGCGATTATATCACCCTGACTTGAGAAAAGCCTATTGAAACCCGCCGGGCAATGTAGTAAAATGATGGCAACGTTTTTACAAAGGAGGACACAAAAATGTCCATTGAAGTTGGTCTGCGCGGTCGCGCGGACGCCGTAGTCAACGAAACCAACACCGCCGCCGCTGCCGGCTCCGGCAGCCTGACCGTGTTCGGCACCCCCTTTATGGTGGCCCTGATGGAAAAGGCCGCCTCCGAGTCCTTCCTGCCCCACCTGCCCGCCGGGGACAGCTCCGTGGGTACCAAGGTCAACATTGACCACGTGTCCGCCACCCCCCTTGGCATGAAAGTTTGGGCGGAGAGCGAGGTCACTTTGGTGGACGGCAAGCGCATCGAGCTGACCGTCACCGCCTACGACGAAAAGGGCCTGATCGGCAAGGGCACTCACGAGCGCTTCCTCATCACCGACGAGCGTTTCCTGGCCAAGACCGCCCGCAAGCTGGAGGGTTGAGAGATGTCCATCGAATTGGTCCGCGACTACTTCCGCCCCCTGGGCCGGGAGGGCGACATTCTGGAATTCGAGGTGTCCAGCGCCACGGTGGAGCTGGCGGCCCAGGCCGTGGGCGTCATCCCCGCCCGCATTGCCAAGACCCTGTCCTTTTTGGTGGAGGACGGCTGCGTGCTGATCGTGGCCGCCGGGGACGCCAAAATCGACAACAGCAAGTTCAAGGGTTTCTTCCACACCAAGGCCAAAATGCTCACCCCCGAGCAGGTGTCCGAATTCACCGGCCACGCCATCGGCGGCGTGTGCCCCTTCGGCAACCCGGAGGGCGTGCGCACCTACCTGGACGTGTCCCTGCAGCGGTTCGATACCGTCTTCCCCGCCGCCGGCAGCAGCAACTCCGCCATTGAGCTGACCTGCGACGAGCTGGCCGGGTACTCCAAAAGCCTTGGCTGGATCGACGTGTGCAAGGGCTGGCAGGAAGAATGACAAACAAAAAGCACCTCATTCCGCATGGAATGAGGTGCTTTTTTCACTTCGTTTCGTAGGGTTCCGCATTGCTCTCCCGGCAGAGGAAGATGGGTCTGCCCTTGACCTCCAAATAGGTCTTGGCCAGGTACTCGCCCAAAATGCCCATGCAGAATAGCTGCAGACCGCCCACGAACAAAATCACACACACCAGCGACGGCCAGCCGGCCACCGGGTCACCGAACACCAGGGTGCGGACCACCACGACCACGATGAACAAAAAGGCCAGCAGACAGCACACGATGCCGGTCACCGCCGCGATGGCCAGGGGGGCGGCGGAAAAGGCCACGATACCCTCGATACTATACAGCAGCAGCTTCCAAAAGGACCACTTGGTCTCCCCAGCGGCCCGCTCCACGTTCTCGTACTCCAGCCACTTGGTCTTATAGCCGACCCAGCCGTACAGCCCCTTGGAAAAGCGGTTGTACTCCCCCAGCTCCAGCAGGGAGTTGACGAACTGGCGCGTCATCAGCCGGTAGTCCCGGGCGCCGTCCACCATATCCGTTTTGGAGATGCGGCGCATGAGCTTATAAAAGCACCGGGCGAAGAAGGAGCGGATGGGCGGCTCCCCCTTGCGGGTGACCCGGCGGGTGGCCACGGAGTCGTAACCCTCCTCCCGGATGGCTGCCATCATCTCGGGCAGCAGGGCCGGCGGGTCCTGCAGGTCGGCATCCATCACCGCCACGTAGTCGCCGCCGGCATAAGTAAAGCCGGCGTACATGGCCGCCTCTTTCCCAAAATTGCGGGAGAAGGACACGTACTTCACCCGCCCGTCCCGCGCGGCAAGGTCCCGGATGACCTCCATAGTCTTATCCCGGGAGCCGTCGTCCACGAACAGGAATTCAAAGTCGTACTCCCCCATCAGCCCGGCCACCCGGTTGACCTCGGCATAGAACAGGGGCAGCACTTCCTCTTCGTTATAACAGGGCACGATAATCGATATTTGTTCCATTTCCTCACCTTCCCTGGTTCGGATTTGCAATACTATCCTATCACAGCATGGAGAACAGGTCAAGCTGGCTGGTTTCGGGCAGGGTCCCGAAGGCGCCCGCCGCCTTCAACTGCTCAATATGGGTCTTGGACACCTTGGGGCAGGCGGCGGACATCTCCTCGATGGAAACGAACTGCTTGCCGCGGCACTGCTCCACGATGGACAGGGCCGCCGTTTCGCCCAGGCCCGCCACGGACACGAAGGGCGGGCGCAGGGTCCCCTCCTCCTCGTTCATGGTGAAGTTGATGGCGTCGGACTGATAGATGTCGATGTTGCGGAAGGCGAAGCCACGCAGATAGAACTCGTAGCACACCTCCAGCGTGGTGAGCATATCCTGCTCCACGGCGGAGGCGTCCTTGTCCTTGAGCTGGATTTCCCGCATTTTCCGCTTGACCACGTCCATGCCCCGGCACATAAACGCCTCGTCAAAGGCCTTGGCCCGGATGGAGAAATAGGCCGCGTAGAAGGCCAGGGGGCGATGCACCTTGAACCAGGCGATACGGAAGGCCATCATCACGTAGGCCACCGCGTGGGCCTTGGGGAACAGATAGGCGATCTTCTTGCAGGAGTCGATGTACCACTGGGGTACTCCGGCCCCCTTCATGTCGTCCTCGGCCCCCTCGGGCAGACCGCGGCCCTTACGCACCGCCTCCATGATCTTGAAGGCACGCTTGGGGGCGATGCCCTTGGAGATGAGGAAGATCATGATGTCGTCACGGCAGCCGATGGCCTCGTTGACCTTGGCGGTGCCGGAGGTGATCAGGTCCTTTGCGTTGCCCAGCCACACGTCGGTACCGTGGGAGAAGCCGGACAGCCGCACCAGGGTATCAAACTGGTCGGGCTGGGTATCCTCCAGCATACCGCGGACAAAGCTGGTGCCGAACTCGGGAATGGCGGTGCCGCCGGTGGGGCCCAGCACCGGGTCGTCCTCGTACCCCAGGGCCTTGGACTTTCTGAAGATGGACATGGTGTCCTTATCGTCCAGGGGTATCTTCTGGGGATCCACCCCGGTCAGGTCCTGCAGCATGCGGATCATGGACGGGTCATCGTGACCGAGGATGTCCAGCTTCAAGAGGTTGGACTCCATGGAGTGGTATTCAAAATGGGTGGTGATGATGTCGCTGTTGGGGTCGTCCGCCGGGTGCTGGACGGGGCAGAAATCGTAAATCTCCTTGTCCTGGGGAATGACCACCATGCCGCCGGGGTGCTGGCCCGTGGTGCGCTTGACACCGGTGCAGCCCACGGCAAGGCGGTTTTCCTCCGCCTTGGAGGCGATCATTCCATGCTCGTCCAAGTACTTCTTCACGTAGCCGAAGGCGGTCTTTTCCGCCACGGTACCCACGGTACCGGCACGGAACACGTGGGTCTGACCGAACAGCTCAAAGGTATAGCGGTGGGCGTTGCCCTGATATTCGCCGGAGAAGTTCAGGTCGATATCCGGCACCTTGTCACCGCCGAAGCCCAGGAAGGTCTCAAAGGGGATGTTGAAGCCGTCCTTGGCGTAGGGCGTGCCGCACACCGGGCAGTTCCGGTCCGGCATATCGGCGCCACAGCCGTAGGGATGTTCCGGGTCCTGGGCGTAGTCAAAGTCCGAGTGCTTGCAGTTGGGGCAGCGGTAGTGGGCCGGCAACGAATTAACTTCGGTAATGCCGGACATGAACGCCACCAAGGACGAACCCACCGAGCCGCGGGAGCCGACAAGGTAGCCGTGGGCCAGGGAGTCCTGCACCAGCTTCTGCGCCGACATATAGATCACGTCGTACTTACAGCCGATGATGTCGCCCAGCTCCGTATTCAGGCGGTCCACCACGATTTGGGGCGGCTCCTCGCCGTAAAGCTCATGTGCTTTACCCCACACCAGCCGCTTGAGTTCCCCGTCGGAGTCCTCCAGCTTGGGAGCGAACAGACCCTTGGGCAGGGGCAGCACGGTTTCGCACCAGTCGGCGATCAGATTGGTGTTGGTGACCACCACTTCCTTGGCCACGTCCTCGCCCAAATAGGCGAACTCCTCCAGCATCTCGTCGGTGGTTTTGAAGTAGATGGGCAGGGACTCGTCCGCGTCCTCAAAGCCCTTGGAGGCCAGCAGGATGTGCCGGTAGATCTCGTCCTCCGGGTCCATGAAATGCACGTCGCCGGTGGCGCACACGGGCTTGCCGAGGTCACGGCCCAGCCGCACGATGGCGCGGTTGAAGTCCCGCAGTTCCTCCTCGCTGTTGACCATGCCCTTGCGCAGCATGAACATATTGTTGCACACGGGCTGGATTTCCAGATAGTCGTACCAGGCGCCGATTCGTTTCAGCTCGTCCCAGCTCTTGCCGTCCACCAGGGCGCCGAACAGCTCGCCCGCCTCGCAGGCGGAGCCGAGGATCAGTCCCTCGCGGTTGGCGTTGATGAGGCTCTTGGGGATGATAGGATAGCGCTTGAAATGCTCCAAATGGGCCAGGGAGATGAGCTTGTACAGGTTGCGCAGGCCCTCCTGATTTTTGGCCAGGATGATCAGGTGCTTGGGCTGGCGCTTGACCTTCGCCCCCGCCTTACTGCGCAGCGGCTCCATGGCGGGATTGATTTGCTGCAGGGTGGTAACGCCCAACGCCGCCAGCTTCTCAAACAGGGGCGGCAGCATATAGGCCACGGTGACGGCGTCGTCGCTGGCCCGGTGGTGGTTGAACTCCGGCAGGTGCAGATGCTCCGCCACGATGTCCAGCTTGTACTTGGAAAGCTCGGGCAGCAGATTTTGGGCCAGCACCAGGCTGTCCAGGGACGTGTTGGTAAAGGGGATATCGTACCGGCGGCAGCCCTCGGCAATAAAGCTCATGTCGAAGTCGGCGTTATGGGCCGCCAGGGGCCGGTCCCCCACGAAGTCCAAAAAGGCCCGCAGGGCCTCCTCCTGGGAGGGCGCGCCCTTGAGCATCTCGTCGGTAATGCCGGTCAGCCGGATGTTTTCCGGGTCCAGAATACGGCCCGGGTCGGCAAAGGTGTTGAAGGTCTCCGCCGGTTTTCCGTCCCGCAGCACCACGGCGCCGATTTCGGTGATGCGGTCGTTTTTTCGGTTCAGGCCGGTGGTTTCAATGTCAAAGCAGACGATTTCTTCCGTCAGGGGCTGCTCGTGGGTGCCGTGGACCGCCACCCGGTCGTCCACGTCGTTGATGTAGTAGGCCTCCACGCCGTAGAGGATCTTGATGTCCTTGGCCGAGTGCCAGGCATCGGGGAAGGACTGTGCCACGCCGTGGTCGGTAATGGCCACCGCCTTGTGGCCCCACTGCTGGGCCCGCTTGACCAGGTTTTTGTCGGGACCCAGCTTGGGACCCACGCAGGTCAGGGCGTCCATGGAGGACATGGTGGTGTGCATGTGTAGCTCCACCCGCTTTTCCGGGGCGGTGTCCTGCCGCATGGTCTTCTTCCCCTCCATGATGGAGGCGGGTTCCAGCACCATGTCGCCGTAGAAGCGGTCCAGATTGAGCCGCCCCTGAATGATAAGGCGCTGGCCCTTCTTGATGCCGTCCACGATTGCCTTGGGGTTTTCCTCCGCAGTCATAAATTTACTCACACGCACCGAGCCGGTGTAGTCGGTCAAATCAAAGGCAATGACCCAGGCGTTGCGTTTTTTCAGCTCCCGGTGGTCAATAGCGAACACGTCGCCCTCGATGACCACGGTACCCATATCCAGCTCCAAATCGCCCATGGGGATGGGCTTTTTCTTCACCACGTGGCCGAAAACCACCTTACCGTGGGCGGCGCCGGCCTTTTTTTCCTCCCCGGAGGGAACGGCGCGAACCATATTCTTCATGGCCGCCTCCCGAATGGCCTGGGTGCGGGCGAAGGCATCCTCCGGGGCCGCCTCCTGTGCCGGCACGGCTCGGACAGGCTCCTCCGCCGGCACCTCCGCCGCAACTGCCTCGATGACGGCGCAGTTGAGTCCGTAGCTCCGGCAAAGCTGTTCCTGTGCCATTTGCAGCAAAACGTCCCCCGCCTCGGCAGCTCCCTCCACACGGATATGGGCGCTGCGCTTGGCGCGGTCAATGGCCGCGGACACGATAAGCCAGCCCGCTGCGGCACGGGACAGCTCTCCCTCGCCGCACAGGGCTGCAAACATTTTCAGAAACGGGATCTTCTCGGACATTACGGACAAACTCTCCTTACGTACAAAACCGCCTTACAGCGTGTCGATCAAAGCAAACAACTCGTCCACCAACTGTTCCTGGGGGACCTTTTTCACGATTTGGCCTTTCTTAAACAGCAGGCCCTCACCCACGCCGCCGGCAATGCCGCAGTCGGCGGCAGATGCTTCGCCGGGGCCGTTGACCACGCAGCCCATGACCGCCACGGTGATGGGCTTGTCCACCCCCTGCAGCCGCCGCTCCACCTCATTGGCAAGGCCGATCAGGTCAATGCGGGTGCGGCCGCAGGTGGGACAGGAAACCAGCTCGGCACCCTCTTTGCGGATACCGGCGGCCTTCAAAATCTCCCGGGCGGCATACACTTCCTCCACCGGGTCGGCAGACAGGGACACCCGCATGGTGTCGCCGATTCCCATGGCCAGCAGGCCGCCGATACCCACGGCGGACTTCAGCGTACCCATGCGGACTGTACCCGCCTCGGTAACACCAATATGTAAAGGATAATCACTTTTCACACGCATGAGCTGATAGGCTTTCATGGTCATGGGAACGTTGGAGGACTTCAGGGAAATGCAGATGTCGTCAAAATCAAACTTGTTCAGCAGACGCACGTGTTCAAAGGCGGACTCCACCATAGCTTCCGGGCAGACGCCGCCGTATTTGGCCAGCAGGGGCTTCTCCAGCGAGCCGCCGTTGACCCCGATCCGAATGGGAATATTCCGGGCCCGGCAGGCATCGGCCACCGCCTTGACCCGGTCCTCTCCCCCGATGTTGCCGGGGTTGATGCGCACCTTGTCTGCGCCGGCGGCAATGGCCTCCAGCGCCAGCTTGTAGTCGAAATGGATGTCCACCACCAGGGGGATGTCGATCTGCTCCTTGATGGCGCCCACCGCCCGGGCGGCCGCCATGTCGGGTACCGCCACACGGATGATTTGACACCCGGCGGCGGACAGGCGGCGGATCTGCTCCACTGTAGCCACAACGTCGTCGGTGCGAGTGTTGCACATGGATTGAATGGACACCGGGGCGCCGCCGCCCACCGGGACGTTACCCACCATAATTTGTTTTGTCATGGAAATCACCTGTCTTCAACTGAAAATACGGACCAAATCGTTAAACGCTACCACGACCATCAGTCCAAGCAGCGCCAACAGACCCGCAAAGTGGATATATCCCTCATACTTTGGATTGATTTTTCTCCGGAACACAAGCTGCCACAGGGCGTTGACCAGCAGAAAGAACACCCGCCCGCCGTCCAGGGCGGGCAGCGGCAGCAGGTTCATGACGGCTAGATTGACGGCAATAAGTGCCGCAAAATATAGAATATTTTGCACCGCAATGGCCTTGGTGGCCGACTGGTTGCCCACCTGGGCGATGGTATCTACAATTCCGATGGGGCCGGTCAAGTCCTTGACCCCCGCCCTGCCAGTCAGCAGGTCGGTCAGGCTCAGCCGCACCAGGCGCACAAAGTCCACCGCCTGCAGCCAGCTAATTCGCAGCTTAGCACCAAAAGTGGCATCCTCCGTGGCAAAGTACAGACCGTATCGCTGCACCTGCTGACCATTCACCGTGTATTCCCGCAGGGTAAGGGGCAGGTCGTCCAGCTCCACTCGCTGTCCGTCACGCGTTACGACCAGGTCAACGCCGTCACCGGCCCGACCCAGCAGCATGGAAATGTCACTGGCAAGATAGACTCGCTCGCCGTCAACGCTGACAATGCGGTCGCCAACCATAATACCCTCTTCTCCGCTCAGAGGAAAGCCATCCATAAAGCCGGCGATTACCGGGGCCGTAAATGCTTTTGCGTTAGCGTACAGCAGCAACACCAGCAGCAAGCCGGTCACAAAGTTCATAAAGGCACCGGCGCACAGGATGATCAACCGTTTCCAAATCGCCTGCGACCCAAAGGCTCTTGGGTCGTCGGAGTCCTCATCCTCTCCCTCCATGGCGCAGTAACCGCCCACCGGGAAGGCCCTCAGGGAATACAAGGTCTCCCCCCGCTGCTTTTTCAGCAGCGCGGGTCCCATGCCGATGGCAAATTCGTTCACACGCACACCAAGCAGTTTCGCGGTGGCAAAGTGACCAAATTCGTGGACAGCAACAAGCACGCCAAACAGAAGCAGAGCGATCAAGATATAGACCAGCATAGGTTCCTCCAAACAAGTGATTACACCCGGCTCAGCACGACCTCGCGAGCTGCAGCATCTGCACGAAGCACATCCTCCAGCCCGTTCACCGCGGCAACCGGCACCTGCTCCATAGCGTAGCGCACCAAAGCCGCAATATCCACAAAGCGGATCTTTTCCTGCAGGAACAGAGCTACCGCCGCCTCATTTGCGCCATTGAGCACCGCGCCTGCGTTGCCGCCAGTGCGGGCCGCAGCCAGGGCAAGGCCCAGACACTCAAAGGTCTCCGGGTCGGGGGGCGCGAAGGTCAGGTTGGGACATGACAGCATATCCAGCGCCGTAGCGGGACCGGGAATGCGTCGGGGATAGGTCAGGGCGTACTGGATAGGCAGGCGCATGTCCGCCGAGCCGATTTGGGCAAGAATTGCATTATCACAGTATTCCACCAAGGAGTGAATGATACTCTCCCGATGGACCACAATAGAGATTTTTTCCGGGGCCATGGCGTAGAGGTGCATAGCCTCGATAAACTCCAGACCCTTATTCATCAAAGTAGCAGAGTCGATGGTTATTTTTGAACCCATAGACCAGTTGGGGTGCTTGAGGGCCTGGGCCAGGGTCACCTGCTCCAGCTGCTGCTTTGTGTAGCCAAAGAACGGGCCGCCGGAGGCGGTGAGGATCAGCCGCTTGACCTCTCCCCTGTCCCGGTTGGCCTGCAGACACTGGAACAGCGCGGAGTGTTCCGAGTCCACAGGGACGATCTCGGCATTATACTTCTTCGCCGCCGCCATGACCACGTCACCGCCGCAGACAAGGGTTTCCTTGTTGGCCAGGGCAATACGCTTACCCTTTTCGATGGCAGCCAGGGTGGGACGCAGACCCACCATGCCCATGACCGCCGTAATAACAGTGTCCACGCTATCCAGCGTGGCCGCCTCGATCAGACCGTCCATGCCGGAGGCCACACGGATATCGGTGTCGGCCAGGCGCAGCTTTAGATCCGCCGCCGCCTTCTCATCCATCAGCACCGCCAGCTCCGGCTTAAACTGCCGGGCCTGCCGCTCGATCAATTCCACATTATTGTTGGCTGTCAGGGCCGCCACGCGCATACCGCAGGCCGCAATCACATCCAAAGATTGCTTACCGATGGAGCCGGTGGAGCCAAGCAGAGAAATTACTCGCTGTTTCATACAATTACCTCTCAAAACGCAGGCAGAAGATTGACCAGCACCCACATGGCGGGGGCGGCAAAAATAAGACTGTCAAAGCGGTCCAGCATACCGCCGTGTCCGGGCAACAGCTTTCCGTAGTCCTTAATGCCCACCTGCCGCTTGATCAGGGAGAAGGACAAATCCCCCAAAATGGTCACAAGGCTGCCCACAAAACCGTACAAAGCAAGGCGCAGCATATCCACACCCACTACGCCAAAGGCCTTTTCCAGCACCAAGCCGTAGAGTAACATAAACACGACCCCGGACAACAGTCCGCCCACAAACCCTTCGGCAGACTTCTTGGGGCTGACAAGGGTGACGCCGCGATGCTTGCCCAAAAACATTCCAACAAAGTAGGCCCCTGTGTCGGTCAGAATGGCGACAACCACCGGCAACAAAACCTTGAAAGAACCATTCTCCTCCATACGCAGCAGGATCAGCGAGGAGTAGAATACCGGGATCAGCACGCCGCCCATCAAACAAAACAGGATGGTTCCCGGCTCCACCGCGCCTTTTCGCTCAAAACGGAAAATCGCGTAAGCAAACAGGGCACACATAAGTGTAATGGCAATCGCCTTTACACCAAGCGTTTCCCAGCCTTTCCAAACAAACACCGGCACAACAACCGCCGCCAGCATTGTGATTGGATACAGGCACCACTGCTCTTTGGTCACACCAACCGCACGCAGCAGTTCAAAGGCCGCGATCGCCAAAATACCGGCCACCATAACCACCAGCACATACTCCGGCAGAACCGTCAGCACCGCAACAAAAATCGGAGCCAGTATCAAGGCAACAACAATACGTATCAGCATCACGCACCTCCAAACCGGCGGGAGCGGCCTTGATATGCGGCAATGGCGCGGTGCAGTTCTTCCTGGTCAAAGTCGGGCCAAAGCACATCGGTAAAATAAAACTCGGAATAGGCCGCCTGCCAGGGCAGGAAATTGGACAGGCGCAGCTCCCCGCTGGGCCGAATGATCAGATCCGGGTCGGGTACGCCCTTGGAGAACAGATACTCTCCAAACTGCTCCGCCGTCAGGCTGTCGGCAGAGGCTCTCCCCTCTTTGCAGTCCCGGGCGTAAGCCATGGCCGCCCGAATGATCTCGTCCCGGCCGCCGTAGTTCAGGCAAATATTTACCTGACACCCCTCATAGCGTTTTGATATCTCCCGGGTCCGCTGACACAACTCCTGCAGCTCGGGGTCCAGGGCGGTCAGGTCACCGAAAAATTCCATCTTGACCCGGTCACGCTCCATCTGTTCGATGGCCTCCAACAGGTACTTCTTCAAAAGGCCCATCAGGGCGCCCACTTCCTCCGCGGAACGTTTCCAGTTCTCGGTGGAAAAGGCATAAACCGTTAAGTACTCAAGGCCGATCTCCTTGCAGTAGGTGGCGATATTGCGGAAGGTCTCCGCCCCCGCAGCGTGACCGGCGGTGCGGGGCATGCCGCGCTTTTTCGCCCAGCGGCCGTTGCCGTCCATAATGATGGCAATGTGGCGGGGCAGCTTTGTCAGATCCGCCTGCATCTGCGCGCTCTTTTTTCGATTAAAAAGGCCCATAACAAACATCCTCTGTCTGAATTTCTGTGAAAAGGTGCAGGATGCGATTTTCTGCACCCTGCACCTTCAAGTCGGTTTATACCGCCATGAGTTCCTGTTCCTTCTTGGCGCACAGCTCGTCAATGTCCTTGCAGCGCTTATCGGTCAGGTCCTGCAGTTCCTTCTCCAAATTCTTTTGGTCATCCTCGGTGATCTCGGAATTCTTCTTGGCCGCCTTGATGTCGTCCATGGCGTCACGACGGATATTACGCACGGCCACCTTGCCATCCTCGGCGTACTTCTTGACCTGCTTGGTCAGGTCCTTGCGGCGCTCTTCGGTCAGCTGGGGGAAAGACAGGCGAATCAGACGACCGTCGTTTTGGGGGTTGATGCCCAGGTCGGACATCTGAATGGCCTTCTCGATCTCCTTGAGCAGACTGGCATCCCAGGGCTGAATGGTCAGGGTGCGGGGGTCGGGGGTGGAAACGGCAGCCACCTGGTTCAGGGGGGTGGGGGTGCCGTAGTACTCCACCATAATGCGGTCCAGTACACCGGCGTTGGCGCGGCCGGCGCGGACAGAAGCGAAGTTGGCCTTGACCACTTCGATGGTCTTCAGCATCTTGCTGTCATAGTTCTTAACGTCAACACTCATTGTATTCGTTCCTTTCTTGTTAAGCTTCGACTACGGTGCCGATCTTCTCGCCCATGACCACACGCAGGATGTTCTTGGGGTCCTTCAGGGCGAACAGCAGCACGGGGATCTTGTTGTCCATGGACAGGGACGTGGCGGTGGAGTCCATCACCTTCAGGTGCTGGGCCAGCACGTCGTCGTAGCTGATGGTATCGTACTTGACGGCGTTGGGGTCCAGCTTGGGGTCAGCGCTGTACACGCCATCGATATTCTTGGCCAGCAGGATCACATCGGCGTCGATCTCCGCCGCACGCAGCACGGCAGCAGTGTCGGTGGAGAAGAATGGATTGCCGGTGCCGCAGCCGAAAATGACCACGCGCCCCTTCTCCAAATGGCGGATGGCACGCTGACGGATATAAGGCTCGGCCACAGACTTCATCTCGATGGCGGTCTGTACGCGGACCTCCACACCCTTCTGCTCCAGCACATCAGCCACAGCCAGGGCGTTGATGCTGGTAGCCAGCATGCCCATATGGTCGGCACGCACACGCACCATGCGGTCGCCGCCGTCCTTCAGGCCGCGCCAGAAGTTGCCGCCGCCGACTACAATACCGACCTGCACACCCAGGTCAACACACTCTTTGATGACGTCGCAGACCTCGCCGATCACGTTGAAGTCAAGACCGCGGGACGCGTCGCCCGCCAGGGCCTCTCCGCTGATTTTCAGCAGGACGCGCTTATAATGAGGTTTGGCCATAACAAACATCTCCTTTACTGCCGACCCACGCCGGCACATTCTTAACACCTATTTTAATATAAAATTCCGCGTTTGCATAGGGGGAAAGTGAAAAGTTTATAAATTTCTACACATAGTACAGAACACAAAAGCCGTGCAGTCCAAACAGACTGCGCGGCTTTGGTTTCATTACGCAAAAATCATCTTAAGTCGTTCCATTTTTTCCTCATCCGGCACATCGAAACAGGTGCCCTCCATGCCAAGGGCAACATACTTCCCCTCGCCCAGAGTGTGGTACGGCAACAGCTCCACCCGCTCCGGCGTTCCGCAGGAATCAAGGAACCGCTTGATTTCCTTCATCTCTTCCTCGGTATCGTTGAACGTAGGAATAACCGGAATGCGAACCCAAGTCGGTTTCCCAATGGCCAAAAGGCGCTTTAGGTTATCCAAAATCAACTCATTGCCAACCCCGGTGTACCGTTTGTGCTTGGCGCTGTCCAAACATTTCACATCGTACAAAACCAGGTCGGTGTAGGGCAAAATCCGCTCAAAATAGTCAAAGGGTACGTGCCCCGCCGTGTCCACCGCGGTGTGGATTTCTTCAGCCTTGCAGGCCTTCAACAGCTCCTCCAGCGCATCTATCTGCAACATACATTCGCCACCGGAGAAGGTCGCGCCGCCGCCGGAGTTTTTGTAATACACCGCATCCTTGCGAATGCGGTCCATCACATCCTCCGCGGTGTGTTCCTTGCCGCTGATACTGCGGGCCTCGTTAGGGCAGATAAATTCGCATCTGCCACAAAAATCGCAGGTTTCAAGCCCGTTGGGACACACCCGCTCACAGCGGCCGCAATGGGTGCACTTGTCCCGATAGTATAGCATCTGCGCCGTCGGATTTTGGCTTTCCGGATTGTGGCACCAACGGCAGGACAGATTGCACCCTTTGAAGAACACCGTGGTGCGAATACCGGGTCCGTCACCGGTGCAAAAGTCCTGAATATCAAATAACATCGCTTGTTTCACACCGGCTCCCCCCTTTTCAACGCACTTCTTCCCGGCGGATGATCTCGTCCTGTCCGCGCTGGCACAGGTCCACAAACACCGCGCTGTAGCCCGTAATGCGCACCAGCAAATCCTTGTGCTGTTCCGGATGCTCCTTGGCGTGGCGCAATTCCTCTGTGTCGGCAACGCTGATTTGCAGCTGCATGCCGCCCTGGTCAAAATAGGACTCAATCAGGGCCTTCAGCCGCATTTTTCCCTCTTCCCCAGCCACCATAGACCGGCTCAGGCGCAGATTCAGTACGCCGGAGTGAATGCGGTCAAAGGGCAGCTTGGCCACGGAGTTGAGCATGGACGTGACACTTTTTTGATAGCCCACCGTGGGCGAAAAATGCTCGCTGAGCGGCTCCCCCGCCAATCGGCCATCCACCGTAGCGCCCATGCGGGAGCCAACCCGGATATGGAACATATCGGCATTGCCGGCATTCAGCGTGTAGATATCCCGCTGTCCCCGCTCGTTGGTCGCCTCCCGATCCACCGCATCCAGTAGCGTGTTCATCAATCGGCAGGCGTGCTCGTCGGCAAGCCTATCCCCGGTGCCGTACTTAGGTGCCTTGCGGCAGTAGTGCAGCAAGTCCTCCGCGCCTTCGAAGTTGCGCTCCGCCGCCTCCAACAGCTGGGGTAACGTGCAAATCTTCTTCTGAAATACCAGGGTATCAATGGCGCACAGCATATCCGTGGCCGTACCGATGTGGCGCAGACGGACGTAAACCGCCGGGTACTTGGCCGCGCCGTTTGCCATTCTGCGTCCGCTTCGAATGGTGCCGCCCATGAAGCAATCCTTGATACCCAACATTCCGTCCGGCGCAACCTCCCCGGAGCAATATTGAGCGCGGTAGGCCTCAAAGGTGGGGCGCAGCTGGCCGGTAAAGGTCCGGTCCACCTCGGCAAACAGCTCGTCCATATTGGCGTAATCGCTCCGCGCCTTCAGGGTTCGGTTCAAAATCGTCGGCATGCTGTCACAGCACTGGTCAAAAATGCTGTAGCCGCCGTCAATCTCCGGCCAATTACAGGGATAGACGCTATAGTTGATGGCGTTATGCTCCTCGATTCCGATGTGCCGCTGGGCGGGAATCATGGTTTCGTCATTGTATAGAATCAGCGAGGCATTCTGTTGCATTTTCTCGCACAGAATATTCCACAGTTCATCGTGGCGATCCCCGGTGTAGCGGCAGATGTAAATGGGGTTTTTCAGTTCCGGGTGAATGTGTTTGGCAAACAACAAGGTTAGCGGATTTTCCTTGTGGTTGCGCGTGTTGCTGTAACCACCAAGGAGAATGTATGCCGGCGAATCATACACCGGATTGCGCTGCCAGCCGGTGAAAATATAGTCCGCTTGCAGCTCGGCCATCTGATGCTCGCCGCGCCCCAGATGCAGGCTCAACTTGGCGGAGAAATCGTCAATCAGCGCACCGGCCAGTTCCTCGGTCAGCGCACCGCTGTTCAAGTCGTTTTCGTACAGGGACAACAGAGTGTTGTCCAATCGTCCTAGGGTCAGGCAGCAGTTGGTTGTGCCAATGTGAGCCAAGTAAATGGTGTACACAAACAAAATCAGCTGCAGCGCCTCGTGGAAGGTGCGCGGCGCGCCCTTGACAAGCTGTTCACAGACTTCCGCGCTGACCAAATGACCGGCCGCACGCGCCGCCTTGCCATAGCGCTCGATGTACAGCACAACCGCCCGGTGCACCCACAGCATGCCCTCAAATACCAGGATAATGTTCGGGTCCGCCCCCTCGTCGCGGGCAGTCTGCAGGTTCTGCTCCGTCTGGCGCAACAAACCCGCAATGCCTTCTGCCACAATCAGTTCCCAATCGAACATCGTGTGACCCCAAGTGCCTTCAAAGGGGCAACCATCCTTGTGGCTTTCCTGCAGACGTTCCAGCTTTTCCTTCTCCTCCGGCGTGGGTACGTGATCATCGTACCGACCAAGGAGCAAGTCGTATTCTTCTATGGGCAACGAGGCTCGTTCCAAAATGTAGTAAAGGCCCTTACCCTGCTGCAACGGCTGGGGCAAATCCGCCACCGCGTCCCACGCCGCAAAGCGCAGGAAAAAATGCTCCAGCATGGTGCTTTCGGGGGACTTTTCGCGCAACAAACGCGCCCCAATTTCGATGGACTTTTTCGCTTTCAGCAGTTCGGTCATGGGGGTCACCTCCACCCTAATGTAAGACAACTATATAGCCCCTCTCCCCCCTTGTCAAGGGCTTTCCGCACAAAAAAGCCGCGCAGTCCGAATGGACTGCGCGGCTTAGGTTTACGGGTTTTCATTTTCCAATCAGTACCAGCGGTTTCGCAGTTGCTCTTCCCCGGGCGAAACCACGTCGGGAACCAGTCCATTTATGTATTTGCAGGCCTCCAGCAACACCTCACCGTGTCTGCCGTACACGCCGCACACGTGGTGGATGTAGGGTCCCTCCACCAGCTTATGCTCCCACTTGGGCCAGTTGTCCACCTCGACCCAGACGTAGCTGCCCACGTTCCTGGGGCCGGTGGTGGTCTTTGCCTCGCCGATCAGCATCTGATAGTTGCCGTGGTCGCCGTCGAAGCGGACGATGGTCAGCTCGCCGGGCTTCAGCTCCCACTCCCCGATACCGAAAGTATTTCCGTGATAGCGGCTGCAGCCGGCGGCGCAGTCCCCGGCACGGTTTGCCAGCGAATACGGGAAGTTACCGCAGTGCCACAGCAGCTCGGCGTTGTCATTGGTGGGGTGGCGCACCGTGATGTCGGCAAAGAAGGGCGTGGTCCCCTCCGGCTCCACCGCCTGCATCATCACCGCGGTGATAGCGCCATGGATGTCCGTTTCACAGACCGTGGGGATGCCGTCGTCGGTGAGCATGGAGTTGGCCAGGCACGGCATGATGCCCAGCATATCCTGCAGCGCCGTCCAGCACTGAATGGCAATGGCACGGCAGTTGTACTGCCTGGCCAGGCGCTTCATAGCGACTTTAAGCGCCGCGACCTCCGCCACCTTTTCCCCGTCGGCCCCGGGGGCGATGGAATTTACAAACGCGGCTACGGAACGCACCTCGTCGCCGTTCTCCGCCCGGAGTCGGCGCATTTCCACCACAACGTCATTCAGCGTGACGGGATACAGATGGACGTTGAACCGCTCCAGCAGCTCGTTTTCGTTGCAGATAACGCTGCAAAAGGCCTCCGGCCGGGTGGAAATCTGCAAAATATTCAGATTTTTGACCGCCTTGACCACGTTTACGACCCGCAGGAATTTCTCCACACCACGTTTCCACTCCTCACCGTCGATCCAGGAGTTGGTCAGGTAAGTAAACGGTACGTTGTGACGGCGCAGCACCTTTCCCGTGGCGAACAGACCGCACTGGGAGTCCCGGCTGCGAAGGCCCGTGGCATCCGGCGCATCGTCCCGGGGACCCCACAGCAGCACCGGGACCTTCAGGGTCCGGGCTACCTGGGCCACGCGGTTTTCCGAACCGAAGTTGCAGTGGGGGAAAAAGAGGGCATCCACCTTTGCAGCGGCGAAGCGGTCGATCACCGCCGGAATGTCGCAGTCCTGAAACAAGAGTTCTTCCTCATTCAACCCGTTCAGATCCACAACATCCACCGGAAGACCCTCCAGTTGCCGGCGAATGAGCCGGTTGAACCGGATCGCCTCTTCCCTGCTGAACACGTCCCGGCGCGTGGGGCAATAGCCAAGCTTGATTCGTTGCATCTGACAAACCTCCTTAGTTGAGCGCGCGGCATCTATACCAAGATTATTGCACATCGCACCCGGGCTTTCTCCCCAAATATTGCGCTAATTCGGAAGAATATTGACTTTTTCCACGCCACGTACTATAATACCGGAAATTGGAGGTGGTGGAATGTACCGGGAGTTGATCAACAGCGCCACGGAGCAGTATCCCTTTTTGATCGAGCATACCGACGTGCGGTACATCCCGCATTTTCACCGGGAAACCGAGATCGTATACGTCCGCTCCGGTGAGTTGACCTGCACGCTGGGGGCGGATTGTTACACCATGCGCGCCGGCGATATCTGCGTAATTCCCCCCAACGTGGTACACAATCTGTACACCGAACAGGCAAGCCGGTCCTTTGTTGTGAAGGCATACCCCGCACCCAACCTGACCGACATCTTTTTGTTCCACCCCATCATCACGGCTGACACTCCCCTGCACGCGCGGTTGGAGCAATTCATTTTGGAGATCATGCGTGAACACAGCGCCCGCCCCCTTTGCCACGAAACAGCCGTCAACACGCTGCTGAACTTGTTTTTTCTTCTGTTGATACGGAACTTTGAGCATCACGAGGTGGGCAGCAAACTCCTGCTGAAATCCACCCATGACAGCCGCTTTCTCACGGAGATCAATTCCTTTTTGGACACGCACTATGCCGAGCCGTTTTCCCTGTCCACCGTCGCGGCGCATTTTAACTACACACCCAACTATTTCTGCCGCATTTTCAAGCAGACCATCGGCCTGACCTTTTGGGAGTATTACACCCTCTATCGGCTGGAAAAAGCGGTGCAATTCATGTCCGAACACCCCAAGGCCAATATTTCCACCGTTGCGGCCGCCGCCGGTTTCAAGAACGTGCGCTCCTTCAACGAATCCTTCAAGCGCTTTTACCGCTGCACCCCTTCCCAGCACCGAAAAACACTGTCCTGAAACGCAAAAAGCCGCGCAGTCCGAACGGACTGCGCGGCTTTGGTTTGTGGGATCAAATTACTTGATCATGGAAGCGACCTCGGCAGCGAAGTCGTCCACGCGCTTCTCGATACCCTCGCCCTTCTCAAAGCGCACAGCGCTGACAAAGGTGACGGTGCCGCCCAGAGCCTTGGCAGCGGAGGCGATATACTTCTCCACAGTGAACTCGCCGTCCTTGACGAAGTCCTGCTGCAGCAGGCAGTTCTCGGCGTAGAACTTGTTCAGCTTGCCCTCGACGATCTTGACCTTGACCTGCTCGGGCTTGTTGGCCATCTTGGGGTCGTTGTCCATCTGGGCCAGCATGATCTTCTTCTCCTCGTCCAGAACGTCCTGAGTGACCTGGCTCTTGTCCCAGAAGCGGGGGTTCAGAGCGGCGATCTGCATGGCCACGTCCTTGCCGATCTCGGTGGCGTCGATGCCGCCCTCGACCTTCAGGTTGACCAGCACGCCGATCTTACCGCCGGCATGGATGTAGGGAACGGAAGTGTTCTCGGCAAAGAAGAAGAAACGGCGGACCTTGATGTTCTCGCCGATGACCAGGACCATCTCCTGCTGCTGCTGGGTCACGGTCAGGTCGGTGCCAGCATACTTGCACTCCATCAGAGCGTCCAGGTCGGCGGGCTTGTTGGCGGCCACGGTGGCGGCAACGCCCTTGACAAAGTCGGTGAATTTCTCGTTCTTGGCCACGAAGTCGGTCTCGGCGTTGACCTCGACCACGACGCCCATGCCGTCCACGACAGCGGCGTAAGCCATACCCTCGGCGGCGATGCGGCCGGCCTTCTTGGCGGAAGCGGCCAGGCCCTTCTCACGCAGGATCTCGATGGCCTTGTCCACGTTGCCCTCGGCCTCGGTCAGGGCCTTCTTGCAATCCATCATGCCCACGCCGGTCATCTCGCGCAGGTTCTGTACGTCCTTAGCAGTAATAGCCATAGTAAATTACCTCCATAAATTCATTAGTAAATAAATGAACGCCCGCCCAATTCGGCGGGCGTCCATACTGTGCGCCTGATTACTCGGCAGCAGCCTCAGCCTCGGCAGCGGGAGCGTTGTCCACGCCCTGCTTGCCCTCCTGGATGGCGTTGGCCATGACAGAAGCGATCAGCTTGATGGCGCGGATAGCGTCATCATTGCCGGGAATGACGTAGTCGATCTCGTCGGGGTCGCAGTTGGTGTCGACGATAGCCACGATGGGGATGTTCAGCTTGCGGGCCTCGTTGATGGCGTTGCGCTCCTTGCGGGGGTCAACGACGAACAGGGCGCCGGGCAGCTTGCGCATCTCGGTCACGCCGCCCAGGTACTTCTCCAGCTTGGCGATCTCGCCCATGTGCTTGATGACTTCCTTCTTGGGCAGCATGTCGAAGGTGCCGTCCTCCTGCATCTTCTTCAGCTGGTTCAGACGGTCCACGCGGCCACGCATGGTCTTGAAGTTGGTGAGCATACCGCCCAGCCAGCGGGCGTTGACCCAGTACATACCGACGCGCTCGGCCTCTTCCTTGATGGCGTCCTGAGCCTGCTTCTTGGTGCCGACGAACAGGATGGTCTGATCGTTGGCGCCCAGCTCGCGCACGAAGCTGTAAGCCTCTTCCAGCTTCTTCACGGTCTTCTGCAGGTCAATGATATAGATACCATTGCGCTCGGTGTAGATGTAGGTGGCCATCTTGGGGTTCCACCGACGGGTCTGGTGGCCGAAGTGAACGCCGGCCTCCAGCAGCTGCTTCATAGATACGACTGCCATAATTTTGTTTCCTCCTAAAATTGTTTTTTTACCTCTGGAATGTTCATCTCCCCTGCCAACCCGAGGCAGTCGGGCAACCGGCAGAAAATCCCATTCCATGCGTAATGCTCGGATATTTTAGCATAGTTATTTCCGATTTGCAAGCTTTTTTTCATCTTTTTTCCTTATTTTTTCAAAGGAAAAGCTCACCCTCCGCGTCCAGCGCTTTTTTGCGGTGGAAGGACACGAAATCCGGAGCAAATTCAGGGAATTCCTCACAGAAGGCGGCACGGATAAGTTCCGGGTTCAGGCCGGGGTTTTGGGCAGCCAGCACCACATCGATGACCAAGGTATCCCGCCGCCCCTCCACGTTCCAGCTTTTGATAAGGGGAATGAGGTCCACCTCGGTGAAGCCGGCCTTGGCCTTCTTGGACTTCTTGCGTACCACCACGCTCTCCCGACTCAGCAACTGTTTCATGGCGTTTTCCACGCCGAAGGGGGCGCCCATCTCATAAGTAAAGGTGATGATGTAGTTCAAGTGGGTCAGGTGCTTGATGGGTCGTTCCGCTTTGTAACACTTGTGGATGGTGATACCCTCGGGCAGGGCGGCATTGAGCCGGGCGGGGACGTCCTCCTCCCCCACTCCGTCCAGCAGACCGAACTCCAAAATCTCGCACTCGCTGGAAAAGCCCACGGACAGGGGCAGCGCAATGGACACAAAGGCGTGGGGGTTGAACCCCTCGGTGTGTTTGATGGGGATGTCGGCCCGGAAAAAGGCCCGCTGGAAGGTGCGCATCAGGTCAAGGTGGGAAATGTACCGGGCCCGGCCGGTCTTGGAAAACAGCAGACGATGCTCAGCCATTGCACACACCTCCCTCCAGGAACTTGTTGGCGCCGCAGCCGGCGCAGCGGGTGCGGCAGTCCGGCGTGGTGACGGATTGATAGCACAGCTCCCGCTCATGCCACAGGAACTGGCGGCTGACACCCACGCTGGGTACGGACCAGGGGAACACCTCGTCCTTTTCCCGCACCCGGTGGGCGTAGAAATCTCCGCTCAAGCCACAGGCGGCCAGGGCGTCCATCCAGCGCTGGAAGTCAAAATGCTCGCTCCAGGAGTCGAACTTGGCACCATGCTCCCAGGCCCACTCGATCACGTCGGCCAGGCGACGGTCGCCACGGGAAAAGACGGCCTCCATATAACTGGTTTCCGGGTCATGCCAGTTGTAGGTGATGGACTTGTCCCGCTTCAGGGCGTCCCGCAGCAGATTGACCCGGCGCTGATACTCCTCCACGGGGATCTGCGCCTCCCACTGGAAGGCGGTGTGGGGCTTTGGCACGAACCAGGAGGTGGACACGGTGATGCGCACGCCCCGGGCCTTGTTGGGGGCGCACTCCTTCCACGCGAAATACACCTTGCGGGCCAGGTCCGCGATGCCCAGCACGTCCTCGTCCGTTTCGGTGGGCAGACCCAGCATGAAGTACAGCTTCACGCCGTTCCAGCCGCCGGAGAAGGCGGTGCGGACGGATTGGAGCAAATCCTCCTCCCGCAGGTTCTTGTTGATGGCGTCCCGCAGCCGCTGGGTGCCGGCCTCCGGGGCGAAGGTCAGGCCACCCTTGCGCACCTTCTGCAGCCGCTCCATCAGGTTCATGGAGAAGGTATCGGCACGCATGGAGGGCAGGGACAAACTGATATTCCGGGGCTGGCAGTAGTCCAGCAGGTCGTCGCACAGGTCCACCAGACCGGGATAGTCGGTGGAGGACAGGCTGGACAGGGTCATTTCCTGGTAGCCGGAGTCGTGACAGGACTCCTTGCCCATCTCGGCCAACTTCTTGGCGTCCCGGCAGCGCACGGGGCGGTAGGCATACCCCGCCTGACAGAATCGGCAGCCGCGGATACAGCCGCGGAACAGCTCCAGCATGACCCGGTCGTGGACGATCTCGGTGGAAGGAATGATGGTCTTCACCGGGAAGTAAGCATTGGTCATATCCTCCACCACCCGCTTGGTCACGGTGGCGGGAACCCCCTCCTCCGGGGTGATGGCGGCAACGGTACCGTCCTCGTTGTAGGTCACGTCGTACAGGGATGGTACATAGATACCGGGGATTTGGGCCGCCTTTTGCAGGAATTCTTCCTTTGTCCAATCCTCATCCCGGGCCTTTTTATACAGGTCGATGTACTCCAGGGTGACCTCCTCCCCCTCGCCCAGGACGAAGAAGTCCACGAAGGGCGCAAGGGGTTCCGGGTTATAGCAGCAGGTGCCACCGGCCACCACCAGCGGGGTCAGGCCGCAGCGGTCCTCGCTGCGCAGGGCAAGGCCCGCCAGGTCCAGCATATTCAGCACGTTGGTATAGGCCATCTCATAGCCCAGGGAGAAGCCGATGATGTCAAACCGGTCGATGGGGTCGCCGCTCTCCAGACCATAGAGGGATACACCTTCCTGGCGCATCTGCTCCTCCATGTCGGTCCAGGGGGCATAGACACGCTCGCACCAAATATCGGCACGCTCGTTCATCAGGCCGTACAAAATGCGGCAGCCCAAATTGGACATACCGATCTCGTAGGTATCGGGAAAGCACAGGGCGTAGCGCAGGTCTACCTTGGCGGCGTCCTTGACCACGGCGTTATATTCTCCGCCGGTGTAGCGGGCGGGCTTTTGTACTTTGGGCAGAATTCGCTCCAGCGTTTGATTCATGGTTTCACGCATCCAATCTGTAAGTATCGGTACAGACCATTTTACCTGTTATGAGTCCCCTTGACAAGACCTTTTTCCGCCATTTTTCCGCCCAGATCTTCAAGGAGGAAAGCAAAACCCAACCGCCGATCATACTCAGCATAAGCCCTCCCCCCTTGCCGGCAATTGTAATGCCTAAGGCGGAGAGAAGCATGGCCAGCACCCTGTCCAACCACATCTGCACCTGCATTGCGCTGTCCGGGCGGCCTGCTATGGCCAAGACACAGCGCAACACCCGACCACCGTCCAGCGCTCCAATGGGCAGCAGATTAAACATCCCCAGCGCCAAATTCATCCCCGCAAACACCAGCCAGCCAAGTCGTGCCGCACCGTACCCAAGCAAAAAGTTGACCGCCGGCCCGGCCAGGGCGCAGCACAGCTCCGCCGGATAGGACAATATACCAACCATCTGCATTTGCGCCCCCACCGCAGACAGGCGCAGCCGCCCCATACGACCGCCCCACAGGCGGATAGCCAGCCAGTGTCCCGCCTCGTGGGCCACAGCAGCACAAACACCCAGCGGCAGCAGCCCCTGGGTGTCACAATAATTCAGCCAGGCCATCAGCAGCAAAAAGCCGCCGGTGACCTCCACCCTGCCCCAGCGCAGCATTTACCCCTCCCGCAGCGTGATGTAGTGCATAGGGTCAAGGCGCACCTCCCCCAGGCGCACCTCAAAGTGCAGGTGGGGTCCGGTGGATTTGCCGGTAGAACCGACTTTTGCCACCTGTTGCCCCGCTTTTATCAATTCACCTTTTTTGACAGAAATACTTTCACAATGGGAATAAAAAGTCGATACATCATTTTCATGCCTGAGCTGCAGATAAAGGCCGAAATCCTCGCTCTCCCCCACAAACTCCACTGTCCCGTCGGCAAAGGCCCGCACGGCAGTCCCCTTTGCCGCCCCAATGTCCACGCCGCCGTGGACCGCGTAGGTGCCGATGGTGGGATGGTCCCGGTAACCAAAGGCGGAGGTCAGGGTACCCGCCACAGGCTCCGCCGTCTCCATCTCACCCAAATAGAGCTTATCGTAGGTGTACCGCTCCGGGAGCGCCTGTCCCTCCACCGCAATGGTCTGCACGACATCACCCACCTGATATTGGGGCGGCGGCTCCGGGTCGCTCTGCGGCTGGGGTTCCGGCTCCTCCACCCTCACCGGCTCCGGCTGCAGCACCTGCACCGGCTCATCTTCGCCCTCACCCATCGACTGCTCCTGCACCCCGATAACCGTCGCGCAAAATTGCTCCAAGCCGTCCAGCACCGGTTCCCCCTCCGCCATAGTACTGCCCAGGGCGGCAAAGGCACCACGAAAATCCGTATTGGCACGAAGCACGCCCAACAGTTGGGGGCCAACCTGTGCCATCTCCTCCGGAAGTACCCCTTTCCCGATAAAAACCGTCAAAAACAGCACTACGCAGGCCACCAACTGCAGCAGTTGCCGTCCCCCGGCCCGCCCCCGCTCTTTCTGAGATTTTTTTGCCGAAGGCGCTCCACCGCGTCCCATTCGCACACGCATGTCCATTCCCCCTTTACCCCAACTGTATTCCCCCCGGCGCAAGGTTATGCTATCCCGCAAGAAGAACAGCCGCTCCAAGGGTTGGAGCGGCTGTTCTTCAATCATTGTAAAGGATATTCACTTTTCAGTTATACCATACGTTCGCCCTTGAGGAACACGGCTTTCACGTCGAAGTTTCGGTCAAACACCACCACGTCGGCCCGGCGGCCCACTTCCAGTTCTCCCCGGTCGGCGCAGCCGCAGGCCCGGGCGGGATTGACCGCCGCCATGATGGCGATGTCCGCCGGGGAAACGCCCATTTGGAACAGGTTTTTGGCCCCATCGCTCAAGCATTTGGAGCTGGCGGAAATGGTGCCGTCCGCCAGGGTGCAAAGTCCGTCTTTCACGTAGACCACGCGGTCCCCCACGTCGTACTCTCCGTCCGGCAAACCACAGAACATAGACCCGTCGCTGACCATGGTCACTCCCTGGGACCCCTTGGCCCGCATCACCACACGGATGGCCGGGGCGGCCACGTGGTACAGGTCGCAGATCAGCTCGCACATGACCCGCTCGTCGTCCAGACCCAAACCCAGCAGGCCGGGGTTGCGGTGGTTAAAGCCATTCATGGCGTTGAAGGTATGGGTCAGGCGGCTTGCCCCCCGGTCCACGGCGTGCTTGGCCTGCTCATACGTGGCGGCGCTGTGGCCCATGGACACATGGATACCCAGTCGGTTGCAGGTGTCAATTACTTCATCTGCCCCCTCCATCTCCGGGGCCATGGTCATGGTTTTCAGCTTGCCGCGGGCGGCGCGGTACATTTTTTCCACCAGTTCCGTATCCGGCAGTTGGATGCGGTTTTTCCGCATACCCCCCGCCTTCTCCGGGTTGATGAAGGGTCCCTCGGCGTGAACACCCAAGATCCGCTCATCTCCGGTGGAAGTCAGGTGGGCAAGGTCCTGCTCCAGTTCTTCCACAGTCTCGCTGCAGGTGGTGGGCAGGATACCCGTCACGCCATGGCGGGTCAGCCAGTCCAGGGCGGGGGTCACGCTGTCTTTGGACCAGTAAAAACACACGCCGCTGGTGCCGTGAATGTGGGTGTCGATCAGACCGGGCAGCACGTAGCAGCCGGTGGCGTCAAACTCGCCACCGCTCGACGTTTCGGTAATTATGCCGTTTTCAAAGCACAAATCCGTATCGTGCATTTTGTGGTCGGTGCCGAACACACTTCCGCCAAAAATCTTCATCCCATCATTCCTCCTTCCCGCAACGTGTTATGCTTTTACCAGCGCGCCAGCAGCGCCTGGATCTTCTCGTGGATGTCCTGTACGGCCGCCTCGTCGCCATCCTTCAGGTTCAGGAAGGGGGCGCGCACGCCGCCCAGCTCCTGGCCACGCAGCCGCAGCACACCCTTGGCCGCGGCGTACAGAGAGCCGATTTTCAGGGTGTCGTAGATGATGGCGGTGATCTCCTTCTGCAGTTGGGCCGCCTTCTCCATCTGGCCGGCGTTGACCAGGGCGTCCAGCTTCAAAAACGCCTCGGGCATATAGCCGTAGGTGCCACCGATGCCGCCGGAGGCGCCCATCATGCGGCCGGCCACATACTGTTCGTCGGGGCCGTTAAAGATGGCCATATCCTCGCCGCCGGCCATGCGGAACTTCAAAATGTCCTGCACGGAGCCGGAGGAGTTCTTCACACCGGCCACACGGCCGGTGGCCAGCATCTCCTGCAGCAGCTCCACCGGCAGATTAAAGCCGTTGGTGGTGCCGGGAATGTTGTAGATGAACAGGGGGACGTTGTCGGTGGCCTCCAGCACGTCGCACCAGTACTTGCGCACCACGGGTACCTTCAGGCCGTAGTAGAAACCGGGTACCATGGCGATGGCGTCCACACCCAGCTTCTCGGCGTGGCGGGCCAGCTCGATGCTGTCCCGGGTGGAGGGTGCGGCAATGTGGGCGATGACGGTCATCTTGTCTCCCACCGCCTCCACAACGGCCTCCAGGGTGGCCTTACGCTCGTCCACGTTGTGGAACACGCACTCGCCGGAGCTTCCGGTTACGTACAGGCCCTTGACCCCCACCCCGGCGTAGAAATCCGCCAGTTTGGACGCGCGGTCCCGGGAGATGTCGCCCTTATCGTCGTAGCAGGCGTAGAACGCAGGAAAAACACCGGTAAACTTCTTATCAACAGCCATGTTATGTACCTCTTTTCTCACTTTTCAAGCGCCTTGACGTAGCGCTGGGTGATCTTCATGGGACGGGTGATGGCGGAGCCCACCACACAGGCGTGGACCCCCTGGTCCATGGCCGTGCGGAGCTGCTCTGGGGAGAAAATGCCGCCCTCCGCCACCACGGGGATGGTCAGGTTTTCCGCCAGCTTACGCATAAAATCGAAGTTGGGGGGCGGCGTGTGGCGGGTATCGTCGGTGTAGCCGTTCATGGTGGTACCCACCAGGTCAAAGCCCAGCGCCTGGGCCTGCACCGCCTCCTCGTAGGTGGCGCAGTCGGCCATAAACAACTGGTCGGGGTACTTGGCCCGCACCTCGGGGAAGGTTTCGGCAATGCTGCGTCCGTCGGGTCGGGGCCGGTTGGTTGCATCCATGGCGATGATATCCACGCCAACCTGGGCCAGGGCGTCCACCTCGTTCATGGTGGGGGTGATGCGCACCTTGCAGCCCTCATAGTCCTGCTTGATCAGGCCGATGAGGGGCAGATCCACCGTGGTTTTGATTTCTTTAATATCCTCCACGGAGTTGCAGCGGATACCTACCGCGCCGCCCAGCTTGGCGGCGTAGGCCATACGGCCCATGATGAAGCTGCTGTGCAGCGGCTCGTCGGGCAGGGCCTGGCAGGATACGATCAAGCCGCCCTTGATCGCCTCAAAAATCTGTTCCTTGTTCATTTCACTCACCCACTCCTTATTTCTCGCTGATAAAACAGCCAATTCGTTTGGTATCGTCAGAGTGCGCCATGGCCCAGCGGGCGAAGGCCGCCGCGCCGTACATACCGGCCCGATTGCCAAGCTGCGCCCGGACCAGCTCCACGCCCTTCATAAAGGGACTTGCGTAGCCGTAGTAACGCTTTCGCACCTGCTCCAGCACGTCCTCGCGCTCCATCACGCCGCCGCCCAGCACAAAGCACTCCGGGTCGAAGATGTAGGTCAGGCTGCGCAGGCCCTCCACGATTTCGTCCACCCAGTTGTCCACAACTCTTTGAAGGGCGGGCGCTGTGGGCAGCCAGTCAAAGAGCTGCCGGGCGTTTTCCAGTTCAGGGACGACCCTCCTCCCCTCCCGCACCAGGGCGGTGGTGGAGGCGTACTGCTGATAGGCGCCCCTTTGGTCGTACTTGCCGTCCAGTCCGCCCACGTGGGTGACCATGTAGCCGATTTCCCCGGCAATGCCCCGATGGCCGGTCAGCAAATTGCCATCCAGCACGATGCCGCCGCCCACACCGGTGCCGTAGGTCAGGCACAGGAAGTTGCGGCAGCCCCTGGCTGCGCCGAAACAGCCCTCGCCCAAAGTGGCGGCGTTGGCATCGTTCAGCACGTAGACCGGCTTTCCAACGTCTTGGCGCAGCACCTCTCCCACCGGGTATTCCGGCTTCTCCCCCGGCTGCAGAGTACTGCGAAAGAGTACGGTTTGGGTGGCGTGGTCGATCTGCCCAGTCATGGACACGGCCAGCACATCGTAGTCGTCATAGGCCCCCGCCGCATTGAGGGCGTGCTGCACCAGCACCGGGGCTGGCCCCGGCTGGGAGGGAAATTCACGCACATCCGAGAGCCGATTTTCCTCGTCCAGCAGCGCCGCTTTCACCGCGGTACCACCCACGTCCAGCGTCAGGATCTTCACCGTCCTCCCCCTTCCTCGCTAATTTTATAGTTGTATTTTAGCATTACATCCCTCTGAAAAATAGATTATTATTGCCCTATTTTTTACTCCTGTTGCTTTTTTCATAAAATGTGGTACAATGTGTCGGGGTGATACGTATGAAAACCGCCTTTTATCCGCACGACATCGGCAAGGACCCGCATTACAAAACCTGGCACGCACCCAAATGGAACCTGTTCATTTACTTTTACTCTGATGGCGGCAGCCTCGTCACCGGGGAAAAGGTGCTGCCCATCAAACCCGGCGCCCTGGCCTTTCTCCCCGCCGGCACCTACCACTACACCATGCCCGACGTACCCGAGGAGTATGACCGCACCAAGCTGACGATTTCCTCCCCCATCTTCTCCAAAATCTTCGACCTTTTGGGCAAGAATCCGAAGTACAAGGACTTTTTCGCCAAGTCCCTGGTCTATGCCGAGATCCCCCCGGAACAGCGGCCCATGGTGGACCAAATTTTCGAGCAGGTGTCTACCGGCATCGACCGGGAGGATCGGGAGCCCATCCTGCTGTCCTGCCTGCTGCAGTTGGTCTATCTGCTCAACCGCTACACCACGGACAGCACCGCCACCGCCGGCGGCTTCATGGGCCGGGCCATCAAGTACATCAACGAGCATATCTCCGCCGACCTGGACATCGACAACATCTGTCAGGCCGTCGGCATCAGCAAATACTACTTCTGCCGCCGGTTCAAGGAGCATACCGGCACCTCGGTGATGAAGTACATTCTGCAGACCCGCATCATCCTGGCCAAGGGCGAGCTGGAAAAGACCGCCTCCCCCATCACCGAGATCAGCGACCGCTGCGGCTTCAGCAGTACCTCCTACTTCTGCCGGGCCTTCAAGCTGGAGGTAGGCTGCTCCCCACTGCAATACCGAAAAAAGCTGCAACCCAAATAAACAACGGCGGATGGGAGATCCCGTCCGCCGTTGTTCTTTCCTTATTCCCAAGTGTTTCAACCGCTATCGCGTGTAAAGCTCATCTAACAGTATTTAGTTCGGCAGCTTAATGTCCAAAACCTGTCCGTTCACATCAAGGAAGAAGCAGCTTTGGTCCTTGCTTGCCAATGCCATTCCACCACTGTATGCGCCAATACTCGTGAACCCCTGGGTGTTGGGAACGATCACGTTTCCGTCGGTGTCGATTACCTTGTAGACACCACTCTCGTCGCAATAGGCAATTCTGCCATTTGAGCCAGGATAGATATAATAGATGCCATTCCAACCCGTAGGATAAGAAACAATTGGGTCAAACTTCTGATTGCATTCCTTATCGATTACCGTGAAATATACCTTACCGTCCACACCTTGTATAATCACTGTAAATGTTTCGGAATCGCTGTCATATTTTACGGCACGAATCATGTCGATTGGAAACTCGGTATATTCTCTTGTAATACCGGTTTCTCTGTCCAAAATTTGGATACCCGTATCTGTTCCCATCCATACCAAATTATCCCGCACATCTATGGCCGTTTCAGGCATAGCCTCGGCCGTTCCATCTGGATTGATAATATACTTTCTTGGCAAATCTGTTTTTTCTGCCCCTTCTTCTTCAGGATAACTCGTTATATACCCATAATCAGAATTAATCAAATAAGCACAATTTGTATGGCTGTTGTACAAAATATTCCTATACCGTTTATTGTAGGTATTCAAGTTGCCATCCGACATAAATGCGCCGTCGCCAACGTATTTATAAAACTCTCGTTTGCTCTCCGGCAGTATTAGTTCCGGTCCTGCCGTGAGCGGAGTAATCCAATTTCCGTTGCAATCTAAAACACCGTAAGAATGTTCCTCTTTCTCGATGGTGGATGTATCCTTGTAGACAAAAAGCAGACCGTCACCGCAACCAATTATCAAGTCAAATACATCTCCGTTCACTGTGAAGGTTTTCTTTCCATCACTGTCGAACACAATATATGAGTAATACATTCTTCCTACGTCTGGTTCGAGCATGACAAACCCGCAACCATTTCCCGCACTCTTCCACACAAAGCTTTCGCCTACTGGAGTGGCGTAAATAATCTCTCCCTCGGCATTAATTACTCCACAGTACGCTTGGGAATTCATTTGAAACTTATTTATTACCGAAAATCCATCGTCAACTTCATGCGCACTCAGAACGTTAACATTCACTCCGGTTTGCGAAGAGCCGATATTGGCCTGCAGGGACATATCCTCAATGTACCAGCCGTCGTTTTCATAGACCATGATGAAGTACACTGTCTGATCCTCATCTTCGTCGACCAGCTTCATGGTTGTTGCCGCCGTTGCGCGCTTACCGTCCTTTTCAACCACGATCTCATTGATTTTCAGTCCCATGAAATCCCCTGGGGCCATACTCACCCCAAGGGCAAACAAATCATTCAGATCAATGCCGAGTCCCGTACCTGCACTTGCAAGACCACCTAACAAATTTATCATCGCCTGGCAAGCATTTCGCGTTTCCATGTTGAAGCAGGACAATACCCCCTGTATATCGCCGCCGTTATAAGCGGTGGCAAAGGTGGTGAGCCGCTCCTCAATAAGCTTCTCATTGGACTTCCCGCCGCAGGATACAAGCGTCGTCAGCATCATTGCTGCCAACAACAGGCTCAACCATCGTCTGCATTGCCCGAAGCGGGTTTTCGTGTGAGTTCTCATTTCTATTGCCTCCCTTTTTTACTGAAACGCCGGTGTGTCCCGACAGACAATCCAGCAAGAAAAGCCCCTGCTTTTCCGCCGTGTCTTTACACTCATCTTACTCGGATATTGAGTATATGTCAATACTCAATATCCGAGTATGGTAACCTAACAGCGCAAAGGAGGGATACCCATGTCCTGTTATCGAGAGCGACTTCGGAGTTTGCGCGAGGACAGCGACCTGTCACAGGCTGAATTGGGGCGATTACTGAACAAATCTCAACAGGGATACAATCATATTGAGGTTGGTCGTGCCGAGCTTAAAATCGATGATTTGGCTACCCTCTGCAAATACTACAATCTGTCGGCAGACTACATCATCGGCTTGACCGACCAAAAAAGGCCATACAAATAACACACACTCCCCTGTTCCCGCAGAGAAGTGTGTGTTTTTATATTCTTTTGCAGTAAAAGGGCGATGATTCTGTTTGAATCATCGCCCTTTGCCTATTATTCTTCTGCCTTCTTGCTTACACGCACGGAGTACTCGCGCATCTGTACCAGTTGCTCCAGCTCCACGGTATAGACCTGTCCCGCTGTCAGCGGAAGTTCAATGGTCCAGTCGTTGATCTGCAAGGCCTTGACCCGCGTACTGATGAGCCGACGGCTCTCCCCTTCACGAATCGTAATGGTGTAGTCCCCATCTGATTTTGTGTCGCCAAAGTAAAACTCATAGGTACCCGACTCCGCTGGCGCAAAGGTGTATATGTCCTTTTGCTCAGGAAAACGGAACGTCCCCCGACTGACCTCGCCGCTAAGTTGTCCGGGCGCGTTGGGCTGCATGATCGCAACGGTGTAGGAACAAGCGCTCCACGCCTCGCCCACTCGTATCTCGTAAGTTTCTCCCTCTGTCAAAGAAACGCAGGTCCCGCGCTGGTAACTGCCATTCCTTGCTCCAGAGCGTTTGATCTGCACCACCCGACCTTTTTTGCTGTTGTAAATAGAAAACTGATAGTCTTTGTTCACATCGTTAATATCCAAAGCAAAGAAATACACACCGGTTCTGGGCGCTGTGTAACTGTAGTAGTCCGTTTGTTCCGTTGTGTTAAGCGCTCCAGAAAAGCTGTCGCCAGTCACTGTTTTCACTTCAGGCTGCGCAACCAAAGGCTCCTCCGGCTGCTGAGGCTCCGGCCGAGGGGTGTCAGGCTCTACAACCGGCTCGTCTTCACCCACCTGCGTACCGTCCGGCTGCGTCCGCCCCGCGTTCATAGCCCGCTCAAACCACCAATAATCCTCGGGGTTCTCGGACTCCGCCCGTTTGTAATCCGTGTATCGCACACCAACGTTCGCAGTTTCAAAGCTTACTTCCACCCAGTCCGGATAAATGCGGTATTCCTTGCCCACATCGTAATAATCGAACTCAAAACACTGCAGTTGCTCCAAATACCGCAAAGACCAGGTATGCTCGCCATTGTAATATTCATCTCGGGCCGGAGCATACATCATAGGACTGTCCAAGTCGTGTCCATACACTTTGACCCGCACGCTGTTTTCCGTCATCTCCTTGATTTGAAACAGCTCTGTTGTGTTTCCCTTGTTGTAAAGGTAATACTCGTCCCCCGGCTCGTGGAACGCGCTTGTGCAGTTGGAATAGATCGGGTCGCCGCTAAGCTCCCATTTTACGCCATCCAATGTTTCCACCCGGGTCAGGCTGATTCTGACCGTTCCGCTCAGATCAAAGAAAGTGCCACGGCGCGCCACAGTACACTCGGCCGAAAACCAGGTATTCGAATGTACCTCGACCGAATCCACCGTAACCTGATGAAATTGGGTGTTTTGACGTATATACGACGCCGCGATATCTTCCATTTCTCTGTTGCTCAACCCACAGGCCACGCATGACAGCATCAAAACCACACTCATCAGCAGCCCTATTACTCTCTTTCTGTTCATCTTTTTGACTCTCCTTTTTCATCCGGCCCCGGGTTCCTGCAAACCCTTGTCCTTTCTTAAGTTATTTATAGCACTGTACCTTCAAAAAATCAATAGCTAAGGCCAATCGCAGCGATTTGCATATCGTCGGCGCAGGTGGAAAAACGGCGGACGGGAGATCCCATCCGCCGTTTCGTTATGCTTTACCGATATTCGTAGGTCCTTCTTGCGATGCCCAGCTCCTCGTTGGCGGGGATGACCCACACCTTCACCCGGGAGTCCGGGGCGGAAATCACCCGAATCTGATCAACCCGCGCGGCGTTCTTCTCCTCGTCCAGCACGATGCCGAAGTGGGCCACCGCGCGGCAGACCGTCTTCCGGACAAGGTCGGAGTTCTCGCCGATACCGCCGGTAAAGGCCAGATGGTCCAACCCGCCCAGCTGGGCGTAATAGGCGCCCACGTAATGCACGATGCCCGCGCAGTACACGTCAATGGCAAGCTGCGCCCGCTCATTGCCCGCCTCCGCCGCAAGCTGCACGTCCCGCAGGTCGTTGCTCACCCCGGAAATGCCCAGCAGGCCGCCCTGCTTGTCCATCCCCTTGGTGATGTCCTCAATGCTCATGCCCTGGGACAGCAGGTACGGAATGACGTAGGCGTCGGTGTCGCCGATGCGGTTTGCGTGGATGGGGCCCGCCTGCAGGGAGAAGCCAAAGCTGTTATTCAGGCTGATGCCGTTCTGAATGGCGCACAGCGAGCCGCTGCCGCCCAAATGGCAGGAGATTGCGTTGCCGGTGCCGCCGTTTCGTTCGGTCAGCACGTCGGCCACGTAGCCGTGGGAGGCGCCGTGATAGCCCATCTTTTGGATGCCGTACTTCTCGTGCCACTCGTAGGGGATGCCGTAGATGCGCTCGGCCTTGGGAATGGTGGTGTGGAAGGCGGTCTCAAACACGCCCACCAGCATGACCCCGGGCAGCACCTGCCGGATCTGACCGATGGCTTCCAAATAGGGGCCGTTGTGGGCAGGGGCCACCACGAGGTAGTCCCGCATGGCCTGCAGGACCTCCTCCGTCAGCTCGTGGATGCCGTAGAACCCCTTGGCCAGCACCGTCTTGAAACCCACCCGCTCAATCTCCGACACGTCGGCGATCACGCCGTACTCCGGGTGGGTGAGGTAGCCCAAATATTGCAAAATACCCTCGGCGTAGGAGGGAATGTTCTGCTCCTCCAGCTTGACGCTGTACCCGGTGGAGCAGTTGCCGTAGTGGAAAATGGCGTCGGTCCGGCCCACGCGCTCCACCTTGCCCTCGGCCAGTACCTTGTCCCCGGGCATGTCAAACAGCTTGAATTTCAAAGACGTGCTGCCCACGTTGCAAACCAATATTTTCATCGTCGCGCCTCCTGTGCAAATCTATATGCTATCATCATACTACAGTTGTAGCAGAAAAGACAAGGGTAAACAAACAAAAGAAAAAACGACAAGTTCCTTTCGAAACTTGTCGTTTTTGTATTGGTGCGTATATTCTAATAGAATCGCAAATTCGGTGAAGTGGGTTGCGCTCTTCACTTAAACTATCAGTTGCACTATACTCTTTAAGGATATAAATATGTTTAACATACTCTTTCAACTAGTTCTCTTCAAAAAATATCCATCACAGCTCACCCCACATCCCGTGCTTTCAGTCAGTTCATAATTCTCGTCACCAACATAAATATGGATATTACCATATACGCTATATGGATCAAGGCAAATGGAGTAGCCTGTTCTTTGTATTCCACCGAGTTCTATTCTAACCGGAGAAGTAGTCTTTTTTGTTGTTGTTTCGCTATAGGAGGTGTGAACATTTTCGAGATTGTATTCCAACGTAACTATTTCGTCTTCGACACTGATAATATTAACATAGAAATACCTTAGATCGTCTTGATAAATCCATTCTCCCACAATATCTGGTTTATGCGATAATTCTGTTTCATGTATAGAAGCTCTCCATCCTGAACCCGGGGTAAACTCATAAACTAAATCTGTTCTATACTCCGTGGTTAAATAATATTTCGTTTCTTCCCGTTTAAACTGATATGTCATTTTCTTCTCTGATGACACTGTGTTTATGAGGGTACATCCATCAGCATAATTATTGATTGCTGTTGCAGCATCATCAACTGTTGGGTAATAATTTGGAGTGAAATCAGATGTGGATCTCGTGTAGTTTTCTAACAGCCACCCCTCATTATATAGAACATACATCAGCTCATAATCTGCGTTGTATGTAAAATCATTGTTTTTTGCCGTCACGCTGATCCACACATAATCTGTCTTGTCCTCTTGGTTTGTTTGTCTTTTGACGACGGACATGGATTCTAATGTGAGGTTATAGTCAGAAAAGTAACGGTCATTTCCCGATATATCCGCACGAATATCTGATTCGCTTTTCGCCGCCGGCGCTCCGCAGGATGCTAGCAGCAACAAAATAGTCGCTCCTATTACTGAAATAAAAATGCACTTTGACACTTTTCTCATTATCTAAACTCCCTTCTTCGCGTTTCTCTTTGTGCTAACTTTTCCCGTTCGATAATTATGCAATAACTACTAGAGTATTATACCACGCAAAATCAACCATCACAACATCTTGTCGAAATAGATATTTCCTCGCCTTAGAAACAAATCAGCTACCACCTTTATGCAGTTTTTTGCCGATAGTCCATCGCTCACTTTATCCGCTAGCCTCATAAAAAGCGGCAAAAATACGCCATCAGGGATTTTCACCTTGGTGGCGTTTTCATATAAAGCCCGACCCCATACAGCCCAAGGGATTTAAGCAAAAAATAAGAACGGTAATTCTATCAAAATTACCGTTCTTATTTGGTCCGAGTGCTGAGATTCGAACTCAGGGCCTCTTGAACCCCATTCAAGCGCGATACCAAACTTCGCCACACCCGGAAATGCGACCGGCTTACCCGGACAGCTTGGTTATGATACCACACACTTTCAGCTTTTGCAAGTCTTTTTTGAAGAAAATTTTACTTTTTTTCACGAGCCGTTTGGGGCACCTCCCGTTCCAGCTCCCGACGGCGGACGATCAGCAGGTCATAGAGCCGGGCCAGACGGTTCCACGTGGCCTTATCCATCACCCCGGTGACGGGCAGGCCGGACACCTTTTGCAGCCACATCACGTTATCCACCGACACGCCGCTGTGCCAGCCGTCCCGGGCGGTGTCCCCGATGCCGTCCACCACCCCGGCCAGGATGCCGAACAGGGTCTGCACCACCACCGCCACGTCGTCCCGGTCCCCGATCGCCAATTGGAAGGGCCGCACCGGGAAGGCCCGCAGGGGGTACGGTCTTGCCCGCTCCCCCATCCACGCGTCAAACCGGCGCACCACCTCGTCCCAGGTGTCCGGGTCCACCCGCCCGGTGACGGGCAGACCGAACTCCCGCTGGAACACCATCACCGCCTCCAGCATTTCCTCCCCAAAGCGCCCGTCCGGCACCAAAAAGGGCAGCGCCTTATAGCCATAAGACAACTGCTGCAGCATGGTCTGCAGGCTCTCGATGGGCCGCCCCAGCAAAAATACGTCCTCTCTCATACCAGCACCTCTCCCCTGTCGTCCGATTGCCCATAGCCAAGCTCCCGCCCGGGATTTTGCCGCATACGGCCGGTCAGGCCGTAGTCCACCGGCTCCCCGGTTGCAGCGGTGGGTGTGGCCACCGGGAAGCGGATCTGACTTTGCAGATAGCGGTTTTCCAAACTGGCAAAGACCCGATAGACCATGATCCACGTCTGCTCCCCGGCGATGCCGTCCTGGGTCAGCCCCGCCGCCCGCTGGAAAGCGCGCACCGCCTCCTGGGTGGCCGGGCCGTAGGTGCCGTCCACCGCCACGTCGGGGATAACGTCGTAAAACTCGCTGATGGCGCTGAGCATATATTGCAGGGCGCTGACCGCCTGACCCGTGCTGCCCGGGCCGGTGACGCCGGGGTAACGGAAGTTGACGGCTGTAAAGCGCTGACCTTTACTGACAAGCTCCGACAGGCGGTTGACGGCATTGTAGAGGGACACCATCTTGTACCACGTGGCCTTACCCACGATGCCGTCCGGGGTCAGGCCAAAAATCTGCTGGAACTTCTGCACCGCCCGCTCGGTATTGGCATCGAACACCGCCGCGGTGGGCCAAATTTTGGGGATGGCGGGGTAATCCTGAGAAATGCGGTTGAGCATGACCTGCACCACCAGCACGTCTGCCCCGCTGTCCCCCCGGCGCATATTGCGGCCCGGGAAACTGTCCCGGGGGTCCTGCAGGGGGACGTCGGTGACCAGCTCGATGTCGTTGCCGTAGTAGTTGCGCAGAATGGCAATGGAGTCGTACCCCTGCTTGGCAAGGTTTTGACTGCCCCACTGGGACATTCCCGCGCAGGTCACGGTGGTGCCGTTGCAGAACTTGGCCGCCAGCGGCTCCACAAAGCCCTGCCGACGGATATAGCTGTCAAACACGTCGTCCACGATGTCCGACACGCTTTCAAAGATGTTACGCCCCCGGATAAACTTTTGGTCGTAGGCCGTGGAGGAGGTGATGTCGAAGTCATACCCCCGGCTGCGGTAATACTGGGTATAGACCCGGTTCAGGGCGAAGGAGATCTGCGCCAGCACGTTGGCCCGGATGGCCGCCGGCTCCCAGGTGGGGTATATCTCGCTGCTGGCTACGTTTTTGATGTAGTCGGCAAAGGAGACAGTTACGTTCTCCGCATTTTGGCTGGGGGCGCCCAAATGGACGGTGATACTGGTGGGGATATAGGGCGTTACGATTGCCATAACTCACCTCACAGTTCCTGGGGCGGGATGGGCCGCACGTCGGTGCGCTCGGTCCAGCTCTCCCCCGCCACCAGCGGGTTCAGCTCCACCTGCTGTTGGGTGGTCTGCCCGGCGAAAATCTGCACGTCCTCCAACCACATGACCTCGTACCCCGGATGCTCCACCCACACGTCCACGGCGGCAAAGGGCTGTTCCATCTGCTGCGGCGCGGTGCTTTCGCTGGCCGGCGGCGCATCCACCTTCACCGGTTTGATGTTGCCGCTGTCGTCCGTTTCCTGCAGGGAAATAAGCTGATACTTCCCGTCCGTCCCCCGGCTTGCCACCATGACTGCGGCGCCTGTTACCGGAATTTCCGCCTGTGATGCGTATACCCGCACCTGCAATGTGCCTGATCGTGCCATAGTCTGCCTCCTTCGCGGCACAGGCCGCCCGTTTCCCTATGCTATGAACCCGAGGGCAAACAGGTGCAAAAAGAGCGCGGTCATAGGACCGCGCTCCCGATTGCTTATTTCGTTTTTCGCAGGAAGGAGAACTTTGTTTCCGAACACAGCACCGCCACGAAAATGACCGCGAACCCTATCCCCATGACGGTGTTGACCGTATCCTCGCCAAAGGCCACGGAAAACAGCACACCGAACACCGACTCCAGGGACAAGATCACCGAGGCGGAGGCAGGGTCGGACCAAATCTGCCCCACGTTTTGGAACAGCAGGGCCACGGTGGTGGGCATCACGCACAGGTAGAGCAGGGGCAGGAATACCCCGGGCTGCTGAAGCGCCTGGGCGGGAAAGACCTCAAAGGCACTGCCGACCCACGCATACAGGCCCGCGAAAGCAAACTGCAGCATGGTAAGCAGATAAATATCCTTGCCCGGCGAGACCTTTTCCACCGCAATGATATGGGCGGCGTAGAACCCCGCCGCGATCAGGGTCAGCAGGTCACCTGTAGCAATGACGCCAAATGCACCGTCAAAGGATACAAGGCCCACACCGACCACGCACAGCACTGCGGCAAGGATATTGTACCGGTCGGGCCGGCGCTTCATTACCAGCCAGTAGAGGAACGGCACCAGCACGCAGTAGACCGCCGTCAGAAAGGCGTTTTTCGACGGCGTGGTGCGCTCCAGGCCAAAGGTCTGTATTAAGTACGCCAAAAAGAGAAAGGCGCCGATAACGGCCCCGCGCCAAAGGTAATCCCGGGTAAAGCTCCGCCATTTCTTCCAGCAGACCAGGGCCATCAGGGCCGCGCCGCCGGTAAATCGGATAGCCAGCAGGGTGAACACCGGCATCACGTCCAGGGCGTTCTTCATAATAAAGAAGGACGTTCCCCATATAATTGCCGCGGCAAACAGCATAGGTTTTGCCAGCTTTCGCATCACACTTGGATTCATACATGCACGCTCCGTTGATCATTCTGCAGGGTATTTTAACAGAAACCTCCATTATATGCAAGCATATTCCGCGCTCCACTCTATGTACAGCATTTCCACCTTACAGACGTTCTCCCCTAAGACTTAGGTATTCCCGCATGGACTTCAATACCTGTGGCGACAAAAACAGCAGCGCCGCCAAATTGGGCAGGGCCATCAGTCCGGAACACAGATCCACCAACTGCCACACCAATTCCGCGGGGACCACACTACCCATGACACAGGCTGACAAAAACAGACACAACCATATCGGCCGGATCATTCGCCCTTCACACAGCCATTCCAGCGCCGTCTGCCCATAATAGCTCCATCCCAGCACCGAGGAAAAGGCAAACAGCACCACACTGACCTCCACTATCCACTCTCCCGCCGGACCAAGGTAGTGGCCAAAAGAGGTCGCTGCCAGTTTCACGCCGACATCGGTATCCACGCCCGCCGTGGCTGGATCGTATATACCGGCGCACAAAATGACCAGCGCTGTGGCAGTGCAAACCACCAACGTAGCAAAAAACACTTCGAAGATACCCCACATCCCCTGTTCACCGGGCTGCTCGGTATCCGCATTTGCGTGGGCAATGGCAGTGGAACCCATCCCCGCCTCGTTTGTAAACACTCCTCGAGCAAAGCCGTATCGCATGGCAGTCCACCCGCCGACCCCGCCCAGCCCCGCCGAGGGGGTCAACGCACTTTTAACAATCAACGCCAGGGCATCGGGCAGCCGCGCCCGACACAGCCACAGCACCACCCCGGCGCTGCCCAGGAACAACAGCGCCATAGCGGGCATCAACACCTGACTGACCCGGGCAATGCGCTCGATGCCACCAATCAGTATCGCCCCCGCCAGCACAGCCACCATGACACCGACCCAAAGGCGGTTGGTGCCCACGGCACTATCAAGGCTTTGGACGATGGCGTTGGTCTGTACCATTCCGCCGCCTGCCAGCGCTCCACCCAGACAGGCAAGCGCAAAGCAACCGGCTAAAAACCGACTGTGCAGCCCCTGGGCAATGTAATACATGGGACCGCCCCGCCAGTTCCCGCTCTTATCTGTTCGCCGCCATCGCAGGGCGAGTATTTTCTCCGCGCAGCCGGTCATCATACCCAGTACCCCACTGACCCACATCCAAAATACTGCCCCCGGTCCGCCAAACCAAATAGCTGTCGCTACGCCGGTCACGCTGCCGGTCCCAATGGTGGAGGCCAGCGCAGTGGTCAGCGCCTGCAGCCTGGATATCCCGTTTCCCTGCCGCCGTCCCGCACGCAGGAGGCTCCCCGCCGTATCCCCCAGCCAGCGGCGCACCCCAAACAACTGAAAGAATCCGGTTCTGACCGAAAAGTAAAGTCCCGTAAACAAAAACGCCCCCAGTAACCAGGGAAACCAGAAAAAATCCACCGCACGCCCGAGCAGCGCCACGTCCATCACCTCTGAATTACAGGTATGTTGCCTCTGCCGGACTCATTCCCACCCCAAAGATTTACCCCTTTACTTTCACAAACTGATTTGATAAAATATCGTATAACGCTTTTGCGTTTGCACGGACAGAAAGGAGCGGACCAATATGAAAATTCCTCCGCGCGAGCCAAACGATATTCTGTATCAGGCCATCCTCACTTTGAAGGATATGGATGAATGCCGCCGCTTCTTTCAGGATTTGTGTACCGTGTCTGAGCTGCGCGCCATGGAGCAGCGCATGGAGGTAGCGCTGTTGCTGGACGAGGGCCTGATCTACAGTGACATTTTGGACCGCACAGGTGCCTCCAGCGCCACCATCAGCCGGGTGAACCGCGCCCTGTTGTATGGGGAGGACGGCTATCAAACCATCATCCCCCGCCTGAAGGAGGTTCCCGATGGCAAGCTATGATTTTTTGGCCGGCTGCTACGACCGGTTCACACGCGATGTCAATTACGCCCACTGGGCCGACTACATCCAGCGGCATTTTGCCCGCCGGGAGCTACCCGGAAAGACGGTGCTGGACCTGGCCTGCGGCACCGGTTCCCTGACCTGGGAGCTGGCCCGGCGTGGCTATGAGATGATCGGCGTGGACCTGTCGCCGGATATGCTGGCTCAGGCCGCGGATAAGGCCGACGAAACTGTGGCAATTCCCCCCATCTTTCTGTGTCAAAGTATGGACAAGCTGGATCTGTACGGCACTATCGACGCCTGCGTGTGCTGTTTGGACAGCGTCAACTATGTCACCAATCCCAAAAAGCTGCAAAGGGCCTTCGAGCGGGTGCATCTGTTTCTGATGCCCGGGGGTCTGTTTATCTTCGATTTCAACACCCCCGCCAAGCTGCAGGCCATGGACGGTCAGGTGTTTCTAGATGAAACCGAGGATGCTTACTGCGTGTGGCGCGGGGCCTATTCCCCCCGGCGGCGCATCTGTTCCTATTTCATGGACATCTTTGCCCTAGATGAGGCGTCCGGCCTTTGGGACCGTGGCGAGGAGCTGCACGAGGAGTACGCCTACACGCCCGAGGAACTGACCCAATACCTGCACAACGCCGGTTTCCGGGACGTGCGGCAGTTTGGCGAGCTGTCCATGCGCCGCCCCTCCCCCGACGAGCAACGCATTTTCTTCGTAGCGAGAAAGGACTAAAAAATTATGGCAGACGAAATCGTAAGAGCAATTACCGGCGACGGTCTGATCCAGGCCGCCGCCATTACCGGCCGTGACCTTGTGGAGCGGGCCCGCAACATCCACACCACCCTGCCCGTGGCCACCGCCGCTTTGGGCCGCGCCCTGCTGGCCGCCGGCCTGATGGGCGACGCGCTGAAGGCGGAAAACGGCTCCCTGACCTTGCAAATCAAGGGCGGCGGTCCCCTCGGCACCATTTTGGCCGTATCCGACAACCACGGCAACGTCCGCGGCTACGTGCAGAACCCTGACGTAGCCCTGATGGAGATCGAGCCGGGCAAGCTGGACGTAGGCACCGCCGTGGGCGAGACCGGCACCCTGACCGTCATTAAGGACCTGGGTATGAAGGAACCCTACGTGGGCAGCATCGGTATGTTCACCGGCGAGATCGCCGACGACATCGCCATGTATTTCGTGGAGAGCGAGCAGATCCCCACCGCCTGCGCCCTTGGCGTGCGGGTGGACACCGACCAGTCCGTCCTTGCCGCCGGCGGCTACCTCATCCAACTGCTGCCCGGTGCGGACGAGGGCATGATCGAAAAAATTGAAAAGGGCGTGCGTAGCCTCGGCTCGGTGAGCAAGGCACTGCTGGAAGGACTGGATGCCGAGGGTCTGCTGCGGGCCGTGCTGTCCGACTTTGAGTTGGAGGTGCTGGAGCGCCACAGCGTGGAGTACCGCTGCTACTGCAGCCGTGACCGGGTGGAGCGGGCCCTGATCAGTATGGGCCGTCAGGAACTGTCCGAAATGATCGAAGAACAGGGACAGGCAGAGCTTTCCTGCCAATTCTGTGACAAGCTGTATAGCTTTACACGCGAGGAACTGGAAACGCTTTTAGCCAATATGTGAGGTGTGTTATGGACTTTGAACAATTGATAGACGCCCGCTATTCCGTGCGCAGCTTTAAGCCCCAGCACCTGCCCCAGGTGGTGGTGGACAAAATTCTCGCCGCCGGACACAAGGCCCCCACCGGGTGCAACTACCAGCCCCAGCGGATCTTGGTGCTGAACACCGACGAAGCCATCGCCAGGCTCAAAACCTGCACCAAATGCCACTTCAACGCCCCCACGGCGCTGCTGGTCTGTCACAACCCCGGTGAGAGCTGGAAGCGGGTCTACGACGGCGCCCTGTCCTCCCCCGTGGATGCCACCATCGTCACCACCTACATGATGCTGGCCGCCCAGAACGAAGGGATCGGCTCCTGCTGGGTCATGCATTTCGATCCCGCCGCCATGCGCGAGCAGTTCCGCATCCCCGATGATCTGGAACCGGTGGCCCTGCTGGTGCTGGGCTATCCCGCCGACACGTCCAAGCCCATCGACATGCACTTCGCCTTCCGCCCCATGGAGGAAACGGTGGTTTACGACGAATTCAAGTGAATAACCGCATAAAAATCCCCGCGCCGATGGCGCGGGGATTTTTGCTTTCTTATTCGCTTAAACCAAACAAATGCATGGCGTTATTGTAGAAGATATCCTCAATTTGGGTGCGGTCCAAGTCAAACAGCAGAGCCGCCTGACGGACGGCCAGCAGGTTCTCCTGCGCCAAAATACACGGCTGAACATTGTATCGCGCAAACAGGTCGGACAGAGCATCACAGGAGGCCCCCGTGATCCAGGCAAAGCTGTCATTGAAGGAAACCACCTTGCCCCGCACTAGCGTGATGGGATAGTCACTGCCCCACATGACCCGCTTGCCGCCCGTGGCCTTGATACAGGCCATCATGGGGGCGGGTTCGGTAATGGCGGACAGGTCGAACCATACATTTTCCAGATGGGACAGCTTGCCCACCGTTTCCACCGCGGTCCAGGAGGCAAAGCTGCGGGCGCAGTGGGCCAGCACCAGCTTGGCATCCGGGTAGCGCGTGGCCATGGCGGTAATCTGTTCGAAATTCTCCGGGTCTGCCAGAGCCGCCGGGCGCATCATATGTAAAACGATGGCAAGCTGTTTCTCGTTTGCCACCTGCCAGGCACTCTCAGGCAGAAAATCGTTGACGGTGCAAGAATTGGGATTCGCCGCGCCGGTGGTGTGGGCGTAGCATTTCAGACCCTTAATACCGGGATGGTCGACGATTTGTTCCACCCGCTCCCTACTGTCGTCCGCACCCACGAATGCACAGCCCACACAGTTGGGGGCGGCGTCCAACCGCTCGTAAATCTGACGGTTTTCTTCCTGCCGTCCCTCCGGTGTAACGGCATTGCGGGTAGCGTGGGGCAGTGCATTGATGCGAATGACAGTGGGATCGCACAGCAGCGGCCCCATCTGTTCGCAATAGGTTTCATAGGTGTAATCAACCAACCCGGTCGCACCCGGCGTCTTTGCATACAGGTGTGCGTGGGCGTCAAACACCTTGTCCGGAATAAAGTCACCCAGCAACTCCCGGGCACGCAAATCTCCCTCGGTCATTTGCAACGTATTCTTCTCCATGATGCAATCGCCTCCATCAATCCGTCAAGCCGTACAGCTTCATGGCATTGTTGTAGAAGATGTCCTCGATTTGAGTCTGATCCAAATTCAGCAGGATTGCCGCCTGCTTGACGGCCATCAGATTTTCCAGCGCGTAGAGGCAGGCGGGTGCCGCCCGCTCCTGCAGGAGGGGTTCCAGCGCCCCGTAAACAGGGCCGGTCAAACCGATGTTGTTATCGCCGATGGAAACAGATCTGCCCCGGTACTTACACACGGGATAGTCGCTGCCCCACATCACCTTTTTCCCCGCCGTTTGCATAATGGCAGACGCAATGGGGCCCACTTCGCAGATGCAGGAGATGTCGAACCACACGTTGTCAATTCCCGCAACCTTATGGATGTTTTCCACCGCCGCCCAGCTGGCAAAGCCTCTGGCCGCGTGGGCCAGCACTAGCTTGGCATCCGGGTAGCGGGCGGTCATGGTCTTGATGTACTCCATGTTGTGCGCATCGGCCAGACCGTTATAACGAATCAAATGCAGGCAAATGGGCAGCTTGCGCTCGTTGGCCGCCTCCCACACCGCCTCGGACAGGAAGTCCTGGGTCACCATAGTGGCCGCCTTTTCCGCCGGGGCGGTGGTTGCATAGCACTTGATGCCGCCAACCTGCGGCCGGGACAACAATTCCGCAATCTGCTCCGGCGTGTCATCCGGGCCGACGAGGGGCGAGCCCACGCACTTGGGTGCCTTGGCCAACTCTCCGCTCAGGTAATCATTGACCACCCGGCGCCCCTCCAAGGTACGCATTTCCTCACCCAGCACCTCGGCCAGCATGTTCAGCCGGATGTTAGAGGGGTTACCCAACACCGGTCCCATCCACTCACAGTAGCCGGCATAGCTCTCGTTCTCGTTGGACGCGCCGCCGGCAGGATTGATGTGGGCATGGGAATCAAAGACATTGTCGGGGACAAAGTCACCCAAAATCTCCAGCACTCGGTGGTCGCACTCGGTCAACTCCAACCGGGTCTGTTTGTACTTGTTCAGTATGGTCATATCAGGCATGGTTCTTACCTCCGATTCATCAAGCAATCACATTGTACGATTTTTTCCATCAGCGCAGAGCGAGGCACATAGTAGTGGTTGGCCGCCTCGTAACCCACCGCGCTGTTGCGCAGGGCAATCTCCAACGCAAGCTTGGTCTGCTCCAGTTCATCCGCAACCAACGCCTTCATAGTTGCGGTATCGGCCACCCCATCGCGCTGGAGTACGTAGTCAATCTGATTGGAAGAACAGGCAAACAGGGTGTAGCCGTAATAGGCCATATCCTTAAATTCGCAAGCAGGCATATCCGCAACAAGCTTCAAACCCTCTTCCCACTTTGCGCGCAGTTTGCGGTACTGGTTTTGATAGACTTCCACCGGGTAGATGTGCCGCCAGCGCTCAATATCATCATAAGGATAGCAGGTCATAGTGGCCGGCATACCGGAGGGTTCCGGATAGAACAGATTGCCCGCACCGGTGTTGGACGGGCCAAAGTACATGCTCTGGATGCTGAAGGGGAACTCGGCAAAGGCATCGCAGAAGCAGTTGCTGGCCACCTTCACCTTGTCCGCCCAAGGGCCAAAGTTCTCGTTGACAGTCTGATCAAAGGCGCTCTCCCCCGCCGCAGTTTCATCCTCAAAGAAATAGGATGCGGCAATGCGCAGGTTATCGGAAATATAACCGCCGTGGGTCCAGGACAACATCAGATTCTCCACCCCGGCATTGACCAGATTGGAGATGTGGCGATCCACATTGCCAAACACAGGCAGATAGGGCGCGCTGGCGCACTCCCAGGAGGTATTCACCTGCACCTTTGCCATGGTCTTCAGACCGCCGGCATTGGCAAGGCTCCACTCGTTTCTAGTAGACTGGCTGGGCCCCACCTGAGACAGGGCATAGTCCCCTACCAGACTTTCCACACCGCCGATGCTGATGGGCATGGCCGTTTCACTGACCTGCAGGTAGATCATGTCGTTTGGCAGCATACCGATCAGCCGCTCCAGATCCCCCTCCTTGAAGTCCTTGGAGAAGCACCAGGCATAAAGAATGATATCAATCTTGTCATTGACGTCACGCACACCCTGACGGATGGCGCTGAGTATATCATACAACGTGTCCGACATCTCACGCTGTGCACAGGTCGGACACATCTTGACCACCTTGGGGGCGTTGTGGCTCTTATGGTAGCCGTTGGCGTAACAGGTGGTGTTGTTCTCCGACTGGGTCAACACGATGAAACCGCCCAGGTTGGGCGCAGCGGAACACAGGGTGCGCATAGCGTCCCGCAGGTACTCATGCACCCTGGGGTGCGAGGAACACAGGGTAGCCGTGTGGGGATTATCGTGGCGCATGGTCCCCTTCATGTCCGGGTGGTCGTCAAAGAACTCCACCGGAAGCTGCCGGGGTTCGTTGATGTACATATAGACCTTGATGCCGTAGCGGGCACAGCGGTTGCACAGGTCAGCCAGGGTTTTCAGCCGCTTCTCCCACCCCTCACTCTGCTCAGGCACGAAGGGATTGGGGGTCAGCTGGGACAGCAGCCCCTGAATCCACACGCCGTTAACTCCGGCGCGGCCATAGGCGGCCAGCAGTTCGTCCGGGAACGAGATGCGGGTATCGCACTCCAAAACATCGGTATACAGACTGCAGAAAGAATTAATGTAGCGAATCTTAATGCGGGTCTTGCGCTTGATATCCATGGGGTCAAAGGCAAATTTCCCGGTACGCTCCGCCTGATTTTCCAGCACGTACAGACCACGCAGAACACCGGTAGCGGTTCCGGCGCGGATCGCGATGCCATCATCGGTCACGGTAACCTCATGATACTCTTCATCCTCGATGGACTTATCCAGAGTGATAGTGATACCGCGCTGACCCTCCGTGACGAAGTGCACACCATACTCAGCGGCGTAGGCTCGGAAATCCTCAACCATTTCCAGCAACAGGGCATCGTCGGTGGGATAGCACAGATACCAGCTGCTGTCCACCTTTACCTCGCCCGCTTTGCCGGCACACAAAGGGGCATAGCGATGCTTGTTGAAGAAGTCAAAGGGCTGCTCGAAGCCCCGGGCTACCAGCGGCGCCACGTACTTGTCCATGGCCGCCTTGATGGCGCGGGTACGCTCTGCCTCCTGGGCGGTCAGTTCCCGGTAGTACACCGGGGCGCAGTCGCACTTTTCGCCCAGCTTGTAGTCCAGAAAGTCGTCCTCTTTCAGGATAAACTTCAGCCGCTCCTCCGTGTAGTCCAGTAACTGCAGGATCTGCTCGTAGGGCAGCACGTTCCAAATGGCGCGCAGGATGGTGATGTAACCCCGGGAATGCCACTTGTCCAAATACACCTGCTCCCCCAACCCCATGTCGGCGGCTGCCTGTTTTACATTCGCCTCGGTGGTGCGCAGAACTTGGGCCAGCTTGGCGGCAGGGACGCACTCCCACAGGCGGAAGATAACGGTTTGGTACGCGGTGGGAAAATGTTCCACCGCAAGGGTCTTGCCCGGCGTGGGCGCGGGATTGATGGCCATATTCAACCTCTCCTCTTTCCAATGGAACCAATTTCCATTCTGTTCCTTTGATTATATCATTGCACCTCTTGTGTGACAATGTTCGTTTTCCCATTTTCGCAATGTTTTTAACATATTACCACCCGCTTTGAAAATCCGCAATGGACTTTCGAGGTGAGATTGTGGATTTTTCACGGATAAAAGAAAAACGGACATCCAAATGGATGTCCGTTGGTGGAGATAATCGGGATCGAACCGATGACCTCTTGAATGCCATTCAAGCGCTCTCCCAGCTGAGCTATACCCCCATATTCGGCGCACCACCGGCTTTCGCCTCAGCGCAAGGGATATGATAACAGACTTCTCCCTTCTTGTCAACAGAATTTTTATGTCGAATTGAACAAAACTTCTCTTATTTTTTCGTCTGTATTTTCCCACTTCACTGCTTGCTTTTTTTCCTAAATGGATTATACTTGTTTCGCCGCTCACCTATTTATAAATATAGCATTGGCTTTGCAATGTCTATCCACAACATATTGGGAGGAACACCATAATGGCCATTCTGATTTCCGTTTCCGTTGCGTTATTGGCGGGTCTGCTGATGACCCGCGTTCTCAAACCCTTGAAATTGCCCGATGTCACCGCCTATCTGCTGGCGGGCGTTCTTGTGGGTCCGTTCTGCCTTGGTCGGTTGAACAAATTTTTCGACCTTCTTCAGGATTTCAGCTTTGACAGTGTGGAGTCCGTGGAGACCCTGTCCCTGATCTCCAGCGTGGCCTTGGGCTTTATCGCCTTCTCCATCGGCAACGAGTTCCGTTTGGAGGAATTGAAGCACATCGGTCGCCAGGCAGTTGTGGTGGGTATTTTCCAGGCGTTGGTCGCGACCCTGTTTGTGGATGCCGCCCTGTTGGGTCTGTATTTTACCTTTGGCAAGGATCTGATTTCCGCGCCTCAGGCCATCATTCTCGGCGCCATCGCCACCGCCACCGCTCCCGCCGCCACGCTGATGGTGGTACGCCAGTACAAGGCCAAGGGTCCCGTTACCGACCTGCTGCTGCCCGTGGTAGCGCTGGATGACGCGGTAGGCTTGATCGTCTTCGCCGTGTCCTTCGGCATCGCCCGCACCCTCATCAGCGGCACCACCGATTTGGTTTCCATTATCCTCAATCCTCTGATTGAGATTTTTGCTTCCCTGGTACTGGGTGCTGTGATGGGCTGGCTGCTGACTCAGCTGGAAAAGCTGTTCCACTCCAATACCAACCGCCTGAGCATGACCATTGCGTTCGTGTTCCTGACCGTTTCTCTGTCCATGCTGAAGTTTGACGTGGGCCCGGTCCACATCGGTTTCTCCTCTTTGCTGGTGTGCATGATGCTGGGTACCGTATTCTGCAACACCTGCCCCCTGTCCGAGGATCTGATGGAAAAGTCCGACCGCTGGACCGCCCCCCTGTTCGCTTTGTTCTTCGTCATCAGCGGTGCGGAGCTGGATTTGGGCGTGTTTGCCAACATTGCCATTGTTGGCGTGGGCGTGGTGTACATTCTGTTCCGCTCCGCCGGTAAGATCGCCGGTTCCTACATCAGCACCAAGTGGACTCATTGTCCCCCTGCCACCTGTAAGTACCTGGGCATCACTCTGCTGCCTCAGGCCGGTGTGGCCCTTGGTATGTGTACCCTGGCCGCCAAGGAGTTGGGCGCTGAAGGCAGCCTCATCCGTAACATTACCCTGTTTGCCGTTTTGGTCTATGAGCTGATCGGTCCCATGATGACCAAGTGGGCGCTGACAAAGGCCGGCGACATCCAGCCCATGTCGGAAGAGGTCAAAAACCGCCGCAAAATCAAGCTGGAAAACGTCAACAAATGACCAAAAGAGTCGGGACCTCTGTCCCGACTCTTTTCCATACTTACAAATTTTCACTTCCGTTACAGTTCATTCTTTTTCTGTTCATATTTTTGGGTTAAATTGTATCGGTATTCTCGTCCCAACTTTTCGAAAAGGAGTTTCTCGGCATGAAAAAGGTAAAAACCTCATCCAAGAATCGCGCCAGGGCGTTTTCCAAAAAGCTCATCATTATACTGGTCGTTATTGTGGCTGTAATTGCCCTTGCAATTTTTCTGCTGACAAGAGGACAAAAGACCTCACAGGCAGTTCAGTCCCAGTACCGATATGACACAGCCCAGCTGCGCGACCTGACCTCTACTCTGACGGACAGCGGCTCTTTGGAGCCTGCCAACTCCTACACGGTCATCAGTCTGGTTTCGGGGGAAATTCTGTCCGCCGACTTTGAAACCGGTGACGTGGTGGCAAAGGACGACGTTCTGTACCGAGTGGACTCCTCCGATGCCGCCAGCAACATCGAGCGCGCCGAGAACACGCTGGAGCAGCGGCAGAAAAGCTATGACAAGGTGCTGCAATCCAAGCAGGATCTGAAGATCACCGCCCCCATCGGCGGAACCATCTCCGGTTTTTCCATTCAGGCGGGCAACAAGGTCAACAACGGTACGCTGGTTGCTACCATCGAGGACACCGGAACCTTGCTTTTAACCGAGTATTACAGTGATGAGTATGCCTCCAGAATTCACCCCGGCATGACCGCTACCGTTTCTGTGCCGGACCAAATGCTCACTTTGACCGGCAGCGTTAAACAGGTACATAGTCTGCGCCGCCTGTCCCCTACCGGCGTTTCCTGTTTCGCCGTGACGGTGCAGGTCAAAAACCCCGGTTCCCTGTCTTTGGAGTCCTCTGCGACCTGTTGGCTGCAGGACTCCGCCGGCGAAATTTATCCCACAATCACTGACGAGGACGGCTTTGAGGCCTGCGCCCGCAAAACCGTCAGCGCAGAGGTTTCCGGCACCGCAGACTCCACCCACGTGCGCAACGGTGAGATCGTACAAGCCGGCCAACTGCTTGTGGAGCTGTCCAGCGATACCATCGACGATGAGATCACTACCGCCCGCGACAATCTGCGGGATGCGGAACTCTCCCTTGAGGATCGGTACGACGCCTTGGACAACTACACCATTCAGGCTCCCATCGACGGCACCATTGTCGATAAATACTATAAGGCCGGCGAAAACGCAGAAACCGGCAAAACCCTTTGCACTATCTTTGACCTGTCCTGCCTGACCGTCACCTTATACATTGACGAGCTGGATATTCACAATGTGTCTGTGGGCCAGCGGGCGCAGGTCACCTGCGACTCCATTGAAGGCAAAACCTACGAGGGTATTGTTACCGAAGTCAGTATCAACGGTACCGCCTCCGGCGGCGTGACCACATATCCCGTCAAGGTGCAGATCGACCAGACGGACGGTCTGCTGCCCGGCATGAACGTAGACGTGGCCATCCTCATCAGTGAAAACCCCAACGTGCTGACCATCCCCCTGGACGCCGTGCAGACCGGCAGCCGCGTACTGGTTAAGACCGCCGACGGCTCAACCGGCGCCGGCGCCCCCGACGGTTATGACTATGTCAAGGTGACCATCGGTATCTCGGACAGCGAATATGTCCAAATCACCTCCGGTCTGTCCGCAGGTGACCAGATCACCTGGCAGCCCGCCACCGGCAGCAACAATATGTTCGGCATGATGCCCGGCATGGGTATGGGCGGTATGCCCATGGGCGGCCAAATGGGCGGCATGCCCTCCGGCGGTGGCGGTATGCCCGGCGGCCGCGGGTAAGGGGGTGCCACCTTGGAACAAAAAGCACCTCCCCTGATCGAATTTCGCAGCGTGTGTAAGACCTACTACATGGGCGACACCATTGTGCGTGCCGCCGACAACATCGATCTGTCCATCTATGAGGGCGAGTTTGTGGCCATTGTAGGCAAGTCCGGTTCCGGTAAATCCACCTGTATGAATATTATCGGCTGTTTGGATGTCCCCACCAGCGGCGACTATCTTTTGGACGGCCAAAATGTGGGACAGATGAGCAAGGATACCCTTGCTCAATTCCGCAACGAAAAGCTGGGCTTCATCTTCCAGCAATACAATCTGCTGCCCAAGCTGTCCGTTTTGGACAATGTGGCCGTCCCGCTGATGTATGCCGGCAAGGGCCGTAAAGAGCGCAGGGAGATCGCCACGCGCGCACTGGAGCGTGTCGGCCTTTCCGACAAGCTCAAGAACCTGCCCAGCCAGCTGTCCGGCGGCCAGCAGCAGCGGGTTTCCATCGCCCGCGCACTCTCCAACAACCCCAGCGTGATTTTGGCCGATGAACCCACCGGCGCCCTTGACTCCCGCACAGGCCGCGAGGTACTGGGTATCCTGCGGTCCCTGCACGAGGCCGGCAACACCGTGGTCCTCATCACCCACGATAACTCCATCGCCGCCACCGCGGAGCGAGTCATCCGACTGGAGGACGGAAAAGTGGTCTACGACGGCCCCGCTGACGACCACGCCTCCGGCGTGCGGAAAGACGAGGTGGCCGGACAATGAGACTGACCGAAAGTTTCCGCCTGGCCCTGCAGAATATTCGTTCTTCAAAGGCCCGGGCCTTTTTGACCATGCTGGGCATCATCATCGGCATCGCCGCCGTCATGGTCATCATCGGTATCGGCAACGGAATGGAAGGTTATATGCGCTCCATGTTCCAGGACCTGGGTACCAACACCCTGACGGTCACCATGACCGGCACGGGTACTTCCCGTGAGGTATCGGTGGACGATATGTACGAAATCGTAGAGGACAACGCCACCTTCTTCTCCGGCCTGTCCCCCACCGTGACTATGCGCAGCACTGTCAAGGTGGGCAGCGAGACCCTCTCCTCCACCTCCACCACCGGTGTGGGCGAGGGATATTTCAATATCAAGGGTTATAAACTGGAGCAGGGCCGCGGTTTAAGCTACGTAGACATGGCCAACCGCGGTCAGGTCTGCATCGTGGGCAACTACATTGATGACGTGTGGTTTTCCGGCCAATCCGTGGGACAGACGCTGCGCCTTGGCGGCAGCAAATTCACCGTCATCGGCGTCATGGAACAGCAGGAGGACGAGATGGACGAGGGCGGCAGTGACGATGTCGTATTCCTCCCCTACTCCACCGCCGCCCGTCTCAGCGGGCAAGGCACCCCCTCCACCTACACCATCCTGCTGACAGACGAGGACCTGACCTCTGTTGCCAGCGACGTGCTGGAGCAGGAACTGTACACCCGCCTGCGCTCCGACGATGCCTACCGGGTCACCAGTATGTCTACGGTACTTAACATGATGACGGAGATGATCAACGTAGTCATCACCGTCCTGGCGGTCATCGCCGGCATTTCCCTTGTGGTTGGTGGTGTGGGTATTATGAACATCATGCTGGTTTCCGTCACCGAGCGCACCCGTGAAATCGGTATTCGAAAGGCACTTGGCGCCAAAGAGCGGTACATCCTCTCCCAATTTGTCATCGAGGCCGCCGTCATCAGCGCCATCGGCGGTGCCATTGGTATCATCATGGGCTTTGGCCTTTCCTCCGTTGCCACCGTGGTCATTTCCACTATGCTCGAGGTGGAGATGACAGTCACCCCCACCATTCAGTCCATTCTGATCGCCTTCGGCGGCTCCGCCGCCATCGGCATCGTATTCGGCTATCTGCCCGCGCGGAAAGCCGCTCTGCTCAATCCCATCGACGCCCTGCGTTACGATTAATGGAGGTTATTTCTGTGAAAAAGAGATTTCTCTGTCTTTTGCTGACCGGCTGCCTGCTCTGCTGTATGCTGTGTACGCCCGCAGCCGCCACCTTTACCGACATCTCCGACCCGGATGTGGCCCTTGCCGCCGGCGTGTTGGAAGGTATGGGTATCGTCAGCGGTGTGCGTCAGGGTGAATACTCCCCCGACACCACGCTGACCCGCGCCCAATTTTGCGTGTTGATCATTCACACCACAGGTAAAAAGGATCTGGTAAATACCTATACGCAAAAAACTCTGTTCACCGACGTTAAGCCCGGAAACTGGTATACCGGATATGTCAATCTGGCTTACTCGCTGAATCTGCTTTCCGGCTACGGAAACGGCAAATTCGGTCCGGACGATCCCATTACCTATGGGCAGGCCGCCACTCTGCTGCTGAAGGTGTTGAATTACACCTCTACGGAGATCGGAAAGGTTTGGCCCACCGACTATGTCAACTACGCCCATTCGCTGGAGCTTGACGAAGGCTTGTCCCTGTCCGCCAACGACCGTGTCAGCCGCGGTCAGGCCGCCATTCTGCTGTACAATACGCTGAACACCCATCCCAAGGGAGGCTCCGCCGAGCTGTACTGTTCCTTCTCCGACACCACGGCTGCCAAAACTGCCATTTTGCTGGCTACCGACGCGGAAAACGGAACACAGGACGAGCTGGTCAAGGCCTGCGTAGTGGGCAGCAACGGCGTTTCCATCGAGTACTTCTCTCAAAAAAATACGCAGTCCGATGCCCTCATCGGCTGCATAGGCGAACTGCTGGTCAACAGCGCCGGCAAAGTGGTTGGTTTCATGCCCTCCTCTACCCGCACCCGGGACGTGGTCATCACCCAGGCAAAGGCCTCCGGCATCACAGACACTGCCGGTACACTCCATAAAATCACCGGCAGCGCCGCCACCATCATTGGTGAAGATCTGTATAGCTGGAACACCAATGGCTACCTGCAGGCCAACAGCCACAAGAGTAAGACCGCCCGGCTGTTTTACGATGACGAGGGTAATGTAAACTATGTCTACATCAGCGCCGGAATAGCCACCGCCACCACCGCCGCCACCTATGCTCAAACCAGCTCTCCCGCCACTGAGTTTGTGCGTTCCCTCTGCATTTCCGGCAATTACACCATTACCAAAAACGGCGCTCCCGCCACGGCCGATGATTTGGCCCGCTATGACACCGCTTACTTTGACTCCACCAACCGCACACTGCGCACCAGCGACTATTTCATCACCGGCTATCTGCAAGCCGCCTCCCCCGCCCTTGACGGTGCGGAAACCGTAACGGTTGCCGGCTGTGCCATGCCTGTACTGGAGTCTGCCTGGGACTCTTTGGGGCAGTATAAACTGGGTGACAAAGTCACCCTGCTTCTTACCGACAATGGCAAGGTGGCCGCCGCCGTCGCGCCCCGATCCGGCGAGATGCTGGGCGTGTTGAGCGCTGACGGTACAAGCATCACCCTGTGTGGCAGCGACCTTGTGATCACCGCCGCCGAGCTGGAAGCGGACGTGCGCCTTGCCGGGGTGCTGGTACGCTGCCGTGTAGATGAGGACACCATTTACGCTTATGCGTACACCGACTCCATTTCCGGACAACTGCAATTGACGGACATGACCCTTGGCAGCTATCCGCTGGCACCCGGCTGCCGGATTTACGAATACGCCGGCGGAAAGGGCGACTACAGCTACGTATACAGTCTGTCCGGCGTGCGGGGACAGGCGTCCACCGACTTTTCCGACATTACCTGGACCAACACCATTTCTTCCTCCGACATTCGCGCGGCCCACTTGAACAGCGCCGGCCAGGTAGATGTGCTGTTGCTGCACGATGTGACGGGAAACAGCTGGCTTTACGGGTCCTACACCCCCTACCGCGGCGAGGAAGGTATTGCCTCCACCAGCGGCGGCAGGCGTATCTACAACGACGCGGCCACCCTGACAAACTCCGGCGGTGTAAGTCACAAGTTTCTTTCCTCCTACGGAAACACCAGGTATCCCACATTCAGCGGTGTCGCACTCGGCAATGGCACCGGCGGCAACCCGCAGGCCGCAGGCCTGGCTACCCTTGATTCTGTAGCCGTAACGGCGGGAGACTTTTTCCTGCAGGACGACCGATGGTTTGTATCCTGTGGCAACATGATCCTTCCTGTCAGCGAGGGTGTGCAGGTCTGTATCACCCCGTCCGACACCTGGTCAGCCGGCGAAGACGGCATCCGTGCTGCTCTCTCCTCCGGACTTACCCTGCGTGCCTACTATGAAAAAGATCCCGCACAGGGCGGTCAGGTCCGCATTTTGACCGCTGAATAAGCCAAACGTCCGGCTGCACACATACAGCCGGACGTTTATTTATATTTAATCTGTCTTTTGCTCTTTACTATTACACTTTAATGTGTTAATATATTCAGGTAAATATGCGGCTTTGCCGCCACTTGGAAGGAGCATTACCATGGCAAAAGTAGAGCGGAAGGAACGCAGCATCGCACTGTATGAAACCATACTGAAGCTAAAGGATCTGGACGAATGCTGCCGGTTCTTTGACGACCTGTGTACCCCTACGGAGCTGCGCTCCATGGAGCAGCGCTTTGACGTGGCCGTTTATCTCAAGCAGGGCCTTGTCTATCTGGACATTTTGGAAAAAACCGGCGCCAGCAGCGCTACCATCAGCCGTGTGCGCCGTTCCATGCTGGACGGCGGGGCCGGCGGCGTGGTGGGTCACGTGATCGACCGCGTGAACGAAGAAAAAGAAAGCTAACCAAAGAAAGAGGATGAACCCAAGATGAAACAACTGATGTTGGGCAACGCTGCCGTTGCCCGTGGCCTGTACGAGGGCGGCTGTTGCGTGATCTCCAGCTACCCCGGCACCCCCAGCACCGAGATCACCGAGGAGGCTGTCAAGTTCGACGCCATCTACTGCGAGTGGGCCCCCAACGAGAAAGTCGCCATGGAGGCCGCCTTCGGCGCGTGCCTGGCGGGCAAGCGCTCCTTCTGCGCCATGAAGCACGTAGGTCTGAACGTGGCCGCCGACCCCCTTTATACCATGTCCTACACCGGCGTTAACGCCGGTATGGTCATCGGCGTGGCCGACGACGCGGGTATGCACTCCTCCCAGAACGAGCAGGACTCCCGCCACCACGCCATCGCCGCCAAGGTCCCCATGCTGGAACCCAGTGACAGCGCCGAGTCCCTGGCCTTTGCCAAGCTGGCCTTTGAGCTGAGCGAACAGTTCGACACCCCCGTACTGCTGAAGATGTGTACCCGCGTGGCCCACTCTCAGTCCCTTGTGGAGCTGTCCGACCGGGTGGAGCAGCCCGTCAAGACCTATGAGAAGAACATCGGCAAGTTCGTCATGATGCCCGGCAACGCCATCCGCCGCCACCCAGTGGTGGAGCAGCGCACCGCCGACCTGACCGAATGGGCCGAGACCGCCCCCATCAACCGCGTGGAGATGGGCGGCACCGAGCTGGGCATCATTACCTCCTCCACCAGCTATCAGTATGTGAAGGAAGTGTTCGGCGACACCGTCAGCGTGCTGAAGCTGGGCATGGCCAATCCCCTGCCCGTCAAGCTCATCCGCGACTTCGCCGCCAAGGTGAAGAAGGTCGTGGTGGTGGAGGAGCTGGACCCCATCATCGAAAACCACTGCCGCCAGTTGGGCATCCAGGTGTCCGGCAAGGACGTGCTGCCCATCACCGGCGAGTTCTGTCAGAACCTGGTGGCCGAGAAGCTGGGCGGCCAGGTACATACCGGCACGGCGCTGGCCGATGCCATTCCTCCCCGCCCCCCCGTCATGTGCGCCGGCTGCCCCCACCGGGGTCTGTTCTACACCCTGAACAAAAACAAATGCACCGTGCTGGGCGACATCGGCTGTTACACCTTGGGCGCCGTGGCTCCCCTGGCCGCCATGGACATGACCCTGTGCATGGGCGCCTCCGTGTCCGCCGTCCACGGCTTTAACAAGGCCCTGGACAACAAGGCCGGCAACGTGGTGGCTGTTATCGGCGACTCCACCTTTATGCACTCCGGCATGACCGGCCTTGCCAACATTGCCTACAACGGCTCCAACTCCACCGTCATCATCGTGGACAACTCCATCACCGGCATGACCGGCCACCAGCAGAACCCCACCACCGGCTATAATATCAAGGGCGACCCCGCCGGCAAGATCGACCTGGAGGCTCTGTGCCGCGCCATGGGCTTTGAGCGGGTGCGTGTAGTGGACCCCTACGACCTGAAGGCCTGCGACGCCGTTTTGAAGGAAGAGCTGGCTGCCGACGCCCCCTCCGTCATCATCTCCCGCCGTCCCTGCGCCCTGCTCAAGACCGTCAAGCACAATCCCCCCCTGACTGTGGACACGGACAAGTGCCGCGGCTGCAAGGCCTGCATGAAGATCGGCTGCCCCGCCATCTCCATGAAGGACGGCAAGGCCCGTGTGGACAGCACCCTGTGCGTGGGCTGCGGCGTGTGTGAGCAGATGTGCGCCTTCGGCGCGTTTAAGAGTACCAAGTAAGGAGGGTCAGACAGATGAAAACAAAGAATGTTATGATCGTCGGCGTGGGCGGTCAGGGTTCCCTGCTGGCCTCCAAGCTGCTGGGCCATCTGCTGATGGGGCAGGGCTACGACGTCAAGGTTTCCGAAGTCCACGGCATGAGCCAGCGCGGCGGCAGCGTGGTCACCTACGTGCGCTACGGCGACAAGGTCTACTCCCCCGTCATCGACAAGGGCGAGGCGGACTACATCGTTTCCTTCGAACTGCTGGAGGCAGCCCGCTGGCTGAGCTACCTCAAGCCCGACGGACAGATCGTCACCTCCACCCAGCAGGTGGACCCCATGCCCGTCATCACCGGCGCGGCGGAGTACCCCACCGACCTGGTCAGCAAGATGCAGGCCACCGGCGCCAAAGTGGACGCTTTGGATTGCCTGGCTCTGGCCGAGCAGGCCGGCAGTGCCAAGGCGGTGAATCTGGTGCTGCTGGGCCGTCTGTCCCACTATTTCGACCTGCCTGACGAGGCCTGGCAGAAGTCCATCGAGGCCTGCGTCCCCGCAAAGTTCCTCGAGCTGAATAAGAAAGCCTTTGAGCTGGGCAAAAACGCCTGACTTTTACGACTTCAATCTAAAAAAGAAAGGTCTGACCCCAATGGAACGCTACTATCAACCCGAAATTGAAACCATGCCTCGGGACCAACTGCGCGCCCTGCAGGACGAGCGGCTGGTCAAGCAGGTCAAGCACGTGTGGGACAACGTCCCCTACTACCGTGCCAAGATGGAGGCCAAGGGCGTCACCCCCGACGACATTAAGGGCGTGGCCGACTTGCACAAGCTGCCCTTCGTCACCAAGGCCGACCTGCGTGACGCCTACCCCTACGGCCTGATGGGCAAGCCCAAGAAGGACTGCGTCCGCATCCACTCCACCTCCGGCACCACCGGTAAGCGCGTCATGGCGTTCTATACCCAGCACGACGTGGACCTGTGGGAGGATTGCTGCGCTCGCGCCCTGGTCGCCGCGGGCGCCACGGAGGAGGACGTGTGCCAGGTGGCCTACGGCTACGGCCTGTTCACCGGCGGCGCCGGTCTCCATGGCGGCTCCCACAAGGTTGGTTGTCTGACCATCCCCATCTCCTCCGGCAATACCGAGCGTCAGATCGGCTTTATGCAGGACCTTTCTTCCACCATCCTGTGCTGCACCCCCTCCTACGCCGCCTATTTGGGCGAGAGCATGAAGGAAATGGGTCTGGGTCCCGACGACATCCCCCTGAAGGCGGGCATTTTCGGCGCCGAGGCCTGGTCCGAGGAGATGCGCCAGGACATTCAGAACACCCTGGGCATCAAGGCCTACGACATCTACGGTCTGACCGAGCTGTCCGGCCCCGGCGTGTCCTTCGAGTGTTCCGCCCAGGCGGGTATGCACGTCAACGAGGACCACTTCATTGCCGAGATCATCGACCCCGACACCGGTGAGGTGCTGCCCCAGGGTTCCAAGGGTGAGCTGGTGTTCACCTCCCTGACCAAAGAGGCCTTCCCCCTGCTGCGCTACCGCACCCGTGACATCTGCCAGTTGAATTACGAACCCTGCTCCTGTGGCCGCACCCACGTGAGAATGTGCAAGCCCATGGGCCGCAGCGACGATATGCTCATCATCCGTGGCGTCAACGTCTTCCCCTCTCAGATTGAGACCGTGCTGCTCAACCACGGCTACGCCGCCAACTATCAGATCATCGTGGACCGCGTCAACCACACCGACACCCTGGAGGTCCGCGTGGAGATGACCCCCGAGATGTTCACCGACAATCTGGGCGAGATCGACAAGCGGCAGAAGCAGTTGGTGGATGGTCTGCGCTCCATGCTGGGCCTGTCCGCCAAGGTCTCCCTGGTGGCGCCCAAATCCATCGTCCGCAGCGAAGGCAAGGCCGTTCGCGTCATCGACAAGCGCAAGATTTAAGGAGGTGTCACTATGAGTGTCAAACAGATTTCCGTCTTTTTGGAGAACAAGCCCGGCGAACTCAACGCCCTGACCGGCGTGCTGGCCGACCACAGCATCGATATGCGCGCCCTATCCCTGTCCGAGACCAATGAGTTCGGCATCGCCCGCATCATCGTGGACCGCCCCCTGGACACCGCCACCCTGCTGAAGGATGCCGGCTACGTCTGCACCGTCACCTCCGTGCTGGCCGTGGATATCCCCCACGTCCCCGGCGGCCTGAATCAGGTGCTGAACATCCTGTCCGAGGCCAAGATCAACCTGGAATACGGCTACGCCTTCCTGGGCGGCCGCAAGGACAGCGCTTACATGGTCTTCCGTGTGGCCGACAACGCCGCCGCCACCGCCGTGCTACGTTCCAAGGGTATCCGGGTCGCCGAAGAGGGCGAATTGGAAAGCCTGTAATGTTTCTTCCCTTTACACCATTCCAACCATAAAAGAACGCCCGTCCTTTGCAGGACGGGCGTTCTTTTATGCTCTTGTAGTGCTTATTTCAGCTTGTCCATACCGATCTTCACACGGCGCACGACCTCGTCACGGCCCAGGATGTGGCACAGCTCCACCGCGCCGCCGGGGGTGACCGCCTTACCGGCGATGGCGATGCGCAGGGGCCACATGAGGGTGGCGTTCTTGACCTCCAGCTTCTCGGCCAGGGCGATGAGCGCGTCGTGGATGGCTTCCTGCTCCCACCGGTCGAGGCTCTCCAGCACGGGCAGGGTCGCCTCCAGCATGGCCAGGGACACCTCGTCGTTGGTCTTGGACTTCTTGTTGGTGAACAGCTCCTTGTCGTACTCGGGCAGGGTGTCAAAGAAGTCCACCTTCTCGGGAATTTCGGTCAGCTTCTCGCACCGGGCCTGCAGCAGACCGGCGATCTGCGCCGCGTCGTACTGCTCCCCCTTCACACCCTGACGAATGAAAGGCTCGGCCAGCTTGGCAAACTCGGCGGGGTCCATGGCGCGCAGATAGCTGGCGTTGAAGTAGGTCAGCTTCTCGATGTCAAAGATGGCGGGAGATTTGGAAATACCGGCAATGTCAAAGGCGCGTGCCAGCTCCTCCAAAGAGAAGATCTCCTGCTCGGCGATGTCGCCCCGGGGGGACCAGCCCAGCAGCGCCACGTAGTTCAAAATGGCGGGGGTGATGTAGCCCAGGGCCTTCAGATCCTCGTAAGAGGGGTCACCGTGGCGCTTGGACATCTTGTTCTGGGCGTCGCGCATGACGGGCGAGCAGTGGACGTAGGTGGGGATATCCCAGCCAAAGCCCTCGTACAGCAGATTGTACTTGGGAGCGGAGGACAGATACTCGCTGCCCCGGACCACGTGGGTGATGCCCATGAGGTGGTCGTCAATGACGTTGGCGAAGTTGTAGGTGGGCAGACCGTCCCGCTTGAGCAGCACCTGGTCGTCCAGCTCCTTATTCTCCACGGTGATGTCGCCGAAGGAGATGTCGTGGAAGGTGGTGGAACCCTCGTGAGGGATGCGCTGACGGATAACATAGGGCTTGCCGGCGGCCAGGTTGGCGGCCACCTCCTCCGGACTCATATCGCGGCAGGGGTCGTCGCCGCGGTTGAACTCACCGGAGTCCTCCTCGCTCTCCGCCTTCTCGCAAAAGCAGTAGTAGGCCGCGCCCTTTTCCACCAGGAGTTCCGCGAACTTCTTGTACAGGGGGCGGCGCTCGGTCTGAATGTAGGGACCCACGGGGCCGCCCACATCGGGACCCTCGTCGTGGGTCAGGCCGCATTCGGCCATGGTGCGGTAGATGACCTCGGTGGCGCCCTCTACCAGGCGGCCCTGGTCGGTGTCCTCAATGCGCAGGATGAAGGTGCCGCCGGCGTTCCGGGCGATGAGCCAGGTGTACAGCGCCGTGCGCAGGTTGCCCACGTGCATATAGCCCGTGGGGCTGGGGGCAAAGCGGGTGCGCACCTTACCCTTGGGGATGCGGGACTCCAGCTCCTCAAAAAACTTCATATCAACTGCCATAATATATCCCTCCGTAACGGCGCAGAGGCCGTACATTTTCAACTTTGTATTATATTGGATTTTTCCGCGTTTTGCAAGACACTTTGTCCAACTATTAACAACTCATGAATTTTCCGCGGCCCGGTTGCTTTTTGGGAAAATTTCGGCTATGCTATTGGTGAGTTCGAGTCTGTGAAAGGAGCCTTTTTATGAAACTGCTTGCCAAACTGCCAAAGGGCCGTTTTGCCGTAACCGTGTACAGCCTATTTATCGCCTTGGTTGTGGGTGCTGTAAACTTTTACGTCGCGCTTCCCGCGCTGAATCCACATTCCGGTGAATTCTACCGTTTCCTTGGCCTGATGTGCATTGTCTACTGCGTCAGTGTGTTTATACTGTCCGGCGGCGCACATAAAAGCGATGATGTGGTCCGCACCAACAAAGAAAAGCTGGTGCTTTGGTGGTCTTTTATCAAAAGCCGTTGCCTGCCCGCCATCGTGCTTCTTGTGGCGCTGGTGCTGGTATCCGTTGTGGGCTGGCTTGTATCTCAGCCGCTGTTCCGCGCCGGGGCCTACCGCCAGCTTTTGGACGTACAGAACGGCGACTTCGCCACCGAGGTGACCCAGATCTCCTTTGACAAGATCCCCACCCTGGACCGCACCTCCGCCGAGTATTTGGGCGACCGCCAAATGGGTACCCTCAGCGACATGGTCAGCCAGTTTGAGTACTCCAACGACTCCACACAAATCAACTACCAGGGCCGTCCGGTCCGGGTGGCTCCCATCGACTACGCCGACCTGTTCAAATGGCTGACCAACCGCGGCGACGGACTGCCCGCCTACGTTTTGGTTGACATGGTCACACAGGAGGCAACGGTGGTCCGGCTGCAGGAGGGCATGACATACTCCTTCTCCGAGCCTTTGAACCGCAACATCGAGCGCCACCTGCGTTTCCACTACCCCACCATGATGTTCTCCACCCCGGAGTTTGAGATCGACGAGAACGGCCATCCCTGGTGGATCGCCCCCCGGGTAGTCAAGACCATTGGCCTGTTCGGCGGCACCGACATCCGTGGCGCGGTGCTGGTGGACGCCGTCACCGGTGAGAGCCGGTATATGGAGGACGTCCCCACCTGGGTGGACACCCTCTACACTCCCTCCCTCGTTATGGAGCAGTACGATTACTACGGCACCTACGTGCGTGGTTTTTGGAACTCCATTTTCGGCCAGCGGGACGTGACCCTGACCACCGACGGCTACAACTACATCGCCATGAACGACGATGTGTATGCCTACACCGGTGTTACCTCCGCCAACGCCGACCAGTCCAATCTGGGCTTTCTGCTGTGTAACCTGCGCACCAAGGACACTCGCTATTACGTTGCTCCCGGTGCCACCGAAAACGCTGCCCGGCTGTCTGCTATGGGCGTGGTGCAGGACCTGGGGTATCAGGCCACCTTCCCCCTGCTGCTGAACGTAGCCGGTGAACCCACTTACTTCATCCCCCTGAAGGATGCCACCAGCCTGGTCAAGATGTACGCCATGGTCAATGTGGCCCAGTATCAGATCGTTGCCACCGGCACCACCGTATCCGCCTGCGAACGCAGTTATATCCAACTGTTGTCTGACCGCGGTGTGACCCAGCCGGAGGACCTGCCCCAAACCAGCGTCACCGGAACCGTTGCGGAGATCCGCACCGCCGTGCTGGATGGCAGCTCTGTCTACTTCCTGCGCTTGGATGGTGGTGACGTGTTCTACGCCATTTCCGCCGCCCAAAATCGCGACGTTGTTACGGTCAATGTTGGTGACACCGTCACCATCGACCACGAAACACCCATTGAGGGCGAGACCGGCGCCATTCTGGACGGCTATTCCCTCACCCTCGGCGCACCCAAGCCGGTGGACCCGGAGGCGCTGCCCCTCTCCCCCCTGCAGGAGTCTTACGACGCACTGCCCGCACAGCCGGTCTGGTCCGGCACCGGACTTCCCATGAACTGAAAAACGGAGCCGCCACGGGACAAAGGTCCTGCGGCGGCTCCGTTTTTTATTTAGCTTCGTGCAAGATTCATCAGCATCTGCGCCGTTTGGGCGCGGCTGGCAGGGTCGGTAACTCGATCAAAGGGCATATTATCCATTAGGCCGGTCGCCTGCGCCCAGCCGATGGCGTTGCCCGCCCATTCCGAGTGGGGACCCACGGCATCGGCATCTCCGGTAAGGGGAGGATTTCCCTCGTAATTCCACAGGATGACAAACACCTGTTCAATGGTGACAGGGTCATCGGGTTTGAACACACCGCCGCCATAGCCGCTGACGATGCCACGGCTGCTGGCCCAAGTCACAGCATTGTTGTACCACTGATTGACAGGCACGTCGGAAAAGCTGTGCGCCGCACCGTTAAGCGCCGGCTGTCCCTCTTTGTTGTAAAGCACCTGGACCACCTGCGCCCGGGTGAGGGTTGCATCGGGACCAAAGCGACTGGCGCCAAAGCCGCTCATTACACCGTTGGACAGCACCCAGTCCACCGCCGTGTGGTACCATGCGTCATGGGCCACGTCGGTCATGGCCGCAGCGGGACAAGTGTGGTTGGCGGCAAGGACCGTACCCGCCAACAGCACCGCGGCCATAAGGCCGCACAAACATTTTTTCATCGTTTCTGTTTCCCTTTCGCGCGTTACATCTGCTGACACAGCCGCCATTTCTCCTGCCGGGTCAGCTGCTTGATTTCGTACTCTCTCCGCAGGGCGGCAGACTTGTCGGGCAGCTGCTCGGAATAGGCAAGCTCCAGCGGGCCTCTCCCCCGAGTGTATTTCGCGCCCTTCCCCGCCCGGTGAGCGGCCAGCCGTTTTTCCACATTATCCGTACTGCCGGTGTATAAGGTCCCATCCCCGCAACGCAGGATATAGACGTACCACGCCAAGTCCCCACCTCCTTTTTTCTAATGTATTATAACATAAATTTGTTGCCTTTGCAGCCATTGCGTGGTAAAATATTTTGATATTATATGTGCCTGTGCGCACACATTTGCAAAGGAGCCATCACAATGGACGAAAAGAAAGTTATGCTGTCCGGTATCCAGCCCAGCGGCGACCTGCACCTTGGCAACTACCTGGGCGCCATCAAAAACTGGGTGGAGCGGACGGAGGAATTTGATAATTACTACTTCATGGCCGATATGCACACCATCACCGTGCGGCAAACTCCCGCCGACCTGCGCCGCCGCACCCTGGAGCAGTTGGCCCTCTACATTGCCTGCGGTCTGGACCCGGAGAAAAACACCCTGTTCATCCAGTCCCACGTGCCTCAGCACGCGGAGCTGGGCTGGGTGCTGCAGTGCTACACCATGTTTGGTGAGCTGTCCCGCATGACTCAGTTCAAGGATAAGTCCGCCAAGCATCAGGACAACATCAACGCCGGCCTGTTCGCCTACCCCTCCCTCATGGCCGCCGACATCCTGCTCTACCAGCCGGACTTCATCCCCGTGGGTGAGGATCAGAAGCAGCACTGCGAGCTGACCCGCGACATCGCCCAGCGGTTCAATCACGTCTACGGCGACGTGTTCAAGATCCCCGAGCCTTACATTCCCAAGACCGGCGCCCGGGTCATGAGCCTGAACGCCCCGGACAGCAAGATGAGCAAGTCCATTCCCGAGGGCTGCATCTTCATGATGGAAAAGCCGGAGGATATCCAGCGCAAGTTCAAGCGCGCTATCACCGACAGCGACAGCGAAAACTGCGTGCGCTTTGACCCCGCCACCAAGCCCGGCGTGGCCAACCTGATGAGCATTTACGCCGCCATCACCGGTAAGAGCTACCCCGAGATCGAGGCTGAGTTCGCCGGCTGCGGCTACGGCAAGTTCAAGCCCGCCGTGGGCGACGCCGTGGTGGAGTGCCTGCGTCCCATCCGGGAGGAGGCCACCCGCATCCTGGCCGACAAGGCATACTTGGAAAACGTGTACAAGACAGGCGCCGAGAAAGCCTCCTATGTGGCGAATAAAACTCTGCGCAAGGTGTATAAAAAAATCGGCTTTGTTGCCCGCTGACCCAAGTTTGGCGCGGTATAAAAGGAGAGTTTCTCATGCTGCAAGTTGATATGGGAACCATCAAATGGGTCATTGCCGCCCTTGTTATTGCCCTTTTGATTTCCTACGTGACCACCCCGGTGGTCAAGAATTTGGCCTTCAAAATCGGCGCCGTGGACGTACCCAAGGACGGCCGCCGTATGCACAAGCACCCCATTCCCCGCATGGGCGGTTTGGCCATCTTCCTGGGTTTTCTGCTCAGTGTGATCATCTGTATCCCGGCCGAGACCCAAATGCGCGGTCTGCTGCTGGGCAGTGTGATCATCGTGGTGCTGGGTATTTTTGATGACATTTACGCTTTGGGCGCAAAGCTGAAGTTTGCCGTGCAAATCATTGCCGCACTGATCGTCGTTGCCTCCGGCAACCGCATTACCATTCTTTCCAACCCCAACATTTTCAGTTCTGACCCCATTTGGGAGCTGGGTATTTGGTCTATTCCGGTCAGCGTGCTTTGGATCGTTGCCATCACCAATGCCGTCAACCTCATCGACGGTTTGGACGGTCTGGCCTGCGGCGTATCCTCCATCAGCGCCCTGACCATGCTGGTCATCGCCCTGTGCGTGGCTGAGCCGGACGTGGCCATCATTATGGCCGCCCTGGCCGGTGCCTGCCTTGGTTTCCTGCCCTATAACTCCAATCCCGCCAAGATTTTTATGGGCGACACGGGTTCCACCTTCCTGGGTTTTGTGATGGCGGTGACCTCCATCAACGGTCTGTTTAAGCTGTATAATATCATTTCCTTCGCAGTCCCCTTCCTGATGCTGGGTCTGCCCCTGTTCGACACCTGTTCCGCCATCGTACGGCGGGTATCCCACGGTAAATCCCCCATGACCCCCGACCGCAGCCATGTGCATCACAAGCTCATTGATATGGGTTTCTCGCAAAAGCAGGCTGTAGCCGTGCTGTACGTCATCAGCGCGATTTTGGGTCTGTCCGCTGTGGTGTTGACCACCAGCGGCGAACTGCGCGCCATGCTGATTCTGTTGGCCCTGTGTGTGGCCGGTGCGGTGGGTTGGTGGCTGTTCACCCATCGCAAGCACCATCATTCCGGCTACCATGATAACGAGCCGTTTTTCGGCGAGGAGGATGTGTCCGACAAATGAAACAAATTACAGTTATGACGATCTTTGGTACCCGGCCCGAGGCCATCAAGATGTGTCCCCTGGTCCAGGAACTGGACAGTCGCCCAGAAATCAACAGCCTGTGCTGCGTCACCGCCCAGCATCGTCAAATGCTGGACTCCGTGCTGGAAATTTTCGGCCGCAAGCCCGATTTTGACCTGGATATTATGCAGCCACGCCAAACTCTGTCCACCATTACTTCCAAAACCCTGCTGGGCATGGACGAGGTGTTGGAGCAGGTGAAACCCGACCTGATTTTGGTCCACGGCGATACCTCCACCACCTTTGCCGGCGCACTGGCCGCCTTCTACCACCAGGTCCCCGTGGGCCATGTGGAGGCCGGCCTGCGCACCTACGACAAGTGGTCCCCCTTCCCTGAGGAGATGAACCGCAAGATGGTGGGCTGCATCGCGGATCTGCACTTCTGCCCCACGGTGGCCAATCGCGATAATTTGGCCCGCGAGAACATCACCGGCGGTGTTTTCCTCACCGGAAACACGGTCATTGACGCACTGCAGACCACGGTCAAAGAGGATTATCACTTTGCTACCGAGATCCTTAACCGCCTGGATTATGTAAGCCAAAAAGTCATCCTGGTCACCTGCCACCGCCGCGAAAATTACGGCCAGCCCATGACCAACATTATGACCGCCCTGCGCCGTATTGCAGACGCCTTCCCCGAGGTGGAGCTGGTCTACCCCGTCCACCTGTCCCCCATTGTGCAGCAGGCAGCGAAGCAGTACCTGGGCAACCACGAGCGAATTCACCTCATTGACCCCATCGCTGTGGACGAAATGCACAATCTGATGGCACGCTGCCACCTGGTCATGACCGATTCCGGCGGTCTGCAGGAGGAGGCGCCCGCTTTGGGCAAGCCCGTGCTTGTCCTGCGCCGGGAAACGGAACGACCCGAGGCCGTTGCCGCCGGCACGGTCCGGCTGGCCGGCGTGGAGGAGGAGGACATCTTCTCCATGGCCTCCACTCTGCTGTCCGACCCCGACGCTTACGCCCGCATGGCTCACGCCGTCAACCCTTACGGCGACGGACACGCCTGCCGCCGCACCGTGGATGCCATTCTTTGGCATTTCGGTCTGCGCAATGACCCGCCGGAGCCTTTCGATCCTTAACGATTTTTCCCTGCGAAGGAGGTGCCGACCTTGGAACAGAACAAGCGCACCCGCGTGGCGGTGCTGATTGCGCTGATTGTGGTTTTGGCCGTACTTGGCAGCTTTGCCTACAGCATTTATTCAGCCCAAACCTCCGGGGTCACCTTGCCTGCCATACAGCCGGACAGCAGCACGGATTTGACCGGCGACCAGCACGCACAGCGCATTGAGGTTTCCACCGACACTGTACAGGCTGTCATCGCCTCCCTTGATCGCATCGACAGCTACCATCGGCAGTTGACCGCGCAGACCTTTTGGGACGACGGCTCCTCTGTCACCTCGGCCCAAACGTGGGTGGATGACGGCTATACTTACTCCCGGGTCGTGCTGCCCTCCGGCGCAATTCGCTATAGCTTATCCGACGGGGCCACCCAGCACTATTGGTACTCCGGCAGCGTCACTTACATGACCGCACCCGAAAGCACGCTCAACGCCGACCTTTCCCAGCGCATCCCCACCTACGAGGATGTGCTGGATCTCCCTGCCGAGCGCATCCACGATGCCGGTTATGGCGCCTATGGGGAACACCCCTGTATCTATGTGGAAACCACCGTAGACACCCTTGGCTATTTGGAGCGATACTGGGTCAGCGTGGATACCGGTCTGTTGGTGGCGGCGGAAACGGTCAAGGGCGAACAGGTGGTCTTGTCTGTCAACGCCACCTACCCTGTCACCACCCCTTGCCCTTCAAACATTCGCTTTGCCTTGCCGGACGGAACCGTCCTTCACTCTGTTTGATTTTCTTCCCCACCCAGTAACAGCATCAGCCCAAGGGTGATGACAAGCTCTGTGTTGTCACCCTCTAAAAAAATCAGCAATAAAATCAACATCAGCAGGATGTCACCGCTGTCCAAGGCTTCCAGTCCAAATCCTTTCAAAATGCCGGCAATGCCGGCATTTTGCATCCCCGAGCCAAAACCTTCGGGCAAAATTCCAAGTTGCCGGAACAGCCGCTGACCGATTCCGGACAGGCCCTCTCCCCCATCCACACCCCGAACCTCGGCATCAGCGGCAAAGGGTTCCTGTCCGCTTTCCGGTATGTAACGATTATACATCCTGCATCCCCCGGCTCTCCTTCAGCATATTCAGCATGATTCGTACCACTCCGGAGAGCTTTGCTGCCCGTGCCGCCCGGTCCAGCTTTGCATATCGGCTCGGCTTCACAAATGGGCGCAGGGCGCTTAGCAACGCAACCGCATCGTTGTCACTTCGGTTATACTCCTGTACCAAACGCAGACCCAGCTGCAGCATGGCGGGGTCAACCGAATTCAGCAAGTTTCCCACATCCGGCCCACGCCCTTCATGGCAGTCGGTTTCCTCCACAGGGACATACCCATCGCACCCTGCTGCAGCCTCGTCTGTCTGCTGTTGCTGCGCTCCGGACAGAGATTGAGCCAGCGCCATGATCTGCCCCATGGCATTTTTGTCACCAAGGATCGCATTGAGTTTTTCCTCAAAGCCACCACCCATGGGGCCACCTCCAATCAGAGTCCGTTTTCCTGGACTTTCTTTGTGATCCGCTCCACCAGCTGCGCCCCCTCCGGACTGCGCATCAGTTGCTGCATCATACCCATAAGCTGGGTGCTGTCCCCTTTCGCGGCGGCCTGTGCCGCACTCTGCACGCTCCCCTGTCCCTGCAGCAGTTGCATCATGCGCTTGGTGTCCTCGCTCTGCAGCAGTTGTTTGACCGCGCCGCTGTTCCCCAATAATTTCGCCATTTGTCCCATATCCTGCGGAATGTTGTTCATTTCGATCCCCCCCATTCTTTGCTTCAACCCAGTATATGCCTGTTTGACCCGGAGGTTACCTGATGAACATATTGGTTTTTTCCGATTCCCACCGCGCGTTGAGCGGAATGCGTCAGGCCGTCGAGCTGGAACGGCCCGATTCCGTCATCCATTTGGGTGATTTGGAGCGGGACGCCCAACTGCTTGAGCAGGAGTACCCCAATCTGCCCATAACCGGAGTCCCCGGCAACTGCGACGGCTTCGTTACCACCCCGCTTCAGCGTTTGGTCACCTACGCCGGGGTCAAGGTACTCATGTCCCACGGACACATTTGGAACGTAAAAGGCGGCTACCGCGCCGCCATCTACGCCGCCCGGCAGTGTCAGGCGGACGTGGTTCTGTTCGGCCACACCCATGTCCCCCACTGCGAGCAATTGGAGGACGGCCTTTGGGTGGTCAACCCCGGCAGCATCCGGGACCGCGGCAGCTATGCTGTTCTGACCCCCGGACAAACACCCCTGTGTCAGCTTCGCCGTATATAAACATAAACCGAGGGAGGATACGAAATCGTATCCTCCCTCGGTTTCATTTATGCAATTAACAGGGACATTTCTCCAGCCAGGTCTTCTCATGCTCGATGAGTTTCCAGGTGGCGTCGATGAGGTTTGCAAACAGCGGATTTTCCATGGCGCGGATAACAAAGCTCTGCCGGGGGGAGTTGATGTCCTCACCGGAGATTTGGAACATACCGTACTCATCGCACAGACCCCGCAGGCGCTCCAACTGCCCGGGAGTATTGCGGGTGGGCATATAGGTCACCGCCCGGACCCCCTCCTCCCGCAGGCAGAGGAACACGTCCTCCAGGTAGTCGTCCTCGAACTTTTGCGCCTTCTTGTCGCCGGTAACGCTGTTGCCCACGTCGCCCAGGTAGGCGTAACACAGGGTGGCGTCTACTTCCTTGCACAGGGCCACCACGTCGGGCAGCTTGGGACACTCGTCGGTGGCGTCCACATAGACGGCGGGAACGAAGGTACCTTTCAAAATACCCAGCAGGTCGTACTCGTAGAAGGGGTACTCCAGATCCATCATCTGCGCCTTCTGCTTGTCGGACAGGGTCATACCCACCTGACCCAGCTTTTCCACCATGGCCTTGCCCTTGCCCACCTTCTCGGTCAGCTTCAGGGCCAGGGCGTACATCAGGTGCCGCTCGGTGACACCGCCGCCCTCATGGCCCAGGGACAGGGGCAGCACGTCCCGGTCGAAGTCCAGCTCCAACTCGGGCAGCATGGCGTTGATGCGGTCGATCATCAGCCGGTTGCGTCGGTTGCGCGCCTCACGGTAGGGGCGGAAGAATTCGTCCAGCCGATCGATTTGATGGTGGGGTACGCCCTGAATGGTCATGTAGCTGACCCCAACCTGATCGGGATTGTTGGTGCGCCGGCCCTCCAGCCGGGTGCCGTCCATAGAGATGCGGCACTCCATACCGATGGTGACGGGCATACCGATCAGCTCCGCCGCCGCCAAAAACTCCCGGGCGCCGGCGATGGAGTCGTGATCGATGATGCCGGCGGTGCAAAGGCCCTCCATCCGGGCGGCGTAGACCGCCGCCGTGGGCGAATAGGGCGAGAAAGAATAGGTGGTATGGATGTGGTTGTTGATGTACTCAGGCACCTCCGGCGGGAACTGGGTGGTGGGCAGAATGGCCTTGAGGTTGGCCAGCCGTTCCTTCGCCGTGGGGGCGTTCAGTTTATTCAGAATTTCAATGTCGATCATGGGGCCACCCTATCAGTTGAGCATGACCTGACCGCCGGTAACGGGGATGGCCTGACCAGTCTCGTACTTCTGCTCCACGCAGTACATAACGGCACGGGCCACGTCGATGGGCAGGCAGCCGCGGTTCAGGGGTACCTTGGCCTCGTAGAAGCGGCGCACGTCCTCCACAGTCTTGGCACCGGGTACCTTGCCGGCGTTCAGATACTGCACGAACAGGCCGCGCTCGGGGTCGCTCCACAGGGGGCCGTCCAGGTAGTTGCCGGGACACACGGCGTTGACCTTCACGCCGTACTCGCACATCTCCAGGGCAAAACTCTGCACCAGGCCGATGCTGCCGAACTTGGAGCCGGCGTAGGCAAAGTTCTTGTTGGAACCCTCCAGGCCGGACTTGGAGGACACGGCCACGATGTCAAACATAGCCTCGGGGTCGGCCTCGTGCTGGGCCTGCATGATGATGGCGGCGTACTTGCAGCACAGGAACAGGCCGGTGTAGTTGATGTTGGTGACGAAGTCAAAGTCCTTCTTCTCGAAGGTGGCCAGGGGGCCGGAACGGACCACGCCGGCGTTGGCCAGCATCAGGTCGATGCCGCCAAAGACCTCCACGGTCTTGCCCACCATTTGGGCCACGCTCTCCTCGTCGGAGACGTTGACAGCGATGGCAACGGCCCGCTCGCCCATCTCCTTGGCAACCTGCTCGGCCAGGGGCAGGTTCATGTCTGCGATGACGATGCTGGCACCCTCGTTGTACAGTTCCTCAGCAATGCCCTTGCCAAAGCCCTGGGCGGCGCCGGTAACGACGACGATCTTGCCCGCCATACGGCCGGTGCCGGCGGGACGGTTGTGGACGTTCTGCTTGGCCAGGTCACACCATTTTGTCATGTCAATACTCATTTCTTCTCTCTCCTTATTTCCTTATTTCAAAAATGTGGTCAGCTTTTGATAGGCCGCCTCCCACTCGGGGGTGGGATCGGGCTGATAGGTCTCCACCGCTTCGCTCTTGCGCACGACCTCGCGCAGGGCGTCCATGTCGGCAATGTCGCCAAGGGCCTTGGCCTGGGCCAGCAGGTTGCCCATGGCGGCACCCTCCACGGGGCCGGTGGTCACAGGGCGACCGGTGGCGTCGGCAGCCATCTGATTGAGCAGCTTGTTCCGAGAGCCGCCGCCCACGATGTTCATGGAGTCGATGCTCTTGCCGGTCATGCGCTCCAGCCCCTCCAGCGCCAGGCGGTACTTCAGGGCCAGGGACTCGTACACACAGCGGGCCACCTGACCGTCGGTCTCGGGAACAGGCTGGTCGGTGCGCTTGCAGAAATCCTTGATGGCCTGCACCATGTCGCCGCCGGCGTAGAACTCCGGGGCGTCCATGTCTATGACGGAGCGCAGAGGCTCGGCCTGCTTGGCCAGCTCCACGATCTCGTCCCAGCTGTAATTCTTTCCGGCCTGCTGCCAGTTACGGCGACATTCCTGAATGACCCACAGACCAATGATGGTGCGCAGGGGGCGGAAACCACCCTGAATGGTACCCTCGTTGGAGATACCCTCATCCCGGGCGGTGTCGGACAGGACGGCCTGCTCGGTCTCCGTACCCACCAGAGAGAAGGTCCCGGAGGAGCAGAAAGCAAAGTTGCCCTTGCCGGGGATGGCCGCTACGGCGGAGGCGGTATCGTGGCTGCCCACTGCCACGAAGGCGGCGGGATTCAGGCCCAGCTCCTCACACAGCTCCGGCCGCAGATGGCCGCGAATGGTGCCGGTGGGGTCGATCTTGGGGAAAATGTGCCGGGGCAACTCCAGCTCGTCAATGGTCGCCCAGTCCCAATCTTTGGCGGTGGGGTCGTACAATTGGGTGGTGGTTGCGATGGAGTACTCCGCGCCCACCGCGCCGGTCAAAAAGTAACCCAGCAAATCGGGCGTCAGCAGCAGCTTTTCCGCCACCTCCAGCGCCGCATCCCCCTCCCGCTTGCGGCGGTAGAGCTGATACAGGGTGTTGAAGGTCAGGGTGGTATCAATGCCGCTGCGGGCGTACAGCACGTCGGCGGGAATTTTCTCCTTCACAGCGTCGATATCCGCCTGCACACCCAGGCGATAGGAACGAGGCAGACCGACCAGGTGGCCGTTTTTGTCCAGCAGACCGTAGTCCACGCCCCAGGTGTCGATACCGAAGCTGTCCAGCTCGCCGTAGCCACCCTGCTTAAAGGCAATCAGGCCTTGCTTAAGCTGGTCATAGAGATAGGCGATGTCCCAGTAGAACACGCCGTTCATCTCGATGTAGTGGTTTTCGAAGCGGTGCAGCTCGGTCATTTCAAGCTTTTCGCCGTCGAAACGGCCCAAAATGGCGCGACCGTTGCTGCCGCCCAGGTCAAAGGCCAACAAATTGCGTTGTTTCTTCATGGCACAACCCTCCTATCATATATAGAATATACTTGGTTTTTCTGATAAAATCAACCCTATTTTCACGTATTTTCCTCCGCCGCTTAACCAAAAAACAATAGACAAACGCCAAAAACAGGCGTATAATAATCCCCGGTATAGGAGAATGGGATTGTCCCAAATATTTAATTAGGAGTGAATTACCATGAAGCTGATTATTAAAAACGACTACGACCAGATGTGCGCCTGGGCTGCCCAGCATATTGCCGACGCCATCAACAACCACACCGAGGCTCGCCCCTTCATCCTTGGTCTGCCCACCGGTTCCTCCCCTCTCGGCGTGTACAAGCGCCTGATCGAGATGAACAAGGCCGGCAAGGTCACCTTCAAGAACGTGGTCACCTTTAACATGGACGAGTACGTGGGCCTGCCCCGTGAACACGACCAGAGCTACTGGTACTTCATGCACGACAACTTCTTCAACCACATCGACATCCCTGCCGAGAACATCAACATCCTCAACGGCATGGCCGCCGATCTGGAGGCCGAGTGCCAGCGCTACGAGGACAAGATCGCCTCTTACGGCGGCATCGACCTGTTCCTGGGCGGCAGCGGCGTGGACGGCCACATCGCTTTTAACGAGCCCTTTACCTCCCTGGTCTCCCGCACCGGCGTACGTGCCCTGACCGAGGATACCCTGATCGTCAACTCCCGCTTCTTCGACAACGACCCCAACAAGGTGCCCAAGACCGCTCTGTCCGTGGGTGTCGGCACCGTGTGCGACTCCAAGCAGGTGCTGCTGCTCATCAGCGGCCACAACAAGGCCCGCGCCCTGAAGCACTGCGTGGAGGGCGGCGTGGATCACGCCTGGACCATCAGCGCCCTGCAGATGCATCCCGATGGCATCGTGGCCTGTGACGAGGCCGCCTGCGGCGAGCTGAAGGTGGACACCTACAAGTACTTCAAGGAAATCTACAAGAACGAGAAGTAATAATTACGACTTAAAAGGCGGCAGAGAGGATATCCTCTCTGCCGCCTTTTTATCGTTTAATTCTTCTGAGAGCCAATGGGACTTACAATACTGTAGCCAACGTTTACCAGATGGTCTGCCACACGCTCAAGGCCGGCCACGATGGAGGAAAAATAGGGACTGACCTCCATATTGCAGTTGCCGTCAGCAAGGCGCGCAAAGTGGTGGGCCGTAAGCTCTTTTTTCATCCCGTCGATGGCATCTTCCAACGCAGACAGCTCCGGCAGTCTGTCCCGGTTCAGGTTGTCAAACACATCCTTGGCAAGGGCCAGCATCTGCATGACCAAACCGCGCATTTTCTCAACACCGCTGCGTCCCGTTTCGGAGAAGCTGAATTTTTTGGCAGCCATTTCCGCCGCGATCTCATAGAAGTTTTCAGCGTGGTCACCAACACGCTCCAGATCGTTCAGCACGTGGAAATAGGCACCGATCACACGCTCGTCGCTTTGCTCCACAACTGCCGAAAGCTTGATCAGGAATCGTGTCAGCGCACCGTTGGTAAAGTCAATGGTCGCCTCATTTTCCGCAATCTTCTCACCGTTTGCAAGGTCATCCGCAAAAGAAAGGGCGATGTTCTCCTCTACCAGAGTGAACATATAGTCCATTTCTTTCTTCACCTGCATCAGGGCAACAGACGGCGCACTCAGCAGACGGTCATCCACATATTTGAGTGTGCGCACCGTGTGTTCGGTTTTCTTATCCTTAATGATCTGCTGGGAGAGTTTGACCAGCTGAGGTACAAATGCCAGCAGGACGACCGTGGTCGTTACATTAAAAATTACGTGGAAGGCGGAAACCCGCATCTGCAGCGACATGGGATCAGTTCCGGGGAAGAAGGAAACCAACAGGTTCACTATCGGCTCATTGAAAATCCAAATGATCACCGCAAAAACTGCCGTGCCGATCACGTTAAACATAAAGTGGATCAGCGCCACGCGCTTGGAGTTTGCGTTTGCACCCACCGAGGCCAACAGCGCGGTCACACAGGTACCAATGTTGGCACCAAGCACAATAAACAGAGCAAGGTCCAAAGACAAAACCCCGGTGCCCACCATAGTGATGACAACACCGGTGGCCGCAGAGGAACTCTGGATCAGGGCGGTAAACAGCACACCGATCAGAATCAAAAGCAGCGGAGAACCGATCGCCGCGAAAATGCCTTCAAACATGGTTTCGATCAGCGGATTTCCAAAGGCCTGCTCGCTGCTCATGATGTTCAGACCCACAAAAATCAGGCCCAAACCGCTGCACAGCAGACCCGCCAGCTTGATTTTTTCCTTTTTGAAGAAGCCAAGCATCACGCCCGCAAAGGCGAACAGATACATCAGCATATCAAAGTAATCGTTCTTTAATGCCACCAGAACACCGGTTATCGTGGTGCCGATATTGGCACCCATAATAATGGGCGTGGCCTGCATCAGCGTCATAACGCCGGCATTGACCAGACCGATGACCATGACCGAGGTAGCGGAAGAGCTTTGAATGATCGCGGTAACACCCGCGCCAATGCCTACGCCGGAAAGGCGGTTGTTGCTGATGCGGCCAAGCAGCCGCTTCATTCCCTCACCGGCAGACTTTTCAAGGGCGTCGCTCAAAAAATTCATGCCGACAATAAACACACCAACGCCGGCAAGCAGCCAAATCAGGCTTTGCAGAATATCCATACGTATTCTCCTTTTCTTTCTTTTCTTTCATTCTTCTTAACCG
>SVLO01000007.1 GCA_015067885.1 Oscillospiraceae bacterium | reverse complement strand
GAACCTGCTGAGGGGGAACCTGCTGAGGGGGAACCTGCTGAGGGGGAACCTGCTGAGGGGGAACCTGCTGAGGGGGAACCTGCTGAGGGGGAACCTGCTGAGGGGGAACCTGCTGAGGAGGAACCTGCTGAGGAGGAACCTGCTGAGGAGGAACCTGCTGAGGAGGGACCTGCTGAGGAGCCACCTGCTGAGGGGGAACCTGTTGAGGAACTGCCTGCTGAGGAACAGTTACATGGGGAGCCTGGACCGGCCGATAGACAGGGGGTGCCTGAGGAACAAATGTGGGTCGGCCGCAAAAGGGGCATACATTTTGGTGGCGGCGCTGGGAGTCTCTGCCGCAGAACTGACATCTCATATTACCGAACTCCTTTGAGAAAAGATGCTGATTTTGCCTTTGGGTCGGGGGAAGTGTTGTGGGTTATCCCGGTGCTTTTTGCGGGAAAAACGGATATTTTCGTATACGAGGGCATAATACAGCTTATTGTACACCCTAAAGGGCGTCACTGCAAGGCTTTTTGCGGAACAAACTGCTTTTTTTCGACAAAATGTACAGTTGGACATTCGGACAACGGTCTTGACGCCTTGAACCCACTGTGGCCAAAGGGGTTACGATGGGGAAATGGGGAAATTTTCTGCTTGATATTTGTTGCATTGCGGCGGGGGTTGTGGTATACTCAAAAAGTGTATAATTCGACAAGATTTGCGTTTTCCGGGACGACGGTTGGACGGGAAACAGTTTGGCGGTGAGGACGATGGGACTGAAAAATGTGGGGGGATACACCACGATAGATGCGTTCGTCCGTGCCAAGCTGGCCCGGTTTGAAGCCATGGATCGTTCCTTTGCCTCCCTGTTCGAGCTGATGTTTTCCGAGAGGGAAAACATTTTCTACGAGAAGAGTGAGGGGTACAAAATCACCGTCACCACCTACGACCAGGCGCACCGGGCGATTTTGGCCCGGGCGGCGGGGATGAAGGCCGTGCTGAGTCATATCCCCGCGGGGAGTGTGGTCGGTCTGCACGCGCCAAACGGACTTGACTGGATCGAGCTGTTTTGGGCCTTGCTGCGCTGTGGGTACCGGCCGTTGCTGATGAACCTGCGCCTGTCGGACGGCCTTTTGGAACACGCTTTGGAAAGCAGCGGCGCGGCCGCGGTCATTTCCGGCGAAAAAACTTTCTCCGTTCCCACCATTGCACCGGAAGACATCCCGGCTTTGCAGGACGTGCCTGTGGAGGGGGAGTTTGGCACGGAAATTCTGTTGATGTCGTCAGGCACGACGGAGAATTTGAAGATATGCGCCTACAGCGCGGAGGAATTCTACTATCAGGTGAAAAACAGCTGGGACGTGATCCGCCGCAGCAAACAGATGGCCCGGCATTATGACGGACAGCTCAAGCTGCTGCTGTTTCTGCCCCTCTACCACATATTCGGGCTGGTTGCGGTCTACATTTGGTTTGCCTTTTTCTCCCGCACCTTTGTGCAGCTCAACGACATGGCACCGCAGACCATTCTCAACACCATTCGCCGGCACAAGGTCACCCATATTTTTGCGGTGCCTCTGTTTTGGGAAACCGTCTGGCAGCAGGCCATGCACACCATAAAAGGCCGGGGGGAGAAGACCTGCGCCCGGTTTGAGCGGGGGCTTGGTCTGTGCCGCGTGATGGGCGATGTGCCTGTTTTGGGCAACTGGTTTTGCCGCGCTGCCTTCCGTCAGGTCAGAGAAAACCTGTTCGGTGAAAGCGTGCAGTTTATGATCACCGGAGGTAGCATGATAGCGCCTCAAGCTTTGGAGTTTTTTAACGCCGTTGGGTACCATCTTGCAAACGGCTACGGCATGACGGAGCTGGGTATCACCTCGGTGGAGCTGAGCAACAGGAAAAAGGTCCGAAACGCCGGCTTTATCGGCAAGCCTCTTTCCTCCGTGGAGTACCGTATCGGGGACAATGGTCACCTGCAGGTCCGGGGGAAAAGCGTTGCAAAGTACATCATCCAAAACGGAGTCGTTACCCGGTCCGGCGATTGGTTTGACACGGGTGACCTTGCCCAATGTGTGGGTGGCCGGTATCGGCTCCTTGGCCGCAGTGACGATTTAATCGTGACTGCGGACGGGGAAAACCTGAACCCCAACCTGATCGAGCGGCAGCTGAGCGCACCCGGCGCCGGCAGCCTTTGCCTTGTGGGTGGGGAGAAAACGACGCTGCTTATTTCGGTGAGGCGGACAACGGCGGAAACCCTGGACAGGCTGGAGCGGGATCTGCGGGCGCAGATCGAGGCGCTGCACCTGAGCAGCCAAATCAACCGCCTGCTGTTTATATCCGACCCGCTGCTGAAAGATGAGGAATTCAAACTCAATCGCCGCCGCCTGCGCCGGGAGCTGGAGCAGGGGAGTCTGCACCCTGTCTGTCGGGACAACCGTGGGGAGCGGGAGGAAGAAACGGATGCTCTGTGGCTGCAGATCCGGGATATGTTTGCCCTGGCCCTGAACAGGCCTGCGGAGGAGATTGCCGGGGACAGCGACTTCTTTTTGGACGAGGGTGGCTCCAGTTTGGAGTATTTTGCCATGATCGCCCAGATGCAGCAGGAGTTTTCCGTCACCATCCCCCTGGATGGTGAGCCGGCCCTGCACTCGGTCCGGGCCATATATCAGTGGATCAAAGAAGCGGTAGAGTATGTGGATTAAACTGTTCAACCTGTTTACAAAGGTGACCGGATGGCCGGTGCAGAAGGTTCTGTTCCGCACGCGTATTTTCTATGACGACAAAGGAATGCAGGACAGGCACATCAAGGGGTCTGCCATCCTCATCTCAAACCACACCTCGGTGTGGGACTACGCGATCTGGCTGTTTGTGTTTCCCTTCAGGACCCTGCGCTTTCAAATGGCGGAGCTGCTGTTTGAGCGGCCGGTGCTGGGCCTGTTCCTGCGGTGCATGGGGGGCATCCGTGTGGACCGGAATGCCTTTGATTTCGGCTTCATCACCCGCTCGGCCCGCATTTTGGAGCGGGGCGGCGTCGTGGGCGTGTTTCCCGAGGGACGCCTGCCCAAAGAAGGGGAGTCGCGGCCGCTGGCGTTCAAAACCGGCGCTGCGTGGCTTGCCCTGCAGACCGGGGCCACGGTCATTCCCGTGTATACAAGCGGGGAATATTTCTGCCGGGCCCGGGCGAAGGTGATTATCGGCGCCCCCATGCGGCTGAACGACCTTGTGGACGAGGCGCAGCCGGAAAAAGAAACGATTGCACAGGCGACCGAGATTTTGCGCTCGCGCATTATGGAACTGGAGAAGAAGCTTCATGAACAAGCCTTATGAAAAGCGCAGTCTGTTTCCCTATCTGTTTTACGATTTTGCCATTGTGACCGGCGTGATACCGGGGCTGCTGTTCCACAGACCGAAGATCCGGTATGAAACGCCGGCGGCCCGCAAGCGAATTCGCAGCGGCGCGCTGTTGATCGCAAATCATGTGGGTTTGATAGACCCCATGATCATGATGTACACCGTTTGGTATCGCCGGCATCGGTTTATCTGCCTGAAGGAGCTGTTTGAAACCCGGGCCGGATGGTTGCTAGACCGGTTTTTGTGCATTCCCATTGACCGGGAGAACTTTGGCATGAATTCCTTTCGCGAGATCACGGCCCATCTAAAAGCCGGGCATTTGGTTTCCATGTTCCCGGAGGGGCATGTGAACGAGCAGGGCGGCGGACCTATGCAGACCCTGAAATCCGGCATGATTTTGATGGCCATGAAGGGCGGCGCGCCCATTATCCCCATGTACTTCAAGAAACGAAAGCATTGGTACCAGCGAATTCAAATCATGGTGGGCGAGGCGGTTGACATCAAAAAGCTCTATGGGGAAAAGCCTACCATGAAACAGATTGAAGAACTGACCCGAATTCTGTACGAAAAAGAAGAGATGCTTCGATGCAGTCTGGAACAGGAGGAAAAACGATGAGTATGACAACGGCGCAGGGGTTCCGCAAATACACTACCGACGAGGTGTGGGCAAAGCTTCGCAGCTACGACTGCGTGACCCAAATGTGGCAGAGTGTGGTGCGTGAATTTCCCGAGTCCATTGCAATTGCAGATGATGGCAAGGAATATTCCTTTGCGCAGCTTGATGCGGACGCGGCTGCGTTCCGCGCGGTACTTAAGCTGGAGAAGGGTGCCAAGGTGGGTATCCTGTGTGCAAACAGCTATGACTTTGTAAAGGCGTTTTTGGCCGTTACCACCGCCGGTGGTGTGGCGGTGGTGCTTCCTGCCCAGTTGGATGCGGGTACCGTGTTCGGCTGCTGCATGAAGTTCGGCCTGAGTAAGCTGGTCTACCAGCCCCAACTGGCGGAGAAGACCGCCGTGGCGGCCGCTCAGGCCAAGCATGTGGAGCTGATCGACGTGACCACCACCGCCCAGGGAACCGCTCCCGCCGTGGTGTGTGGTGCGGACGACCCCTGTGTCATCATGTTTACCGGCGGCACCACCGGCCGCAGCAAGGGCGCGCTGCTGTCCAACGGGGCCGTGATGCAGGGTACCCTCAACGGCTGCTATGGCTACCCCGAGGTGTTTGGCCAGCGCTATCTGCTGGTGCTGCCCCTGTCCCACGTGTTCGGGTTGATCCGCAACCTGATGACCTCCCTGTACACCGGCAGCACCCTGTTCATCTGCCGCAACAACAAGGATATGTTCCGGGACATTGCCGTGTTCAAGCCCACGATCCTGGTGCTGGTCCCCGCCCTGGCGGAGATGGCGCTGACCCTATCCAAGAAGTTCAAGCGCAATATGCTGGGTGAGGAATTGAAGTACATCATCTGTGGCGCCGCCCCCGTTCCGCCCTATCTGCTGGAGGAATACCGCAAGCTGGGTGTGACCGTGTTCCCGGGCTACGGCCTGACCGAAAGCGCCAACCTGGTGTCCGGCAATCCGGAAACGATTACCAAGCCCGACTCCGTGGGCCTGCTGTACCCCAACCAGGAGTACAAGCTTGTGGACGGTGAGCTGTGGCTCAAGGGCAAAAACATGATGCTTGGCTATGTGGGCGAGGATGAGCTTCAGGCTTATGAGGACGGCTGGTTCAAAACCGGCGACCTGGTGCGCATTGACGAGGACGGCTTCCTGTACATTACCGGGCGCATTAAGGAGATCATCATTCTCCCCAACGGCGAAAACGTATCCCCCGCGGTGGTGGAGGCCAACTTCAACGCCCTGCCTTTCATTCAGGACAGCCAGGTGTTTGAGGACGTGAGCGAGTCCGGCACCCACTTCCTGGCGCTGGAGGTCGTACCCAGAATGACCGAGCTGGCGGCCATGAATTTGGAGGACCCCAACGCCTATATCATGGCGGAGCTGGAGCGGGTGAACAAAACCCTGCTGCCCTACGAGCGGGTCAGCCGGATCGTGATTCGTGACACCGACTTTGAGCGTACGCCCAGTATGAAGATTGTGAGATATAAGAAATGCAACTGACAAGAAACGACATTATTGAACAACTGCGGGAAATCCTCCTGTCTGCTGATGACCGCAACGCCGAGATGATCCAGTCCGCTACCGAGGACTCCCGCCTGATGGAGGATTTTGGCTTTTCCTCCGTCAGTATGCTGTACACCGTGATCGCCATTGAGGAGGTCTTTGACATCCAGTTTGAAAACGTGGGTGTCACCGATTTTGAGACTCTGGGCGACGTGGTGAATTACATCGAGGGCGCACTGAAATGAAATGGCTGCCTTCTGCCTGTCGGGCGGGGGATATGGTGCGCGTCCGGCTGGGGGCGCTGCTGCATTACGGCATCTTCGTCAGCGAGGAGGAGGTCATCCAGTTCGGTTTGCCTCCCGTCGCCCCGCGCAAGGATGACGAGGTGCGGGTGTGTGCCTCCACCATAGACGAATTCTGTGTCGGCCAAATTGTGGAGGTGGCCCGGCTGGACCGGGCGGAGAAGAAGGCACGGATCGCGCCGGAAGAAACCGTCCGCCTGGCCAGGGCAAGGCTGGGCGAGGGCGGCTACAACCTCATCCACAACAACTGCGAACACTTTGCCTACCAGTGTGTGTTCGGGACCAAGAGAAGCCTGCAGGAGGAGGACGCGCGCAGACGCTGGAACACCCGGCCCATCTGCGATGTGTACGTTGCCCCCATACCCCTGGAACCGGTGCTGCAGCCCGTTGTGTCCCCGGCCCGGCGCCGCGCGCTGGAGAAGACCCGGGATACCCGTCTGCTTGTGCAGCGGCAGTTGGCGTGGAACGTGCTGGAGTATGCGGCCCAACGCTCCTTTTCCATTGGGGCGGAGGAACTGACCTTCCGCCAGACCCGATTTGGGGGCTGGACCTGCGGGGCCTTCCATTTTTCCATATCCCATACCCGTGACTGTGTCGTGGTTGCCCTTTCCAACCACCCGGTTGGCGTGGATGTGGAGCATATAGGCGACTTTACTGCCAAATTCGGTGCAGATACGGACGTGTTTCGTGCCGCGGCGGGCAAAATCACCGCAGATGGCGAGCTGTGCCAAACGCCGGACGAGCTGCTGGATTTGTGGACCAGAAAGGAAAGCAAATTCAAGGCGGCGGGTGAAGGGCGGTTTTTGCCCCACAAAATCGTGGCTGCCGGCGATACCACGGCGTGCGTTCTGAGCGTGGGGGAGCCGGTCTATCTGGCACTGTGCAGCGAAGTGTCCGCCCGGGTGCGGTACTACGTGTATGAAAATCGATCCGCGCGGCTCATGCCGTCGGGATACAGGAAGCCGGGGATGGTGCGATGAACTGGATTTTGTATGGGCTGGCGGCCCTTGCTGCGATCTACATTGTGTTCGTGGCGGCGCCGGCGATTTTGATGTATTTTCTGATTTTTGTCCGAAAGACATCTGTGCCGCTGGACCGACGCGATCTGTCGCAGGCCGGGTTTGCAGCCTATGCGACCGAGATATTGGACTACATACGACAGTTTGACACCATACCGTTTCAGCGTGTGAGTACCACCGCCCACGACGGGATCGAGCTGGTGGGTGACTACCACGCGGGGAGCAACGGACGTGTGGTCATCTTCTTCCACGGCTATGGGGCCAGCGGACGAAACAACTTTTTCTGTCAGGCGACACAGTTGTGTCAGCAGGGCTACCACGTTGTGCTGGTCTGCCAGCGCGGTCACGACGAAAGTGGCGGCAAGCAGGTTTTATTCGGCCTGGAGGAGCGTTACGATGTGGACGCCTGGATGACCTGGGCACAGCAGAACGTTCCCGAGGCCCGGGTGCTGCTGTACGGCACCTCCATGGGCGCGGCCACGGTGGCCTATGCCTCGGCCAATCAGCGCAGAGAGCGGGTGTGCGGCATGGTGCTGGACTGCGGGTTTCTCAGTCCCAGCGACGCCCTGGAGCGGGAGTACGTAAAGCGCTCGCTGCCCTATGGCCTGCTGGCACCCTACATTAACTTTATGATGAAGATGTTTCACGGCTTTGACATCCGGGAGAAAACCACCCAAAGCCTTGCCAAAAGTGAAATTCCTGCCCTGTTTCTGTGTGGAACAGCGGACGAAACGGTTTCGACAGACCGGGTCAGGCAGGCCTATGACAGCTGTGCGGCGGAGAAGGAACTGATTGAAGTTTCCGGCGCGGCGCACACCCTTGCGTATCTCGTAGGGGGAGAGGAAGTGCAAGCGCGGGTTGCCGCCTTTGCAGAGCGGTGTTTTACCAATTGAGAGGGGAGTTAAGTATGGAAAAATTCGCGATCCTGGCAGATGTGACCTGTGACCTGGTGGAGGAGTTTCAGCAGCAATTCGACATTCATGTGCTGCATGGGTATGTGATACCCCCCAATAAGCAGGAGGTCCGGGCAATGCCGGCCTGGGACTGGTGTACCCGGGAGGAGTTTTACCGCGATTTGAAGCGGACGCCCGAGGCCTATACCACCGCGCCCCCCAATGTAAACGACTTTTACACCGCCATGGAGGAGTATGCCCAGCGGCAGCAGCCTCTTTTGGTCATGACCCTTTCCGGCGGAATGAGCGGGACCCACGCTTTTGCCCAGCAGGCACGGACCATGGTGCTGGAGCGCTATCCCGATGCCAAAATCTATTGTTTTGACTCCAGACGGTTCGGCCCGGGTTTTGGCCTGATGGCCGTCCACGCCGCTCTGTGTCGGGAGCGGGGCATGAGCTTTGACGAAACCGTCGCCTGGCTGGAGGACAATAAAAGCTGCTTCCATCAGGCCGGCTGGCACGAGGATCTGGCCTTCGTTGCCAAAAAGGGCCGAATCACCCATGCCAAGGCATTCTTCGGCACCCTTGCTGGTGTGCGGCCTCTCGGTGAGTTCGACGCCAACGGCATGACCACGGTGATCACCAAGGTGAAGGGAACACGCACCGCTCTGCGCGTGCTGCAGTCTTATATCGAGGCCACCGCCACCCGACCGGAGGAGCAGGTGTTCTTTGTGGGCCACAGCAACCGTCCGAAACAGGCCGCGGAATATAAGGCCCTGATCGAAGAACGGTTCCACCCCAAGGCTTGTTATATCAGTGATGTACACGCAAGCTGCGGCGTCAACGCCGGCCCCGGCCTGGTTGCGGCCTACTACATGGGAAAACCGATTTCCAAGGATCTGGAGGAAGAACGAAAGCTGATTGAGCGGCTTGCGGAAGAGGGGTAAACAAATGAAGAAACTGACGAAACGCTGGCAGATGGTGATTTACGCCATTTCCGGCATGGGTATCAACATGATGAACCTGATGATGGGTTCCTATCTGTGCAGTGCGCTTCTGATTGGCGGTTTCGGTGACAGTTTGGAAGTGCTGCCCTATCAGACCTACGTGCAGAAGGATTTGGTAATTGCCGCGCTTTGGTCCGTCTTTGCCTTTGCGGCCAAGGTGCTGGACGGCATCATTGACATTCCCCTGGCGTCCATGACGGACAATCTGCGCACCCGCTGGGGCAGACGCAGACCGGCGCTGGTCATGGGCCTGATCCCTTTGGTGCTTTCCTACCTGCTGTTTTTGGTGGTGCCTGATCCCAGCGGCGTGACCCTGCTGAACACCATCTATTACGGTGTGGTTCTGTGCGTGTTCTACACCTGTTATACCCTGGTCATGGTCACCTACTACGCCACCTTTACCGAAATCGTGGAAACCGAGCGGGAGCGTGCGCTGATTTCCAATGTCAAGTCCGTGTGCGACATTCTCTACTTCATTTTGGGCTATGTGGTCGTACGTATGCTGCTCAATGGGTTCAACGTCCGAATCGTCGCCCTTATGACCCTGCCCCTGGCCCTGACCATGCTGATCCCCCTGTTCATGGTCCGGGAGAAATCCACCAAGGAGCAGGCGGCGGGTGCCAAGTCGGTCAATCTGGTCAAGTCCATCCGGTTCACCATGAAGAACAGGCCCTTTGTGCTGTGGATGATCATTTATGCCTGCATGACCTTTGGCGTGCAGTTGTTCCTTGGTGGTATCAACGAGTATTTTGCCTTTGCTGACATGAATATGATGCTCATTATGGGCAGCACCTTTGCACCGGTTCCCTTTACCCTGATTTTGTACAACCACATCTGCAAGACCAGGGGCTTTGGGGTTGGGTTCAAGTACATCCTGCTGGTGTTCTCCCTTGGTATGTTCGTGCTGTTCAGCATCGGATTTATGGAGCCGTCCACCCTGCGGACCATTATCTCGCTTGTGGGTGGTATCGGCTGCTCCTTCGCTGTGGGCGCACTGTTCGCTGTGGCCTATTCGGTGCCGGCCCAACTGGCTGCCGAGGAGGCGGCAAAGACCGGCATCTCCAATTCGGCCATGTACTTTGCGGTGCAGGGCCTGTTCTCCGGCGTGGCCACCGGCCTTGCCACGGGCGTGGTTCTCACCGCTTTGAAGAAGGGCAGCGAGGGCGGCTCCAACGCGATTTTGTACATGACCCTGATTTCGGGCGTGGGTACTTTGGTGGCGGCACTGCTGATGTCTGTTTTGCCCAAGTCCATTCAGAATATGGGAAAGAGCGCCAAGGATTAAAGGATTGATACGTTATGATGACCAAACAAATCAACGGTCTGCAGTTTGAAAATATGATACGCAACGGCCTGGGCGCCCTGATGCAGATGGAAGAACGGGTCAACAACCTGAACGTCTTTCCTGTGGCGGACGGTGACACCGGGACCAATATGTGTCTGACACTGGAAAACGGCATCAAGCATGCTGCCAGCGGCGCCGACCTGGGTGCGTATCTGGAGGGGTTCAGCACCGGCCTGCTGCTGGGCGCGAGAGGAAACTCCGGCGTGATTCTGTCCCAGTTTTTCCGGGGCGTTTGGCAGGAACTGGCCGATTGCAGTGCCGCCGGGCCGACCCAGTGGCGCAAAGCCCTGGTGCGCGGCTATAAGATCGCCTACGCCTCTGTGGCAAAGCCGGTGGAGGGGACCATGCTCACCGTGTTCCGGGAGGGTATCGAGCAGAGCAAGGACCGTATGGAGCGCTGTGCAACCATGGAGGACGGCCTGGGCGTATACATTGCCGAGCTGAAGCACAGCCTCGCCCTGACCACCCAGCGTCTTCCCGCGCTGAAAGAGGCGGGAGTGGTGGACAGCGGCGCCATGGGCTTTGTCATTGTGATCGAAGGTATGCTGAAATGGCTGGGCGGAGAGGTCATCGCGCCCCGGCGCCGGGATGTGGACCAAATACAGCCCATTGCGGTATCCACGGAATTTTTCAACGAGGACAGCACCTTTGAAGAAGGGTACTGCATGGAGTTCCTGCTGCAGTTGCTGAAAAACGGCGATTATTCCCCCTGCTTCCGGGTCAGCCGCTTTGTAGAGGATCTGAAGCGCTTTGGCGAGTCCATTGCGGTCGTACAGGACAAGAGCCGGGTGAAGGTGCATATTCACACCAGGCGGCCGGCGAAGATCATCCAGCTTGCCCAGGAATTCGGTGAGTTTGTCACCTTTAAGCTGGAGAATATGCAGCTGCAGCATAACGAGCATATAAGCCGTCAGGCGGCAGCGGAGCAGACCCAAAAACCGCTGGCGATCGTCTGTGCCACCGGCGGCGCGGGCAACCAAACCCTGTTTCGGGAGCTGGGGTGTGACTACGTCATTGACGGGGGAAACACCATGAATACCTCCTCCAACGAGTTTTTGGACGCCTTTTCTCAGGTGCATGCCGATACCGTCGTCGTGCTGCCCAACCACAAAAACAACATCCCCGCCGCGGAACAGGCTATCAAGCTTTGGGGCAGAGGGAATGTGCATCTGCTGCCCAGCAAGAGCCTTGCGGAGGGGTACTTCGCCGTGGCCATGGACGTGCCGGACAGTGAGGATGTGGACTATCGCATTGCCCAGATGGGCAACGGTCTGCGCCAGGTGGTCACGCTGGCACAGACCACCGCCAGCCGGGACTATACCTTCCACCAAATCAGCTGCAAAACCGGGGACGAGCTGGTGCTGAAGGACGATCAACTGGTCTGTGTCTGTGACGATTGGTGTACGGCGATCATTCAGGCGCTGCAGCAATTGGCCGACATTGACGAGCGGGAGTGCTGTGTCATATTCCGCGGAAAGGACGCCGACCAGGCACAGCAGGAACGGCTGGAGCAGCAGCTTGCAGAGCAGTTCCCCTACCTGGAACCCACCTTCTTGGACGGCGGGCAGGAGATCTACCGCTGGATCATCGGCATCACCTGAGTACCGGGTGAACTCTGCTTGAAAGGAGCGGTGCTGTGAATATTTGGTGTTGGATCGCGCTGATCGTCGCGCTTCAGGGCATCATCTTCATGCTGCTGGTACCGTTGGTTATTTACAACGTGCTGTTCCGGCGGACCAAACCCACCAAATGGGCCCGGACCTGCAGTATGCCGGAAGATCCGGAATATGTGCGTATGTACGAGCAGGGTCTTGCCTGGGGAGAGCGGTACAGGGACCGTATCGAAGAGGTCAGCATCCAAAACGACGGATTGAAGCTCTGTGGTCGGTTTATTGACTTTGGTCAACCCAAGACGGTCATCATCATCCCGGGCAGAACGGAGGCCGGCGAGTACTCCTATTACTTTGCGGAACCCTATCGTCGGCTTGGCTGCAACATTATGGCCATCGACAACCGGTCCCACGGTCTGTCCGAGGGTAAGGTGGCCTCACTGGGCTTTCGCGAATATCGGGATATTTTGGCCTGGGGCCGCTACCTGCACGAGGAGCGGGGCAGTACCCAAATCCTGCTGCACGGGATTTGCATTGGGTCTTCTACCGGCCTGTTTGCTCTGACTGCCCCCGATTGTCCCGACTATTTCCGGGGCATGACGGCGGACGGTATGTACACCGCGTTTTATCACTCGTTCAAAAACCACATGCTGGAGGATAAACGGCCCCTGTTCCCGACACTGCAGCTGACAATGCTCTATATCCGCATATTTTCCGGTGCAAATGTGGTGACTGACGGCCCGCGCAGGCGGATGCCGTGGCTGAAAAAGCCGATTTTGTTCCTGCATGGACGGGAGGATATCTATTCTACCCCTGACCAGGTCAAGGAACTGTACAATATATGTACGTCGGAAAAGAAGCTTGTTTGGTTTGAAAAAGGTGCCCATTCAAGACTTCGTATGAACCAGCCGGAAGAATACGACCAAGCGGTCGTAGACTTTTGGAGAGAAAAATGTTAAGGAGGAAAAAATATGTTCTGTAAATCCTGTGGCGCTCCCATCAATCAGGGAGAGACTTTCTGCCCCGCGTGTGGTACTCCCGTTGCCGCCGAGCAGCAGCCCGCCTACAACACCACCCCCAGCTACAATGCTGCCCCCAGCTATGACACCAACTCCTTCGGCACCTCTTTCGGTGCTCCTGCCTATACCCCCGCTCCTGATAACTCCATCCTGACCTTCGGTATCCTGAGCCTGGTCTTTGGCAGCATCCTGGGCATTATCTTTGGTGCCATCGCCGGCTCCAAGGCCAAGAAGTACGTGGCTGCCGGCGGCGTGCTGAGCGGCGGCCCCAAGGTGGGCAGCATCCTGGGTAAGATCGGCCTGATCCTGGGTATTATTTCCAGCGTCGTCATCGCCATCTACCTCGTGGTCTACATTGTTGCCATTATCAGCCTGATGGGCAGCAGCGGCTATTACTACTACTAAGCTGTCGTGATCATGCTATAAAAAGCCAATCTGGGAGGAAAATGTATGTTCTGTAAATCCTGCGGCGCCCCCCTCAATCAGGGGGAGGGCTTCTGCCCCAACTGTGGCACCCCGGTGCTTGCCGATGGACAGCCTGCCTGTACGAATCCTAATTTGGGTTACGGTACCGCTCAGACCCAAATCGACCCCAACTGGCCCAAGGCCGGCGACGCTGTTCCGGCGATGGTGTTCGGTATCGTGTCGTTGTGTTTTGCGCTGTCGATCTATTTCAGCCTTTTGGGCGTTATCTTCGGCGCTGTTGCCCTGGCCAAGGTCAATCGCTATCTGGACCGGGGCGGCGCGGTCAACGGCTTTAGCAAGACCGGCCGCGGGCTGGGCCTTGCCGGCCTGATCGTGGGCATCGTTGGCTCCGTGTTCTGGACTCTCATTTTCCTGCTGGCCATGTGCGCAGCATAACATACGCAAAAAAGCAGCAACCCCCTGCGCACCTAGGGGGTTGCTGCTTTTTTATTGCGTTGAGAGGTAGAAGGAAACGATGCGGTCCAACAACTGCGTGTTGGCGGTGCGTTGGTCCTCGGCAAGCCAAATTCCGGTATGCCCGCCGTCGATGGTGCAGAATTCGATGTTTTCGTATTCGGTGTCGCCGGGCTGCAACTGGGCTTTTTGGGGAACTGTGGCATCGTCCCTGGCGTTGAGAATGAGGACGGGGACCTGGGTTTGTCCGGCGGTCTCCAGGGCGTCGGCATTGCCGTCGCTGCCAAAGGTCAAGTGGTTTTGCAGCAGAATGAAGGGGTAGCCGAAATCAGCCAAAATGCCCACGTAGCGCCTTGCGGTCAGGTGCATCAGGGAAACAGGGGAGCGAAAGCCGTTGACACAGACCACGCCGTCCGCCTCCACCTCGGCCAGGGCGGCCAAAACGCCGTAGCCGCCCATGCTGTGGCCGTAAAGGAACAGCGGAGTGTCGGGATGGTTGTCCCGCAGGTAGCCGACGGCGGCGATCACGTCCCAGCGGCTTTGACACAGGCCCACGACGCTGTCGCCCTCGCTCTCGCCCATGCCCGTGGCATCGTAGACAAGGACGGAAAAGCCGTTATCCCGGAAGTACATGGCTTCAATCAGGTGGGCCTCGCCACTGCTGGCAAAGCCGTGGACGATCAGCACCGTTCCCACCGGGTCCGGAGCGGGGAACCAGTGGCCGGTGAGCATATTCTCGCCGGAGGGGAAGCTGACTTGCTCATAGGGGTAGCGCGCGGCATCCACATCCTCGAAGCTGGGGGCGGGACCCAGGTCGGGGGGTGGCGTGCGGCGGAAAATGACCCAAAAGGCCGAGGAGGAGCCGGCCACGCTCAGCATGGTCAGAACCAAAACAACGATCAGAATACGGCGTACAGCTCTTTTCCACGAAAATTTCGTGCGGCGCAGGCAGGGCATGGCAAACCTCCTTCCTCCGCGGCACAAAGACAGTATGGACAAAAGCCGGTCCATCTAAACCGCGGCGATGTAAGATGGGACTATTGTATCAAATAAGCGTGGGAAAGTAAATCACGGTATATTGCGTTTGGCGGTAACTATGGTATAATTGTAAAGGCAGATGCAAATATGCCTGACACGATCAGAGAAATAAAAGGAGAGCAGATTATGAAACGATGCAGTGTGTGTGGCACACAAGTGAACGACGCTACAAACTTTTGCACGGCGTGCGGTTCGGCGGCGTTGGTGGCAGAGACCGCGCCTGTGCAGCAGGTTGGACCCATGCAGCCACAGGGGAACCCGCAGGTCAACGTGCTGTACGGGCAGGTGCAGCCGGCACCGGCCAATACAGCGGAGCGTTGCGACAACGGAATCATCCCCCTTGGGATTCTCGGGGCGGTACTCTTCTCCTTAGCCGGCGGCCTGGCGTACTTTGTCGTTTATCAGTTGGATATTATTGCGGGCATCTGCGGTTGGCTGATTTTCTTCCTTGCGGGACTGGGATACCGATTGTTTGCCCGGACGAAAAATAAGGCGTCCATCGCCGCTTTGATTACTGCGATTGTGACCACCGTTGTCATGATTTTTGTGGCGGAATATTTCTGCGTTGTGTTTGCGTGCTATTTTGAATTGAGATCCTATGGTTACAGCCTGCTTGACACATTCGGGGTCATGCCTGAAATTTTCGAGGAAATCGGGGGCGAATTTGCGTTCGAACTGGTAGTTGCGTATGCCTTCAGCGCCCTTGCTACCATCGGTGACATTATCCGAATTGTAAAAGCGAGAAAAGCGCAGACGATAAGCGGACAGTAAGCGGCCAAACCGGTCTTCTTGTTTTGCAAGTTGCGCGGTCAGCATTTGTTGTGAAAGGAAGGGCAGAACAAAATGTCGGGAGATAAGAAAAAGGACCTCAATTGGGAGAAAATTTTTGTGTGGGTAATGTGTGCGCTGCTTCTGATGGCGTGCATAGTCCTTTTTATCAATCCGGGCTGGGGGTTTTTGGCGCTTGTTGTTGTTTGCGTACTGCCTTTGGTCGGGTTTGCTGTGGCAAACCTTGGCGTTCATGTGTGGAAACTCATTGTAAAACGATTCAAAATCCGACCCAAAGAGCATAAAACCGACAAGACAGAGGAATTGAGGGAAATTGATGTTTTGGCCAATGAAATGTTTGACGGCGACATGACCAAGACCGTCAGGTATATCATGAAAGAACTGCCGCCTGAGCGTGTTGAACAGTATACAAAGGAAATGAACTCTACTGAGGCCGCCTACGCGCTCAATGTATTGTACGACACGGCGGTAGAAGAACATGGCGAAGGGCATGTGAAGCGTACAATCTCTTTGAATTGGTTACTGGAGCAGCTGAACATGACCCAAGAGGAATTGGAAACCACGAAGAAAAATCCCTATGGAGTTAAGGTTGGAAAGGCTCTCTTGACCGTATTGGCTGCCGTTGTGGTGGTTGGCGTGGCCTTGGGCCTGAATGCCAGATTTTTCGAAAATGAAACGATAAAATCCTTGGCAGCTGCGGGCGGAAGCATAGTCGTCACCATGAAGGCAATGGGCTTAGCAGGGGAAATTATGTTGTATATTCAGTTTGCAAGAGCCAAGAGAATGTTGAAGAAACTGAATGAGGCCCCCAAAGACGCATAATCCCATAACCAAACGCAAACGAGAGGTCTGCCGCACGTTTATCCGGTGCGGCAGACCTCTCGATTTTATGCGGAAACCAAATTGCGGCATCAATTGTTATCATCGATACTGACTTTCTTGCCGAGATATACAAACAGCAGGGAAACGGCCAGGCCGATCACAAGCATAACAGCACCGGCCAGGTGCGAGCCGCCCTCGGGCAGAGTGAAGAAAATTCCGCTGACCGAGCCGACCAAAAAGCCCAAAACCATGAAATGCGCCATGCCGCTGAATTTTGAAAAGACGAATTTGATCAGCTTGGAAGATGCCATCATGGAAAGGACGAAGGCCACGCCGACCACGCCGACCGTAATGATGTCCAGCGCCTTGGCCGCGGCGATGAGATAATCGTAGACGCCCATGACGATCAAGATCATGGAAACGCTCATGCCGGGGATCAGGCTTGCAAATCCGGCCAAAACCCCGCTCAAAGCGATGTATATCAGGCTGGTATTTGCGTGAGCGATCTGCGTTTCACCAACGCCCTCACTTAGGATGCCCACGGTAAGGGCGACGGCAAATGCCGCGACGGCGCCCGGAATGTAATACCACTTGAAGCGGCTTTTCCGAGCTTCTTTATAAACCATGGGCAGGTTGCCGACGATCAGGCCGATGAACAGCATAAACACCGCTTTTTCATAGGTTTCAAACAGGTAGCTGAAGGCCAGTATGAACGAAACCAGACTCAGGGCGGCGCCGAGTCCCAGGGGGAAAAGAAACCGGACGTTGCCCTTGAAGTTGCGGAAAGGATTGGAGGCGATGTCGAGAAGCCGGTCGTAGATACCCATGATAATAGCCATGATGCTTCCGCTTATGCCGGGGGCAAATACGCTGATCCCCAAACAGAATCCGCACAGGATGCGATAAAAAAACGATTTCACAGCGCACCTCACATCGTATGTACTATGATTATACATTATGACAGATGAATTCGGGAATTTCAAGTATAAGCCACAGGTTCCGACCTGTATTTTGTATGAATCGGGATAAGCGCTGTATAAACTTGAATAAAAATTACATCGGGGTGAACCACGCCCCGATGTAACAAACTTGAATCATTAAGTTTCGATCCAAATTTATGCCCATAATAGTAAACGTATGGACATAACCTTCAATCATTTCTGGTATCAGATTATCTTTGCTGCAGGAAGAACAAAGCGTATAAATCTCCTCATTTTACAGATGCTAACGGCACCAATTTGTAAAGCAAGGAGATTTTATATAGCATGAAAGCAACGGGAATTGTACGTCGTATTGACGACCTTGGTCGTGTGGTCATCCCCAAAGAAATCCGCCGCACCATGCGTATCCGCGAGGGGGATCCGCTGGAAATTTACACCGACAAGGAGGGCGGAGTCATCTTCAAAAAATACTCCCTGCTGGGGGGCGTGACCGAATTTGCCGGGCAGTTGTGCGAAACGCTGTGGCGCACCTGCGGTCACATCTGCGTCATCACCGACCGGGACAGTTGCATCGCCGCGGCGGGGGCGCCCAAGCGGGAGCTGCTGGACAAGCCCATTTCCGAACAGGTGGAGCGGCGCATGGAGAGCAGGCAGGTTTTTCCCGCCAACGCCCAGGAGCAGCCCATCCCCCTGTGCGCCGATGGGGAGAAGTATCGGGTGCTGACCGGCGCCCCCATCCTGTCCGAGGGCGACGTGCTGGGCAGCGTGCTGCTGGTGGGCGCCGAAGTCGACAGTACTGCCGGGGAAGTGGAGGTCAAGCTGGTGCAGGCGGTGGCCGGCTTTTTGGGGCGACACATGGAGAGCTGAACACAAAAGAACGGCAGCCAGGCTGCCGTTCTTTTATATTGCATAAGGAAATCCATGGGCTATGTCGCATCCGTAGGGTCCGGCAAACCGGCGAGCCGAACTGTCCGCCCCACGCCAACGCCGTAGGGGCGGCCCCGTGTGGCCGCCCGCGGGTCGTCAGGGACGCCGCCCCCTACGCAAACTCTTGGATTTTCGTAGGGCCGCTTGCGGTCCTTGCGCAAAACCGGGCGTGTTCCTTGCGGCGTCACTGACCGCAATATCTGTAAAGTTGAACCGCCTGCCACTGAAATGCCGCGTTCACAGCCCGATTTGGCCGATGATCTCCTCCGCGATACGGCCCACCAGGTCAAAATTCACGTGGGGATTGTAGAGTTGTTCCAGCTCGTCGTGCATGGCCTTGGCCCGGGCCAGGGACTCCATGGCAGAGGTTTCAAGCTGGTCGACGATATGGCCGGACAGCCGCAGGCGGCCCCGGTTTTCCCGCAGCAGGACCGGGTCAATCATGGCATCGATGTGTACCCGGCGGTAGGGGGTGAAGGGCAGCTTGGCGTCCCCGGGGCAGGCCAAAAAGGCAAGGCCCGGCTTGGGGACCAGCACGGCCTCCAACCGCAGGGGGGCCATGGGAGAGGGACAGGCAATGGCATGATGGCCCGTGCCGCGCACGCCTGCCAGCAGGGTGGACAGCATCTCGTGGGCCAGACCGTAGCGGTCACACAGGTGGTATACCCTGGGACAAAGGGCGGCAACAGTTTCGCTCAGCAGCAGTTTGCCCCGACAGGTCACACCGCTGAGAAACCGCTGACGAACCTCCCCCGCGGTGGCGTGCTTCCTGCGGGGTACCTCCCGGGCGAGGATGCCCGCCGCCCGCTTATCCATTTTCGCCCGGAGGGCGTCGCTCATCAGGGTGGTTTGCACGTCCTGTCGCACCTGTGCCGCGGCGGACAAATTGCTGTAGGCCTGTTGATAGCAGGCTTTGTACCCCGTCATGCAGGACTTTAACTCCCCGCGAAGCAGAGAGAGGGCAGTGGCGTCATAGCAGGCGCCGAGGTTTACATAATGCTCGACGGCGCCGGGGAGCTTCGGCTCCACCACGTGGGGGGCGGTGCCGTCCACCAGTGCCACCCCCAGCGTTGGCAGCACCACCCCGTCCAGGGAGGCGGGGTCGCCGGAGCAGAGAATGTACTCCACCGGCAGCCCGGCGTCCTCAGCTCGCTGGGCCACCCGGCGCATGAGCGTGGACTTTCCGCAGCCGGGGCCGCCTTTCAGAATATAGATGGCCCGGGCGGTGTCCCGGTCCATGAGCTGGTCGTACAGGGAGTAGAAGCCCTGGGGCGTGTTGGCTCCAAGGAAATATTGAACATTCGGCATAACCGACCCCTCCGTTTTTCATATCTGCAACAGACTATGCCGGGGCGGGGCGGAGGGTCACAGAAAAAACAGCATGAACCTTGCGCAAACGGACCGATATGGTGTATGATAAAGAAAACCATCTTCGGAAGGAACACTGCCATGACCGACCTGTTTGAAAAGTCCATACAGACCCTGGAGCTGCCCCGGGTTTTGGAGATGCTGGCCGACCAGGCCGCCACCCGGGAGGGGAAGGACCGGGCCCTTGCCCTGCGGCCCATGACCGACCGGGACGATGTGCAGCGGGCCCAGGAGGAAACCGCCGCGGCGGTAAAGCTGCTGGTCCTGCGTGGTACCCCCGGCCTGGGCGACGTAAAGCCCGTGGGGGCCAGCTTGCAGCGGGCGGACATGGGGGGCAGCCTGAACACCCGGGAGCTGACTGAGATCGCCGGGGTGCTGCGCAGCGCCCGCACCGTGCGGGAGTACGGCGACGGCGCCGGGGAGGACAACTGTATCAACCACCTGTTTCGCAGCCTGACGCCCAATCGTTATTTGGAGGACCGTATCAGCGGCTCCATTTTGGGCGACGACGAGATCGCCGACTCCGCCAGCGCGGAGCTGGCCTCCATCCGTCGGCTCATCCGGGCCACCCAGGCCAAAGTGCGGGAGATTTTGCAGAAAATCATCTCGTCTAATCAGGCCAAGTATTTGCAGGAGTCCATTATTACCATCCGGGCCAACCGCTACGTGGTGCCGGTGAAGTCCGAGCATAAAAACGACATTCCCGGCCTTGTGCATGATGTGTCCTCCACCGGTTCCACATTCTTTATCGAGCCTATGGGGGTGGTCAAGGCCAACAACGAGCTGCGGGAGCTGCAGACCCGGGAGCAGAAGGAGATCGACCGTATCCTGGCGGAGCTGTCTGCCGAGGCGGCGGCCCACAAAGAAGACATTCTGCAAAACTACGACCTGCTGGTGCTGCTGGATTGCATCTTCGCCCGGGCCAAGCTGGCCACCCGCATGGACGCAAGCCAGCCGCGCCTGTCCGGTAAGGGGCTGAGCCTTGTAAAGGCGCGGCACCCCCTGTTGGACCGAAAGACGGCGGTTGCCAACGATTTGGAGCTTGGGGAGCGGTTTGATACCCTGGTCATCACCGGCCCAAACACCGGCGGCAAGACCGTTACCCTGAAGACCATGGGCCTGCTGACCCTCATGGCTCAGTGCGGCCTGCACATTCCCGCCGGGGCGGACAGCGCCGTGCGGGTATTTGACCGCGTGCTGGCCGATATCGGTGACGAGCAGTCCATTGCACAATCCCTGTCCACCTTCTCCTCCCACATGACTACCATCGTGGGGGTGTTGGAGCAGGCGGACGAGGATACGTTGGTGCTGATGGACGAGCTGGGGGCCGGTACCGACCCGGTGGAGGGCGCGGCCCTGGCCGCCGCCATCATCGAGCAGGCACGCCGACAGGGGGCTAAGGTGGCCGCCACCACCCACTACGCGGAGTTGAAACACTACGCCATGACCACCCCGGGGGTGGAAAATGCCAGTTGTGAATTCAACGTGGAGACTCTGGCCCCCACCTATCGCCTTATCGTGGGAATTCCCGGCAAGTCCAATGCATTTGCCATTTCCCGGCGGCTGGGCCTGTCCGAGGAAGTGGTCCAGCGGGCGGCCCAGCGGCTGGACGCGGAGAGCGTCCGGTTTGAAGACGTGCTGACCCAGTTGGATGAGCAACGGCAGGAGATGGAGCGGGAGAAGCTCCGGGCCGCCCAGTTACGGCTGGAGATGGAGCAGTCCGCCAAAACCGTGGAGGAACACCGCAAACGGCTGGAGCAGGAGAGGGCCAAGGTGGTGGAAAAGGCCCAGGCCGAGGCCCGGGAGATCATCGAGCAGGCCCGACAGGCCAGCGACCAGGTCTTTGCCGAGCTGAAGGATATGCGCCGTCAGCAACAGAAGCAGGACAACTGGCAGGCGGTGAACGACCGCCGGGCTGAGGCGCGCCGCCTGCTGAACGAGGCGGAGCGCACCATCGGCGCCCAGCCGGAAGAAGAACTGCCGCCGCCCACCCGTCCCGCTGTGGCGGGGGATATGGTGGAACTGGTGTCCATGGGTACCAAGGCCCAGGTCATTTCCGTCAACAAGGACGGTATTCTGCAGCTGCAGGCGGGTATCCTGAAGATCACAGCCAAGCAGGAGGAGGTCCGGGTGGTGGAGGACTCCGCCGCCCACGCCAGGAAAGAGGCAGGCAAGGTCATTCGTCGTGCTGAGCGCACCCTGCGTACCACCGCCGCCAGCAGCGAGGTGGACCTGCGTGGCATGATGGTGGACGAGGCCCTGGCAAGCCTTGATATTTTCCTGGACAATGCCCTGCTGGGCCACTTGGAGAGTGTGCGCATCATACACGGTAAGGGGACCGGTGCCGTGCGTAAGGCGGTGCGGGAACATCTCAAGCACAGCCGATACGTCAAGAGTTTCCGCCCCGGCCGCTACGGCGAAGGTGAAGATGGTGTTACCGTGGCGGAATTGCGGTAACCCAAAAGTTACGGAACAAAAACCCCACGTCCCCGCCGGAGGCCGGAGGGGGGCATCCGGGGGGAACGGGGTTCCCACCCGGAAGGCGCAGGGTGCGAAGCACAAACCCTTTCCGCAGAAAGGGACTGCGCCTTGAGGACGGTGTTACCGTGGCGGAATTGCGGTAAGTTGCGGTTGCAAATGCGGAAGAACAACCGAACACACAGAAAGAAAGGTGCATGAACGTGGCAACGAAACAAAAAGCTGACAGCAGCCAGTCTGTTCTTCTGAATATCGAAAAGATCTCGCAGTCTGTTAAGGGGGATGATATTCAAGTCCTCGTAAATGCCATTGACAAGGAAGTCGGCAATCGCAAGCTGGAGAAAGAAGAAATCGAACAGCTGAAAGCGATCATGAATGTGGATGCCCTGGAAAGCGCAAAGTGGAAAAGCGTTGCAGATGTATTGAAATACGTCAGCGTGTTTGCGCTTGCGGAGAACAACCCGGGAGCGGTGAAAAAAACTATAGAAGTTCTGCTCGGCGTTGTTGGGTTGTTTTATCCGGCTGCAAATACGGCCCAAGGCTTTCTGACTAAAGTCCCCGATCATATATTTGCCACCATGGTCAAAATTGGCGGTTTCGTATCGCCGGAGTATATGATCTACCGGGGTGCGAAGCTGATTGCAAATAAGAAGGCGGAAAAGGCCAAGGTACAGGCGGAATTTGACGCAGATGTGGATGAAGGGGTGACCACCCTGATCATCGTCTGCAAAAACAAACTGCTGAGTACCGAACTGGACAAGCTGATCAAGGCGGAAGACGATATTGATGAGGACGCCGTTGTTGGGACAAAGGACGGGACGGTGCATACGATTATTTGGAATGAAGCGGCTTGGGAAGCGTTTCGTGACAAATTAACCTCTGACGACAAGGTACTGATCATTGGAAAGGTTAAGCACACCGCGCCGTTAACGGCTGAGCAGACCCGCTTTGAGCGATTTGGCGTGAAATACGGGTGGAACGACCATATTGCGACCATTGAGGCGGACCCGGGCGCGTTAAGCAAATCGAAGAATTATAAGGAATTCCTCGCAGCGATGAATACCCTGCAGATTTCGGAAAAACAAAAGAAGAACGCAAAATTCAAGTTCGGTTGGGGTACAGTCGGAAAGCTGGCGCTCTTTCCGCCCCTCCTGGTGGGTGATATCCTGCGCGAAGACGTGGAAGTGAAAAAGCAGCAGTTGCTGTTTGGGCTGTATCATCTTTACGCCCAGGATTTAGCAGAGTTTTTGAAGTGCGCTCAAGGGGAATGATCGCGGAGGATGTCCGTGATGTATGGACAGTTGTTCAGCAGAAGTCCATAGCAATTTTTTGGGCAGAGTGACAGGGGAAACTGTTATTTTTACCAACTTAAGGCCGTGGATTTGTTCAAATTGCCGTTGACGAAACAGTGGGTAATTTGATATGCTATGGGTGAAAATACGCCGTGTGAAGCGGAGGTGCAAAGCAAGTATGTATAGCAAGGAAGCCATTGTGAACAATCAGGTGGGCCTGCACGCTCGCCCTGCCACGTTCTTCATTCAGAAGGCCAACGAGTTCAAAAGTTCCATCTGGGTCGAGCGCGAGGATCGCAAGGTCAACGCCAAGAGCCTGCTGGGCGTTCTCTCCCTGGGCATTATCAAGGGCACCGCTATCAATCTGATTGCGGACGGCGCCGACGAGCAGGAAGCTGTCGAGGCGCTGGTTCAGCTGATTTCTTCTGATTTCGCTGAGTAAGCAAATAGGTCACACCCAAAATATCGGCATAGTCGAAGAACATTCGACTATGCCGTTTTTTGTTCCCACATTCCTTTGCGGTTGACAATTTTCCGGTGATGGAAGATAATAAATCAAACCCACTGTGTGAAAGAAGGAAAATCCATGAAAATCGGAATCAACATGAACGCCTTTGGCGACATCGACATTGATCTGCAGATCAGGCTGATGCGGGAAAACGGCTTTGAAACCACCTTTGTCATTGCGGAGAATCCCAGGCGGGACGCCCTGCTGCAGGCCATCCAAAAAGCGGGTATCGCCTGCGAAAGCCTCCACGCCCCCCTGGGCAAGGAACTCAACGACCTGTGGCAGGAGGGGGAGGCGGGCGAGGTCATGCTGGACCGCCAAAAGCGCAGCGTGGACCTGTGCGCGGCAAACGGCATCCCCGTGTCGGTGGTACACCTGTCCTCCGGCGTCGCGCCCCGTATCAACGAGGCGGGTTATCAGCGGTTTAAGGCGCTGGTGGACTATGCCGACGAGCGCGGGGTGAAGATCGCCTTTGAAAACCAGCGGTATTTGGCCAATATCGCCTTTGCCTTTGAGCAGTTCCCCACTGCCGGCTTCTGCTGGGACGTGGGACATGAGGAGGCCTTTGCCAACGGGCGGCGGTATATGCCCCTGTTCGGTGATCGGCTCAGCCAGCTCCACGTCCACGACAACCGCTTCGGGCGGGACGAACACTTGATTCCCTACGACGGAAAAATCGACTACGAGCGGGTGGCGGCCTCCATCGCGGCGGTGGACTACGACCGCAGCCTGATGCTGGAGCTGTGCGCTCCGGCCAGCGACGTGTACGACGGCTGGACACCGGAGCAGTACTATCAGCACGCCGGCCGGGCGGCGAAGAAGCTGGCCGATCGGGTGGAATATTACCGCGGCCAGCAGGCGTAACGAAAGCAGAAAATTCTGTGAAAGGAGGCTCACGCCATGACCTTTGAGCAATTGCGGGATAAGGCACATTCGCTGCCCCTGAAGCCTGGCGTCTACATCATGCAGGACAAGCACAGCCAGGTCATCTACGTTGGCAAGGCAAAAGCCTTGCGCAACCGTGTGAGCCAATACTTTCAGGACTCTGCCGGCCACTCCGGCAAGACCCGGGCCATGGTGGCCCAGATCGACCATTTTGACGTCATCATTGCAGACAGCGAGTTCGAGGCCCTGGTGCTGGAAAACTCCCTTATCAAGCGGCACCAGCCCCGGTACAACATCCTGCTGAAGGACGACAAGGGGTATCCCCACATCCGTCTTTCCGTGGGGGAGGAATACCCCCGCTTTTCCCTGGCCAACCGCCCGGCCCAGGATGGGGCGCGCTACTTCGGCCCCTACGCCAGCCGGGGAAGCACGCAGGCCATCATTGACGCCATCCGGAATGCACTCCGCCTGCCCGCCTGTGGGAAACAGTTTCCCCGGGACATCGGCAGGGAGCGCCCCTGTCTGAACCACCACATGGGTCAATGTGACGGCTATTGCCGGGATGCGGGGATGAGATCCGACCACGACCGTGCCATCACCCAGGCCATCGGCCTGCTGGAAGGGCGGTTCAAGGATGTGACGGCGGAGTTGACCGCTGAGATGGAGCGGGCGGCAGAGGACCTGCGTTTTGAGCAGGCGGCCCTGCTTCGGGACCGGCTGCGTGCCATTGAGCTTTTGAGCAAGCGGCAGAAGGTGGTGGCCGGCTCCCTGGCCGACACCGACGTGACCGGCTTTTTCCGGGGCGAGGTCAAAAGCTGCTTCGTGGTGCTGCACTACGTGGATGGCGACCTGACCGCCAAAGACATGGAACTCATCGACACCCCCATGGAGGAGGCCGAGCAAGAGATCATCTCCGGCCTTGTGCGGCAGTATTATGCCGGGCGGGGGGAGCTGCCCCGGCAGATTTTGCTGCCCTGTGAGCTGGACGACGCGGTGGCCCTGACCCGCCTGTTTACCGAGCAGGTGGGACATAAGGTGGAACTGCTGACACCCCAGAGGGGGGCAAAGGTGGAATTGATCCGGCTGGCCAATCAAAATGCCCGGGAGGAAGTGGAGCGGGCCACCAACCGAGCCGAGCGGCAGAGCAAGCTGCTGCAGACCCTGGGCCGTATGCTGGGCCTTGCCGAGCCGCCACGGCGTGTGGAGTCTTACGACATCTCCAACACCGGGGGCAGTGACATCGTGGCATCCATGGTGGTGTATGAGGATGGCCGCCCGCGCAAGAGCGACTGGCGGCATTTCAAGCTGCGTAACATGGACGGCCCGGACGACTATGCCGCCATGGCACAGGTGCTGCAGCGCCGTTTGCAGCGGCTGCTGGATGGGGACGAGGCCTTTGGCGGGCGCCCTGACCTGCTGCTCATAGACGGCGGGCAGGAACACGTGCGGGTTGCCGTGGAGGTCATGGAGCAGATGGGTGTGAGCATCCCCGCTTACGGAATGGTCAAGGATGACCGCCATCGCACCCGGGCCCTCATCGGCCCGGACGGGCGGGAGATCGGAATTCAGGCCATTCCCGCCCTGTTTGCTCTTATCGGCCAAATCCAGGAGGATACCCACCGCTTTGCCATCGAGTACCACCGCAAGCTACAGTCTGACCGGGTCAAACGCTCGGTGCTGGACAATATTCCCGGGGTGGGAGAGAAACGGCGGCAGCAGCTTTTGAAGCATTTTAAGACCGTCAAGGCCATCAAAGCCGCAAGTTTGGAGCAACTGGCGGAAGTGGTGGACAAGCGCACCGCCCGGGCGGTGTATGAGTATTTTAAGAACGCGTAGGGCGCGACGACCCGGCGCGCCGTTGCAGAGAAAGGAAGAAGAATCATGCGCGTAATTTCCGGCACAGCCCGGGGCCGGCGGCTGAAGGAGCTGCCCGGCATGGACACCCGGCCCACCACCGACAAGGTGAAGGAATCCCTGTTCAATATCGTACAATTTGATATCGAGGGCAGAAAGGTGCTGGACCTGTTCGGCGGCACCGGCCAATTGGGGATCGAGGCCCTGTCCCGCGGTGCGGCAAGCTGCACCTTCGTGGACCAAAGCCGTCAGGCCGCGGCGATCATCAGGGAGAATTTGCAGGCCACCGGCTTTTCGGACAAGGCCCGGGTGGTGCAGGGGGAGTCCCTTGCGTTCTTGACCGGCAGCCGGGAAAAATTTGACCTGATCCTGTTGGACCCGCCATACAACACGCCGTTGCTGGAAAACTGTATTTTTGCCATCGGAAAGTTTGACATTTTGGCGGAACATGGTATAATGGTGTGTGAAAGTGCAGACAGCGCCCCATTGCCGGAACTGGCCGCCCCCTACGAAAAGGGGAAAGAGTACCGCTATGGCAAAATCAAGCTGACTGTATACCGCCGACAGGGGAGTGGGACCCTATGAGCATTGCCATCTATCCCGGCAGCTTTGACCCGGTGACGCTGGGCCATCTGAACATCATCAAGCGGGCCAGCCGCTGCTTCGATAAGGTCATCGTCTGCGTGATGGTCAACTTTAACAAGCAGGGAATGTTCACCCCCGACGAGCGGGTGGATATGCTGCGCCGGGCGACGGCGCGGTTTGATAACGTGGAGGTCGATTTCTCTGACGAGCTGCTGGCCACCTATGCCAAACGCCGGGGCGCTCACGTGGTGGTCAAGGGACTGCGGGCCGTGTCCGACTTCGAGCAGGAGTTTCAGATGGCGGTGACCAACCGCAAGCTCAACCCGGAGCTGGAGACCATGTTCCTCGCCTCCAGCGAGAAATATACCTATCTCAGCTCCACCGTGGTGAAGGAGCTGGCCAAGTATGGGGCGGATTTGACCGATTTCGTCCCCCGGGAAATTATAGATGACGTAAATGCACGCGCAAAGCAGATACAAGAAAGGAAGGGTAACTGATATGGCAAGCGGAGTGGAAGAATTGCTGGATATGCTCTTTGAAATGGTGGATGAGGCGAAGAATGTGCCGTTCTCCGGCGATAAGTGCGCTGTGGAGCGGGACCGTGCTTTGGATCTCATCGACGATATTCGCGCTCAGTTCCCCATGGAACTGGCTGAGGCCAAGCGCCTTTTGGATATGCGCACGGAGTACATCGCCTCCGCCAAGCGGGAGGCGGACCTGATCCGCCAGCAGGCGGAGGATAAGGCCAAGCAGATGCTGGCTGAAAACGAGATTTATGCCCAGGCTCGCCAGCGCAGCGCCGAGATGATGCAGCAGGCGGAGGAGCGCAGCCGCGAACTCAAGCGCTCTGCCAACGAGTACTGCGAGGATGCCCTGCGCCGCACTGAGGAGGCTGTGGCCGAGGCGTACAAGGAAATTCAGGGTTCCCGCGTCCGCTTCCGGGCCGCCGCCGGGGCCCCCGGACCTGTTACAAGCACCGTTTCCCGCCTCGTGTTCGACGCTGAGGCAGAGGATAACTGACAACAAAAAGGCAGGACACCCCCATGTATGATACATGGGGGTGTCTTTTTGGAAAAAATTTCAGTTAGCTATTGACAACTTTTGTGCGAGGGTGTATACTCACCCGTGAAAGTTAGATGAAGCTAACTCGCAAACCCGGCGAGAGCGAGGAGGGGTGAACATGAAGACATTAAAAGATGTGCCTGTGGGCAAATGTGCCGTGGTGGTCAAGCTGAATGGAGAGGGACCCGTCCGCCGCCGCATTATGGATATGGGCATTACCAAGGGCGTGGAAATTTACGTGCGAAAGGTGGCTCCTTTGGGCGATCCCATGGAGCTGGACCTGCGTGGTTACGCCTTGAGTCTGCGTAAGGCAGATGCCGAAATGATCGAGGTGGAGTGACACCGCTTTTTTATGCACGATAGTTAGTTAAGACTAACTGCGAAAGGAAGATGGAAATGGACATTAAAATTGCCCTTGCGGGCAATCCCAACAGCGGTAAGACCACCCTGTTCAATCACCTGACCGGCTCCAATCAGTATGTGGGCAACTGGCCCGGCGTTACGGTGGAGAAGAAGGAGGGGCGGCTGAAGGGCCATAAGGATGTCGTCATTCAGGACCTGCCCGGTATTTATTCTCTTTCTCCTTATTCGCCGGAGGAAGTGGTCACCCGTACTTATCTGGTCAATGAGCATCCCGATGCCATCTTGAACATTGTGGACGGCACCAATATTGAGCGAAATCTCTACCTGACCACCCAGCTTATTGAGCTGGGCCATCCTGTGGTGGTTGCGGTGAATATGATCGACCTGGTGCGCAAGGCCGGGGATGAGATCGACCTGGAGAAGCTGGGCCGCGCCCTGGGCTGCGTGGTAATGGAGATCAGCGCTCTGAAGGGGGAAGGCTGTGCAGAGGCGGCGGCCAAGGCCGTGGAGCTGGCCCGCAACCACAGCCACGGCGAGATGCCCCACGTGTTCAACGGCAGCGTGGAACACGCCCTGGCCCACATTGAGGAGTCTATCGAGGGCAAGGTGCTGGGCAACTATCTGCGCTGGTACGCCATCAAGATGTTCGAGCGGGACGAGAACGTCCGCGCCGAGCTGGGCCTGGATGCAGAGCTGTTGGAACATCTGGAAAAGCATATTGCTGACTGTGAGCGGGAGCTGGATGACGATGCCGAGAGCATCATTGCCGACCAGCGTTATCGCTACATCACGGACATTGTGGGCCGGGCGGTGAAGAAGAAGCGGGCCAAGCACGGCCTGACCCTGTCGGGGAAGATCGACCGCATCGTGACCAACCGCATTTTGGCTCTGCCCATTTTCGCCGGTGTCATGTACCTGATGTACGCCATCGCTATGGGCAGCTATCCCTTCTCCATCGGTACTATGGGTACCGACTGGGCCAACGACGTGCTGTTTGGCCAGTGGGTCCCCACCTTCTTCGACGGCATCCTGACCACCCTAGGGGTCAGCGGCTGGCTGTACGGGCTGATTATGGACGGCATTTTGGCCGGTGTGGGCGCAGTGCTGGGCTTCGTGCCGCAGATTTTGGTGCTGTCCCTGCTGCTGTCTGTTTTGGAGGACATCGGCTACATGGCCCGTGTGGCCTTTATTATGGACCGGATCCTGCGCAAGTTCGGCCTGTCCGGCAAGTCCATCATCCCCATGTTGGTGGCTACCGGCTGCGGCGTGCCGGGTATTTTGGCCTCCCGCACCATCGAGACCGAGCGTGACCGTAAAATCACCGTCATGACTACCGGCTTTATTCCCTGCGGCGCCAAGATGCCCATCATCGGTCTGTTTGCCGGCGCTGTGTTTGACAATTCCCCCCTGGTGGCCCTGTCTGCCTTCCTCATCGGCATCGCCGCCGTGGTGGTGTCCGGTGTGATTTTGAAGAAGTTTAAGGCCCTGGCCGGGGATGCGGCTCCCTTCGTTATGGAGCTGCCCGCCTACCACCTGCCCTCGGTCCGCAACGTGGCCCGCACCACGCTGGAGCGCGGTTGGGACTTTGTCAAGCGGGCCACCACCATCGTGCTGCTGAGTTCCATCGTGCTGTGGTTCCTGCAGAGCTACGGCTTCCAGAACGGCGTGTTCGGCGTGGTGGAGGACAACAACTACTCCCTGCTGGCCACCATGGGCAAGATGATCGCCTGGATCTTCTATCCCCTGGGTTGGATGGGCGATATGGCCTGGAAGGCCGCCGTGGCCACCGTCACGGGCCTCATTGCCAAGGAGGAGGTCGTTATGACCTTCGGTACCCTCTACAACTACGCCGGGGAGCTGTCCGAGACCGGCGACGAGATCTGGGGCCTGGTGGCCCGGGACTTCGGCCCCCTGCGTGCCTACAGCTTCATGATTTTCAACCTGCTGTGCGCTCCCTGCTTTGCAGCTATGGGTGCCATCCGGCGGGAGATGAACAGCGGCAAGTGGACGGCTTTCGCCATTGGATATATGTGCGTGTTTGCCTATGCCATTGCTATGGTCGTCTATCAGATTGGCGGCCTGATCAGCGGCACCGCCCCCTTCAGCGTGTGGACTGTGGTGGCGATTGTGGTGCTGGCTGCCCTCGTTTGGCTGGTGTTCCGCAAGGGCTACAAGGCTGGTAAAGTCAATCGCCTTGACGGTGTAGGCGCGGGGAAGTGAGGTGCCTGTGGGCGATATCATTGTAATTGCGGTGCTGGCCCTTGTGGTCGGACTGGTGATCTATTCCATCTGGCGCAGCCATAAACAGGGCGGCGGTTGCTGCGGCGACTGCAGCAAGTGCAAAAGCTGCCCCCACGAGTAAAACGAACACCCCCGAGGAGCTTCCTCGGGGGTGTTGCTTTATTCTTCGTCCTGCTCCGGCTCGTCGTCGGGAATTTCGGGGGTGGGGGGAGCCTCGCGGAACAGCTTGGTACCCACGCAGCGGTTGATGGGGGTGCCCAGGTTGTGGAACTTCTCCTCGTAGTCGGTCATGACCCCGCAGATGCCGTTTTCATGCAGGTTGCGGGTGACCTGGGACAGCTCAAAGGCGGCCTTGGGGAACTGGAACAGGGACCATTCGTACAGGTCCCGGTTGTCTGTCTTGAAGTGGATCTGTCCGCCGTCCTTGAGGACCTGGCGGTACAGCTCCAAAAAGCCCACGGCGGTCAGGCGGCGCTTGGAGTGCCGATGACCGGGCCAGGGGTCGCAGAAGTTAACATAAATCCGGTCCACCTCGTCGGGAGCGAATAGCTCCGGCAGGCGGCGGGCGTCGTCGTCCACGAAGAACACGTTGGTCAGGCCCAGCTCCTTGGCACGCTCCATGGCGATGACCATGGCGTCGGGGACCCGCTCCACAGCCACGTGCAGCACGTCGGGATTTTGGGCGGCGGTCTCCACTGTGAAGCGGCCCTTGCCGCAGCCGAGCTCCAGATGCAGGGCGGTGGCGCCGGGCATCAGGTCCCGCCAGTGGCCGCGGTTGGGGAAGGGCTGCTCGGACGTGTCCACCAGCAGGTGGCCGCACCGCTCCATCCGGGGGATCAGATTGGGTTTCTTTCTCATTCTCATTGGGATTCACCTCACCGAATATCTTACCACAGGAAAAGAATACTTGCAATCGTTGGATGGATATATTATACTGTGGTGGTGTAATATCCGGGTGTAGCGCAGTTGGTAGCGCGCCTGCTTTGGGAGCAGGATGCCGCAGGTTCGAATCCTGTCACTCGGACCAAGCAAAGAATTCTGTATATGGAGAGAGAGCTATGATACATCAAAACATTTTGGACGCCATGGGTCAGACACCCATGATCCAGCTCAACCACATGGTGCCAGAGGGGGCGGCACGAGTCCTGGTCAAGTACGAGGGATTGAACGTGGGTGGCTCCATCAAGACCCGCGTGGCCTACAACATGGTCATGGACGCCGTGCGCAGCGGAAAAATCACCAAGGACACCATCATTGTGGAGCCTACCTCCGGCAACCAGGGCATTGGCCTTGCGCTGGTGGGTGCGGTTTTGGGTTATAAGGTGCGCATCATCATGCCCGACTCCGTCAGTATCGAGCGCAAAAAGCTGATGCAGCACTACGGCGCGGAGGTGGTGCTGATCCATGACGAGGGCAACATTGGTGACGCCATCGAAAACTGCCTGCAGACCGCCCTTCGTATGCAGCGTGAGGAACCCAACGTCTTCGTACCCCAGCAGTTTGTCAACCCCGCCAACCCCATGATCCACCGGCACCAGACCGGCTTGGAGATTTTGGAGCAGGTGGGCGGCCCCATTGACGGCTTCTGCTCCGGTATCGGTACCGGCGGTACCATCACCGGTATTGGCGAGACGCTGAAGGCCCTGAACCCCAAAATGACCATTTGGGCCGTGGAGCCGGAAAACGCCGCCATCCTTGCCGGCGGCACCGTTGGCACCCACCTGCAGATGGGCATTGGTGACGGCCTGATCCCCGAGATTTTGAACACTTCCATTTATGAGGACATCTACATCGTCAGCGATGAAGAGGCGCTGGACACTGCCCGACGCCTGGCCAGGGAAGAGGGCCTGATGTGCGGTATCTCCTCCGGTACCAACGTGGCGGCTGCCATTCAGATGGCTAAGAAGCTGGGACCCGGCAAGACCGTTGTGACCGTTCTGCCCGACACTGCCGAACGGTACTTCTCCACCCCTTTGTTTGACGATTGATTGGATAAATAAAAGTCCGGCAGCCATTGGGCTGCCGGACTTTATACAATAACCTGTGAATAGGGTGCAAATTATATAGCTTGCACCCTAGTGCTTTTTTGCAAGAAATTATGATAGACTTAACTTGCGACACATCTGAATACTTAGGTGTACTTTTTATTTAGGGGCGAAGACATTTACAGAACGAAGAGCTGTTTCCGGATAAAGATTAGAAAGGAGAATATTACATGAAACGTATAATGGCATTGGTATTGGCTTTTTTGATGTTTGGACTTGTTGGTTGTGGTGAGCAGATGGAAGAAAAGGATGTTCTGACAGAGGTTACAGCTGCCTGTGGACATAGGACTTTGGATGGTCATAAGTATAGCTATGACTGGGTGGTGACAATGCTATACGGTCGATCCAATATTGCCTGGGAGGAATATGATTATGCCGATCTGAAGTTTATTGCATGCCAAAAACTGGTCGATTTAGAGATTGAATTGGTTGCCTTAACGTCAGAGTATGAATATGCTGCTTGCAGGATAAACACGGTTGGAGGAGAAGAAAAACTGTTGGTTTTTGCATACGATATGGCAGAAGAGCGGGTGGTCGCCTGTTTTGAAGATATAGATAGCGAATATGATAGATATCTACATACGTGGGAAGACGCATACGAATTGGTGTTTTGCCTTACCCAATGCGAATGTGGTAAATATTAAATCTAGTATTCTAGTAAAAGGGTGCAAACCAAATGGTTTGCACCCTTTTCGAATGTTATTTCTTTTTCCGCAGCAGCAGCCACAGGCACAGAGCAAGACCGATGCCGGTCAGGCCAAGGCCGACATACAGGCCCGGAGGTGTGTAGGTAAAGGAAACCGTATGCTCGCCGGCGGTCAGGGGGGCGAGGATGAGGGCATCGTCCAAAGCGGTGTGTTCCACCACCTGGCCGTCCACACGCACCGTCCAGCCGGGCTGGGCGGGGATGGAGGTATAGAGCCAACCGTCGGTATCGGCGGTGACGGTGCCGGCCAAATAGCCGCTGGAGTAGTCGGTGACCTGCAGAGCGCGCTGCTCCAGGCGCTCTGCCGCCCGGGTCAGCACGGCGGTGTCCAGCTCCCAGAACATTTCCACACGCCGCTCAGCCGGGGCGGTGGTGATAAGGGTGACCTCCACGGTAGTGCCTTGGAAGAAGGTGCCGAGGTAGAGCAGGCAGTCGGTTTCGCTGGTGTAGATTTCGCCGTGCGGCACGCCGTTGACGTACAACAGGGCGTCATGGTCCTCCACCGGGACAAAGCGACCGTAGATGGGGTTGCCGTCGGAGGTGAAGGTCCAGGTGGTGGAAAACTCCTCGTCGGTGCGCACGGTAGAGCCTATTTGGGTGAACACGGCCTCGTCCTCACCGCTCAGGGCGGACAGAGTGCGGGTTTGAGCAGAAATGCCGTCCGTGCCGCACCAGTTGGGGTGCAGGAACAGCTCGGAGTCGGTGAAGTAGCCGGGGGCGGCGGTGAGATTACCGCGGTACAGGGTCAGCTCGCCGCTTTGGGCCACGGGGGTGTACCAGGGGGGCATGGTTCCGTCGCTGATGTGGTAGTTGACGCCCAGCAGCAGGTCGGTGACCGGGGTGGAGCCTTGGTCGGTGACCCAAAACCACCTTTGAGTAAGACCGAAACTTCTCAAAACCCGGTTGACGTTGGCATCGTAGCTGCTGGAGAAGAAATCGATGCCCTTATAGCCGAAGGCGGCAGGCTCGTTCCGGCTGCGCCCCACGTCGCTGACCGCCCGGGAGAACCCCTCGTCGGCGTTGATTTGGTCCACCAGCGACCCCATCTGCACCTTATAGTCGTGATAGGAGGAATAGGACTCAAAGCCCAACTCCTCATCCAGCCGACGGAAAATGGTCAGGCCGTTGGCACCCATATCCACCGCCAGCACGACCGTCAGCAGCAGGGTGAGCAGGCGGGTGGAGGACAGGGGCTTGAGAAGCTGCAGCAGGCTGTCGTAGCCCAGCAGCAGGATAAAGCAGGACACCACGAAGGCCCAGCGGCCGGGGAAACTGTTGGGCGCCTGAAACAGGTGCCACACGGCATCCAGGGGGGACAGCCACAGGGACAGCACCAGGACCGCGGCCATGATCCCAGTGGCCCATCGGGCGCGTTTGGTGCGTCCGGGCAGGAAGGGCCAAACCAGTGCCAGCAGCACGGCGGGGACCGAGCAGTAGAGGAACGCCGAACCGGTATAAGTCACCGAGTCGTAAGCTCCGGTGGAAAACAGCTTATAGAACAAGGTGGTGATGGGCCAATTGAAACCCACGGACAGGGGAGTGGTACTTTGAGCCAGCTTGCCGCCGAACATGGCAAGGGCGGTGGGCAGCCACAGCCACGCCGTCAGCAGCAGCGCAAGGCCGGCCCGCAGGATAAGCCGCCACAGATTGGTCAGCGTAGTGCGAAGGGGAACTACTTCACAGACACAGCGCCACAGCAGATAGAGGGCGCAGAACAGGCCGGTCATGTAGGAGATGTACCAACTGGATACAAAGCTGACCGCCAGCGCCGCCACCAGCAGGCGGGCGGACTTGTTGTCCAAAATGTCCTCCACACCCATGAGCAGTATGGGCAGCCACAGCACCCCATCCAGCCACATGAAGGACATGGAATAGGCCATGTTGTAGGCCATCAGGGCGTAGCACAGGGAAAAGGCAACTCCGGTCAGGTCATATCGACCCGTGCGCCGACCCAGCAACAGGAAGAAGGTCAGCCCCGCGCAGCACAGCTTCAGGGCGATGAGGAAAACCACGGCCATGGGCATGGCTTCGTTGGGACACAGCAGGGTCAGCAGGGAGAAGGGGCTGGACACGTAGTAGGAGAAGGTACCAATATAGCTGCCGCCCAGGGCGGTGTTCCAACTGAAGAACACGTCCCCCTCTTTTAGGGCGCATAAAAACTCCACAAACTGGTCGGACAGGTCGAAAATTAAAATGGAGCTGTCCCCAAAGGGGGCAAAGCCCATGGCGGCGCAGATAGCTAAAAACAGCGCGCCGGGCAGAAGAAAACTGGCAATTCCCATCCACAGACGGGTGCGGGGTCGGCTCATATCCGCGCCCCCTTTCTCGAAGATACCTATATTCTAAGATAGCGCAGGGGATTTGTCAACGAGATAAAAGGCCTCCGCCATGGGCGGAGGCCTTACGTTAGACGGATTTCAGCAACAGCATGAACGCTGTCAGTACGGCGAGAAAACCGAAGTTGAACAGGGAGAACAGCTTGATGTAATAGCCGCCCCTGCCGGGGTTATAGCGGGTGTACTGGGTGAAGGTAATGAGGCTTGCCAGGGAGGCGATCAGGGTGCCGGTTCCGCCGATATTGACACCCACCAGCAGATCCCGGTAGTTTTCGGTAAACTGGCTGAGCAGGATAGCGGAGGGGACGTTGCTGATAACTTGGCAGGAGAGGGTGCTGAACAGCAGTGTGCTTTTGTCCAGCAGAGCCGACAGCAGATTTCGTACCGCGTCAATGCGGGCCATGTTACCGGAGAAGACGAAGAAGAAGGCGAAGGTCAGCAGTAGGGGATAGTCCACGGCAGCCAAGGCCTTGCGGTCCACAAACAGCAGTACCAGCGGGATGATGATAAGGCCCACCCAATAGGGGACGCCCCGGAACACGATGGCGATGGACAGGGCGAACAGAACGAGATACAGGACGGTTAGCCGTTTGGGGAGCTTGACGTAGTTTTCCGGCAGCTCCAGCGGTTCGGGCTTGATAAACAGGAAGCAGCACACCGTGATCAGCACGATGGCCAGTGCGAAGGGCGGGGCCATGATGGCCATGAATTCCGGAGTGGGAATGTTGAATTTGGTGTAGAGGTACAGGTTCTGCGGATTGCCGAAGGGGGTCAGCATACCGCCCAAATTGGCGGCGATGTTCTGCAGAATAAAGGTGACCGCCATATACTTCTGCTTGTTGGTGGTGGTCAGCACGAAATAGCCCAGGGGCAGGAAGGTCAGCAGCGCCATGTCGTTGGCAATGAACATGGAGCCGATGAAGGTGATGTACACCAGCACCAGCACGCTCAACCGGGCGGTTTTGAACCGGCGGACCACCTGCTCGGCCAAAATGTAGAAAAAGTGGATGTGCCGCAACGCGCACACCACCGCCAGCACGCAGAACAGGCAGGACAGAGTCTTGAAGTCGAAATAACCGATGTATTGGGCATCCGGCGGCACAATGAAGCTCGTGATAATGGCCGCGCACAGGGCCACCGTCATCACCACGTTGCGGCGGAAAAAGGAGAATATCCCACGCAAAATTTGCATAGTAAGACCTCTTTTCAGAGAAATAACGCACACAGCTGCAAATTATAGCACGATTTTTGTCGAGGGGCAAGACGGTTTTACGGTTGGGTGACGGTTTTGGAAACGGCCAGGATGGCGTCGGCCACCTGTCGGGCGCACACGGCGGCACCGGCATCGGTCAGGTGGATGTTGTCGTCCTTGCGGATATAGCGGTCGATGTCTTGTACCACGGTGGCGTGCAGGTCGTTGATGAGGATGCCCTTTTCCTCCAGCAGGGGGACGATGAGGCGGTTGTATCGTTCGATGACCGGGTTTTTGTCGTGGGGGTTCTGCTCCGTTACCGGGGTGGTGGTGGCGAAGATGACCTTGTCGTGCCGGGCCAGCAGAAGGTCGGCGATGCGCAGCATATTGGTCGTGTACTCATCCTCGGTGGAGAAGGGGCCGTCCCCGAACAGGTCGCAGAAGTCCCACAGACCGTTGTTCCAGTGGACGATTTGGCTGCCCGCCATCTGCTTTTCCCAGTCGAACAGACCCCGCAGGGTGTATTTGGCGAAACGGCAGTTGTCCTGGGGCTGATAGACCTCAAAGCCGTCCCCCAGCAGGGCGGGGACCAGGGGGCCGTAGCCCGCCATTCGGATGGAGTCGCCCAGCAGCGTCACTTTCATGGGGTTGCCCTCCTTGTTTGTGTCATGGGTCGATTATAGCACGCTTGGCCCGGCAATACAATTTTTTCTTGGGCCGGAAATCACTCCCACTTGACAGACTGAGGGGCAGATGGTATCATACGATTAACAATTAACTTAAATGTTAAACGAAAGGAGCGATGACATGGCCATACAGGATACCATGCGGGCTTTGAGCGACCCCATTCGGCGACAGATTTTGAATTTGCTGAAAAAGGGACCTCTGCCCGCGGGGGATATTGCCGGGCGGTTCGATGTGACCGGGGCGGCCATTTCCCGGCACCTTGCGGTGCTGCGGCAGGCGGGACTGATTCGGGACCGCCGGGAGGGGAAGTATATCTATTACGAGCTGAACGCCTCGGTACTGGAGGAGGTCATGCTTTGGCTTGCGGAGCTGAAAGGAGAAAATGATGAAACAAACATTGAAACGGTATAAATGGTCGTTGCTTTTGTCCTCGATGGTGATGTTGCTGCCCACGGTGGCCGGCCTGGCCCTTTGGAACAGACTGCCCGAGGTGGTGGCCACCCACTTTGACTTCGACAACGTACCAAACGGCTGGTCGCCCAAGTGGGTGGTGGTGTTCGGCATCCCGGCATTTTTGCTGGTGCTGCATCTGCTGTGCCTGTGGGCCATCCTGCGTGTGGGTGGCGGGGAAAAGGGGCTTCCTGTTGGTCTGCTGTGCTGGATCGTACCCTTTATCTGTCTGCTTACCGAGGGGATGGTGTACGCCTACGCCCTGGAGCTTGCGGTGGATATTGGCCTGATTGCCTGTTTGATGATGGGCGTACTCTTCGTGGCCCTAGGGAACTTTTTGCCCAAGTGCCGGGTGAACAGCGTGTGCGGTATCCGTGTGCCCTGGACCATGAACGACCCGGACATCTGGGCTCGGACTCATCGGGTGGCGGGTATCTGTATGGTGGCCTGCGGCGTGGCGATTTTGATCGGCGCGTGGTTTGAGTCCCTGCGCGTGGTGCTGTTTGGGCTGTTCTTCGTGGCGGTGCTGGTGCCGTTGGTGTATTCCTATGTGATTTACAAGAAAAAAGCCTTCCTTGACTAAAGGGAGGGGGACGGCCCGATGTGGGTATCGGACCCTACGCAATAACGAGAATGAAACCCGCCCCGCCAAACGGCGGGGCGGGTTCTCAATGTCTGCCCTTTAAGGCGTTCAGACCAACGCAGGCCAGGCCAATACCCAACAGGGCAAATCCTGCCCCTGTATCAAGTGCGCCGAGGGCGGACGTGACCGTTACGGCAACTCCGACGGTGAGGGGAATTGCACCGGCAAGGATACCCAGCAGGTATCCGGCGCCCCTGTGACCGGACGGGGCCACGGGCTTTGCGTTCAACAGCTCCTCCACGGAAATACCCAGCACCTCTGCCAGGTCGGGAATGAGTTGGATGTCCGGGCAGGCGAGGTTGCGCTCCCACTTGGAAACGGCCTTATCGGTGATGTGGAACCAGTCGGCAAGCTCTTTCTGCGTCATACCTTTTTCCTTGCGCAGCGCGCTGATGATCTCGCCCATGGATTTGTTTGACATAGGGTAAGCTCCTTTCAAAATTTGATGTATCAAGCCTACCATCCCGAGAAGAAAGCGTAAACCGAAGGGAGGTAGAGTTTAGGAAACCGGAGGTTTCCTTTTGAATAAAAAAGCGGGCACCCGGCTGGGCGCCCGCTTTTGCAGGTTTGATGGAATTACTTGGCCAGAGCGGCGGTGTCGATGGCGATCATCAGCTCTTCGTTGGTGGGGATGACCAGGGTGCGGACGGTGGCACCCTCGGCGGAGATGTCGATCTCCTCGCCGCGGACCTTGTTCTTCTCGGCGTCGATCTTGATGCCCATGAAGTCCAGACCGGCGGTGATGTTGGCGCGGTTGTGGCCGCCGTTTTCGCCCACGCCGGCGGTGAAGATAACGGCATCCACACCGCCCATAGCGGCGGCGTAGGAACCGATCAGCTTCTTGACGCCGTACTCAAAGACCTCCACAGCCAGGGCGGCGCGGGCGTTGCCCTCCTTGCCGGCGGCCTCCAGGTCACGGAAGTCGGAGGACACGCCGGAAACACCCAGCACACCGGACTTCTTGTTCATGACGTTCAGCATCTCCTTGATGTTCATGTTGTACTTGTTCATCAGGTACTCCATGATGCCGGCGTCGATGTCGCCGCAGCGGGTGCCCATGGGCAGACCGGCCAGGGGAGTGAAGCCCATGGAGGTGTCCACGGACTTGCCGCAGTTGACGGCGGTGACGGAAGAGCCGTTGCCCAGGTGGCAGGAGATGAGCTTCAGCTGCTCCATGGGCTTGCCCAGCATGGCGGCGGCGCGCTGAGCCACGTACTTGTGGCTGGTGCCGTGGAAGCCGTAGCGGCGGACCTTGTCATTCTCGTAGTACTCGTAGGGCAGGGCGTAAGTATAGGCCACGGGGGGCATGGTCTGATGGAAGGCGGTGTCAAACACGGCCACCATGGGGGTGGAGGGCATCAGGGACTGGCAGGCCTTGATGCCGATGATGTTGGCGGGGTTGTGCAGGGGAGCCAGGGGGTTGCACTCCTCAATGGCGGCCATGACCTCGTCGGTGATGAGGACGGACTTGGCAAACTTCTCGCCGCCGTGGACCACGCGGTGACCCACCGCATCGATCTCGTCCATGGAGCCGATCACGCCGTTGTCCTTGTCCACCAGGGCGTCCAACACGGCCTTGATAGCCTCGGAATGGGTGGGCATAGCCACGTCGGCCTCCTTGATGGCCTGCTTGCCCTCGGGCTTGTAGGTGAACTTGCCGTCGATGCCGATACGCTCGCACAGACCCTTGGCCAGGACCTGCTGAGTTTCGGGATTGAGCAGCTGATACTTCAGGGAGGAGCTGCCGGCGTTGATGACCAGAATGTTCATTGATTTTCTCTCCTTCAAAGCGATGTTTTTATTGCCTCGGCGCGAGGAATATATTAAACTAATTACAGCAATCTATTTTAATCCTTTTTTATAAAAAGGACAAGCCGTTTTTTGACATTTTCTCATTATTTTTTCTTTGGAGTGGATTTTTATGAAGGTCGCCGGCATCGTGGCGGAATATAACCCCTTCCATACGGGACACGCCCATCAAATCGCGGTCACCCGGGCCGCGATGGGCGGGGACTGCGCGGTGGTCGCCGTCATGAGCGGCAGCTGGGTGCAGCAGGCCCACTGCGCCGTGGTGGACAAATGGACCCGTGCGCAGCTTGCCCTGATGGGCGGGGCGGACCTTGTGCTGGAACTGCCCACGGTTTGGGCCATGTCCTCGGCGGAGTCCTTCGCCCGGGGCGCGGTATCCATTCTCCATGCCTGCGGCGTCGTCGATGCCATCAGCTTCGGCAGTGAGTGCGGCGACGTGGACAAGCTGCGCCGGGTGGCGGCGTGCTTGGACAGCCGTGAGTACCGCACCGCCCTTGGACCAATGCTTGACAAGGGGGAAACCTTTGCAGTCTGCCGCCAGCGGGCGGTGGAGCAGTTGTTGGGTAAGGACATGGGCAATCTGCTGTCCGGGGCCAACAACAACCTTGGGGTGGAGTATATCCGCGCCCTAAACGCATTGGGAAGTGACGTGGAACCCATGACCGTCCTGCGACAGGGGGCGGGGCATAATCAAGTGACCGAGGAGGCCGTCTTCCGCTCCGCCACCCAACTGCGGCGTGAAATCATGCGGGAGAACTGGCGGGCGGTGGAGGAATTCCTGCCTGCCGGCGGTTTGGAGTGGCTGCAAAACGCCGCCCGCCCCGACCTGCAGCGGGCGGAGCGCGCCGTTTTGGCCCGGCTGCGCACCATGACGGCGGAGGATTGGGCCAAGCTGCCCGACTCCGGCGCATTGGAGGGCCTGCCCCAACGGCTGGAGCGGGCGGGGAGGACCTGCACCGACCTGGCCGACTTCTTTGACCGGGCCAAGACCCGCCGCTTCACCCACGCCCGGCTGCGGCGGCTGGTGCTGTGGGCCTACCTGGGCATGACAGTGGCGGACGTTCCCGAAACGCCTCCCTATATCCGGGTGCTGGGGTTCAACCAGCGGGGGAGGGCGGTGCTGGCCAAGATGCGCAAGGCGGCTGCTCTACCCGTTATCACTAAGCCCGCCCACGCCAAGCGGTTGGAGGGAGATGCCCGGCGGCTGTTTGAACTGGAGTGCCGCTGTACCGATTTGTATGATCTGTGCCTGGAGTCTATTCCCACCCCGGGTCGGGAATGGACCTGCGGGCCGGTGACAACAGAATAAAAGCCGTTCTGTCGGTTGCTTTTTATTGAAAATAGGTATATAATACCTTGTTAGTTTCTCTGCAAGGAGGACGCGTATGAAAAAGCACATCCTGCTGCCTGCCCTTGCGTGGGTGGGCGGTATCGCGGGGTTTGCCCTGCGCAGATGGGAATTGAATAGTGCCTACGATCCGGTAACAAGGCTGATGGGCGTGACCCTGCCCGGCCTGTTGCTGCCGGTGCTGATGGCGGCGCTGGCCGTGACCTTTGTTTTGGGCTGTCGCGGGATGGGCCGCCGCGGTCCGGCGGATTGGTTCTACGCTCCCTCGGCTGGGTACGCTATGGCCGCCCTTGCCGGCGGCATGGTCCTGCTGATTGCCGGCGGGGTCAGCCTGTGGCAGGTGTACACAGGCGGGGAGCGTAAGATCATGCTCCTGCTGGCCTCGGTCCTGCTGGTGCTTGGGGGCGCTGCGGCCGCAGCCGCGGCACGCGGCATCTACCGGGGGCTTTGGTCGGACGGGTTGCCTGTCCTGCTCATGGGGCCGTCTTTTGCCACGCTGTTGTGGTTGGTCTGTATCTATCAGCAGCACGCCCGCCAGCCGGAGGTGCAGCTGTATATGTGGCAGCTTTTGTCCGCCGTGGCCATGGTACTGGCCCTGTACGGATACGCCAGCCTGGCCCTGGATAAGGGCAGCGCGGGCCGCACCTGCGTGTACAGCCTGCTGGCCATCGCCCTGACCCCGGCGGCCCTTGCCGACAGCGTGGGTCTTAGCAACACTTTGGTGTGGCTGGGCGGCATGGTTTGGCTGACGGCGCAGAGCTATATGCTGCTGGGTGCGGCCTTTGGCCCCGAACGACCCGAACGAATGTGTCCTGAGCAGGAAGAGGAGAACGAAACCGAACAGGACAAGAATTTGGAGGATACCGAAGATGAATAAGAAATTTTATATTACCACCCCCATCTACTACCCCAGCGACAAGCTGCACATCGGCCACACCTACTGCACCGTGGCCACCGACGCCATGGCCCGCTACAAGCGGCTGACCGGCTGCGACGTGCTGTTTCTGACCGGCACCGACGAGCATGGTCAAAAGATCGAGGACAAGGCCGCCCAGGCCGGCGTGACTCCCCAGGAGTTCGTGGACAACATCGTCAAGGGCGAGCGGGGCATTTTGGACCTGTGGAAGCTGATGAACATCTCCAACGACCGCTTTATCCGCACCACCGATGACTATCACGTGGCCGCCATTCAGAAGATTTTTAAGGCCATGTACGAGAAAGGTGATATCTACAAGGGCAGCTACAAGGGTAAGTACTGCAAGCCCTGCGAGTCCTTCTGGACCGAGAGCCAGCTGGTGGACGGCAAGTGTCCCGACTGCGGCCGCCCCGTGGAGGACGCGGAGGAGGAGGCCTACTTCTTCCGCCTGTCCAAGTACGCCGATAAGGTGCAGGACCTGCTGGAAAACACCGACTTTTTGGAGCCTCGCTCCCGGGTCAACGAGATGGTCAACAACTTCATCAAGCCCGGCCTGGAGGATCTGTGTGTGTCCCGCACCAGCTTCACCTGGGGCGTGCCGGTGGACTTCGACCCCGGCCACGTGGTCTATGTGTGGGTGGACGCCCTGTTCAACTACACCACCGCTTTGGGCTTTTTGAACGATAAATACGACGATTACAAGGACTTTTGGCCCGCCGACGTCCATTTCGTGGGCAAGGAGATCGTCCGGTTCCACTCCATCATTTGGCCCGCCATGCTCATGAGCATGGATATGCCCCTGCCCAAGAAGGTCTTTGGCCACGGCTGGCTGCTGCTTGACGGCGGTAAGATGAGTAAGTCCAAGGGCAACGTGGTGGACCCCTACGTGCTGGCGGAGATGTTCGGCGTGGATGCCCTGCGTTTCTTCCTGCTGCGCACCTTCCCCTTCGGCTCCGACGGCAACTTCTCCAACGAGAGCCTGATCGGCACCATCAATGTGGACCTGGCCAACGACCTGGGCAACCTGCTCAGCCGCACCGTGTCCATGGTGGATAAGTATTTCGGCGGCCAGCTCCCCGCCGCCCGCAAGGCGGACGCCCTGGACGACGAGTTGCTGGCCCTGGCCTCCGGCTTGCGTGGGCGCTACGAGGAGCAGATGGAGCAGTACGCCTTCCAAAACGCCCTGGCCGAGGTGTTCAAGGTCATCGGCCGGGCCAACAAGTACATCGACGAGAACGCCCCCTGGGCCCTGGCCAAGGATATGGGCGCCAACGGCGAACGCCTGGCCACCGTCATGTATAATCTGCTGGAGTGCCTGCGCATTTCCGCCATCCTGCTGACCCCCTTCATGCCCGACTCCGCCGCCAAGATTTTGGAGCAGATCGGCGCCTGCCCCTGCTGTTCCACCTGGGACAGCGCCGCCGTGTACGGCTCCCTGAAGGCGGAGGCCAAGGTGTGCCGCGGCGACAACCTGTTCCCCCGCATCGACGCTGAGAAGGCCATCGCCGAGCTGGAGGCCATTGCCGAGGCCGCCAAGAAGGCCGCCCTGCCCGACCTGGAGCTGGAGCCGCAGCTGGCCGAGAGCGTGGACTTCGACACCTTCTGCAAGTCCGACTTCCGGGCCGTGAAGGTCAAGGCCTGCGAAAACGTGAAGAAGAGCGACAAGCTGCTGAAGTTCATTTTGGACGACGGCACCGGCACCGACCGGCAGATCCTGTCCGGCATCGCCAAGTTCTACAAGCCCGAGGAGCTGGTGGGCAAGACCCTCATGGCCATCGTCAACCTGCCCCCCCGCAAGATGATGGGACAGGAGTCCTGCGGCATGCTGATTTCCGCCGTCCACACCGAGAAGGGCGAGGAGAAGCTGAACCTGCTCATGCTGGATGACAAGATCCCCGCCGGCGCGAAAATGTGCTGATTTTGGTTTTAATTGCAACAAGAGCCGCCTCACTGAGGCGGCTCTTGTTTTGTGAAAAGATGTTCCGCCCCCGGGCGGGTGTCTTTTGTAGCGCCACAAAAGACACGAAAAAGGCGTTAAGAAACCCATGGTTTCTTAAAACTTCCTTTGGGTGGTATCCGTGGGGTCACACCCACACGGTCGGCGGTCACCTCTGACCCATCCGGCGCAGATTATGCTTCCGCACTCTGTGCTATCTGTAACTTTGCTCGTCTAACAAACTCCCGCCGACTTGCACCGCAGGAACGAAACACCCATCGCAGCAGGCGCTTTTGTCCAGTGGGAGTGCAGTTTAGTTGATGCTTGGCGGGGCGGCAGCCTAAAGCCGCATCGTGGTATCGTCACAGGTGCGCCGGACGCAAGGAATATCTGCCGCTTACGAGCCGTTCCCTTGGGGTCCGGGGTGCAGCGTGTATGAGATGCAGGCGCGAAGCGGCCAATCTCATCCCACGCCAACCCCGGTGGCGTTTTGCCTACTTTGCCGCCGGGGGGCAAAGTAGGTCGCCCCGCAGGGCGAAACAGCACACTGACGATAAAAGTCCGTCTTATGGTACTTTCTTCTTGCTATAATACAGTCAAGATAAGAAAACGAAAGGAGTGCGGACGATGGATTACAGTATTGTTTGGGTGCGAGGTCATGTGGAGGTCTACGACCACGCGGGGCGGTTCTGCTTTTCCGCCGACAACGAGCGGGAGGCGCTGGAGGAACTGGGCATCCCGGCATAAACCGATGCGCGGGCGGCCACGCGGGGCCACCCCTACAGTCAGAAATACAGGCGCGGAACGCCCGATGCGGGCAAAAAACGGCGGCGGCACATTGTGCCGCCGCTGTCTTTATATCTTCTGTTTGAACAGTCCGTGTTTATTGCAATAGAAGTACACAAATCCCCGGCCGCGCAGTTGAAAGCGGGTCTGGGCCTCACCCTCCGGGTACAGCTTGACAAGCTGCAGCCGATCCGAGGTGACGTAAGCGAGGAAGGAAATATAGTGCTGCTTGGTCATGGGGTGGCAGACGGTGAAAAACTGCTCGTCTTCCACTTTTTCCATGGTCAGCTTGTGCTCCGCATCCGGCTCCTCCGCCTCCAAAGGGGGCAGGGTGATGCCGCAGCAACTGATGAGGGCGTCCCCGGTGGCGTGGAGTACGTTGCCGCAGATGGGGCAGACGTAGAACTTGGAGCGCATCAGGTTGCCCGACACATTTCGATTGACGACTGCCTCGCCATTCATCAGCTCGATGAGGGACACCCCCAGTGCGGCGGCCAAAGGCTGCAGCAGGGAAATGTCGGGCAGACCTTTTCCGGTCTCCCATTTCGACACGGCTTTGTCGCTGACCCCCAGTTGTTGGGCCAGCTCCGCCTGGGTCAGGGTTTTGGTTTCCCGCAGGGATTTGATGGTTGCGCCGGTGACATAGCTGTTCATGGTATCCACGCCCTTTCTGTTTTGAGCATAGCATGGAATGGCGTTCGGCGCAACCTACGCAAAGTAGATATGCCTTACAGCCCCTCCGCCTGATGGCGCAGCAGGGACAGGGGTGGGACCGCCCTGGGTAGCTGCATGGTAAAGCGCATTTCCGGTTTGCGGGGCTGCTCCAGCTCAAAGCCGTCCATGTCCCGCATTATGGGGGCGCGGAAGGAGAGGGCGGGGGTGTGGGGACCCACGATCTCCACCTGGTCCCCGGCGGTGAATTTGTTGCGCAGGGACAGGGTGGCCAAACCGTCGGGGGTGCAGGACTCCACCACGGCGCACACCTGCCAATCCCGGATGTAGCGGCCATCTTGGTAATACTGCCCCGGGTGGCCGAAGTAGAAGCCGGTGGAGTAGGGGCGGTGGCTGACCTTTTCCACCTCGTCGCGCCATACGGGGTCCACGGGCTGACCGGCCACGGCCGCGTCGATGGCGTGGCGGTAGGCGCCGGTGATGATGGCGGCGTAGTAGGCGGACTTGGCCCGACCCTCGATTTTCAGGCTGTCAAGGCCGGCGGCCATGAGCTGCGGAATATGGTCGATCATGCACATATCCCGGGAGTTCAAAATGTAAGTACCCTGTTCATCCTCAAAGACGGGGAAATGCTCCCCGGGACGTTTTTCCTCCATCAGGGTGTACCGGTAGCGGCAGGGCTGGGCGCAGGCGCCACGGTTGGAGTCCCGGTTGGAGTCGGTCATGTAGTTGGACAGCAGGCATCGTCCGGAGTAGGACACGCACATGGCACCGTGGACAAAGGCCTCCAGCTCCAGGGTTTTGGGGGTCTTGGCCCGGATGGCGGCGATTTCATCCAGGGACAGTTCCCGGGCCAAAATCACGCGACTTGCACCCAGGTCGTGCCAGGCGTTGGCGGACTGGTAGTTGACGATGCTGGCCTGGGTGGATATGTGTACCTGCACGCGTGGCGCGTGGCGTTTGACCAGGGCCAGCACCCCCACGTCGGCGGCGATGACGGCGTCCACTCCCGCGTCCTGCAGAAACTCCAGCCACCCGGGCAGGGCGGCGATCTCGTTGTTGCGGGGCATGGTGTTGCAGGTCACATGGACCCGCACGCCCTTGGCGTGGGCCAGTTGCACCGCCTGGCGTAGCTGGTCGCGGTCAAAGTTACCCGCAAAGGCCCGCATACCAAAGGTGGTGCCGGCCAAATACACGGCATCGGCACCGTAGGCCAGCGCCATGTGCAGCCGTTCCATATCGCCGGCGGGGGCCAGCAATTCGATGTTGGGGGTGGTCATGGGGAACCCTCCTGACAGCGCGCGCCCGGATACCCTGGGGCATCCGGGCGGCGGAAGTGGTTTATTGATAGAGAGCCTGGGTGTTCATCCAATTGCGCATACTGTTGTAATCGGTGAAGAAACGATGATGCCCATCGTCGCCCAGGGCGTAGAAGAAGTAGCCGGTATTGTCGGGGTCAAGGGTGGCCTTCAACGATTTCAGACCCGGGTTTGCAATGGGAGTGGGGGGGAGGCCGGGGTACTTGTAGGTGTTATAGGGAGAGTCGATCTCCTTGTCTGCCGCTGTGGGTGCGTGGCCGGTGATATAGACCAGGGTGGCGTCCACCTGCAGATAGCCGTTGGTGCCGGCGGAGGCGTTGGGATTTTCCAGGCGGTTGAAGATAACGGAGGCGATCTTGCCGCGGTCGGTGCCGTCGGTCTCGCGCTCGATGAGGGAGGCCACGGTCAGATATTCCCGCAGACTGTACTTGCTGGAGGCCACGAAGTCACGCATCTCATCGGTGTAGTTGGCGTCAAAGTTCTGCAGCATCTTGTTGATGACATACTTGGGGTCGTGGTTAACATAAAATTCGTAGGTGTCGGGGAAGAGGAAACCCTCCAAACGGGTGGCGTCACCCAGGGGAATGTCCTGCAGGAAGGAGAAGCCGTAGTTGTAGCTGGCGGCGTATTCGGTCAGTACCTCGGCACTGGCAACGCCGTTATCCTCCAACAGTTGGAAGGTCTGGGCCACGGTATAACCCTCCGGAATGGTGACTTCCACCACCACGCGGCTGTCCGAATGAGCGCCCATGCCGGCGATAAGGGAGCGATAGTCCATCTCGGTGTTCAGGTGGTAGGCGCCGGGGCGCAGCTTTTTCTCGCCGTCCGTTGCGGTGGAGAAAAGACGGAACAGGGCCTTGAACTCGATCAGGTCGTTCTTTTTCAGAAGGGAGGCCACTTTGCCCATTTTGGCGTTGTACGTGGTGGTGACGTTGCCGTCCTGGTCCGTCTTGGTACGGATGGTAAAATAATCCTCCGTCAGGACGATGGTGGCGCTGTGTTCGGGCTTGTTCAGAGCCAGCACATCGTTGGCGCCGATCCAAATGACTGCGGACAGTATCACGGGCAGACACAGCAGGACCACGATATAAAGGGCGGTAAAGCTGGCGGTGCGACCTCGGCGGCGGGAACGGCGGCGGGGGGTACGGTTCTCTTGCGGCATAAGCTCAACTCCTGACAATAAAAACGTGGTACACCGGAACAGGGGACAGGTCCGCGCCATAGTATGGGATGGTACGGCACCTGACCGAAACCGGGCGGGTGACTATTTTGAATGAGGTGAAGTTACATGTGTGGTAACAGCTGGGGCAATGGTGGATGTTTGTGGATCATCATTTTGATCATCATCCTGTTCTGCTGCTGCGGCAGCGGGAACAGCTGCGGCTGCGGCAGCAACTTTGGCGGCTGCGGCAACCGGTGCGGTTGCGGGGACGATTGCGGCTGCGGTTGTTGAACGGAGATGGGCGGGGCTTCGGCTCCGCCCGTTTCATTTGTCTGTGACGACCAGATCCACCGGGCGATCATGCGGCTCCGTGGGCAAGCGGTCAGCCAGCAGCGAGGCCCGGCAAAGGCCCACAGTGGTGCCGTGGTAATGTTCCAGCCAGCGGTCATAGTATCCGCCGCCCATGCCGAGCCGGTAGTTTTGTCTATCATAGCACAAGGCGGGGACCAATGCCACATCGATCTCTTCCGGCGACAGGGCGGTACAGGCGGCCTCCGGTTCCCACAGGCCGAATCGGTTTTGCACAAGGGGGTGGTCAGGGTCGTGGACCAGCACGTCCATACCGTGTTCCGGCAGCATACGGGGCAGGGCAACGCGCTTGCCCAAAGCCAGCAGCCGGTCGATCAGCGGACCGGTGCGGGGTTCTGTGCCAACGCCGTAGAATAAAAACAGGGTTCCGGCCCGCTGTACCTGAGGCAGGGCGAGAAAGGCGGCAAACAGCGCTTCGTCCTCACCAAGACGGACCTGCTCCGGCATGGCGGACAACCGGGCGCGAATGTCCCGGCGCAGCGCCACCTTGCGCTCAGCGATGGAAGTAGATGGCACGGCTGACTTTGTTGGCGGCCTCGGCACCGCGCAGGGCTTCAATCAGCTTGAAACCAAACTCAAAGGCGCTGCCGGCGGCGTTGGCGGTGATGATGGAACCGTCCTCCACCACGCTTTGACCGTGGGTGGTGTGGGCGGTGGTGAGTTTGTCCAGCATAGAGGGGTAGCATACAGCCTGCTTGCCGTCCAAATAACCCAGATCGGACAGGATGGTGGGGGCGGCGCAGATGGCGGCAAGGCGCACACCATGCTCGTGAGCCCAGCGGATCAGGTCCATGGCCTCGGCGCTGGACCGGATGGCGGCAACGCCACCCAAACCACCGGGCAGTACCACCAGTTCCAACTCCTCACGCTTAACATCGGACACGGGACGATCGGCGCTGACGGTGATACCGTGGGCGCCGGAGATCGCGCTGCCGTCCACGCCGGCCAGGCAGACCGGAATATCGGCCCGGCGCAGCAGGTCGACGGGGACGAGGGCTTCGGCTTCTTCAAAGCCGGTTCCAAGCAGAAAACAAACCATAGTGACCTCCGATTATGAGATAAAAGATATGAGATAATTACAGCACGCGCTGGACCAGGGACCAAATCTCGCTGTGAATGTCCTCAATGGAGCGCAGGACGCCATCCTTGACACAGGGAATTACCGTCCAGCCAAGCACCTGGGCCGCCTGCAAAGCGGCGGCACGGCAGGTGGAGAGGTAATTGGAGTCTACCTCGTGAATGTCGGCCTGGGTGTTGGTGGCCTGTTCCCGGCTGCGCAGCAGCTTCACCGCCATTTCCGTGGGCATATCCAAATAGAGGACAAGGTCGGGACGGGGCAGTTCCAGCCTGTCATGCTCGAACTCGTCCAGCCAGCGGCAGAAATCCGCCCGCTCGCCCTCAGGCAGCTTGCAGGACTGATGCACGGCGTTGGAGGTGGTGTAGCGGTCTGCCAGGATCAAGCCGCCCTGTTCATACTGTTCACCCCAAACCTTTTTCATGGAAGCGTAACGGTCCACCGCGTAGAAGGCGGAGGCGGCGTAGGGGTTCACATCGCCGGGACGGGAGCCGAACTCACCGGCCAGATACATACGGATCAGGGCGGAGGAAGGCTCTTTATACTGGGGGAAGACCAGCCGCTCGAAGGCGGTGCCGTCGTCGGAAAGGCGCTGGCACAGTGCCTTGAACTGGGTGGACTTGCCGGAGCCGTCCGTCCCCTCAAATACGATCAGTTTACCGGCCATCACGCATCCTCCTTCCTGCCGCCGGACAGGCGAACCCCGATGGCCTTGAACAGCACCAGAGGCAGCTTTGCCATACGGTCGATTCGTTTCGGCTCTTTCATAAGACGATAGGCCCACTCCAAATTCAGCTTCTGCCAAATCTTCGGGGCGCGCTGCACCGTGCCGGCGAACACGTCCAGAGAGCCGCCCAGGCCGGCGGCCAGTTTGGCGCCGGTGGCGGGACCGAATTGGGCCATCCACTTCTCCTGCCGGGGGGCGCCCAGACAGACAAACAGCAGGTCGGGCCGGGCCTGCGCGATCAGGTCCACCACAGGCTTGTCCTCTTTGAAATAACCGTCGTGCGTGCCGCACAGCACCAAATTGGGGTATTTGGCGCAGATGTTGGCACCGGCCTGCTCCGCCACGCCGGGCTTGGCGCCCAGCAGGAACAGGCGGCCGCCGCGGCGGTCCAGCTCGGCCAGCATACCCTCGGCAAACTCCACACCGGGTACGCGGCCCTTCAGAGGAGTACCCAACAGCTTGGCGGAGTAGACGACGCCGATGCCGTCGGGCAGGACCAAATCGGCGTGGTTAAGCACCTGCCGGAACTCCTCGTCCTTCTCGGCGGCCAGGATAAATTCGGGATTGGGGGTAACGACATAGTGAAAGCCGGTCTGCTCCAGCAGAGAAGCGCCACATTCCAAAGCCTGCTTGGGGTCCAGTGCATCAAAATTTATGCCCAAAACATTGATTTTCAATCAAATCTGCCTCCCAACATGAGGTGACGTACACATCCATTACATTATAACACGGATCGCGCGAAAAGTCCATACACCCACGGCACATCGAAGGAACAAGATTATCCCGCAGACAGGTATGGGCGCAGCTGTTCCAAAGTGGTGGGGCCGATGCCGGAAACATTGGCAAGCTCGTCCACACAGGTGAAGGCCCCCTGGGTCCCGCGATAGGCCAGTATGGCGTCGGCGCGGACGGCGCCAATGTTGGGCAGGCGCAGCAGGTCGGAGCGGGTGGCGGTATTCAGATCGATTACCTCCCCCGGAAGCAGGCCGTCCGCGTTGAACCCGGCGTCCGGACGGTTTGCGATGTAGGGGTCGTTGCGTTCGGTCCGTACCCACCAACCGGCAGGTGCCGTGCGGTGGAGAAACAGCCAGCCGATACACAGCACCAAACAGATCATGCACAGTGCGCTCACCACCCATTCGTAGACCGACAGCCGTTTCATTTTGCTCCCTCCCGACGTCTGTGACATTACCCATTGCAAGAGATGGGTTCATCTGCTATAATAAATACATCTTCTTGGAGTTTATCATAGATTTGAGGTTTTTCCTATGAGAAAATGTCGTTTTTTTGCTGCGATTTTATCGTTGATTGTGGCACTGGCGGCGCTGTGTCCCGCGGCCATGGCGCTGGAGCAGCCGGAGCTGTCTGCCAAGGCGGCGCTGCTGATGGATGCGAAATACGATCAGGTGCTGTACGAGAAGAATGCCGATACGCGATTGGAACCGGCCAGCCTGACCAAGGTGATGACCGCCATGCTGGTGCTGGAGGCGGTGGACGCGGGGCAATTGAGTATGAGTCAGGAGATCACCGTCCGAAGCGTCTATCACCAGGGGTCTTATTACGGCTTTGAGGTCGGGGATAAGCTGCGTGTGGAGGATCTGCTGTACTGTATGATGGTGTCCTCCGCCAATGACGCGGCCAGCATTTTGGCCCGGACGGTGGATGAGGATGAGGAGACCTTTGCCGCACGGATGAATGCCAAGGCCGCGGAGCTGGGCTGCACCAACACGAATTTCGTAAATCCACACGGTATGCCGGTTGAGGGACACTACTCCACCGCTCGCGATATGTATCTGATCGCCCGCAAGGCCATGGAGCATGAAACCTTCCGCACCATCGTGGCGACCAAGCAATATACCATGCCCGCCATCCCCAAAAGTGATGGGAGCGGTGAGACCGAAAGCAGAAAAATATACAACACCAACGCCCTGCTGTCCAATTGGCATTTTGGTTCGGACTATCTCTACAGCAAGGCCATCGGTATCAAGACCGGCACGGCCAGCGGGAATAATTACTGTCTGCTGTCCGCGGCCCAGGACGAGGAACAATATCTGATCTGCGTGGTGCTGGAGGCACCCATGGTTCCCCTGGACAACGGGAAAAACGATCGCCGCCAATTCTCGGAAAGCCGCCAACTGCTTGATTGGGGCTTTAACAACTTCAGCCGCCGGGAAATCGTGGACACGGTCACCCCCATTGCTCAGGTGGGCGTGACCCTGTCCGCCACCGAACACGTGCTGGTCCGCCCCGAGGCGCAGTTGGAGCGGACACTGCCCAACGATATGGATACGGACAAGGTGGTCAGGACGATCCAACTGGACAGCGACAGCGTTGACGCCCCGGTGGAAGAGGGACAGGTGCTTGGCAAGCTGGTGCTGACCTATGAGGGGGAGACCCTTGGTGCGGTCAACCTGGTGGCGGTCCGTACGGTGGAGCGCTCTGCGCTGCTCTATCGCCTGAACCAAATCAAAAAATTCCTCTGTCATCCCATTGTGCGCATCGTGGCGGCTGTGGCGGTGGTGGCCATTGTGGTGCTGGTGTTGCGCAAAATTTTGACTCCGTCCCGCCGCAATCGTTACGGCTCCAAACGGTACAGCGGTCGCCGCAATTACCGGGGGCGCCGCAGATAACTACATAACCCTGACAAAACGCGCCCCGGACAGGCAAGTTCCTGCCCGGGGCGCATATTGTTTGGATAGTGCTTTGGGGGTGTTATCATGCTGCGGAGATTGTTGCGACCGGCCTGTCGGGAGCTGGTATATGCAGTGGTGCTGTTGTGCGCGGCGGCGGTGCTGATCGCCTGTCCGCAGCAGAGTATGCAGGCGGCACAGCAAGGCATCTCCCTGTGTGCCGAAACCATTGTTCCGTCCCTGTTTCCCTTTTTCGTTTTGTCCGGCATGGTAGTGGAGCTGGGCCTTGCAAGACATTTGGGACGACTGGTGGAGCGGGTCATGTGGCCGCTGTTTCGGGTGAATGGGGCGGGAGCGACGGCGTTGGTGCTTGGGTTGGTGGGCGGCTACCCGGTGGGGGCGCGCACGGCCATTGAGCTGTATCAGAAAGGGTGCTGTTCCCAAACGGAGACCGAACGGCTGCTGGCCTTTTGCAACAATTCCGGGCCGGCATTCATCCTTGGTGTGGTGGGGGCGGGGGTGTTTGGCAGCGGCCGGGCCGGTCTTGCGCTGTATTTGGTCCATGTGGCGGCGTCGGTATGCGTTGGGGTGTTATTTCGCTTTTACGGTGGGGTGGAGGAGCGCTGTAAGCCGGATTTGCGCCCTGCCGGCGGCGGAGTAAGCTTTGCGCTGGCGTTTACCCGCAGCGTGCGTTCCGCCCTGACCGGAGTGCTGAACATTTGCGCCTTTGTGATGACCTTCTCGGTCATATTGGGATTGCTGGCCCGGGTCGGTGTGCTGGAAACACTCACGCGGGCGCTGACATGGTTTGGGATGGATGCGCAGCAGGCGTACCAACTGCTGCGGGGGCTGTTGGAGGTGTCCTCCGGTGTCCGTGGTCTGGCCGGGTCGGGGCGGCTGCCCATGGCGGCTTTCATGCTGGGATGGGCGGGGCTGTGCGTCCACTGTCAGGTGCTGAGCTTTCTGATGGACAGCGGTCTGCGGGTGGGTACGTATTTGGCGGGCAAGGCGTTGCATGGTGCGCTGTCGGCGCTGTTTGCGGTAGGGCTTGTCAGATGGTTCCCCAACGCGCTGCCCGCTGCCGGCTGGCTGGTGCCGCAGGTGGAAAACGGACTTGTCCCCAAGCTGTCCGTGTCAATGGCGGCGGCGTGGGTGCTGTGGCTGGGTTTTTTGGCCGTGGCGCTTTTTGGGAGAAGAAATAGGAAAAAAAGGGGTGGAAAAGGGCGGCAAGTTGCGGTATAATATACCCAGTCTGTTACAGGAGGGAATTGTATGCCCAAGCTGTTTCAAAAGAAAATTGACCCTCGTTGTGCCTATTGCGCCAAGGGTCATTACCTCAATGACCAGCAGGTGGTCTGCCCCAAAAAGGGCGTGATGGACGTGACGTCCCATTGCCGGGCCTTTGAGTACGACCCCCTGCGCCGTACCCCGCCCCGCCCCGCCAAGACGGAGTTTGCCAACCTGAAGGACGAAGATTTCGTGCTGTGACCGCTTGCCGGGAATGAATTTACCAAAGGCGGCATTTTTCTCTTTACTTTTTCAAACGACCTTGCTATAATAACAGGGTCGTTGATACGCGTCCGTAGTTCAATGGATAGAGCGTCAGATTCCGGTTCTGAAAGTTGGGGGTTCGAGTCCCTTCGGGCGTGCCAAAACAGCCGTCACCCATCGGGTGGCGGCTGTTTTGTTTCTTTTCCCCGAAGGGACTCGAACCCTGAGAGGGTGAGCGGCGGTCACAGGACATGCCGGTGGCATGTCCTGCGCCGCGAAGTCCGCAGCGGCAAAACGTGTCCCCGGCACATTTTGCTTCGCCGCGGCTTCGGGCGTGCCAAAAAGCCAGTATCCCATCGGGATACTGGCTTTTTGTTATGCACGCCCCAGGGACTGGAACCCTGTGCGATACGCCGTTGCAATTATCCGGATATATCGGTATAATATATATAACAAAGAACAGGGGAGGAGAGATGATTCGTGGACACCCTGATCGAACTGTATGACGAGCGGGCCATAGAAAACATTTTGGCGCCGGATATGTTTCGTCCGCAACGTGTCATTTATCTCTGCCCGGGGGAGCTGGCGCGCAACCGAAGCCGGCAGGAGAAGCTGCGGGCCTTTTTCCTGCGCCGGGGATGGGAGCCGGAGCTGATTTTTACAGAGGTCAGCCTGTTCAAGGCCGACCGCATCCTCGATCAGCTGCTTGCCATCGGTGCCAGATACCCGGACTGCGCGGTGGACGTGACCGGGGGCAGTGATGCTGCCCTGTTTGCCGCGGGTATGTTTTCCGTCCAAACCGGCGCCCCTGCCTTTACCTACTCCCGGAAAAAGAATCGCTTTTACGACATCAGCGGTGCCCCCTTTGCGGACGACCTCCCGTGTACCCTGTCCTATTCTGTGGAGGAGTTTTTTCTCATGGCGGGGGGAACGCTGGGGCCCGGGCGGGTGGACAACGCCATTTTGGACCGGTATATGGAGGATTTTGAGCCGTTCTTCGCCTGCTTTTTGCGCTTTCGACGCCAATGGCCGGATATAATTGCCTATATCCAGCGCATTTCCCACGCGGAATACGGGCAGACGCCCCCGCTGCGTGTGGAGGGTGCCTACACGGTGAAGGGGGAGCGCGGCAAAAGGAATTCCGCCAACGAGGCGGCGTTGGAGGACCTTGCCCGAATTGGGTTTATTACGGAACTTATCATCGAACCCGAACGATCCGTTTCTTTCCGTTTTCGGGACGCCAACATCCGGGCGTGGCTGCGGGATGTGGGCAGCGTGTTGGAACTGTACGCCTACAAGGCCTGTGTGGATACGGGTATCTTCAACGATGTCATCAGCAGTGCCGTGGTGCGCTGGGACGACACGCTGGGTCACGCAAGTGTGTCCAATGAGATCGACGTGATGGCCGCCCGGGGGGTCATTCCCTTGTTTCTCAGCTGTAAGACAAGTGAAATTCGGACAGAGGCTCTTAACGAATTGGCCATCCTCCGGGATCGGTTTGGGGGGAAAGGTGCCAAGGCGGCCATTGTTGCCACCGAACCCTGCAACGCAGCCGCGCGCCACCGCGCAGCTCAGTTGGGGATCGCGGTTATCGATTTGGAGGAATTGAGGGGCAGGCAGCTTCCTCGGCGCCTGAAGGTCATTATGAAGGTGCATGATGGAATGAGCGGATAACCGCCACGGAGTGTATTGCGCTGGTCGGCGGAATGTGGTATGATACCGTTACTGTTTGGGAGGTGTTCGTTATGGTATTTCCTGCGTATTTTTGGGCGGTGGTGATCGTGGCCTTTGTGGTCAGCGCCATCGGTTTTAAGCAGTATGTGTGGTTTTTCTCCATCGGCTACGGCTTTGCCATCGCCGCCGAAGGCGTTCTCCTGTTTGCCTTGTACGGCAAAACCATGGATTGGGGCATGGCGCTGTGCTGTGCTTTGTTTGTGGTTTACGGCTGCCGCCTGGGTGGCTATTTGGCCTATCGCGAGGCGAAGTTGAAGTCCTACCATAAGCATTTGGGTAATGAGATCAAGGACAGCAAGACCATTCCCGGTTTTGTCAAGCTGTCCATTTGGATCGCCTGCGCGGTGCTGTACGTGACCATGGTCAGCCCCGTGTTCTACCGTCTGGACAATGGGGATGGCAGCAATGCGTGGACCTATGTGGGCGGGGCGCTGATGCTGCTTGGTTTTCTGATGGAGACCGTTGCAGACCAGCAGAAAAAGGCGGCCAAGGCCAAAAATGCCAACCGCTTTGTGGATACCGGCCTGTACCGCATCGTTCGCTGCCCCAACTATTTGGGGGAACTGATCCTGTGGACCGGTGTGCTGCTTGTGGGCATCGGCTCTCTGAGCGTTGGACAGTGGGTCGTGGCCGGGATCGGCTACGTCGGCATCGTCTACGTCATGTTCAGCGGCGCCCGCCGACTGGAGCTGCGACAGAACCGAACCTACGGCGATGACCCGGAGTATCAGAAATACAGCACCAAAGTCCCCATCCTGCTGCCCTTGATCCCGCTGTACAGCGTGGTCAGGTATAAGTGGCTGGTGGCGTGAGAGATCTGGCGGTCGCCGTCCGACGGACGGCGACCGTTTTGCGTGTGAATGCAATAGGAACGCGCGTTAAATAGTTGACAAAGTCCGGAAAATGTGAAATACTATGTAAAACGGATAGAGAAAAAAGGGAGCCAGCTGTCTGCAGGGGAGTTGGGTCCCTTGTGCTTTATCAGGGGTGAGATACAATGAAACAAGTGGACGCAACCGTGCGGAAGGAAACCCTGTATATCCTGTATTGGGTACTGGGACTCAGCGCGCTGCTGCAGGCGGTATTTCTTGTGCTGGGGCGGTTTGATGTCATAGAGCCGTGGAATATCAGAATGCTGTTGGGTAATGCTTTAAGTGGCGGCGTCGGTGTGCTGAATTTCTTTCTGATGGGCCTGACGGTGCAAAAGGCGCTGGGGCAGGATGAAAAAAGGGCCAAAAACGCCATAAAGACCTCTCAACTGTACCGTATGATGCTCCTGGTCGTGGCGACCATACTGGGTGCGGTGTTCCTGCACCTGTGGGCCACCATCATTCCGCTGTTTTTCCCGCGGGTCGCCATTGCCTTCCGCCCGCTGTTTGACAGGAAATCCAATGAAAACATTTAACCTGCGATTGATAGGGGTGATCACACGATGAAATCACGAAGCCGTCGGTTCGCGGCGGTGGACATCCTGCTGATATTGATGATGGTGCTGCCCATTGCGGCGGCCATTGCGCTCAAGGTGCTGACCACGCCGGCCAGCGAGGGTATCAACATCACCGGTGCGCGTATTTTCTTTACCATTCCAATGCCTGTACAGGATTTGCCCATTACAGAGGCGCAGGTGAATTCCTGGCTGGTGCTGATCACCATTTTCGGCCTGTGCCTGTATTTGACCCACGGCCTGTCGGTGCGGGGCGGCTCCAGGCGGCAGCACGCGGTGGAGTGGATCGTGGAGAAATGCCAAAATATGGTGAATGACAGTATGGGTGAGTACTTTAAGGGGTTTGCCCCCTTCATTGCCGCCATCATCGGGCTGTCCGCCTTTTCCAGCCTGCTGTCCCTGTTCGGACTGTTTCCGCCCACGTCGGATTTGAATGTAGTGGCGGGCTGGGCGGTACTGGTGTTCTTCCTGATCACATTTTACAAGCTCAAGGCCGGTCCCCTCCATTACCTGAAGGGCCTGACCGAACCGGTGGCGCTGCTGACCCCCATCAACATCATCGGTGAGTTCGCAAACCCGGTGTCCATGTCCTTCCGTCACTACGGAAACGTGCTGTCCGGCACGGTCATCTCCGTGCTGCTGGCGGCGGGTCTGCAGGGACTTTCCTCCGTGCTGCTTGGCTGGCTGCCCGGGTTCCTTGGGGAGTTTCCCTTCCTGCAAATCGGTATTCCCGGTGTGTTGTCGTTGTACTTTGACCTGTTCAGCGGCTGTCTGCAGGCGTATATCTTCGCCATGCTGACTATGATGTATGTTTCCGGGGGCTTCCCGGCAGAAGAATATTTTGCAAGAAAAGCACGCAAAGAGCAAAAAAGAAAACAAAAACTGGAGGTAATTTAATTATGGAACTGGCTATCGGTATTATTCTTGGTTGCTGCGCTTTGGGCGCGGGTGTTGCCATGGTGGCAGGTATCGGCCCCGGTATCGGTGAAGGTAACGCCGTTGCAAAGGCCTGTGAGGCCATCGGCCGCCAGCCCGAGTGTAAGGGCGACGTGACCAGCACCATGCTTATGGGCTGCGCCATTGCGGAGACCACCGGCCTGTACGCCCTGGTTATCGCCATCCTGCTCATCTTCGTGGCGCCCAACCTGCTGGTCAACATTCTGTTGAACGCCATCGCCTGACACAAGGGGAGATAAGCAATGCAAACGCTGGATATCATTTCGGTCAATCTGTGGCTGATCTTGATTTCTTTGCTCAATCTCGTGATTCTGTTTTTGATCGTGAAAAAGTTCCTGTTCAAGCCGGTCAAGCGTGTGCTGGAGCAGCGGCAGAAGGAGATCGACGACCGCTATGACGCGGCCGACGCCGCCAATGCCGAGGCGCAGCAGAACCGCAAGGAATGGGAGGAAAAGCTGGCCGGGGCGGACGCCCGGGCCGACGGCATCCTGCAGGATGCCACCGACAATGCCCGCCGCCGCAGCGATACGCTGGTGGCCGAGGCGCAGGAACGTGCCGACAGCATTATCCGCGCCGCGCAAAACGAGGCGGAGCTGGAGCGGCAGAAGGCCGCCGCCGGTATCAAGCAGGAGATCGTGGAGGTTTCCGGCGCCCTGGCGGAAAAGCTGTTGGAGCGGGAGATCAATCAGCAGGATCATCGCGCCCTCATCGACTCGTTTATCGAGGAAATAGGTGACGAGAATGGCTGAAATCAGTAAGGAATACGCGCAGGCTTTGTTTATGCTGGCCTGTGAAGAGGACCGGCAGAGGGAGTACGGTCAGGTGCTGGAGCAGGTGAAGGCGGTCTTTGCCGACCAGCCCAACTACGCCCTGCTGCTGGCTTCCCCCGCCATCCCCATGGCCCAGCGGCTGCAGGCCATCGAGGCGGCCTTTGCCGACACCGCCCCGGAGCAGGTGCTGTCCTACCTCAAGCTGATGTGCGAGAAGGGCAGAATTGACTGCTTTGTGGAGTCGGTGGAGGTCTATCGGGGCCTTTTGGACGCGTCGGAGCATATTGCCAACGCGACCGTTACCAGCGCCGTGGAGCTGACCCAGGAAGAAAAACAGAAGCTGCAGCTTGCCTTGGAGCGACGCTGCAAGGGTCAGGTCCGGGCGGAATACGTTGTGGACAAGGAACTGCTGGGCGGCTTGGTCGTGGAGCTGGATGGCAACATCCTGGACGGCAGCCTGCGTCAGCGCCTGTCTGAAGTGAAGGAAGTGATACGATGACCACAAGACCGGAAGAGATCAGTAATGTAATCAAGGAGCAAATCCGAAATTACAACGCCAAAATCGAGATGAAGGAGACCGGAACGGTCATCCTTGTGGGCGACGGTATCGCCCGTGTTTACGGCCTGCAGGCATGTATGGCCAGCGAGCTGCTGGAGTTTGAGGACGGCAGCTTCGGCATGGCCCAGAATTTGGAGGCGGAGACCGTCTCCGTGGCCCTGCTGTCCAACGAGAACAACATTCGTGAGGGTTCCACCGTCAAGCGCACCGGGCGTGTTCTGTCCGTCCCCGTGGGGCAGGCCATGCTGGGCCGCGTGGTCAACGCTTTGGGCGAGCCTATCGATGGCAAGGGTCCCATCCCCGCCGAGGCCATCCGGCCCATCGAGTCCGAGGCCCCCGGCATCATCGAGCGCAAGAGCGTGTCCGTCCCTCTGCAGACGGGTATCAAGGCCATCGACAGCATGATCCCCATCGGCCGGGGCCAGCGTGAGCTGATCATCGGCGACCGCCAGACCGGTAAGACGGAAATTGCCATCGACACCATCATCAACCAGCGCAACACCGGGGTCATCTGCATCTACGTGGCCATCGGACAGAAGAACAGCTCCGTGGTGCAGATCGCAAACCAGCTCACCGCCGCCGGGGCTATGGACTACACCATCATCGTGTCCGCCTCCGCCTCCGAGTCCGCGCCGCTGCAGTACGTGGCCCCCTATTCCGGCTGCGCCATGGCGGAGCATTTCCGGGAGCAGGGTCGCGACGTGCTGATCATCTACGACGATCTGTCCAAGCACGCGGTGGCCTACCGCGCCCTGTCCCTGCTCATTCGCCGTCCCCCGGGGCGTGAGGCCTATCCCGGCGACGTGTTCTACCTCCACTCCCGCCTGCTGGAGCGGGCGGCCTGCGTGGCACCGGAATACGGCGGCGGATCCATCACCGCCCTGCCCTTGATCGAGACTCAGGCCGGCGACGTGTCCGCCTATATCCCCACCAACGTCATCTCCATCACCGACGGACAAATCTTCCTGGAAACGGAGCTGTTCCATGCCGGTGTCATGCCCGCCATCAACCCCGGTATCTCGGTCAGCCGCGTGGGCGGCTCGGCCCAGCTCAAGGGTATGAAGAAGGTGGCCGGCGAGCTGAAGCTGCTCTACTCCCAATACCGGGAGCTGCAGTCCTTCGCCCAGTTCGGCAGCGACCTGGACGCGGACACCAAGGCCCGTCTGGCCCTTGGTGAGCGTATCGTGGAAGTGCTGAAGCAGGGCAGAAATGCCCCGGTGCGTGTGGGCTGTCAGGTGGCCATCGTCTACGCCGTCATCAACGGCTGGCTCAACGACACCCCTGTCAAGCAGGTCAAGGACTACGAGGCCCGGCTCTACGAGCTGCTGGAGGTCAAGTATGCCGACTTCCTGCAGCGGGTGGAGTCCGGAAGCTGGGACGACGAGGATATTGCCCGGCTGGAGCAGGCCCTGACCGAGATGAAGAGGTAAGGGTATGGGCGCTGACATCAAACAGCTGCGTACACGCATCAAAAGCGTGGACTCCACCCTGCATCTGACAAAAGCCATGGGCCTTGTAGCCTCCTCCAAGATACGAAAGGCCACCGACGCCATGAACAAGGGCAAGGCCTACGCCGATGCCCTGGGTGAGATGATCGGCCGCCTTGCAAACAGCGAGGAATGCCGGAAGACGCCCTATATGACACAGCGGGACACGGACCGGACCTGCCTTGTGGTGGTGGCCGGCGACCGTGGCCTGGCCGGGGGTTATAACGCCAACATTTTCCGCCTGCTGCGCCAGTACCCCGATGTGGAGATCATCCCCATCGGCAAGCGGGCCTGTGACCGCTTCGGCGGGGACCTGCGCCACGCCGAGCATTATACCTACGCCGACGCCATGGCCCTGGCCCAAAGTCTGTGTCAGCGGTTCTGCGGCGAGGAATTCGACCGCGTGGGCGTGGTGTGTACCCGGTACCACTCCATGATGAGTCAGGAGGCATACGTCAACTGGCTGCTGCCCCTTGTGCCGGAAAACCGGGGCAGGGCGGAGGATGCCATCTTTGAGCCGGACGCCCCCACCGTCCTGAACGCGGTCATTCCCGAGTATATCGCGGGCATGATACTCTCCTGCGTGAAGGAGAGCTTTGCCAGCGAGGTGGCCGCCCGCCGGGTGGCCATGGACAGCGCGGGCAAGAACGCTCAGGAGATGATCGACCGCCTGGGTCTGGAGTACAACCGCGCCCGACAGAGCGCCATTACGCAGGAAATCACCGAAATCGTCGCGGGAAGCGGCGTGTAACGTAAGAAAGGAGCGAGGTAGATGTCTGATACCGCAAAGGGCAGCGTCCATCAGGTCATGGGACCTGTGGTGGACGTATGCTTTGAAACCGGCTTTCTGCCTGCCATTCATAACGCGCTGACCATGCCCAACGGGGACAGGACCCTTACTGTGGAGGTGGCCCAGCACATCGGCGACAACATCGTGCGCTGCATCGCCATGTCCTCCACCGACGGTCTGCGCCGGGGTACCCCTGTCACCGACACGGGCAACGCCATCGCCGTCCCCGTGGGCCGCACCACCCTGGGCCGCATTTTCAACGTGCTGGGTGACGTGGTGGATAACCAGCCCTATGACCACACCGACGTGGAGCATTGGGACATCCACCGTCCCGCCCCCGGCTACAGCGAGCTTTCCACCTCCACCGAGGTGCTGGAGACCGGCATCAAGGTCATCGACCTGATCTGCCCCTACGCCAAGGGCGGCAAGATCGGTCTGTTCGGCGGCGCCGGCGTGGGCAAGACCGTGCTGATCATGGAGCTGATCAACAACATCGCCAAGCAGCACGGCGGTCTGTCCGTCTTTACCGGTGTGGGCGAGCGTACCCGCGAGGGTAACGACCTCTATAACGAAATGAAGGAGTCCGGGGTGCTGGCCAACACCACCCTGGTCTACGGTCAGATGAACGAGCCGCCCGGGGCCAGAATGCGCGTGGCCCTGTCCGGCCTGACCATGGCGGAGTACTTCCGGGATGAGGAACGTCAGGATGTGCTGCTGTTCATCGACAACATCTTCCGCTTTACCCAGGCGGGCAGCGAGGTGTCCGCTCTGTTGGGCCGTATGCCCAGCGCCGTGGGCTATCAGCCTACTTTGGCCACCGAGATGGGCGATTTGCAGGAGCGCATCACCTCCACTAAGAAGGGTTCCATCACCTCCATTCAGGCGGTGTACGTCCCGGCGGACGACCTGACCGACCCGGCCCCCGCCACCACCTTCGCCCACCTGGACGCCACCACGGTTCTGTCCCGCGGCATTGCCTCCCAGGGCATTTACCCGGCGGTTGACCCCCTGGAGTCCACCAGCCGTATCCTGTCTCCGGAGATTTTGGGTGAGGAGCATTATTCCGTGGCACGCGAGGTGCAGCGTATTTTGCAGCGCTATCAGGAGCTGATGGACATCATCGCCATCATGGGCATGGACGAGCTGTCCGACGAGGATAAGCTGCTGGTCCAGCGGGCCCGTAAGATCCAGCGCTTCCTGTCCCAGCCCTTCGACGTGTCCGAGAAGTTTACCGGCATCCCCGGCGCCTACGTACCCCTGGCCGAGACTATCCGCGGCTTCCGTGAGATCATCGAGGGCAAGCACGACGACCTGCCCGAGTCCGCCTTCCTCTTCGTGGGTACCATCGACGAGGCGGTGGAAAAGGCGAAGAAGGTGGCACGATGAACACCTTTGCCCTGCGCATCACCTCTCCCGAGGGGGACCTGTTCAGCGGCGAGGTGGCGAAGCTGTTCGTCCGTGGTACCGAGGGCGAGCTGGCCGTCATGGCTGGGCATATCCCCTTTGTGACCTACGTCGTACCCTGCGACTGTAAGGTGGAACTGCCCGACGGCACGGAGAAGGTGGGCCGCATCGAGCGCGGCGTGCTGACCGTATCGACGGATAAGGTCATCCTCCTGTCGGGGGATTTCAGTTGGAAATAAGACAAAACATCCGTCACCCAGTGGGTGACGGATGTTTTTTTATTGAAGCGATGTGCCTAATTGCGGAATACAAACATCGGTTAGGTGTAAAGATTCAACGCATTTGGGACAAACGGAAGTTCCGTCGGCAGTTTTGGGGATAAGAATTTTGGGGCCTAAAATGCTTTTGCCGCAATAGTTGCAGAAAATTGGCTCTCCCGGCTCTCGAAGGTACAATCCCATTTCTCGGGGCCTCCTTTCACAGATTTAACTCTTTTGAGTTTATTTTAACTCAAAAGAGTTAACCTTTGCAAGAGGAATTTATTAACCTCTAAATAAGAGGTGATGGGAATGACCATTGGAGAAGCGGTTAAAAAGCGGATTTTAGAATTGTGTGACCAGCACGAAATGTCAGTCAACAAGCTGTGTACAATTAGTGGCGTGACCCAATCTACGGTAAACAACATTATCAGCGGACGAAATAATAGTGCAACAACGGCTACAATCAAGAAACTGTGTGACGGTCTTGGTATTACGATTACCGAGTTTTTTAATTCCGAACTGTTTGCTGATTTGGAACAAGAGATAAAGTAAAAGCAGAGCGCCAACAAAGTTGGTGCTCTGCTTTTGTGTTAAATAAACGGTCTGCGGTCCAGGACAAGGCGCAGGGGGCGGTGGGTGATAATTTCACCGGGCAGGGCCTGCTGCAGCTCGGCCAGGGCGCATATCTCACCAAAGAGGGTGTGCAGGTCGTGGACGGACTCGTCCTTGTCCCAATCCACGCTGCGCCAAAAGTCCAGGCTGGTGCGCCACAGGCGGCGCAGGTGTTCCTTGACTTCCTGATGGCGGTGGGGGGTCTGCCGGGAGGCCCGGGTCAGGCAGTACACCCAGTCGATGTCGATGAAGCTGCACTTCTTGCCCATGTAGGGCAGGATGTTGTCGGTGTCATACATCTCAAGGCAGCAATCGATGACCTTCTCGGGGTAACGCAGGGGCATTTTGGCATACTCCAGGTTGAACAGGTAGTGGAACCCGCCAGCCATGAACTGGTAGAGTGGGGCGGCGTCGGGCTGCCGGGGGGCGCCCTGTTTCCAAAAGCCGGTGTCCGGGTCGCCGTTGTCCCAAAGCCATTGGAAATAGCGCTGATACCAATCACCGTTGCCCTCGTCTGTCAGCACCATGGCGGCGTACAGACCGGCGCCCTTGTGGGAGTCGCCCCAGGGATTTTCGACCCAATCCAAGCTGTCCAAAAATTCTTCCAGCTTACCTGTGGGCAGGTGCCGGTGCATCTCAGTCAAGGGGTGGAGGGGGGCGGCGTCAAACAGCTCCAGCGCCGCCACACAGTGGGCGGTGGTGTGGTAGGGGGTGTGGGTGGCCTCGTGAAACAGGCCGCTTTCCGGGTCCTGGAAGCTTTGCAGAGTCTGCACCCACGCCTGCCGTTCCTCCAAATCCCGGGGGAAGCGGTTGATGGTGTAGAGAATGTTGGCCGCGTCGGCGCAGCCGTAGGGGTTGGGACCCAAATCCCGGCTGCCCGTTGCGTTCTGCCACAGCCAGCGGCGGTATTGTCCGTCGGCCAGACGGTGGGACTGCACCACCTGTTCGATGCGGTCGATGATGTCCTGAATGTGATCCATGATGACCTCCCGTTACGCCATACGCTCCAGCATGGGGATGGTGACCTCGTATTTGCAAGGCTCACTCTTCAAGTGGCTGGCGAACTCCTCCAGCATATACTGGGCCATGCGATGCACCTCGTTGCCGCTGGAGCCGGCGATGTGGGGGGTCAGCACGCAGTTGTCCAGCTTGTAGAAGGGACTTTCAGGCAGGGGAGGCTCGGGGAAGGTCACGTCCAGCACCGCCGTCAGGTCGGGGCGCTGGGCCAAAACCTCGGCCAGCGCGTCCTCCTGCACCTGGGCGCCCCGGCCGGTGTTCAGGAAGGTGGCGTTGGGCAGCATGGAGGCAAACTGCTCCCGGCCAAAGATGCCCTTGGTCTTCTCATTGTCGGCAATGTGGTTGGACACCACCTGGCAGGTGCGGAAGATGGTGTCGATATCCGCCTTTTCCGCGCCCAGGGCGGCGGCACGCTCCTCGGTGAGGGAGCGGGAATAGGCCAGCACCTTCAGGTTAAAGGGTTTGAGCATCTCGCACACCAGCTCGCCGATGGCACCGATACCCAAAATGCCAACGGGGGTGCCGTAGTTGCCGGGGTAGTTGCGGCCCAGGACCTTGGCGGGGGCGGCCTCGCCGCCGCTCATCATGCGGGAGGTGGCGTAGTAGCCCTTGTTGGCCAACAGAATTTGGGCTACGGTGTACTCCGCCACGGGGACGGCGTTGGCCATCCACGCGCTGAACACCTTGATACCCAGGTCCAGGAAGGGGCGGGCGAAGTACTGCACCGAGCCGGCGGCGTAGAACACGCACTCCAGCTTGGGCAGGCAGGTGCGGATCTGCTCCTCGGTCAGGGTGGGCATACCCCAGGTGGAGAACAGGTACTTCACCTCGGCGAACTGCCCGGGGTCGTTCAGCAGCTCATCCAACAGCACGGTTTCGTACCGGCCGTCGGCCAAATCGCAGATCTGACGGCGGACGTCGTCGGGAAAGACCCGGTTGATGTAGGCGGCGTCTTTGTTGAGAAAAATGGTAGTCATAGTTGTCAACCTCCGATGATCTCGCGCAGGGTGTCGGCCTCCCGGGGGAGGGTGGCCACCTGGTGGTCGGGCATAAACTCCAGCAGCAGGGCGTGGTCCCCCTCAAAGCACTTGAGGTAGCCACGCCACTCCTCGATGCCGTCGGACAGGGGGAACTTCTCCTTGCCCTTCCATTGGAACACGTGGATGTGGGTGGTGTAGGGGGCCAGCAGGGTGGCGTAGGCGATGTTTTCCTCCACGGTGCGGTACTGGTTGGGCTGCCAGTACATACGGAAGGCGGGGGAGTTAACGTGCTCCATCAGCTCCAGCGCACCCTCCTTGGTCTGGGTATAGGTGTTGTTGTGGCACTCCAGGCACAGGATGACGCCCTCGCGCTCGGCAATGGCGGCAGCGGCCTTGCAGTCGGAAAAGAGAGCCGCCTTTTCCTCGGCGGTGAATTCGTCGGGGTTCTTTTCACCGCACCACAGGCGCAGAATGTCGGTGCCGAGGATCCTGGCGGCACGGATGTAGTCGGGTAGCTGGGACACATCGTCCTTGCCCAGGCGGAAGTAGGTGCCGTAAGAGCAGCAGGTCAGGCCGTACTGCGTTTGCAGGGCCACGATCTCCTGCAGCCGGGCCTCGTCGTCACAGGGGGCGTGGACGTCGCTGCCCCACTCGATACAGGAAAGGCCCGCCTGCGCCGCGGCGGCAACAAGCTGCTCCGGGGTCAGGGGACGGAACGAAATGGAAACCAAGCCGGTGGTCATAACAATTCCTCCTTAATATACGTTGCGGTCCTCACGGAACCGGCGCCAAAGGGTTTCAAATACCTCGCCCTCGGCGGGGATGGGACGGACGGGTCGCCAGGTGGCGGCTACGGTGCCGTCGGACAGCAGACGGACCTGCTGTACCCGGTCCCGACAGGCGGCGGGGTCGGGGGAGAAGCGGAACGACGCATCCAGACCGGCCCGCAATTGCCCGGCGGCGCAGGGATACAGGGCGGAACCCTGGGTGCCGACGTTTTGGGCGGCGTAGTCCAGCATGGCGTGCAGACAGAGTTGCTGACAGACCAGCGTATCTCTGTATTGATAAGCCTTGTAAAGGTGTTCTGCTTTGCAGACACCAACGCCTGTGGGCCAGGCGGAGAGGGCCTGCTCAGTCTGCTCCAAGGCCTGCTCCATGGCCAGCCGGTCCCGGATGGCGCCGCCAAAACTACTCATGCGGCGGCGGGCGTCGGCAAGCAGGGCGTCGGCATTGTCCGGGTTGGCAAGCAGCGTATCCTCATAGCCCTGATGGGCGGACAGGACCTGCTCCAGCCGAGCGGAAAAGGTCGGCTCATCACACTGGGGGCGGGGATGGGCGGCGATGTACTGGGCGGCCCGCAGGGAGCCAACCTGTCCGGCGTTCAGGGCGCTGCCGCCGGGGCGGGCGATGCCGTGGGTGCCGGCGCACTCGCCGGCGGCGAACAGGCCGGGGACGGAACTCTGCCACCACAGGTCTACCGCCACGCCGCCGTTGCAATGCTGGGCGCACAGGGCGATCTCCAGCATTTCGGTTTTCAGGTTCACGCCCTTGCCGTGATAGAGGTCATAGGCCGGGGCGTTCATGTGCAGCAACCGCTCCAGCGGGGTGCCGAAGCAGGCACCGGCGCCGTGCAGGTAGTCCCTGGCCTCGGGGGCCAGGCGGTCAAAGTCGATCTCGGTCAAGCCGAAGGGGTTGGCGCGGAAGTCCAGGTACACCCGGCGGCCCAGCAGGACGCACTGACGGTAGACCAAAAGGTCAATGACGGAGGAGCCGGTCAAGACCTTGCTGCTGTCAAAGGGCCACTGATAGCCCTTGAGGAACACGCAGGACAATGCTTCGTAGGGGTCGGGGAAGAAGTCGGACAGGAACTCGTATTCCACGCCATCCTCGTCCACGGACACGAAGCGGGGCAGGGCCTGCATATAGGTGCCGGACACGTTCCAGCGGGGGGCCACGGAGGCAAGACCGAACTGCCAGTGGGTCATGTTCTGCATTTCTGCTCCGGCCAGGATGGCAAGGGAGGTGGAGCCGGTGTGGCAATGGGGGTACACGCTGTGGGCGTACATACCCGCCGGGCCGCCGGTGGCCATAATGAGGTTGGAGGTGTGGAAGGCGGTCAAATTGCCGGTGTTCCGCTCCAAACACAGCAGGCCGCACACGCCGCCCTCGTCCTTCAGCACCTCAAGGGCGTACAGGCCGTCATAGACGGGAATATTGCGCCGGGCAGCCTCCTGCTCCAGCACTTCGGTCATGAACTTGGAGGTCAGGGGACCGGCGGAGGTGGCTCTTGCCCGGGGGTCGTGGTCGGTCTTGTAGCCCACGTACTGGCCGTAGCGGTCAACGGGGAAGGGGACACCCAGCTCGCACAGATTCAGAAAGCAGCGGGCGGACAGGGCGGCCTCGCACAGGGCAGTGTCGCCGTCCATGCTGCCGCCGGCAAACAGGTCGGCGGCCATCTGCGCCACGCTGTCGGCACTGTCGCCGCCCAGCCCCAGCTTGTAGTAGGTCTGCTTATCGCTGCCGGTGTTGCGGGAGGTACCCATCTTCACTCCCTCGGTGACGATAGCGCAGCCCACCCCCAACTGATGCAGACGGATGGCGGCGTTGTAGCCCGCCGCGCCGGTGCCGATGACAAGAGCATCGACCGAAATTACATTCACGTTGTTCATGGCGTTACAGACGGCGCAGGTGGAAGCCGCCGTCGATGTTGACGGACTGGCCGGTCATGTAGGGCAGGTGGCCGCCGCAGATGGCCCAAACGGCCTCGGCAATGTCCTCGGGGGTACCCCAGCGCTGGATGGGCAGCAGGCCGCCGTCGATGAGCCGGTCGTACTTTTCCTGCACGCCGGAGGTCATGTCGGTGGCGATGATGCCGGGGCAGACCTCGTTGACGGGGATGCCGTACTCGGCAAGGCGGTCGGCAAACAGGCGGGTGATCATGGTCACGCCGGCCTTGGAAATGCAGTATTCGCCCCGGTTGACGGAGCTGGTGTAGGCGGACAGGGAGGAGATGTTGCAGATATGTCCCCGCACGCCGCCGGTCAGCTCGTTGCCGATCATGCGATTGGCGGCAAGCTGGGTGAGGAACAGGGTACCCTTTGTGTTGATGTCCATGACGTAGTCGTAGCTCTCCTCGGTCATGTCCAGCAGGTCGGCCCGGACCTTCGGGGCCACGCCGGCCACGTTGACCAGGGCATCCACATGGTCGGGGGCGGACACGAACCGCTCCCGGTCAGCCGGTACGGAGATGTCGCCGGAGATGTAGTGGAAGTTGGGGTGGTCCATGGGAGGCTGGGGGCGGCGGCTCATGCCGTAGACGGCGTAGCCCTCCCGCAGGAAGCGCTCTGCAACAGCCTTTCCGATGCCGGCGGCCACGCCGGTAACCAAAGCGATCTTCATGGAAAAACCTCCCTTATTTCTTGCACTGGCGGTTGTAGATGGGCAGATACACGTCCCGGTCCCGAATGACGCAGCCGGGGGTGCCGCCGGGGGTGCGCATGATCTCGGTACACTTGGAGCAGCAGATGCACAGTTTGTTCTTGTCCATGCCGCCGGTTTTGACGATGTCGTTGGCAAAGTCGGGGTAGGCGAAGACGGTGCGGCCAAAGCCGCCCATGTCAAAGCCACCCTGCTCCACAAAGGCGGCCACCACATTGGGGGCGGCCACGCCCAGGTAGGTCACGGCGGAGCAGATAAGCTTCAGCTCAGGTACCTCCCGCTTCAAGGCGGCAATGCCGTGGAGCATACGGGCCACGCCGGTCAGGGGATGCTCCGGCGGCTCATACCCGCCCATGGTGTAGGGGCGGTTGACGTGGGGGTTGAAGTAGGGGTTGCCCATGGTGATGTTCAGCAGCTCCACACCCTGACGGCGCAACTGCTTCAACAGCCAAACCGGCTCCGTGGGGTCGAAATCGGTGCCGTCCTCACCCACGCCGAAGCCGTAGGGGCGGGGGAACCCGTCGTACACGTTCATGCGGGAGGACACGATAAAGTTACCGCCGCAGCGCTCCATGGCGCCGGCAATACCCTCCCGCAGCAGGCGGGTGCGGTTTTCCAAACTGCCGCCGTACTTGCCGGGGCGGTGGTAGGCGGACAGCAGCTCGGAATTGAGGTAGCGGTGGCAGGCTTTGATGTCCACGCCGTCGAAGCCGGCCTGCTGAGCCAGGGCGGAACCCTCCACCAGTGCATTACGCACCGTGTCCAAATAATCGTCGGTGACGATGCGGTCGGCGGAGATGGGGCTGTCACCCTCGAAGATGGGGTTGTTGTAGGCGATGAGGGGGGCGGGAGTACCCTCCGGCTTGCTGTAGCGGCCGGAGTGGGTGGCCTGCATGATGACCACCGGCTCGAAGCCGTTGGTTTTCAGGCCGGTCTCCTTGATGCGCTCCACCTGGCGCTTGAAGTTGTCCAGATTGCCCTTGTGGATATAGAGCTGACGGGGGTTGGCACGTCCCTCGGGCAGGACGGCGGTAGCCTCGAACCAGATCAGGCCCGCGCCGCCGGCGGCAAAGCGGTCGTAGCGGCGGACGGTCAGCTCGTCGGGACTGCCGTCGGCGGTGCCGTCGCAGCCCTCCATAGCCTGACAGGCCAGGCGGTTGGGGATGGTGAGCTTTCCGACGCTCAGAGGGGCAGCGAGGAGGTCGGTGTTCTCACTGTAGGGGAGATTCAAACCCAAGCCTTCGTTTTGTGCGAAGAACTCCTGGGCCGTTGTGTAGACCTTTTTAACCATAATCGACACCTTTTTTCATAACATCATAGCTTAATTATAGCGATGGAACTGCCGCTTTACAATGTGAATGCTGTGGTCTGTATTGTAATTCTTGCGGAAAAGCGGTAAAAAAGGGCCGCTGCCACAGGCAGCGGCCCTTTGGGTGGGGATCAAACAGTACCAAAGAAATCGTAATACATCCAAAGCACGGTGTAACGGTCTTTGAGGTCCTTGGCATAATGGATGGCATCGGCCAGTAACTCGTCGCCATAGAAGGCGTAAAACTCCGCCGGGTCAAGCTCCACAAGGCCAAGCAGGCGGACGATCTCGTCAGCGGAGGGCATTTCAGCCAGCACGGAACGGATGGCCGACTCGTGGTCCAGGTAGGGGGCAGCGTCGCTGCTTTGATAGCGGCCCATCTCCTCCTGCAGGGCCATACAGCCGGGGGCCACCTGCTTGTAGATCCGCTCCATGTCCGTCCGGTACCGGGCCGGGTCGGGGCGGTAGAGCCTGGCGGGGAATTCGGCCTGCAGCAGCCGTTCTCGCAGTTGGGCGGTGATGATGGTGGAGTAGGCCACGTCGATGCCGTGGGGGAAGTAGTCCCGGCCGTTGATGATGCCGGTGATCTCGAAGAAGTGGGACAGGTGATGCTCGCTGCCTGAGGCGGGGCGGGAGTTGCCCACGAAGCTCAGCAGGATGCCCACCACCACCAGCGCCTCCATCAGGGCGGCCATGGCGGCCTCGTCCCGCTTGAGGATGCCGTCGGCAAGTCGGATGGTGTTCTGCACCTGCTCAAAGGTCAGATCGTAGATCTGCTGGCAGAAGTACTCACCGTTGACCAGATGGCTCAGCTTCCAGTCGTTGAGAGAGGAGTACTTACCGATGATGTCGCCGTAGCCGGCCTTGAGCATTTCCAGCGGCGCCTGTGCCAGCACGGCGGGGTCGGCCAAAATGGCGGTGGGCAGACCCACGGGGTAGGTCACCTTCATGCCGCCGGTGATCATGGCCGCGCCGCTGGAGGCGTAGCCGTCCATGGAGGGGGCGGTGGCCACGATGACGTAGGGGACGTGGCTTTGGTGGCTGACGTACTTACACAGATCCTGAATAACACCGGAACCCACACCCACGATCAGCTCCGCGTCGCCCAGGGCGGCGGTCACTGTGTCAATGGCATCTTCGTTGGGGATGAGCAGGGGGGCGCCGGGGAAGAGGACCTGCCGGACGGACTTGCCTTGCAGAGCCTCTGCGACCTGCCTGCCGGCTGCGGCGTAGGTGTTCTCGTCCGCGACCAGCAGTACACGGTCGCGGTGGCCGCAAATTTCGCCAAGGCGGGCGGCGGCGTTTGGCTCGATGTACACGTACTGTATGGGGCAGGTGTGGGGACGGCCGCAGGGGCAGTCCAGGCCTTGAAGCAGTTGGTTGATGTCCATGGCAGCTCTCCGTCAGGCCAGGCGCACGCCGCCCTCGGCGCGGACGGACAGCACGTGGCAGCTTCCTTCGCCCAGCACGGCCTCCATGCCGGACTTGAACTCGTCCAGCATATCCAGGGGGACAAAGGCCTGAATGGTGCCGGCAAAGCCACCGCCGTGGACGCGGAAGGCGCCACGGTCACCCAGCAGGATGTCGCACAGGGCCAGGGCTACCGCCACGTCCTGATGGGCCACCGCGCCGGTGGGGACGATGTTCTGCAGATACATCCAGGAGCTGCGGCCGGACTGGCGGGCGAGAGTCAGGAAGGTGGCAAAGTCGCCACGGCGCAGAGCCTCCACCTGGCGCAGGACCCGGTCGTTCTCCTGATAGAAGTGGATGGCGCGCAGGATGGACCGGTCGGGGACCTGACCCTTCAACTGGGGCAGGCGGGCGAAGAACTCCGCCCGGGGTACGTCCCGCAGCACCTTGGCGCCGAAGTGGGCGCACAGGGCGCCCAGCTCCCGGGTGATGGCGGCGTACTCGTCGGTCAGGTCGGCGTGGTCGGCGCCGCTGTCGATGATGCACAGGGCGTGACCGGCGGCCGCGAAGTCGAAGTCCACCCGCTCCACAATGGGGGCGGAGGGGGCGTTGAAGTCCATAAAGACCATGCCGCCCACGGAGGAGGCGGCCTGGTCCATCAGACCGCAGGGCTTGCCAAAGTAGGCGTTCTCCGCCCACTGGGCGATCTGGGCGATCTCCACGGCGGTGAGCTTGCGGTCAAAGAACAGCTCGTTGAGAATGGTGCCGATGAGCACCTCGAAGGAGGCGGAGGAACTCAAACCGCTGCCGGGCAGGACGGTGGAGGTGACAGAAGCCTCAAACCCGCCCAGCACGGCGCCCCGGCGGGCAAATCCGGCGGCCACGCCCCGGACCAGGGCGGCGGTGGTGTTCTTCTCCTCCTCGCGCAGGGCAAGGTCGTCCACGGCCACCTCCACGGGGGCGTAGCCTTGGGACAGGATGCGGATCACGCCGGTTTCGTTCAAAGTGACTTCGGCCACAGAGTCCAAATTGACCGCCGCGGCCAGCACGCAGCCGTGCTGGTGGTCGGTGTGGTTGCCGCAGATCTCCGTGCGGCCGGGGGCGGAAAAGCGATACACTTGACTCATAACAAAACCCTCATTTCATAGGTCATGGGCAAAACACACCGCAGAGTGTGCGGTGTGTTTTGGTGGATTATTTGGCTTTGAAGCCGTCCTTCAGGCTGACGGCGCGGTTGAACACGGGCTTGTCCGGGGTGGAGTCCACGCTGTCGGCGCAGAAGTAGCCCAGACGCATGAACTGGAATCGGTCGGCAGGGTCGGTGTTGGCCAGGGACGCCTCCAGCTTGCAGCCGGTCAGCACCTCCAGCGAGCCGGGGTTCAGGCAGTCCAAAAAGTCCTTGTCGCCGCCGTCGGGATCGGGGTCGGAGAACAGGTTATCGTACAGGCGCACCTCGGCGTCGATGGCGGTGGCGGCGTCCACCCAGTGGATGGTGGCACCCTTGACCTTGCGGCCGTCGGCGGGGTTGCCGCCCTTGGACTCGGGGTCGTAGGTGGCCAAAATCTCGGTGACGTTGCCGTTCTCATCGGTGACGCAGCCGGTGCAGGTGATGAGGTAGGCGCCCTTCAGGCGGCACTCGGGGCCGTCGGGGAACAGGCGCTTGTACTTGGGGATAGGCTCCTGCATAAAGTCGTCCGCCTCGATAAACAGGTGGCGGGAGAAGGTGACGGGTCGGGTGCCGTCCTCGGGACGGTTGGGGTTATTCTCCACCTCAAAGGTCTCGGACTGACCCTCGGGGTAGTTGGTGATGGTCAGGGGGATGGGGCGCAGCACGGCCATGACCCGGCGGGCGGACTCGTTCAGGTCCTCACGCAGGCAATGCTCCAAAAAGCCGTACTCCACGGTGGAGGGGTTCTTGGCCACGCCGATGCGGTCGCAGAAGTCCCGGATGGCGGCGGGGGTGTAGCCACGGCGGCGCAGACCGCACAGAGTGGGCATACGGGGGTCGTTCCAGCCGGACACGTAACCCTCCTCCACCAGCTTGCGCAGCTTACGCTTGGACATAACGGTGTAGTTGATACCCAGGCGGGCGAACTCGATCTGCCGGGGCTTGGAGGGTACGTCGGTGTTGTTGATGACCCAGTCGTACAGGGGACGGTGATCCTCGTACTCCAGAGAACACAGAGAGTGGGTGATGCCCTCCAACGCGTCCTGAATGGGGTGGGCGAAGTCGTACATGGGGAAGATGCACCACTTGTCGCCCTGGCGGTGGTGGTGGATGTAACGGATGCGGTAGATGACGGGGTCGCGCATATTGAAGTTGCCGCTGGCCAGGTCGATCTTGGCGCGCAGGGTCTTGGATCCCTCGGGGAACTCGCCCTTGCGCATACGCTCGAACAGATCCAAAGACTCCTCGATGGGGCGGTCACGCCAGGGGGAGCGGGCGGGAGTGCCGATGTCGCCGCGGTACTCCTTAAACTCCTCGGGAGTCAACTCGCACACGTAGGCAAGGCCCTTTTTGATCAGGCCCACCGCCAGCTCGTAGGTCTTCTCAAAATAGTCGCTGCCGTAGAAGAACCGGTCGCCCCAGTCAAAGCCCAGCCAGTGGATATCCTCCTGAATGGCGTCGACGAACTCGGTGTCCTCCTTGGCGGGGTTGGTGTCGTCCATACGCAGGTTGCAGATGCCGCCGAACTTCTCGGCAGAGCCGAAGTCGATGATCAGCGCCTTGCAGTGGCCGATATGGAGGTAGCCATTGGGCTCGGGCGGGAAGCGGGTGTGCACCTGCATACCCTCGCACCGGCCGCCCTCGGCCAGATCCTCGGTAATAAACTCGTGGATGAAGTTTTGGCTGGTGACAGCGCCCTCTTCGGCGGTGTTCAGAATGGTTTCGTCAGCCATGATAATCCCTCCTGTCAGTATTGGGAAATGTTATCTTATCAACTACTTATTCTACACCATAACATCTACAGATTGCAAGGGGTTATTCCAATTAAATGTAAACCGCCCCGACATAAAATCGGGGCGGTGGTGTCAGATGCTGTTTGTGATTGACTGGCGGTAGGCGCGGGGAGAGACCCCCTCTTTTTGGGAAAAGAACCGCGAGAAGGCAAGCACGTCGGGGTAGCCCACAGAGTTGGCAACCTCCGTGACGGTCAATTTGGTTTCCGCAAGCAGTTTTTTGGCCTGCAGCAGACGGTAATCACCCAAATAGGTCTTGGGGGATTTCCCGGTGACTGCTTTGAAAATGCGAAACAGATAGGGCTGGCTGACACCTAAAAGTTCAGCAAGATCTTCGACGGACACCGGAGATTGGTAATTGGTGTGGATGTAATCCAGGGCAAACTCCACGTAAGTCTGCGCTTTCGATTGGGCGGTTGTGCGAAGCGGATCCCGGTCATGATGATTCCATATGCGCAGAAACAGCTCCAGCAGTACGGAGGGGCGCTGGACGGTTCGGGTGAGCATGACAAGGGTGTCCATCGTATCGGATACGGCAGGGACAAAATCATAGGAAAAGACCTGCGACACGGAATCCGCATGGTAGGATTGGAACAGGGGCGCCATATTCGGATCTTCGCTGACGACCCAAAGAAGTTCCCACGGATCCTGGGGGTCTGCATGGTACTCCACCATCTGGCCGGGATAAATCAAAAACCCCTGGCCTCTTTCAACCGGCGAACCGTTGTAGAACCCGCGACCCTTAACAACGTAATGAACAATGTAGGAGTTGCGGAGCATGGGGGCAACCTTGACGGTGTCCGGCAATCGATTGCAACCCATGCAGCGGATGTGCAGAAGGGGCGTGTCGCCGCTGGCATACATATTTAACGTCATGGTGTACGAACCCTCCTTTAGTTATGATTTTACCATATTTGGGATAGTTCCGTCAATGTACATTTACATGTGTGGATGATATAGTTTGCGTAGATAGGAGGGATATCATGGATATTTCCAAACGTTTTTTTGAACTGGGTGAATATGGTGCCGCCGGATTGTTCGAGCAGCCGGAGCGGTCACTGTTCTATCGAAAAGCGTTGGGTACGCGCCGCTATTTAGAGACCTGCCGGCTGCCTGCCTATGAGGGGAAGCCCCTGTACCCCTCCGGGGTGCTGGACAGGGACTATGCCATTACACACGGTTTTATGAATGGGTTCACCTTGATGCCGGAACGGCGCCACCGTATCGGTTCAGAACTGGCGGATGCGTTTGAACGGGAATTTCGGGTGTACAACGGCGGCTCCGTTCCGCCGGAGCATACGGTGGCCGGGAATATGTCCCAACATTCCATTCCCCACTATGAGCGGGTGCTTCGCGAGGGACTGCTTGCCTATATCCCACGCATCGAAAAGATTGCGGATGTGGATATGCGCGAGGGTTTGTTGGAGCTTATGGCCGGCATTCAGTGTTGGGTGGACCGGTGCGTATCTTATTTGAAGTCCGTCAATGCGGAGGAACGGGTCATTCAGGCTATGACCCGGGTTCCCCTGTATCCGGCCCGGGATATTTATGAGGCGGTTTTCGCCTGGAACGCGGTCATGTATCTGGATGGCTGCGACAATCTGGGGTCCCTTGCCAATGGCCTGCTGCCTTACTTCAATGGGGAAAATATCGTGCCGCTGCTGGAAAACCTGTATGATAATCTGGACATTAATGAAGGCTATTCTATGTCCCTGCATACCAATTACACGCCCCTGACCCTGCAATGCCTGGAGGCGGTAAAGGGTCGCCGCCGCCCCATGATCGAACTGTTTGTGGATGAGACTACCCCGGATGAGGTGTGGGAAAAGGCCTTTGAGGCCATCCGAACCAGCTGCGGTCAACCGGCGTTTTATAATCCCAAGGGAATGCTGGGCGGTCTGCAAAAACGATTTCCTGAACTGACAGAGGAGGATCTGCGAATGTTCTGCGGGTCTGGCTGCACGGAAAGTCAGATTGCGGGGTATACCAATGTTGGCTCGGTGGATTGCGGCATCAATCTGCTTTGGATTTTAGAACGCAGTATGTACAGCCGCCTGCTCCGTGCGCAGAGCTTTGAAGAATTTTATCAAGGCTTTATTGACGATGTGCGGGGCAATGTGGACATCGTTACCAGAGAAATCAGCAATTCCCAAATCAAGCGCAGCAAATACTCCCCGCTGCCTATGCGCACCCTGCTTATCGATGATTGTATCGACAATGAAACGGACTTCAATGCGTTTGGAACCCGCTATAAGTGGAGCATCGTTTCCTTTGCCGGCATGATCAATGTAATCGACAGCCTGCTGGTCATTCGGGATGTGGTGTTCCGGGATAAGACCTGTAAGAAGGAGGAGTTCCTGCGCCTGCTTTCGGAAAGTGACGAGCCGTTTTTGGACCGCTGCCGCCGCCACCCCTGTGCCTTTGGAACCGATGACCCCGAGGCTAATGCCATGGCAAATCGTGTCAGCACGGATATTTACTCCATGCTGGACGATAAAAAGCCGGCCATGAGCGACGGCTTTCTAGCCGCATCCATCATGTTCCGGTCGGTGGCGAATTTCGGCCGCCTTGTGGGCGCGACTCCGGATGGCCGCCCCGCCAAAGCGCCCCTGTGTGACTCCCTTGGTGCCATCTACGGCAAGGATGTGAAGGGGGCTACGGCGCTTTTGAAGAGCGTGGCATCCCTTGATTTGAAACGGGCCATCGGCACGCCGGTGCTGAACTTCAACATCGACCCCGAAATAAAAGATGAGCATCTTCGTGCCCTGGTTTTGGGTTATATGGCACTGGGTGGCCAGCAGATGCAAATCAGCTGTGCCAGCGCGGAGACCCTGCAGGAGGCGTACGACCACCCGGAGCTGCACCGCGATCTGGTGGTGCGGGTGGGGGGCTTCTCGGACTACTTCAACAACCTGACCGACGAGATGAAGCGCGTGATCATTGCGCGAAGCATCCACAAGTAAGCGATGAAAACAGCTGAACTGATCAACATTACCCGCTGCTGTACAGACGACGGACCCGGTATCCGCACCACGGTCTTTCTGAAAGGCTGCCCTCTGTCCTGCGCCTGGTGCCACAACCCGGAGTCGCAGAATACCTGCCGGGAGGTCCTGTATGCGACGCAGAAATGCGCCAACTGCGGCTGCTGCGCGGCGGTGTGCCCCCGGGGGTGCCACGCAGCGGCCCAAGGTAGTCATACATTTATGAGAGATTTGTGCGTCGGCTGTGGGAAGTGTGCGTCCGCCTGTCCGACCCAGGCGCTGGAGATGTCCGGATATGCAAGGAGCGCAGAGGAAGTCTTTGAAGAAGTGATTCGCGACCGTGCGTTTTATGACGCATCCGGCGGAGGCGTGACCGTTTCCGGTGGAGAGCCGCTGCTGCAGGCGGAGTTTACGGCTGACCTGTTGAGCAGGTGCAGACAGGCGGGGATCCATACCGCCGTGGAAACAAGCGGCTTCGGAACAGCGGCTGCGCTGCGGGCGGTGGCAGAGCAGAGTGACCTTATCCTGTTCGACCTGAAGGAAACGGACGAGAAACGGCATCTGCAATATACCGGTGTTGCGCTCGCACCGATTTTGGCCAACTTGCGGCTTTTGGATTCCATGGGGGTAAAAACCGTATTGCGCCTGCCGGTGATTCCCGGCTGGAACGACCGACAGGAACATCTGCTCCGGGCCAAAGAGCTTGCCGCTTCCCTGAAGCATTGTACAGGAGTGCAGATTATGCCGTACCATCAGCTGGGGGCCTATAAATATGCCCAGCTGGGGCGGGAATACCAATGCGCAACCGTGAAAGAGCCGGCAAAAGAAACCGTGGCACAGTGGCGGGAATTAGTAGAGTGAAAAGAAATCAAACAAAAAAGACGCCTCATGGACAACCGTTGTTGGCCATGAGGCGTCTTTTATAATGGCTGTTTACAGCTTGACGGTCTCGCCGGTGCGCAGGGACTGGATCTCGGCCAGGGCCATACGCACGGAGTCGGTGACGGAGGTGCTGCTGGTGATGTGGGAGCAGTCCTTACCGTCCAAAATCCACTCGATGAAGGTCTTGAGCTCGGCAAAGTGGGAGTCCTCGGGGCCAATGTCCTCCTCGTGGCTCTCCTCGTCGGTGTAGACCATCAGCTTCTTGTCGGGGGTGTAGATGACGGTGGCCTTCTCGAAGTTGATGATGGTCTGCTTGGTGAAGGGATAGGTCTGGGGCATGGACCAGTCGGCGCTGCCGGTGACCACCATGCCGTCGTAATCGTAGCGGGTGATGACGCTCTCCAGCTCCACCTTGTCATTGGTGCCCACGGAGGAGATGGCCCGGGGCTTGCCGAAGAACCAGTTGAGCAGGTCCACGTCGTGGATGTGCATATCCAGCACGCAGCCGCCGCTCTTTTCCGGGTCCAAAATCCAGTTGTTGTAGGTCCACAGGGGGGTCTGGGAATAGCGGCAGAACTCCATGCGGCGGACCTTGCCGTAAGTACCCTGGTCGATGAACTGCTTCATACGTACGGCGGCGGCGGTGAAGCGGGCGCTTTGGCCGATCATCAGCTTGGCGCTGGACTTTTCGGCCTGGGCGGTCATGCGCTGGCAGCCCTCCACGGTCAGGGACATGGGCTTTTCGGACAGAATGTGGATGCCGCGCTCCAGGGCGTAGACGGCCACTTCCTCGTGCATGAAGGTGGGGGTGGCGGAGATGACGAAGTCGGGCTTCTCCTTGTCGATAAGCTCCTTATAGTCCTCGTAGAAGCCGCACTCGGTCAGGTCGATTTTGGAGATATCCACGGTGCCGAAGTTCAGGCTGACGTTCTGGAAAAAAGCCTCCTTGGAGGCGCCGCAGATGGCGCACAGCTTCATCTGGCCGGGACGCTCCTGCTCCAGGCGGAGCATGTTGTTCATGTGGACCTTACCAAGGCCGCCAAAGCCGATAATTGCATAGCGAAGCATACGATTTCCTCCTTATCAGTGGACGAGCTGCTGCAGATTATGGATGGAACGCTGGGTCTTGAGCAGCGGCTCGTCATTGGTGATGAGCTCGATGGACAGGGCGCCGTTGTAGCCGGCCTTGTCCAGCTCCGCGATGATCTCGCGGATGGGGATGGCACCCTCGCAGGTGACGGCGTGGTCGAAGCCGCGACCGTTGTTTTTGGAGATTTTGGGCGGGTTGACGTCCACGGGGATAATATCCTTCAAATGGACGTGGATGGTGCGGTCCAGCAGGGCGATGCAGGCGTCCAGCGAGTCGTCAACGTCGGAGAACCAGTAGCTGCCCGTGTCCAGCACGTACTGCAGGGCGGGGACGCGGTCCAGATAGAACTTCATATCCGCGATGGTGGCGATGGTGCTGTTAAGGGCGGAGAAGTTTTCCAGCACCATGGTCACGCCGTACTGGGGGGAACGTTCCACCGCCATGTGGAGGAAGTCCAAGATCTGTGCCTGCCGGTCCTCCCGGGACAGGTCACCGTTGAACAGGGGGACGGGCATGAAGATGTTGGTGTTCAGGTCGGCGCAGCGCTCCAAATGTACGTCCAGCTCGTCGGACAGGGCGGTGCGGCCCCGGGCGGCGATGGCATCCAGCCGCAGGTCGCAGTACATGCTGGACACGGAGATGCCGTTGTCGTCCAACTGCTGCTTGACCTTGCGCAGGGAGCGCACGTCCAGGTGGCGGCTGTCAAGGTCCACGCACTGCAGCCCGGCCAGCTCCGGCCGCTTGAGTACCTCGGCCAGGGTGTCGCAGTCCAGTTGATTCTGCATGACGAACAACTGATGGGCAAAGGTTGCGATTTTCATACAGTTACCTCCTTACAGCAGCGCTTCCAAATAGGCCTTGCCGGCGGTGATCTCCGCGTCCCGGTTGGGGTCGCCGTAGTTCTCCCGCTCGATGGTCAGGGCGCCGTCGTAGCCGTACTCACGCAGCACGGCGATCAGGCCGGGGAAGTCCACGTCGCCCTGGCCGATGGGCTTCTCCACCTTCTTGCACTCGGGGGGGACAAGCTGCAGGGCATCCTTGGCGTGGAAGCCGCGCACGTACCGGCCAAGGAACTTCAAAGTGGTGACCGGGTGGCTGCCCCGGCCGTTGAGGATGAAGTTGGCGGGATCGAAGTTGATACCCAGGTTGTCCGCGCCCACGTCGTTGAAGAGGTAGACCAGGGACAGGGGAAGCTCCTCACCGGTTTCGAAGAGGAAGTACTGGTCCCGCGCCTTCAGCTTGGTGCAGATGTAGCGCAGGGCCTGCACCACGCCCAGGTGGTCCCGGTCAAAGGGGTTGTCGGGCAGGAAGCCGATGTGGGTGATGATGTCCTTTACCCCCAAAGCGTGGGCGAAGTCGGCGCCCTTCAAAATCTCCTGGATACGCTGGGCGCGGTACTCGGCAGGGACAAGGCCCAGGGTCAGGTAGCCGTTGGGGTAGGGCCAAACCACGGGGCCGGACCAGCCGCACCACACGGCGGTGATGGTCATGTTGAACTCCTCACAGGCCCGCTTGATCTCAGCAACGGTGTCGTCGTTGTACAGGGACATATCCCACATGGACAACTGGGCGTTGTCAAAGCCCAGCTTTGCGTTGTGGGCGATAGCCTCGTAGGGGCTGGGATATTCGTCAATTTTAATAAGGATGCCGACTTTCATGGCGTTTTCTCCTTCCACTTACAGCAGACCGTTGGCGGTCAGCTTGTCACGCAGCCAATCGTAGGACTGCTTGGCCCATTCGAAGGGAGTGGCGTCCACGGCGGTGCCGAACTCGATGCTGATGATCTCTGCGCCGCCCTCGTTGACCAGGGTCTTGACCAGCTCGTCGGTGTCGATCTCGCACTTCCACATGGGGGTGAGGTAGCGGGTCTCGGCGGCAAAGCCCTTGAGATGGGCGATGCGGGAGCGGTGGGGGAACTGGCGGATCTTGGCGATGGGGTCCACGCCGCCGGCCATGGCGTTGCCGGTGTCGATCATGTACATATAATCGTCGCCGGTGTTGCGCAGCAGGTAGTCCATGAAGGACTCCTTACCGTCCACGAAGACCATGTGGTCCCGGTCGTGGTCGTGGTAGCCGGTCTCGAAGCCGGCCTCCTGCAGAACCTTGGTGTACTTTTGGGCGGTTTCCAGCAGCTCCTGCATCAGGGCGGGGTTGCCGTCTGCCTCCTCCAAAGTGGGCTTGGGAACGGCGGCCATGATGATAACGGGGCAGTTGGTGGCACGGGCCAGCTCGATGGTGCGCTCCAAATCCTCCGGGACGATCATGTGCTTCCAGTCCAGCATGATGGAGTAGCAGGCAAGACCGGTCTCCTTCAGCGCCCTGCCGTAGCGCTCCGGCTCAAAGGGGCAGTACTGCAGCACCAGTTCGATGCCGTCGTAGCCCATGTCGGCAACCTGCCGCAGGGTGGTCTCGGGGTCCTCCATAAAGGCGTCGCGCACGCAGTGGATCTGCAAACCCAGTTCCAGTTTTTTCATAATACATACCTCCGTTATTTAGCGGCTTAAATTATAAATGGGTAGGCTAATTATATAGGAAGCGGATTGGGAAATCATGTATAGAATTAACGGATGTCATTGTAAAAAAGGAATATTTTGCAAGGGTATTATAAAAAAAGGGGCGAGGTTTTGCAACCTCGCCCCAACAGTTAGGACTAAAAATGTAAATTACAAGACCGATGTTGTAAAGGATCAGATCTTCTTGGCGTTGGCCAGCAGGTACTTCTCCGCCTCGGGGTTCCACAGGCCGTTGTTGGCCTTGCACAGGCGGTCCAGCTCAGCGAACATGGGATCGGTCTTGCCCAGCTCCTCGAACTCGTCGATGGCGGCCAGGGGCAGATCGATGTGGTTGTAGATCAGCTTCTTGCCGCCGGGGATCTTGGGCAGGTTCAGAATGGTGTCGATGGCCGCGTTCAGGCCGCCGATGTGGGTGACCAGGGCGGAGGGGTTCAGCTTGCCGGCGTTCATCATCTCGATAGCCTCACGCATATCGTCGGTGTTGCCGCCGGAGGTACCCACCACGTGGGTGTACAGGTAGTGGACGTTGTACCAGTTGAAGGGAGCCTTAAACTTGCTGTCGGTGGGACCGGCGAAGAAGTTCAGGCAGCCATCAAAGCCCAGGATGTCGTCGGCCTGCTCAATGACAGGGGCCACAGGGGCGAAGCATACCACGTCGTCGTAGCCGGTGCCGCCGGTCAGGCTGCGCAGGTACTCGGTGGCGTTCTCCATGCGGGTGTTGACGTAGTGCAGCTCGATGCCGTACTTGGCGGCCTCTTCCACGGTGTAGATGGAGG
>SVLO01000006.1 GCA_015067885.1 Oscillospiraceae bacterium | reverse complement strand
TTTTGCCTGATCGAAAGAGGATGCCTCAAAAAAGTAGACACATATATGAAAGAATACGGCTTGCAAGGTTATTGTGTGGCGGTGTATGACGAAAACACCTATAAAGCAACTGCCGACCGGCATCCCCAAGTGGATGCGGAGGTGGTGCTTCCTGCCGAAAACTTGCACGCAAATGAGCACGGCGTAGCGCTTCTGCTGGAAGTACTGCCAGAAGAAACGGAAATTATCATAGCTATAGGTGCGGGGACGGTTCACGACATTTCACGTTATTGCGCGTATAAGAAAGAACTTGCTTTTGTATCCTGTCCCACGGCGGCCAGCGTAGACGGCTTCTGTTCATCGGTCGCCGCAATGACCTGGAATGGATGCAAAAAAACACTAACTGCGGTTGCGCCGAGAATTGTTGTCGCTGATCTGGATGTTATCAAAAATGCACCGATCCGATTGGCAAAATCGGGCTTTGGTGATATGATCGGCAAATATGTGTCACTTACGGATTGGAAGATCGGCAACCTGCTGACCGGAGAATTTTACTGTGATACCATAGCGGAGCTTACCCGGCAAGCCACGGAAAATGTTTTGGCATCGTCAGAGGGCATTGCTTCTGGGGATGTAAATGCCTATGAAAAACTGATGTATGGATTGTTGATGTCCGGGCTTGCTATGCAAATGATCGGTAATTCCAGACCGGCCTCAGGTGCAGAACACCATATTTCTCACTTTATTGAAATGAATCCCCCTTTGATCGAAAACAGTTCAGACGCATTACATGGTGAAAAAGTCGGTGTTGGAACATTGCTCGCAATCAAAGAGTACCGGCGCCTGGCTTCGTTGCGGCAGCCTTCCTGCAAGGATTACGGGACATTTTCTGCGGATCTAATTACAAACACTTTTGGCGCTGAGCTGGCGCCTGGTATTCTAGAGGAAAACAGAAACGATGCCGCAGAGCAAGTTACCGCTGCGACATTACAGGCAAATTGGAATGCTATTTGTGAAGTGGTTTGCCAATTGCCGGATCTGAAGCCACTCGAAGACCTGTATGAAAAATTGGGAGTGAAAGCGACGCTTGATGAAATAGGTGTTTCCCGCGAACTTGAGAATGTTTTGCTCAAATACTCACCGATGGTTAGAAACAGATTAACCCTTATGAGAGTACGAAAGTGTTTTGAATTGTAACAGAAGACAGATAAATGCCAAGCGGGGGAATACAGGATGCATAAGTCATATTTCGGGTGGCTTCGAAAAATAGTTGCTAATATCGACCCAAAAAACTGCGTCCTAATTGACCACAGGCAGAGGGCTACGTTACCGGTATGGCGGTGAAGTTGTTCACCGTGGCCGGGCCTGTCATTGTGTATGGCATCAGCGCCAGTGTGATTTATGGTGTTATTTATTGGGTGGTGCAGATGCTTTAAGAATAGCCGATAAAGACGTTCAATACGAAATTGTGGATGCAAATAACAACAAAAAGGCTCGCCGATTGGCGAGCCTTTTTGACACCCCTGTGAAAACGGGGAAAACACCTTGACAGACCAAAAACACACATATATAATCAACCATTGGAATAATAGCCTTAGAACCGCAGAAGACGGGAGAGAAAAGGGGTATTTTTATGGCTTACACAAAACAGGACGTTATCCGCATTGTAAAGGAAGATGGCATCGAATTTATCCGTATGCAGTTTGTGGATATTTTCGGCCAGTTGAAGAACGTGGTCATCACCGCCTCCCAGATCGAGAAGGCCGTGAACAACGAGATCGCCATCGACGGCTCTTCTATTCAGGGCTTCGTGCGCATCAACGAGTCTGACCAGTATCTCTACCCCGACCTGAACAGCTTTGTGGAATTGCCCTGGCAGCCGGAGTACGGCAAGGTGGCCCGGCTGGTGTGTGACGTACATAACCCCGACGGCACCCCCTTCGTAGGCGACCCCCGGGGCGTGCTGCACCGGGTCATTCAGCGGGCCAAGGACATGGGCTTTGACACCTTCAACATCGGTCCGGAGATGGAGTTTTTCATGTTCGAGACCGACGAGCGGGGCAACCCCACCACCCACACCAACGACGAGGTGGGCTACTTCGACCTGGGTCCTCTGGACCGGGGAGAGCCGGCCCGGCGGGAGATGTGCATGGTGCTGGAGAAGATGGGCTTTGAGATCGAGGCCGTCCATCACGAGGTGGCCGCCGGCCAGCACGAGATCGGCTTTAAGTATGCCGAGGCGCTGGAGGGTGCGGACAAAGTCATGACCTTCAAGCTGGTGGCCAAGACCATCGCCCAAAAGCACAAGCTCCACGCCACCTTTATGCCCAAGCCTATTTTCGGTGTGGCGGGCAACGGTATGCACATGAATATGTCCCTGTTCAAAAACGGTGAAAACGTATTCTACGACCCCAACGACCCCCGCCAGTTGTCCCAGACCGCTTATCACTTCATCGCCGGTCTGCTGGCCCACGTCAAGGGCTTTACCGCCATTACCAACCCCCTGGTCAACTCCTACAAGCGCCTGGTACCCGGTTACGAGGCTCCCTGTTACAAGGCATGGTCCGCCTCCAACCGTTCCGCCCTGATCCGTATTCCCGCCGCCCGTGGCAATGCCACCCGGTTGGAGCTGCGCAGCCCTGACCCCTCCTGCAACCCCTATTTGGCCGTTGCGGTGTGTTTGGCTGCCGGTTTGGATGGCATTGAGAAGAAGCTGACCCCGCCCCCCGAAATTGTGGAGAACATCTACGAGATGGACAAGGCCACCCGGGCCGCCCACCACATTGACAGTCTGCCCGGCAGCCTGCGGGAGGCTTTGGATGAGCTGGAGAAGGACCCGCTGATTTTGGACGTGCTGGGTGAACACGTGGCCGGAAACTACATCGAGGGCAAGCGCAAGGAGTGGGATGAGTACCGCACCCGTGTGTCCTCCTGGGAGACTGAAAAGTATATCACCGTGTATTAAGGAGCGATCGCTATGACTAAAGTAAATCAAAACTTTCTCAAGCTGCCCGGCAGCTATCTGTTTTCCGAGGTGGCCCGCCGCATCGGCGCTTACTCCGCCGCCCACCCCGAGGCCAAGATCATCAAGCTGTCCATCGGTGACGTGACCCGCCCCCTGGCCCCCGCGGTCATTGAGGCTATGCACAAGGCGGTGGACGAGATGGCCGCGGCGGAGACCTTCCGCGGCTACGGCCCCGAGCAGGGCTACGATTTCCTGCGCGACGCCATTGCCGAGTTCGACTACAAGAGCCGCGGCGTGGACATCGCACCTGACGAGATTTTCGTGTCCGACGGCGCCAAGAGCGATTGCGGCAACATCGGCGACATCTTTGGCGTGGACAACGTGGTGGCGGTGTGCGACCCCGTGTACCCCGTCTACGTGGACACCAACGCCATGGCCGGCCGGGCAGGGGAGTACCAGCAGGAGCTGGGCCGCTGGAACAAGCTGGTCTATATGCCCTGTGTCCAGGCCAACGGCTTCGCCCCCGAAATTCCCGCACAAAAGGCCGACCTCATCTACCTGTGTTTCCCCAACAACCCCACCGGCGCCGTAGCAAGCCGTGAGCAGCTGCAGGCCTGGGTGGATTATGCCAACAAGAACGGCAGCGTCATTCTCTACGACTCCGCCTACGAGGCGTTTATCACCGAGGCGGACGTACCCCACACCATCTACGAGATCGAGGGCGCCCGCACCTGCGCCATCGAGTTCCGGTCCTACTCCAAGACCGCCGGCTTTACAGGCAACCGCTGTGCCTACACCGTGGTACCCAAGGAACTGGAGCGGGACGGCGCCAAGCTCAACGCCCTGTGGAACCGCCGCCAGTGTACCAAGTTCAACGGCGTACCCTACGTCATCCAGCGCGGTGCCGCCGCCATCTACACCCCCGAGGGCCGCGCCCAGACCCGTGAGTCCATCGACTACTACCTGAACAACGCCAAGGTCATCCGTGAGGGCCTGAGCCGTGCGGGCTTGTCCGCCTCCGGCGGCGTGAACGCCCCCTACATTTGGCTGAAGACCCCAGACGGCATGAGCTCCTGGGACTTCTTCGACCTGGTGCTGGACCGTGCCAACGTGGCCACCACCCCCGGCTCCGGCTTCGGCCCCAGCGGCGAAGGTTATGTCCGCCTGACCGCCTTTGGCGGCGCGGAAGCGACCAAGGAAGCTGTGGAGCGTATCGTGAACATGCTGTAAAAGAAACAAAGACAGGCGCAGCGAAATTCGCTGCGCCTGTTGCTATAGCAAGCTAAAATCAACAGTTTGCCGGATGCGTGTTGTTCTGTTGACCGCCCAGGTGCGATAAAATTGTGGCATAAAACAAGGGAGGTTTTATCAACATGAACACAGACAAAATTGCAGCAGAGGCCATTGCCAAGGAGTACGCGCCCAAGGACAATTCCAAGCTGGTTGCCCTGAAAAAACTGGACAAACGGGCGAAATTGCCTGCCACGGTCTTTACCTATTCCTTCGGGATTGCGGCAAGCCTTGTGGCCGGCACCGGAATGTGCCTGTCTATGCAGGTCATCGGAGGCGGGCTGGCCGGTATGGTGATTGGTATTCTGCTGGGCGTGGTTGGCTTTGTAGGTTGCGGCGTCAATTATCCGATTTATAAGCGGATGCTGGAAAAGGGGAAGGCGAAGTATGCTTTTGAGATCATGCAGCTTGCCCGGGAGATTGCGGACGAACCGGTGTGAGCACATGTGCAGGGAGTGGTGATATGAACAAGTCCGAAAGCAAATATTTCAATACCGCCGCAAAGATGGATCTTGCGCTGATTGAACTGCTGAAACGGAAACCGCTGGAGTATATTACCGTGAGCGAGCTGTGTCAGGCGGCACAAGTCAATCGCTCTACGTTCTACCTGCACTACGAAACGATTGGCGATTTGCTGGACGAAGCCGCAAGGTATCTGCTGGATGATTTCCTGTCTTATTTTCCGGGGGAAATGCGGGCGGTGGCACATAAACTGGAAACCTGTGCGCTGGAGGAACTGGTCTTTGTTTCGGACAAGTATCTTACGCCCTATCTGACCTATATCCGGGATCACAAAGAGGTGTTCGGTACGGCACTTGCGCACGATAAAACACTTGGGTTTGAAGGTGTGTACAGGCAGCTGTTCCAACATATTTTCAACCCGGTTTTGGAGCGCTTCCACTACCCGGATACAGACAGAAATTATGTGATGATGTACTATCTCAATGGCATCAATGCCATCGTTGTGGAGTGGCTGAAAGAAGGGTGCATCAAGACGGTTGCGGAAATTGCAAACATCATTACGGTATGCATCTTTGGAAAAGAAATCCAACCGTGAGTGCGTAACGGAAAAACCGACCTGTGAATATCACAGGTCGGTTTTTGCATATCTTGACATTCCGTTGTCGATGTGCACTTGCTCGCCGCTTTGATACTGCTTGGCGTAGCGGCCGGGAGAGATGCCGGTGAGGTTGCCGAAGGTGCGGATAAAGTGGGAGTTGTCGGCAAAACCGGACAGCTCGCCGGCCTGCTGAACGCTGAGACCTTCTTGCAGAAGTTGACGGGCCCGGAGGACCCGGCTGCGGATAATGTAGTCCATGACGGAAAAGCCGGTGGCTGCCTTAAAAATACGGCAGAGGTAATGCTTGTTCAGGAAGAATTGGCCGGCGATGCGGTCCAAAGACAGCGGCTCGGTCAGGTTGTCCTGAATGTAGTCCAAAATAGGGTTGATACGGGCGAAATCTTTGGTTTGAACCACGTCGTCAGCAGGGGAGAGGTTCAAGATCCGGGCCGCGCCCAGCAGCAATTCGATCAGGGCCACGGTCTGCTGCAGATCACTGCCGAAGCCGCCGTCGTTTTGCGCGTTATCAAGGGCTTGGAACTGAGCGGACAGCTGCTCGAACTGAGCCTGCTCCAAGGGGGCGCAGCGGAACGGTTCCTGCAGCAGGCGGATAAAATCGGTCTGCTGGGTGGACAGCTCGGTCAGGGTGCGGTGGCTGACGTGCAGCACGTAGCGGGAGTGGAATCCGTTGGCAATGGTGCGGTGCAGGGTGTTTTGGCTGATGAGGTACAGATGCCCACGCTGCAGGGGGTAAATCTGATCTTTTACAAAAATGCTGCCCGAGCTGGTCAGAGGGAGCATCAGCTCGTAATGGTCGTGGAAATGCAGACGGCTCATGCTCCAGCTGTCGTTTTGTTTGAGTTGTATGTGAAATTCGATGCCGGTCATGGGGCCACATCCTTTCTGTGGTATCTTGCGGTGAAAAAATGGGGAAAGCACAGGGGAAAATCGCCCATACACACGCGGATACAAATATATTATAGCATGGCAGGTTACGATATGCAAACTTTTTGCTAACATACCAAAAGAAAAAAACGCACACTTGCGTTAACATATTAACGATAGAATGCGCAGGTGCGCGAAAATATCGTTTTGGAGGTATGAAACATGGATAAAGTGTATTCCCTGCACGACGCGGTGGCCAAGTTCGTGGAAAGCGGCGATTGCATCAGCTTCGGCGGCTTCACCACCAACCGCAAGCCCTACGCCGTTGTCAACGAGATCCTGCGTCAGGGACAGAAGGACTTTACGGTTTGGGCCGGCGCCGCCGGCGGCGACTGGGATATGATGATCGGTGAGGGCCGCGTGAAGGCCTATATCAACTGCTACACCGCCAACTCCGGCTACACCAACGTGTCCCGCCGGTTCCGCGCCGCCATTGAGAAGGGCCAGCTGACCTATGAGGACTATTCTCAGGACGTGGTGATGCTGCAGTTGCACGCCGCCTCTCTGGGCCTGCCCTTCCTGCCTGTGCGACTGATGCAGGGTTCCGGCCTGATGAAGTACTGGGGCATCAGCGAGGAGCAGCGCAAGACCTTGGAAAAGGTGGACGACCTGAAGTGCGTGGAGATCGAGAACCCCTTCAACCCCGGCGAGAAGGTGGTGGCCGTCCCCGTGCCTAAGCTGGACACCGCCGTCATCCACGTGCAGCAGGCATCTCCCGACGGCACCTGCATCATCATGGGCGACGAGTTCCACGACGTGGACATCGCCATTGCCGCCCGCAAGGTCATCGTCACCTGTGACGAGCTGGTCAGCAACGAGTTTATCCGCCGCGACCCCACTCTGACCCGTATCTTCGGCGAGTGTGTCAGCGCGGTGGTCCACTGCCCCTACGGTGCCTGGCCCACCCAGTGCTACGGCTACTACGACAACGACCCCAACGCCCTGCGTGAGTACGACAAAGCTTCCAAGTACCTGGATGCCGAGGATGCCAAGGCTCAATTGGAGAAGGCCGCGGTCAAGGCCGAGAAGGCCGCCGAGAAGGCCCCCGACGATGCCAAGCTGGCCGAGGCGGCTGCCAAGGCCCGCAAGGCGGCCGACGACGCTGCCGCCGGCGTAGCCATCCCCGAGACCTTTAAGGACTATCTGGACAAGTGGGTCTACTCTGTCACCGACCACAACGATATGCTGAACAAGATCGGCGGTCACCGGCTGATGAGCCTGCGCAACGCCCCCCACCTGGGCTATTCCAACACCCACATCAAGTAAGCAGGGAGGAAGAGAGAAATGGCTGATTACACCAAGTACACCAAACAGGAAATGCAGGCGTATGCCATCGCCAAGAGCATTAAGGAAAATCAAATCGTCATCGTGGGTACCGGCCTGCCCCTGATCGGCGCTTCTTTGGCCAAGGCCGCCATTTGCCCCAGCTGCCACCCCATCGTGGAGTCCGGCCTGATGGACTGCGACCCTGTGGAGGTACCCCGCAGCGTGGGCGACGACCGCTTTATGGCCCACTGCGCGGTCCAGTGGCCCAACATCCGTTTCATTGGCTTTGAGGCCAACGAGTGGCTCCACGGTGGGGACCGCCTCATCGCCTTTATCGGCGGCGCCCAGATCGACCCCTACGGCAACGTGAACTCCACCTGCATCTACGGTAACGGCGACTACATCAAGCCCCAGACCCGCTTCACCGGTTCCGGCGGCGCCAACGGCATTGCTACCTACTGCAATACCGTTATCATGATGCAGCATCAGAAGCGCCGCTTTATGGAGAAGATCGACTACATCACCTCCTGCGGCTGGATGGACGGTCCCGGCGGCCGTGAGCGGGCCGGTCTGCCCGGTAACCGCGGCCCCCAGATGGTGGTCACCGACCTGGGTATCATGAAGTTTGACGAGGATACCAAGCGTATGTACCTGGCCTACTACTATCCGTTCTCCAGCCCTGAGATGGTGCAGGAGAACACCGGCTTTGAGATCGACGTGTCCCGGGCCGAGCTGATGGAGGGTCCCTCGCCCGAGATCATCAAGCTCATCCGTGAGCAGATCGACCCCGGCCAGGCGTTTATTAAGGTACCCAAGGATTAAAAACAGGTAAATTAGGAATGAGGAATGAGAAATGAGGAATTTCATTCCTAACTACTCATTCCTAATTCACACGCTGATGTTAAAACAGCGGAACTATAGGAGGATTACAAAATGGGTTTCTATTCCATGCCCGGCTATTTTCAGAATATGCCCGTGGTTGGCAAGGCGGTCCGCCCCAACCCCGAAAACGCCGCCGAGCTGAAGGCCATCGAGGCCGAAATCGACGAGCGCGTCGAACAGTGCCTTGCCAACGGCAAGCCTGACGAGGCCATGAACGAGCGCGGCCAACTGACCGCCATGCAGCGCATCGCCCTGTTGGTGGACGAGGGGACCTGGTGTCCCCTGAACACCCTCTATAACCCCGAGGGCAACAAGACCGGCACCACCTCCATCGTCAAGGGCCTGGGCCGCGTCAACGGCAAGTGGTGCTGCATCATTGCCTCCGACAACAAAAAGCACGCCGGTACCTGGGTACCCGGCCAGGCCGACGACCTGATCCGCGGCAGCGACACCGCCAAGCGTCTGCGCATTCCCCTGATCTACCTGCTGGAGTGCGCCGGTGTGGAGCTGGACAAGCAGGAGAAGGTGTACCCCAACCGCCGTGGCGGCGGCACCCCCTTCTACCGCAATTCTGAGCTGAATCAGATGGGCGTACCCGTTATCGTGGGCATCCACGGCACCAACCCCGCCGGTGGCGGCTACCACTCCATCTCTCCCACCATCCTGGTGGCCCATGAGAAGGCTAACATGGCCGTGGGCGGCGCCGGCATCGTGGGCGGCATGAACCCCAAGCCCTACGTGGATATGGAGGCTGCCCTGGCTCAGATCGAAGCCACCAAGGGTCTGCGCGCCGACCCCCCCGGTTCCGTGTCCATCCACTACGGTCAGACCGGCTTCTGGCGTGAGGTCTATGCCGAGCAGGAGGGCGTTATCGAGGGTATCAAGAAGTACATCGCCATGCTGCCCAATTACGATTTGGAATTCTTCCGCGTGGCCGAGCCTGCCAACCCCGCCGGCGACCCCGAAGAGCTGTACGACATCGTACTGAACAACAAAAACCGCCCCTACGATATGTATTCCGTCATCGCCCGCCTGGTGGACGGCGGCGAGCTGATGGAGTTCAAGAAGGGCTACGGCCCCGAGATGATCACCGGCATCGCCAAGGTGGCCGGCCTGCCCGTGGGTATCGTGGCCAACCAGCAGGGTGTGTTCCCCAACTACCCCGAGTATAAGATGGCCAAGTACGGTCAGGCTATGGGTGCCGGCGGCAAGCTGTACCGTCAGGGTCTGATCAAGATGAGCGAGTTCGTTACCATGTGCGCCCGTGACCGTCTGCCCATCATTTGGGTGCAGGACACCACCGGCATCGACGTGGGTGACGATGCCGAGGTGGCCGAGCTGCTGGGCCTGGGCCAGTCCCTGATCTATTCCATCCAGTCCAGCAAGCTGCCCATGATGGAGATCACCCTGCGCCACGGCACCGCCGCCGCCCACTACGTGCTGGGCGGTCCTCAGGGCAACGACAACAACGCCTTCTCCCTGGGCTGCGCTGCTACCGAGATCAACGTCATGAACGGCAAGACCGCCGCCAACGCCATGTACACCGGTCGCCTTGCCAAGGAGCAGAAGGCCGGTAACGACCTGCAGCCCACCATCGACAAGATGAACGAGATGATCGAGGACTACGACCGCAAGTCCAAGCCTCTGTACTGCGCTCAGGCCGGTCTGGTGGACGAGGTGGTCAAAATGCCGCTCATGCGCAACTACATGATCGCCTTTACCGAGTCCTGCTATCAGAATTCCGTGTCCGTCTGCCCCGTGCATCAGATGCTGCTGCCCCGGGTGTGCCGCGACTACGACAATCTGAACAACAAGTAATTCCTGCGCCCCGGCGCAATAACGGAGAAACGCTATGGAAACCATTTATACACTGGGTATTGATATCGGCTCCACCGCATCCAAGTGCGTGATGCTGGCCGACGGGAAAGAGCTGGTGGCCAAGTCCCTCGTCGCTGTGGGTGCCGGCACCAGCGGTCCTCAGCGGGCCATCGATGCCGTGCTGGAGGCGGCAGGGAAGTGCCGGGAGGATATGGCCTTCGTGCTGGCCACCGGCTATGGCCGCAACTCGCTGGAGGGGTTTGCCGACCATCAGATGAGCGAGCTGAGCTGCCATGCGCGCGGCGCGGCCTTCCTCTTTCCGCAGGTGCGCACCGTCATCGACATCGGCGGCCAGGACGTGAAGATTTTGCGTGTGGAAAACGGCGCTATGACCAACTTCCAAATGAACGACAAGTGTGCCGCCGGTACCGGTCGGTTTCTGGACGTCATGGCCCGGGTGCTGGAGGTGGACGTCAACGACCTGGGCACCCTGGGCGCCCGGTCCACCAAGGACGTGGCCATCAGCTCCACCTGCACCGTCTTTGCCGAGAGTGAGGTCATCAGTCAGCTGGCCCAGGGTACGGACAAGTGCGACATCATCAACGGCATCCACCGTTCCGTGGCCGGCCGCGTGGCGGGCCTTGCTCATCGCGTGGGCGTGCAGGACGACGTGGTCATGACCGGTGGTGTGGCGCAGAACTCCGGTGTGGTGTCCGCCCTGCAGGAGCAGTTGGGCCACACCATCCACACCTCGCCCCTGACCCAGTATGTAGGCGCCCTGGGCGCGGCCCTGTTCGCCTACAAGAAGAGCGCCAAGTAAGACCCAACGACAACCCCTCAGTCACGCTGTGCGTGACAGCTCCCCTTACAAAGGGGAGCCATTAAAGGAAGATATAATTTGCAAGGAGGAAACGACTATGGCGAAAGAAGTTAGCCCCGGCGTATTGGCTCTGCGCAAGGTGGTGGACGACGTTCACGCCGATGCCCGCAAGGCCAAGGCCGAAGGAAAGCTGGTAGGCTGGTCCTCGTCCAAGTTCCCCTGCGAGCTGGCCGCCGCCTTTGATCTGGACGTCATGTACCCCGAGAACCAGGCCGCCGGTATCGCCGCCAACCGCGACGGCGAGATCATGTGCCAGGCCGCCGAGGACTTGGGCTATGACAACGATATCTGCGGCTATGCCCGCATCAGCCTGGCCTACGCCGCCGGCAAGCGGGCGGCCCGCAAGTTCGACCCGGAGACCCTGGAGTATATCATCGACCCCAGCTCCGGCAAGCCCCTGAAGGACGAGAACGGCAAGGTGGTAATGGGGGAGGACGGCAAGCCCGTCAAGGACCCCAAGACCCAGCAGCCCTACACCGTCCTGGTGGACATCCACGAGATCGAGGCTATGCCCGACGGTCCCCTGAAGGACAAGTACTGGGAGTCCATCAAGCCCTACCGCCAGATGCGTATTCCCCAGCCGGACTTCGTGCTGTGCTGCAACAACATCTGCAACTGCATGACCAAGTGGTATGAGAACATCGCCCGTATGTGCAACATCCCCCTGATCATGATCGACATTCCCTATAACAACACCGTGGAGGTCCACGACTCCAACGTGGCCTACGTCCGCGCCCAGTTCGACGCTGCCATCAAGCAGCTGGAGCAGCTGACCGGCAAGAAGTTCGACGAGAAGAAGTTTGAGCAGGCCTGTGCCAACGCCAACCGTACCGCCAGCGCCTGGCTGCGGGTGTGCGACTACCTGCAGTACAAGCCCGCGCCTTACTCCGGCTTCGACCTGTTCAACCACATGGCCGACATCGTTACCGCCCGTGCCAAGGTGCAGGCGGCGGAGGCCTTCGAGCTGCTGGAGAAGGACCTGGAGCAGGCCATTAAGGAAGGTACCACCACCACGCCCTTCCCCGAGAAGTACCGCGTCATGTTCGAGGGTATCCCTTGCTGGCCCAAGCTGCCTGACCTGTTCAAGCCCCTGAAGGCCAACGGCGTCAACGTCACCGCCGTGGTGTACGCCCCCGCCTTCGGCTTCGTTTACGAGGATCTGGACGGCATGGCCCGGGCCTACTACAAGGCGCCCAACTCCGTGTGTATCGAGCAGGGCGTGGACTGGCGCGAGGGTATCTGCCGGGACAACAAGGTGGACGGCGTGCTGGTCCACTACAACCGCTCCTGCAAGCCCTGGTCCGGCTACATGGCCGAGATGCAGCGCCGCTTCACCGCCGACCTGGGCATCCCCTGCGCCGGCTTCGACGGCGACCAGGCTGACCCCCGCAACTTCAATGCCGCCCAGTATGAGACCCGCGTTCAGGGCCTGGTGGAAGCCATGGAGCAGAACGCCGCCAAGAAGGAGGGTTAACCCATGAGCATTGAATTGATGATGAAGCAATTCCAGGACATTGCCAATAACCCCAATAAGCAGTTGGCCGACTTCAAGGCTGCCGGCAAGAAGGTCATCGGCGTCCTGCCTTACTACGCCCCCGAGGAGCTGGTCTATGCCGCCGGCATGGTACCCATGGGTATGTGGGGCAGCAATAAAAAGACCATTTCCCGTGCCAAGGAGTACTGCGCCACCTTCTACTGCACCATCGCCCAGCTGGCGCTGGAGATGCTGCTGGACGGTACCATGGACCAACTGGACGGTCTGATCACTCCCACTATTTGCGATACTCTGCGCCCCATGAGCCAGAACTTCCGCGTGTCCATCGGGGACAAGATCCCCACCATCTTCCTGGCCCACCCCCAGAACCGCTTCGCCGATTGGGGCCTGCAGTTCTGCGTGGACCAGTACACCAACGTGCGCAAGATGCTGGATAAGATCTCCGGCCACGAGATGACCGACGAGGATATCCGTAAAGCGATTAAGATTTACAACGCTTCCCGCGCAGCCCGTCGGGAGTTTGTCAAGCTGGCAAACGAGCATTGCGATGTGGTCACCCCGACCCTGCGCTCGGCCGTGCTGAAAGCCGGCTGGTTCATGCTCAAGGACGAGTATACCGAGAAGCTGGTTGCCCTGAATGAGGAGCTGAAGAAGCTGCCCGCGGCCAACTGGAAGGGCGTGAAGGTGGTCACCTCCGGCATCATCTGTGACAACCCCAAGCTGCTGGCCATCTTTGAGGAGAACAACATCGCCATCGCCGCCGACGACGTGGCTCACGAGTCCCGGGCCTTCCGTACCGATGCCGACGAGACCGGCGACCCCATGCTGGCCCTGGCCAAGCAGTTTGCCAATGTGGATTACGAGGTACTGCTGTACGATCCCAAGTCCTCCGAGAACCGTCGGGGCGAGTTCGTGGCCAATTTGGTCAAGGAGTCCGGCGCCCAGGGACTGATCCTGTTCATGCAGCAGTTCTGTGACCCGGAGGAAATGGAGTACCCCTACCTGAAGAAGGCCCTGGACGAGGCCGGAATACCCCATATCAAGCTGGGCGTGGACCAGCAGATGCGGGACTTCGGTCAGGCCAGCACCGCCATTCAGGCCTTTGCCGACGTGCTGTAACACCTTGACAAGCCGGGGGACGGAAGGTATAATTCTTTCGGTTTTCGGCTAAGCTGTTTTATTACGTAACACAGGTCCTTTGACCAATATATAAAGTAAGGAGATAATCATCATGAACTACGTTATCACCGTCAACGGCAAGACCTACGCCGTCACCGTGGAAAAGGGGGCCGCTGCCAAGGCCGCTTCCGCCGCCGCCCCTGTGGCTGCTCCTGTGGCTGCCGCTCCCGTCACTCCTGCCGCTCCCGCTGCCCCTGCCGCCGCCCCTGCTCCCGCCGCCCCCGTGGCTCCCGCCGCCTCCGTGGCTGCCGCCGCCGGCGAGACTCCCGTTCCCAGCCCCATGCCCGGCAGCGTTATGAAGGTCGAGTGCGCCGTGGGTCAGGCTGTCAACGAGGGCGACCTGCTGATGGTGCTGGAGGCTATGAAGATGGAGATCGAGGTCTTCGCCCCCTGCGCCGGTACCGTCAAGGCCATTCCCGCCGCCGCCGGCACCACCGTCGAGGCCGGGACTACCTTGGTCATTCTGGGTTAATGTTGGAGGGAATACGTCATGCCTAACGCTTCGAATGCGATTCTTGATCCCTTTGCGCCCATGTCCCTGAGCGATGCGCTGATGGTCGCTATGTGCGGTCTGCTGGTGGTGTTTCTGGTGCTGATGGTTATCGCCATGATGATCACCATCATCTCTAAGGTCATTGGCCTGTTTGAAGGGAAGAAGCCTGCTGCCGCTGTTGCCGCCGCTTCCGCTGCCGCGCCTGCCCCCGTGCAGGAGGATGATGAGGAGATCATCGCCGTCATCACCGCCGCCGTGGCTGCCGAAATGGGTACTGCCCCGGATCAGACCCGTTTGACTAGTGTGATCCGCTACTAAGAGGGGGGAACCGGAGTAATGGAATTCTTTACGGAAGTTATTTCCAAAATTTTGAACAGTTCCGGCTTCAACGCTTTCGCCGGCATCCATGAGTGGGTGTATAACGAGGGTACCGGCCTTGTGGAAAAGGTGACCCTTTGGGACTGGCGCAATGCCGTGATGCTGCTGATTGCCTGTGTGCTGCTGTACATGGGTATCGGCAAGAAGTTTGAGCCGCTGCTGCTTGTTCCCATTGCCTTTGGCATGCTACTGGCCAACCTGCCCCTGACCGGCCTGATGGCTGCGCCTGCTGCGGAGGCATCGCCCGGCTTTATGTGGGTGCTGTATCAGGGTGTGGGACACGCCATTTATCCCTCTATCATTTTCCTTGGAATTGGCGCCATGACGGACTTCGGTCCGTTGCTGGCCAATCCCAAATCCATGTTGCTGGGCGCCGCTGCCCAGTTGGGTATCTTCGCCGCCTTCCTGATCGCGCTGGTGCTGGGCTTCACCCCTGCTGAGGCTGCCGCCATCGGCGTCATCGGCGGCGCCGACGGCCCCACCGCCATTCTGACCGCGTCTAAGCTGTCGGAGGCATTGCTGCCCGCCATTGCCATTGCGGCCTACTCCTATATGGCCTTGATCCCCATGATCCAGCCTCCGCTGATGAAGCTGCTGACCACCAAGAAGATGCGCGCGGTCAAGATGACCCAGCTGCGTGAGGTGTCCAAGGTGGAGAAAATCGTATTCCCCATCGCCGTGACCCTGTTCGTAGTGCTGCTCATTCCCGACACCGCGCCTTTGGTTGGTATGCTGATGCTGGGCAATCTGTTCCGCGAGTGCGGCGTGACCGACCGTCTGTCCGACACGGTTCAGAACGCTTTGATCAACATCGTCACCATCCCTCTGGGTCTGTCCGTGGGCTTCAAGGCCACCGGCGCCACCTTCCTGAGCAAGGAGACTCTGTTCATCATCTTCCTGGGTCTGGCTGCCTTTATGCTGTCCACCGCCGGCGGTCTGCTGCTGGGCGATTTGATGTACTTCCTGACCAAGGGAAAGATCAACCCCCTCATCGGCTCCGCCGGTGTGTCCGCCGTGCCTATGGCCGCCCGCGTGTCCCAGATGGTGGGGCAGAAGGAGAACCCCTCCAACTTCCTGCTGATGCACGCCATGGGTCCCAACGTGGCCGGCGTCATTGGCTCTGCCGTTGCCGCAGGCTTTATGCTCAAGGTCTTCGGCGGCTGATTTCCCAATCAAAACAAAAACACCCCGCTGTGCAAATTCGCACAGCGGGGTGTTTTTATCGCGGGGTGTCTAGGACGCCGCCCCTACGCCAAACCTTGTAGCCGGGTCCCACGCGGGAGAACCCGACTCCGTTTTCGTAGGGGCGCGCTGCGCGCGCCCGCGGGCGGCCAAAGGCCGCCCCTACGGAGCCTTACGCAGAGGGGGGAGAAAATGCGTGGGGCGTGACGACCCGGCACGCCGGTTTCGTGCCGCAAACGAAAAATAAAAAACTTGTATTTTTTGAAAAAAAGGCTTGCAATGCCAACGACTTTGTGTTATTATGACTTGGCTGTCACGAACAGTATGCGGCTGTAGCTCAGCTGGATAGAGTGTTTGGCTACGAACCAAAAGGTCGGGGGTTCGAATCCCTTCAGCCGTACCACACAAAACCCTGTAACCACAACGGTTACAGGGTTTTTGGTTTTTAATTGGCAGGTCGGATTCTCTCGCCAAAAGGTTTTAGGTCAACAAATAGGTCAACAAACCCTAAAAAAGCGCATTGGAACACCAAGAAAGGATGTTCAAAATGGCCTCTATCTATCCGACCAAGAGCAACAGCAAACCCACTTCCTACAAATTCAAGGTGTGCCTTGGCAGAGATGAACACAACAAGCAAATCATCCGCTGCAAGACATGGACACCGCCCGCAGGACTAACACCCGCCAAGGAACTGAAAGCGGCGCAGACGGCGGCAAGTATTTGGGAAACGGAATTGCGAACCAAGGGATTTGAGCAAGAGAAACAGCCGGAGAAACCCAAGCGGGTACGCGTTGCGGACTATATCGAACACACTTGGTTTCCTCTTGAAATCGAAAACGGAGAACGCAAGCCGACCACTATCACATTTTACCGCTCCATGGTTTCGCTGATTTGTGATTACTTTGACACGGATTATATACAGGACATTACGCATACCGACATTGAAAAGTATCTCATGTATCTGCGAACCAAGCACGCGGGCCGGAGTGGAGCGGGCCTTTCTGCCAAGTCACTGCGCCATCAATATGCAACGCTGAAACTTATCTTTGCCGATGCGCAGAAACGCGATTTGATTTTCAAGAATCCCATGGACAGGGTAGATGCTCCCAAGCTGCAAAAACATCCGGTGGACGCATTTACCGAGCGGGAGGCGCAACAGTTCTTTGCTGCGTTGGGTGATTGCACGCTTGACTTCCGTTGCATCCTGCAACTGCTGATTACAACCGGAATCCGGCGCGGAGAATGTACAGGGTTGAAATGGAAAGACATCGACATTGAAACAAAGACCATCAAGATTTGTAGAAATGTGACTTACTCCGCAGGAAATGGCATTGTAGTCGGCACACCGAAAACAGAAAACAGTATGCGTGTTGTACCTTTGATGGACAGCACCCTTTCGCTGTTGCTCCAGTATCGAAAGCAAATGCAGACAGAACATCCCAACGCAATTCTAAACGATGCGTACCTATTCCCCAACACAACAAGCGTGTTTGAACCGAGAGACCCCAATAATATCACGCGGCGGCTCAAACGATTTATGAAACGGCACGACCTGCCCGACCTTTCCCCGCACGATTTGCGCCACTCCTGCGCCACGCTGTTGCTTTCGCAGGGCGCGGACATCAAAAGCGTACAGGAGATTTTGGGCCATGCAAATGCCAGTACCACGCTTAACTTTTATGTGAAAGCCGACTTGCGGCAAATGCAGGCGGCAACCGAAAAATATGCTGCTGCGTTCAACCTTTGAAATCCAATAGACGGAATTGTCGGAGTGACACGAGAGGCAGCGAAGAGCAAAAGAAAGGGAGCGGGAGGTTTATTCCTCCCGCTCCTGCTGTAATATTAAATTGAGGGTTTCTCTTGCGTCGATGGTATTTACTTCAAACTTGTGCCAGTCCTGTTTCCTGGGTATCTGCGTATTGAGCAGAGGGCGAAACTATCGTATGTATTCGCCCTCCTTTACACCTATTTCCGCAAGCTTGTCCGCGTATCGTTGGCTCTTGGCATAATAAAGAACATCAAAAGTAATAGGGTGGCCCTTGCGCTGCGCCTCGGATAATATGCGGTATTTCTTTTCGCTCCCGGTCTAAATACCAACATAATGCCATGCAATCCGGCGCAGCATATTTCCGCTCTTTCCAATATAGACAATATCGTTGTCAAGTTTGATGCAGTAAATTCCCGCGTGTTCGTATTTCTCTGCCAGTCCTTTCCGCTTCAACCAATTGTATGCGTTCTCTACATAAGTTGCCATTAGAAATCAAACTCCACCTTTTTCTCTACGGGTTTTGGTCTGTACTTTCCTGTTGCTACTGGACAAGGGATTCTGATTTCTCTTGTTTCTATTGGAGAAATAACCCCTTTATTTATCCAATCGTTATTTGGGGTATCTGTCTTATTATCTATTTCTATATTCTCCGGCAATACACCATATCCGTGCGGACTAACTTTATCGTCGGCAGACGGACATTCGTTGAAATTTAATCCGTTATCCGTATTCAAAGATTTGCTCTGCTCGACAACGGGAACTTCATAGAAGTCAAAGGTGTTTCCGTGCGCCGGGACAAGATACCTTTTGTCAACAAGCTTGTGGAACTGGTCGTGATAGGTGGAGCGGGCCATTCCAATCGCTTGCCGCACGGCAACAGGGGAAAGGGCAAAGGTATAGTTGTTTGCGTTTGCTGCAAGGTATAGATACAGCTACAAGGCGTGTGCGCCGAGATCACGCGCAGCGGCTTGCCAGTTTTCGTTTTTGATACCGAGAAAATCAGTCGTCACGCGTTCGCGGTGAACGACTATCGTGCGTTGATTTGGAGCGGTTACAATAGGCATTTGCAATCCTCCTTTAATTGCCAAGGCTGCGCAGCATATCGCGCAGCTGCTTTAAGGCAGTATCGTCAAGTTGGATGCTGATGCGGGAAAGCACATCTTCTGTGATTTCCTTTTTCATTTGTTCCATTTCCCGGCGGTGGTTTGCCTCATCCGTGAGGCGGCTTTTTGCGTACATTGACCGTAGCGTGGCCTACGCGGTCATATCCAGTCCGCGCAGAAACCAATTGAACATATCGTCCTTATGATAATTTCTCATAAGCGACCTCCTTGTTATAAATTGTTTGCAGAAAAGCTGTTTTTCTCATCTTTTCTATAAATATTATAACAAAATTTTATGAAAAAATCAAAAAAGACCGGTGGACGGAGAGTGTTGAGTTTCTTTTGGATAGGGGGAGGGTGATATTCGGGAAAACTGAACTGCTGGAGCGGGAGAGCGAAAAAATGTGGGCCGTGCCGTGACCAAACGCAGCAGAATTTTGCCGTTACCGATGCGAATTGATAGAAAATACTGCGAAACGCACCGGAAACAGGGTGGATTTGTGTGAACACAGGCGAAAACGGAGGGGAACATGGAAAATTACAGCGGAAACGCATCGTTTCGACCAATACACGCAGAAAAACGGCGCGTGGTCGGACTGTTTTCATCGGATTTCTACTGGAAACGATAAAATTTTCGAAAAAGTTCAAAAAACACTTGCATATATATATATATATATAATTGGTTGTGCGAAAGTTCGGAAAACACCGAATTCGCACATTTTTTATTTAATTAGGAGGAAAAAACAATGCGTATCATTCTGGACACTACCAAGGGCCGTATCATTCTCCCCAAATCTTTCTTCCCGGAACTGGATAAAATGAACAAGATTTTGGCTGATGGTGGTTCGAACAAGAAGTGGACGGCGGAAACTTATGTCAAAGACCAGTTTGACAAGGCCATGAAAGAAACTATGCTCCGGGCCGAGGATAAGGTGGTCAAGTAATGGCCGCAAAGGGAACTCGCGTTACGGAGCGGGAAAAGGAAAAGATGTGGCAGCTTTATCAAGAGGGATATACCTTTGTGAAGATTGCCAAGCAGCTGCGTAGAGGGGAAAGTACAGTTTCCCGATATGTGCATGAGTATGAGGCTGCAATCCGTGGAGCGGGTTGCGTATTGAATAGGAGATGAGGAAGCAAATGAAAAAAAGAATGGCATTGATTCTTGCGCTTGTGGTTGTTTTGGTTGCATTGGTTGGAATTGCGTTCGCTATATTTGGCGGAGGAGGCAATAAGCTGACAATCATAAAAGAAGATGGCACCACAGAAACAATGAGTGTAAAAAAGCTTGTAAATATTTTCGAAAAAGACGGAAGAACAAAGGAATCCTATATGGGTTGTGAAGTCAGCGGTTCGGGTAAGATTGTTCAATTGCTAAACTATGGGGAACTTGATGGTTGGTCGACAAACTACGATGACAGGTACATATGTCTCGACAATGGTGTGCTATTGTATGTAGACCGAAGTTCTGATGATAAGGATGTCGCTCAATCTCTTTATGTGGGCGATACGATTGAATATCGAGGTTACATTAGCTTTAAAGCTCACTCTGGTTCTATTCTAGATTATAATTATCGTTTGCGGGTGAAATATTTCGAGGGCAGTACTAATGGCTACATCAAACTCTTAAAACCATCAAATTCTTAAAGGAGGACAGGGAGAAATCCCGCTCCTTTCTTTTGCTCCAATAGTTTGGGTCAACAATAGGTCAACAAACTTAGGAAATTCTGCTTGCTTTTGCTGCTGGGTTTTGGTATAATAAGAGTGTAAAAATCAAGCAATTCCAATGTGTTGCGGGTTCTTCGGAACTTGTACAGGGTTGGGCCGGAACGGCCCTTTGTTTGGCTACGAACCAAAAGGTCGGGGGTTCGAATCCCTTCAGCCGTACCAAAAAAGCAGATACCCATTTGGGTGTCTGCTTTTTTGCATCTTCCGGGGCTAAAAGGGTTCGAACCCTGAGAGAAAGCCTTCCTTGTGTAAAGGCGGCTGAGGCCCCAAATCTCTGATTTGGTCGGCCGAAGTTGTGCCTTGTGCTGAGGTGGCACGGTGTAGCCGTGACGGAGGGCTTGACGACCACAAGGAAATCTTTAAGTGGTGCAGAAGCAGAAACCCCTCCACCTCTTAATGGGGAAGAGGGGACGTTCAACGCTCCGGATATGGTTTTCCTTTTGAAATTCCGAGCAGATAATCGGCGGACACGTCGAAGAACACGGCGATGGCCACGATATCCTCGATACTTGGCTCGTATTTGCCGCACTCAATATAAGACACTTTGCGCTGGGTCATATTCAGCGCCTTGCCTAACTCGGTCTGGGACAAATTTTGCTCCTCACGCAGAACCCGGACCTTATCGCCAAAAGAGAGTTTCATTTTCATCACCGAGTTCACAATACTACAGACGCAAACTTTCTATTGACTTTTAGACGCTAAACGTCTATCATAAGATGTGCAAAAAATGTGTGTGCAAACGTCCTGTTTGGGGTGCGCTACTGCGGAAAGTGCCAAAAACAGACGGTTGCATGAAATTGAGCAGAGAAAGGAAAAATGGTTATGGTGTATTTGTTTCAATTCAGTGTATCAGAATGGATCTTACTTGCGGCTTATGTGGCGATTGCTGTGTTTGCGATCCTGAAAAAACGCAATGTGTATACGGTGATTCCGTTTGCGGTGGCCGCACTGGTTCGAGTTGTGGATGCTGTCAGATGGCCCATTTTCTTGGCGAATGTGGGGTGGGATATTGTTCGTGTGGATGTTGTTGAAGTGTGCGTAGTACTGTTGTATCCCTTGGCGTATATCTGCTTACTCTTGCTCGCAATGGTTCAGTTTACTCCACTGTTGCAGGGGCTAAAGGAAAAAGTGAGTGGATTGTGGTACATTCCGGCTGCGCTGAGCTTGGGCGAGGGAGTTCGTACCTTCTTGAATTGCTTGCTGAGTGCGCACTTCCATGGTTTGGAGTTGATACTCATGCTGAGAGCCCTGGTTACTGCGATTATACTTTTCTTTATTGCGGCTTGGGTTGCGTTCCCCAACGGGTTCCCCCGGAAAGAAAAGCGGGTGAGCGAATCCACTGTGGTGGCGCAGGATGGCTTCTGCAGTATGACCAAGCACGTTTTGCTGCTGCTGTTTACCTGCGGTGTTTGGATGTACATTTGGATTTTCAAGGCGACCAATTTCACCAACGGCGCGAAGGGCGAGGGACAGCGCAATCCTGTAGCGTCCATGCTGCTGTGTATGTTTGTGCCGTTCTACAGCATCGTTTGGACCTATAAGACTGCCCGGCGCGTGGATATGATGGCGGCGGAGAAGGGGATTCAATCCGACCTTGGGACCCTGTGTCTGATTTTGGCCATTGTGTTTGGTATCCTGCCGCCCATCCTGCTGCAGGATAAGATAAATGCCATCGCTACCGCAAAAACAAACGAAATTCAATAACGAGAAAAGGAGTGGGAGCAATCCCACTCCTTTTCAAATATTAAGAGGGGTTTGATTTTACGCATGGAGTCTGCTATAATAAGGGCGTAAAAACACAGTGTTTCCAGGGCGTTCGTGGCCTCGGCGTTTCCGATGGGAAACTCGCGGCGGACAAGGGTCCGGAACGTACCCGGAAGGGGAGAGGACCATGCGAAAAAATTTGATACAGGTAATCGCCGTGGTGCTGATCGGGGTGCTTTGCTCTGCTTGTGCCACACCGTTTACAAGTGCGATTCCGATCCGGCCCATACCCGATGTACCCTCTCATTCGGCAAGTGTGGCGCCGCCGGAAAGCAGCGACATGCCGTCCGTTTCCGTGACTGACCCCGGACAGACGGAGCTTGTAGCGATAAACACGCTGCAGGAGCTGATCGACCACTTGAACCAACAGCGGGAGCAGGGGGTCTGGGTCAGCACGGTGCGGTATTCCGGCACCCTGTCCCAGCAGGAAATCCAATTGCTCTCCGGTTGCGTGGGCGCGGCAGGTGTGGAGTGCAGTATAGTGGGGGACGAGCATACCTTTACGCTGATGCAGTTCCCCGGCCATCGAATTGTACAGGCCCATGCCAGCGGTGACACCTCCCAACTGACTGCGGACGAGGTGCAGGCGCTGGGCATTGCCGAGCAGATGGTGGCGCAGGCGAGGGCGCAGACTTCCGATCCCCTGGAGCTGGAGCTGCTGCTCTATGATATGCTCCGGGAAAGGACCACCTATTACAATGAGGACACAGACAGGAGCGATGAGGACGAGCTGCCCCGGTATCGCACGGCGGTGGGCGCCCTGGTGGACGGCCGGGCAAACTGCCAGGGCTGTGCCGACGGCTTTTATACGCTGGCCTGCCTTGCGGGGTTCCGGGTGGACCGCATGAGTGGGCTTCTTAACGGTGAACCCCATGAGGTCAACACGATTTATCTGGACGGTGCATGGTACGTGGTGGATGCCACGGCCACGCTGGAGCAGGCGAAGGGGGCCGAGCAGGTGTACCCGCGCTTTAATGCGGGAGTGGATATGTGCGGATCGCTGTCCTGGAGTCCGGAGCAGGAGATTAAGCCCATCGCGCCGCTGAGCGACCGGCATTATTACTACAACATCCAAAACGACTCTGCCCGGCACAATTATCAGAAAAAGTATACGGACCTCACCGAGCTGACCCAGGCCGCGGTCAGGGAGTTCGATGTAAATGGCCGCGAGGTAGTGTATTTGATGCTGCTTGACCGACAGGCGACGCAGGAGGAAATCGGACAGGCGCTCCGGTTGGCGGGGCAGGAGGCGGGCCGTTCCTTTTCCGCGTCCTACAGCCAAAGTGTGTCCGGCAACCACACGTACATCACATTTGGCTTTTCTGAGTGAAAAAGATTGAATTTCGGACGGGATTTGTTATAATGAATTCAAATGATTAAGGAGGCGATCGTGATGATCAAAACCGCAAAAGACCTGACCGTTACCACTGAGGACAACGCCCGTGGCGAGGTCAAGATGCATCTGCACAACCTGGCCGATTTCCCCGGCCGCAACCCCAAGCTGCGCATGTTCTCCAACGTGAAGCTCAAGCCCGGCGAAGAAGTGGAGTTCCACATCCACACCGGCGAGTTTGAAAGCTACTACATCATCTCCGGCAAGGGCCTGTATCAGGATAACGAGGCGTTTGTGGAGGTAGAACCCGGCACCGTTACCTTCACCCCCTCCGGTCAGGGTCACGGCATCAAGAACATTGGTGACGACATTCTGGAATTCATTGCCCTGATTGTACTGGACTAAAATAAAACAAAGCAAAAGGCCCCGACCGATCGGTCGGGGCCTTTTGCTTTTACGGAGGAGTCATGAGAAAACGAAATCAACAACGGAGAAGCCGAACATGGTGTCATTCTCCGCAAGGGTTGCCCGGAAGGAGCAGATCATTTCGCCGCTGTCCGGGACGGTCAGAGTGCCGGTCACGGTGAACAGCCCATGGGCCGCGGCGGAGGGAGCGGTCAAATCAAGCGACACAAGGGCCGGGTCGCCCAAAGCCAGCACGTACAAGTCCTTGCCGGCGTCATAACGAATTTTGCCGCTTAGGTCGGCGGGGATGGCGGGCAGCTCCTGCCGGGTGGCGAACAGGGCGGCAAAGAAGTCGTCAACACATTCCGAAGGCAGCAGCAGAGCCTGCTCGGTGATCTCGGCCCGGTCATCCTCGCGCCCATAGAGGGAGAGGACGTAGTACAGGGCGTTCCACACGAAGGTGTCTGAGGCCGCGTCGTAGTCCGTGCCGTTTTCCAGCATGGACAGGGCCAGCCCGGTCAGAGGAAAGCTGATGCCGTCGGTCAGCCCGCTGTCGGCGGGGACGGAGCCGGGCAGGAAACCCACTTCCTCGTGTTGTGTTTGCGGCGGGGCGGACAGGTCGTCGGCCAGTACGCTTGCAGACATGGGCAGGGCAAGCAGACAGACCGAAAGCAGGATACAAAGAATTTTTTTCACGGCGTGAGCCTCCTTTCCTTCTTTCTGATGTCAGTATACCATCAGCTTATGGTTACATTCTCGTCCCTAACATTACGATGCGATAAAAAAACGGTTACAGATGATTACAGGCCGGCTCGTCCACCTCTGGTAAAGTGTACGCGGACAGGCAAGGAAAAAGACCGTGGCGAGAAACTATTTTTTGACCCCGGGTGTGGTTGACCCGGGGCGGAGAATGTAATAGAATAGAGGGCAGGAAATTTGTCAGACGAGAGGGAATACCATGCTTGACCATGAACAGGAATTGAGATTTTGTAAGGCCCGCCGGGGGGCCATTGCCCACGACTTTACCCGCCTGAACAAAGAACAGCAGAACGCCGTGCTGGCCACCGAGGGGCCGCTGCTGCTGCTGGCCGGCGCCGGCAGCGGCAAGACCACAGTGCTGATCAACCGCATCGCCAATCTCATTCGCTACGGCTGCGGCTCCGACAGTGTGGAGGTGCCGGATTGGGTGACGGAGGAGGACCTTGCCTTTTTGGAGGGCTACGCCGCCGACCCCACGGGAAAGGATGCCGACCGGGCCCGCCGGCTATGCCAAATGGACCCCGCCGCTCCCTGGACCATCCTGGCTATCACCTTTACCAACAAAGCAGCCGGGGAGCTGAAGGAACGCCTTGCCCTGATGCTGGGTCCACAGGCCAACGACATCTGGGCCAGCACCTTCCACTCCGCCTGTGTGCGCATCCTGCGCCGGGACATTGACAAGCTGGGGTTCTCGTCCTCCTTTACCATCTACGACACCGACGACTCCCTGCGGGTCATCAAGGACATTCTGAAGGAGCAGAACATCGACGACAAGCAGTTCCCGCCCCGGACGGTGCTGGGTTATATCTCCCGGGCCAAGGACGAGATGAAGCTGGCGGCCCAGTATCAGCACGAGTGCAGCAGGAGCGGGGATTTCCGTACCCAGCGCATCGCCGCCATCTATGCCGAGTACGAGCGCAGACTGTGGGAGGCCAGCGCCCTGGACTTCGACGACATCATCCTGCACACGGTCCGGCTTTTGCAGCAGGACGAGCAGGTGCGCACCTACTACCAGCGCAAGTTCCGCTACGTCCTCATCGACGAGTATCAGGATACCAACAATCTGCAGTATTTGCTGGCCTCCACCCTGGCGGGGGGATACGAGAACTTCTGCGTGGTGGGCGACGATGACCAGTCCATCTACCGTTTCCGGGGCGCCACCATCGAGAATATCCTGTCCTTTGAAAACCAGTACCCCAAGGCCCGGGTCATCCGTCTGGAGCAGAACTACCGCTCCACCGGCAATATTCTGAACGCCTCCAACGCCGTGATCCGCAACAATCAGGGCCGCAAGGGCAAGGAGTTGTGGACGAAAGCCGGGGCGGGGGACAAGCTGCAGATGTACACCGCCATGAACGAGAATGACGAGGCCCAGTACGTGGCCATGCGTATCATGGACGGATTCAGTAAGGGCAGAAAGTGGAAGGATCACGCCATCCTCTACCGCATGAACGCCCAGTCCAACCAAATGGAAAACGCCTGCAAGCGCAACGGTATTCCGTACAAAATCATCGGCGGCACCCGGTTTTTTGACCGGGCGGAGGTCAAGGACATGGTGGCCTACCTCTGCGTGCTGAACAACACTGACGACGACCTGCGCCTGCAGCGTATCATCAACAATCCCCCTCGTGGCATCGGCGCCAAGACGGTGGAAACGGCCCAGGCCATCGCCGTGCAGGAGGGCCGACCCCTGTTCGAGGTGGTCAGCCACGCATCGGAGTACCCCGACCTGCAAAAGGCGGCGGGCAAGCTGATGCAGTTTGTGGATATGATACGCAGGCTGCAGCAGCAGGCGGCGGAGATGCCCCTGCCCGACTTCTACGAGGAGCTGCTGGCCACCACCGGCTACGCCGTCATGCTGGAGAGCAAGAACACCGTGGAGGACCGCACCCGCCTTGAAAACGTGCGGGAGCTGCTGACCTCCATCAACGGTTATCTGGAAAACGCCGGGGACCAGCCCAGCCTGTCCGGATTCCTGGACGAAATTGCCCTGTACACCGACCTGGACAGCCACGACGCCGGGGAGGATTGCGTGGTCATGATGACCATGCACTCGGCCAAGGGCCTGGAATTTCCGGTGGTTTTTGTGGTGGGTGTGGAAGAGGGCGTGTTCCCCGGCCAGCGCACCATCGGGGACCCGGAGGAGATGGAGGAGGAGCGGCGGCTGTGCTACGTGGCCATGACCCGGGCCAAGCAGCAACTGTACCTGACCTGTGCCAACCAGCGTATGCTCTTTGGCCGCACCAGTGCAAACCGTCCCTCCCGCTTTGTGGGGGAGATCCCCGAGCAGTACCTGGAGCGCAGCGGCCGCAGCTTCCTGGACCGGGATACGGACGACGACTGGTCCCCGGGCATCCCGAGCCGCACCAGCGGCTACGGCGGCTACGATGGCGGCTACCGCAGCGGCGGTTACACCCAGCGGCAGGCCCCCGTCACCACCTACCGCAACGCTGCACCCTCCGGTGCAGCCAAGTACCCCATCCCGGGCAAAAAGCCGGTGTCCGCCCCTGTGGCCGGCGGCATCAAGTCGGCGGGTGCGGCGCCCTCCCTGGTGCTGCAGAAGGGCGATATGGTCAACCACAAGGCCTTTGGCAAGGGCATGGTCATCGCCACCCAAAAGGCCGGCGGCGACGTGCTGGTGGAGATCGCCTTTGACAACGTGGGTACCAAGCGGCTGATGCTGAAATTCGCCGCGGCGCAAATGACCAAGCTCTGATTGCAAGAAATTGGGCGAAAATGCAAAAAAAGACTACCAAAACACAAAATAATGTGGTACAATCCACTTTAGTACATAAATAGTCGGTCAACCGACGTGATGGAGGTATTCCTATGAAATGCCCTTTTTGCGGTCAACTGGAAAGTAAGGTCGTGGACTCCCGTCCTGCGGAGGAGGGGGCCAGTATCCGCCGCCGCCGCGAGTGTCTGGAGTGTCACAAGCGCTTTACCACCTACGAAACGGTAGAGAGTCTGCCCCTGGTGGTCATCAAGAAGGACGGCAGCCGCCAGAGCTTTGACCGAACCAAGCTGTTCAACGGCATGATGCGCGCCTGCGAAAAGCGCCCGGTGTCCTTCGACACCCTGGAGCGCATCGCCGACGAGATCGAGCAGGAGCTGCAAAACTCCCTGGAGCGGGAGACCAGCACCGAGCATATCGGCGAGCTGGTCATGGAGCGGCTGAAGGACGTGGACGAGGTGGCCTACGTGCGATTTGCCTCCGTCTACCGCCAGTTCAAGGACCTCAACACCTTTATGGCGGAGCTGAACAAGCTGCTCAAGGGTAAATAAGCGTTGAAACGCCGGGACTGTAAAGGTCTCGGCGTTTACAGTAAAGGAGCGAAAACTATGCGCAGAAAAGACCGGGAACGTGACCGGGAATTCGGCCTTGCGGTTATCGATAGCTGTGAATACGGCACAATGGCCATTCAGGGGGAGGAACCCTACTGCCTGCCCCTGTCCCTGGTGCGTGTGGGGGAGGAGCTGTACTTCCACTGCGCCCTGGAGGGGAAGAAACTCGACCTGCTGCGGGCAAATCCCGCGGTGTGGGTCAGCTTCGTGGGGGAGAACGTGGCCGCCACCGACGATTTTACCACCTATTTCCGCAGCGCCATGGTCAGGGGGACGGCCACGGAGGTTACCGACCCGGAGGAGAAGCTGGCCGCCCTGCGTGCCCTGTGCCAAAAGCTGACTCCCGCCCATATATCCGCTTTTGACAGCGAGGTGGCCCGCAGCTTCGCCGTGACGGGCGTTTGGAGGATCCATATCGACGAAATTACGGCCAAAGAGAAGAAACGACCTATGAAATGATCAAGGAAGAATGACAAAAGCGGCGTGCCCCAAATGGGCGCGCCGCTTTTGTCGTTTTTCCAAAGATGTACAAAAACGTGCAACTTTTCCTGTGTGCAGGCAATATAGGAAGGCAAAATAATGCCAAATACAGACGGAGGGAAGAACTATGGGCAATATTTACGGCTATATGCGCGTCAGCACACGAGAGCAGAACGAGGACCGGCAGCGTTTGGCCTTGCACCGGCTGCACATACCGCAGGAACACATTTTTATGGACAAGCAGTCGGGCAAGGACTTTGAGCGGCCACAGTACAAAAGGCTGCTGCGAAAACTGAAAAAAGACGATCTGCTCTATGTCAAGAGCATTGACCGTCTTGGGCGCAATTATGAGGAGATCTTGCAGCAATGGCGGGTGCTGACAAAGGAGAAAGGCATCGACATCGTGGTGCTGGATATGCCCCTGCTGGACACCCGGCGGGGCAAGGACCTGATGGGCACGTTTTTGAGCGACATCGTGCTGCAGGTGCTGTCCTTCGTGGCGGAGAACGAGCGGGTGAATATCCGCCAGCGCCAGGCGGAGGGTATCGCGGCGGCCAAAGCGAAAGGCGTTCGTTTCGGCCGCCCACCCAAGCAACTGCCCGACACGTTCCACAGCGCCTATCAAAGTTGGTGCGCGGGGCGTATCTGCGGCACGGCAGCGGCCAAAGCGTGCGGAATGCCTTTGGCCACCTTCCGCTATAAAGCAGAGCGGTACAAAAATGGGGACAAATTATAAAACAGACAGATTTACAAAAAAGTGTACGATTCCGGCTGGACGTGCGGCGAGTGTGGAGGCTATCATACCGGCTATTATGAAACGGACGGCACAGGCAGGTGCTTCTGGTACGAGTACAAGATTAATGGACAGAGCTACTACTGGGAGGAAAGCAGAACCATACCCGCCCAGTATCGGACAGAGTACCGTTACAGAGATTTAAAGTAACAGATAAGCATTGAAAAGGCGGCGCCTGCAGGCGCCGCCTTTTACGTTATGTTCGTTGATATACATGAATATCAAACCCGATCTCGGTTTCCAGCTGGGTCAGCTTGGACAGCCGCTCCACCCCGGCTTTGGGTGTTTTCCAGGCGTAGGGGGTCATGGCGAACAGGGCCATGATGTCCGCACTGCGGTCCAGGGTGACGGTGTAACGCAGGGGGATGGCCCGCTGCCACGCGAATCCGGGGTAATCCTCCTGCTTAACCGGGTTTTCGTAGGGGTTTTCATACAAAACCTCTTTCATCTGCCACAGGTGGCGGCCCGAGGGGACCACGTAAACGAAGTAGCCGCCGGGGACAAGTACCCGGGCAAACTCATCCGCGCACAGGGGGGAGAAGACGTTGTAAAGCAAGTGGATACTTCCATCCGGTACCGGCAGGCGGTAGGAGGAGGCCACGGCGAACTCGCCGCCCGGCACCTTTTTCGCCGCCCGGCGCAGGGCGAACTTGGAAATGTCGATTCCGGCCATGCGGGCGCGGGGCAGGGCGGCGGCCAGGCCGGCGGTGTAGTACCCCTCGCCGCAGCCGCTGTCCAGCAGGGTGGGGGATGGAATACCGGCGGTCAACTCCACGGACAGGTCGATGAGGGCTTGGCGCAGGGGAGCGTAGTAGCCCTTGTCCAAAAAGTCACACCGGGCGGCCACCATCTGCTTGTCGTCGCCGGGGTTTTTGGAGTGCTTTTGGTTGGCGGGCAGCAGATGGGTGTAGCCCTCGGCGGACAGGTCATAGCTGTGACCGGCGGGGCAGGTATAGGCCCGCTCACCCCGGGTCAGGGGGGCGGCGCAGATGGGGCAGCGGAATAGGCTGGACATACAATGATCACCTCTGTGGAACAAAAGGCCCGTGCAAAGCTGCACGGGCCTTTTGACGTTAGCTGTTTCGCTGGGTTTCCTCTTGCCGGTACTGGGTGGGAGTTTTGTACTCGTTATAGTAATCGTAATCCTCACAGGAAGTTTCAAAGTCCGTAACGTCGCGGAAAACGTTCTCGGTCATGCCGTGGGAGCGCATAAAATCGTTGATCCAGGTCATTCGCTCCATGTACTCTTCCTTTCCAATGGAAAAGGTCACATAATTCTTGGCCCGGTAGGACTCCGGCATGTGCTTTTTCAAAATGACCAGCTTGTCAAAGGCGTAGTAGACCTGTCGGACATCGTCGGAACGCATACCCAGGGACTTCATGATCTCGGATATTCTGTGTTCGGTTTTGAACTCGACATCTGCCATCTTACGTTACCTCCTGAGTGGGAGTTTGAAAAGAACTCAGCCGTTGTAGATGGGGTACTTGGCGGTCAGGGCCATGGCGGCGGCGCGGATATCCTCGGCCTTGGTGTCGAAGCGGAAGGCGGCGTCGGCGATCAGCTTGCCAACGACCTTCATATCCTCCTCCACGAAGCCGCGGGAAGTGACGGCGGGGGTACCCAGACGGATACCGGAGGTGACGAAGGGCTTTTCCGGGTCATTGGGGATGGCGTTCTTGTTGGCGGTGATGCACACCTCATCCAGGCGGTGTTCCATCTCCTTGCCGGTGAGCTTGGCCGGGCGCAGGTCCACCAGCATCAGGTGGTTGTCGGTGCCGCCGGACACCAGGTCAAGACCCTCGGCCATGATGGTATCAGCCAGGACAGCGGCGTTTTTGACGATCTGCTGCTGATAAGCCTTGAACTCGGGGCGCAAAGCCTCGCCCAGAGCCACGGCCTTGGCGGCGATGATATGCTCCAGCGGGCCGCCCTGAGAGCCGGGGAAGATGGCGGAGTTCAGCTTCTTGGCGATCTCGGGGTCGTTGGTCAGCAGCATACCGCCGCGGGGACCGCGCAGAGTCTTGTGCGTGGTGGTGGACACCACGTCGGCGTAGGGGACGGGGGAGGGATGCACCCCGGCGGCCACCAGGCCGGCGATGTGGGCCATATCCACGAACAGGTAAGCGCCAACCTCGTGAGCGATGTCGGCAAAGGCCTTGAAGTCGATGACGCGGGGGTAGGCGGAGGCACCGGCCAGGATCATCTTGGGTTTGTGCTTGCGGGCTAGCTCGCGCACCTGGTCATAGTCGATGTAACCCTGCTCATTCACGCCGTAAGAAACCATGTTGTAGTTCTTACCGGAGAAGTTGACAGGGGAACCGTGGGTCAGGTGACCGCCGTTGTCCAGGCTCATGCCCAGCACGGTGTCGCCCAGATTGCACAGGGCCTGATACACGGCGTAGTTGGCCTGAGCGCCGGAGTGGGGCTGCACGTTGGCAAACTGGGCGCCAAAGAGCTGCTTGGCCCGCTCGATAGCCAGGTTTTCCACCACGTCCACACACTGGCAGCCGCCGTAATAGCGCTTGCCGGGATAACCCTCGGCGTACTTGTTGGTCAGCACGGTGCCGGCGGCGGCCAGCACGGCGGGGCTGACGATGTTTTCGGACGCGATCAGCTCGATATTGCGCTGCTGACGGTCATACTCGGAGCGGACGGCGGCGCCCAGCTCAGGGTCGACCTTGGCGAGAAAATCCATAGCAGAAGTGATCATGGTGAACCTCCTAAAATTTGATTGAACCTATTATATCAGTTTCTGTCAAAAAAACAATGGGTCAAACGGAAAAAATGGGTCGCTTTTAGGGTGGGAATGTGGTAGAATAAATAAAATTGTTTTTTCGAGGTGACAGGCGTGAAAGACCCCGCAGCCGTATGGGCCATTATTGAGGAGCTGAAAGTGCTGTATCCCGACAGCATTTGCTCTCTGAACTACGAGAAGGATTACGAACTGCTCTTTGCCGTGCGTATGGCGGCGCAGTGCACCGACGAGCGGGTCAACCAGGTCACCCCCGCCCTCTACGGGCGCTTTCCCACCCTGCAATCCCTTGCCGAGGCCGACGTCGCCGAGGTGGAGCGGTACGTCCACTCCACCGGCTTTTTCCGGGCCAAGGCCCGGGACATCGTGCTGGCCTCTCAGATGCTGATCCGGGAGTACGGCGGCCGTGTGCCGGACAATATGGACGATCTGCTGCGCCTGCCCGGTGTGGGGCGCAAGACCGCCAACCTGATTTTGGGCGACGTGTACGGCCGGTCCGGCGTGGTGGTGGCGGATACCCACTGTATCCGCATTGCCGGCCTGCTGGGCCTGACCGACGGGACCCGTGACCCCGCCAAGGTGGAGCAGCAGCTTCGGCAGGTGCTGCCCCCGGAAGAGTCCAACGACTTCTGCCATCGTATCGTACTCCATGGCCGTGCCGTGTGCATCGCCCGCCGTCCCCAATGCCAAAGCTGTACCCTGCGGCCCTGGTGCGACCATTTTGCCAAACAAACGGAGGAACCGTAATAATGAAGAAAACCATTCTGCGCTGGAGCGTATATCTGCTTGGCCTGTTTTCCCTGGCCTTTGGCATCGTTTTAAGTACCAAGGTGAATTTGGGTATTTCGCCCATCTCTTCCGTTGCTTACAGTATTTCCGTCATTTGGAAGTTCGACTTCGACATCGCGAACAATTTAGTCTACGTCGTATTCATTGCGGCACAGTTTGCCCTGCGCGGTAAGAGCAGCCGGGTCGTTGATCTGCTGCAACTGGCGGTCAGCCTGGTATTCAATGTGTTTGTCAAGCTTTTGTCAACATGGCTTACCTACACGCCCGATAAGCTGTATTCCTGGGTGAATATTGGTCTGCTGCTGGCTTCGGTCGTGTTTATCGGTATCGGTGTGTCTGCGTCCGTCAATATGAAGCTGATTCCCAATCCCGGCGATGGTATTGTCCACGCCATTGCAGAAAAGACCGGGCTGGAGCATGGCCTGACCAAAAACATATTTGATATTAGCTGCGTGTGCGTGACCGCGGCGTTGGGCCTCATCTTTGCCGGCGAATTTATCGGTTTGCATTTCGGTACAGTGGTCGCCATGCTGGGCGTAGGCCGCGTGGTGGCGCTGGTCAACCGTCTGCTGAAGCAGAAGGTATACATCCCCTTGACGACGAAGGAGTGAGAAGGGTGTCCTATCGTCCCCTTGCAGATGAAATAAGACCACAGAGCCTTGACGAGGTGGTGGGCCAGACCCACATTCTCGGCAAGGACGGTCTGCTGCGCCGTATCATCGAAAGCGGCAGCATCCCCAATTTGATTTTCTACGGCCCCTCCGGCACGGGCAAGACCACGGTGGCCAACATCATCGCCAAACAGACCAACCGTCCCCTCCACCGGCTCAACGCCACCACCGCCTCCATTGCCGACATCAAGGCCATTATGGAGGAGATCGGCACCTTTATGGCCCCCGAGGGCGTGCTGCTCTATCTGGACGAGATCCAGTACTTCAACAAAAAGCAGCAGCAGTCCCTGCTGGAGTTTATGGAGAACGGAAAAATCACCCTCATTGCCTCCACCACCGAGAACCCCTACTTCGCCGTGTTCAACGCGGTGCTGTCCCGGGCCACGGTGTTCGAGTTCAAGCAGCACACCGCCCAGGACGTGCTGCCCGCCGTTGACCGGGGCATTTCCCTGATGGAACAGCGGCTGGGCGCTACCGCTGAGTGCGAGGACGGCGTGCGGGAGCATATTGCGGCTTCCTGCGGCGGCGACGTGCGAAAGGCCATGAACGCTATCGAGCTGCTTCTCACCTCTGCCAAGCGGTGTGATGGAAAACTCCATGTCACCCTTGCGGACGCCAAGCTGGTGTCCCAGCAGTCGGCCATGCGCTACGACCGGGAGGGGGACGCCCACTTCGACATCGCCTCGGCCCTGATGAAGTCCCTGCGGGGCTCCGACCCCGACGCGGCGCTGCATTATTTGGCCCGATTGCTGGAGGCGGGGGACATGATCACCGCCATACGTCGGCTGCTGTGCTCGGCCAGCGAGGACGTTGGCATGGCCTACCCCCAGGCGGTGCCCATCGTCAAGGCCTGCGTGGACAGCGCGCTGCAGCTTGGCCTGCCCGAGGCGCGCTTGCCCCTGGCCCAGGCGACGGTTTTGCTGGCCACTGCACCCAAGTCCAACAGCGTGTACGCCGGCCTTGCCGCCGCCATGGAGGACATCCGGGCCGGGCGGACGGGAGATATTCCCCGGGAGCTGCAGAACGTCCACGCCGACTCGGCGGGCATGGAGCGGGAGCAGGGGTACAAGTACCCCCACGATTTCCCCAACCATTGGGTGAGGCAACAGTATCTGCCCGATGCCATTAAGGACCGGAAGTACTATCAGTACGGCGATAATAAAACCGAGCAGGCCGCCAAGAAGTACTGGGATGAAATCAAGAAATGAGCGCCTGAAGCTGTTTTCTGGCACAAAACCCGCAAACAATTTCTCTGAAATTGTTTGCGGGTTTTGTGTATTGTAAAACTTATTTTAATTTTCCCAGCTTAGCTATGTTAGCGATAACAATTAGTGTGGTGTCCGCATCAAGAGGCTGCTCGGGATTGATGTTTACGCTTACCGTTTCTTCCTTTTTGACAGCGATGACATTGAAGCCGTATTTTTTGCGGAGATTTAATTCAATCAGGTTTTTACCAAGCCATTCGTCCTTCACGTTGATTTCAACCACCGATACGTCTTTGGACAGAGAGATCATATCAATGAAGCCTGAACTCACGAGATTCTTGGCAAGGCGAATGCCTGACTCGTTTTCGGGGAAAACCACCTGATCCGCACCCACACGAAGCAATATCTTTTGCTGAAGCTCATTTGCGCATTTTGCGATAACGGTTTTAACACCCGCTTCTTTACAAAGTGTGACCGCCATTACGCTTGATTCAAGATTGCTTGCCATACAAATGATCACGGTATCAATGTTGCGAATGCCAAGGCGGGAGATGACCTCCGGATTAGTCACATCCGCACACTTACAAACAGGCAAATATGCCGCTGCGTCGTTCACGATTTTTTGCCGGGCATCTACTGCAATGACTTCCATGCCGTTTTCTACAAGTTCTCTTGCCACGGCTGTACCGTATCTTCCAAGACCGAAGACCGCGTAGGTTTTCTTTACTTTCATAGGCGCCTCCTTTATCCGATGCTGATATCTTCCGTTGGCTCAGAAACGACGTTCTGGCTTTCGTTCTTGCTGCCGAGCGCGACCGCAAGCGATATGGGACCGACTCTGCCAAGATACATGGTCACGATGATAACGAGCTTTCCGAATGTGCTGAGCGTTGCCGTGAAATTTCTTGAAAGACCCACAGTTGCCGCTGCACTGACCGCTTCGTAAACTGCATCAAGGGCAGAAACGTTGCTCGTTGCCAGTAAAAGCACCGCTGAGGTGGTGCAGAGCATGAAAAAGGCTGTTGCTACGGCAAGTGCCTTTTTGATCGAGTTGTCAGAAATGCGGCGACCGAACAAGGCAGCACTGTTTTTGTTTCTGATGGTAGCGAATGCCGAGCAGATAAGTACAGCGATGGTTACGGTTTTTATACCGCCTGCCGTTCCCACCGGGGAACCGCCGATCAACATCAAAATAACAGATACGGCAGCAGACGCATTCGTCAGATTTTCTTGCGGAACAGAGGCAAAGCCTGCGGTTCTCGTGGTGACCGATTGGAAGAACGATGTCTGAATTTTATCCAACAGGTTCATCTCTCCAATGGTCAAAGGATTTCCGTATTCAAAGATGAATATGAGAATAGCACCGGCAAGGATGAGAACCGCCGTAACAGTAATAGCTATCTTGCTGTGCAAGGTCAGATGTCTGAATATTTTTTTGTTCTTTGGTGAATGACTCCTAACTACACGCAGGACGTCCCACCATACGATATATCCGAGCCCCCCGAGAATTATGAGCGCAGAGGTTACGATGTTGATTAAGGGATTTGCGGCGTAATTACAAAGGCTGTTATCCGCAATAATGTCAATGCCTGCGTTACAAAAGGCGGAAACAGAATTGAACACCGATATCCAAATGCCTTTTGCGCCAAACTCGGGGATGAACACGAGCATATACGCAAGTGCACCGATTCCCTCGATGATCAGTGTGCCGGATAACACGTTCCTGACAAACCTGACAAGTCCCGACATGGTATTAAGATTGAACGCGTCCTGAATGAGCAGTCTGTCGCTGATGCCCAGTTTTCTGTTTAAGAGAAGCATCCATCCGGTTATGATTGTGATAACTCCGACGCCACCGATCTGTATCAGGATCAGTATAACGATCTGCCCAAAAACGCTCCACGTTGAAAAAGTTGGCACTGTTACAAGTCCGGTAACACAGGTTGAAGTTGCTGCCGTAAACAGCGCGTCGATATACGGTACTGCAGTTCCGTTGGCTGAGCTTATGGGCAGGGCCAAAAGAAGGCTTCCCATCAATATGGCCAGAAGAAAACTCAGGAGTATAATTTGGGTCGTTGAAAATCTGATTCGTTTCATAGTATTTTACTCCCCATGGACAAATACGGTTGCCGAAAGAGTTGTTTGAATTCAAATTATCAGCAGATGCTTTTCTTGCTTACGGTGTTACCCGGACTCGTTTTGCAGTCCGCTTGTATGAATTGAGTGTTATCATAGCAAAAAAACGGCATTTTGTCAATGTGATGCACTGTATTGTGGACAGATGTACCCGTCTATATCAATTCGCACCGATGCCTGAAGGTAATATGCCGGCCTGCATACAAGACGCAGCATAGCCGAAAAGCAGAGGCGTTCGTCCTTGAAGCGCACAAAACAGACGACACCGACCAAAGTTGAATGTCGTCTGTTTGCGATCCTGTCAGTACACGGGGCGGACAGTGCTTTATAGTACATTTTTCAGATCCAGCTGCTCCGCCTCGGCCAGCAGCTCGATTTGCGTGATGAGCCTGGCGTTGGCGGCGGTGTACTGGTCGGGCTCTTCCAGCTTCAGATATTCCACCACCTCGTGAAAGGTCTGCCGGATGGCGTCAATGTCCGTGTGCCGCAGCAGCACGTGCAGATAAAAGTCGTGCCTCTCCCACGCGGCAAGGGTCTGCTCCGTCAGTTCCAGTGCCTGGGACCACTGCTCTCGGTCCGCGTGAGTGGCGGCCTGGGTCAGTTGGCGGGAAAAATCGTCGGTCAGTCGGGACAGATAGCAGCTATGGAATACGGTCATTCCAAGTACAGACAGTAACAGCACCAAAGCGATGGTAAGTCGCTTCACACGTCCACCTCCCGGGGGATGAAATAGACCCGGCCCAGCTCGTCCACCGTCAGCAGAAACACGTGGGCAGGGGAGGGGACGTGGTGCTGCCTGAGCTGTTGATTCAGCCAGTCCGTGTCATAGCCCGCGGCGGTCAGGTTGTCCTGCAGCAGCACGCCGTCGCTGATGATGACCCGGGGCAGACCGCCGTCGGTGGCACGCAGGTTCAACTGCTGGGCGGAGGGGGGCTGCTGGGCGGCGTAGGGCAGGACGGAGAGCTGGCCGTTGGTTTCCAAAATTGCGTAGCGGATCTTGGTAAGGTCGGTGTAGCCGTTCATGCGCAGCTCTTCCAGCAGCTCGTCCACGGTCAGGCGGTTGCGGCGCATTTCCCGGGGGTCGGGTCTGCCGTCACGGACCACGATGCTGGGCTTGCCGCACAGCAGGGCGCGCAGCGACGGGAATTTCATGGTCAGCACCGACAAAATCATGGTCATGCTCAGTAGCACGAGGATGGGAATAATGCCGGTCAGCAGCGGGATACCGAAATCCTGCATGGGGACGGCGGCCAGGTCGGCGATGAGCAGGGACACCACCAGCTCCGACGGCTCCAGCTCGCCCACTTGGCGCTTGCCCATGAGCCGGACCCCGGCGATGATCAAAATATATAGGATAACGGTGCGCATAAAGGCGATGGCCATGGGCAAACTCCTTTCCGTGCGGATAAGGTTATTATGCCATTTTCGGGCGGGAATATGTCCGGCGGTTTTGGATAATTGTACGGAATTGAAAAATACTGAAAAAATAGGGGATAAGCCCTTGCAATTTGCTCGGGTTTTCGATAAAATGTACTGAACGAACTCGGGAGTTACTACGCGCCATCCGTATGGATGATGGATGCGCGCGGTCACTCCCTTTTTTCGAGTGAGTAGACAATGGAACTGAAAGGCGGGATGCACAGTATGAAAGCGACTTTGATTCTGGAAAACGGTAGCGTGTTTACCGGAACCAGCATCGGCAGCACGGAAGAAAAGATCTGTGAGCTGGTGTTCAATACCTCCATGACCGGGTATCAGGAACTGCTGACCGACCCGGCCTACGCCGGACAGGGCGTGGTCATGTCCTATCCCCTGGTTGGCAACTACGGCGTCAACGACGAGGATGTGGAGTCCGACCGCACTTGGGTGGAGGTCCTGGTGGTCCGTCACCTGTCCGACCGGGGCAGCAACTTCCGCTGCCAGGGCGATCTGAACACCTATCTGAAACAGAACAATATTGCGGGCGTGCAGGGTGTGGACACCCGTGCCCTGACGAGAATACTCCGCAACCAGGGGAGCATGATGGCTATGCTCACCTGTGCGGAGCATTTTAATGTCGCCCAGGTGATGGAGAAGCTCCGCGCCTACCGGGTGGAGAAGAAGGTGGCCGAGGTCACCTGCAGCCAGGCCAAGGTCATCCCTGCCCGGGGTGAGCAGACCTGCCACGCCGCCGTGCTGGACTGCGGCGTGCCCAACAGCATCATCGCCGGCCTGACCGCCCGCGGCTGCAAGGTGACCGTCCTGCCCGCCAACACCGCTGCCGAGGATATTTTGGCCGGCGGCTACGACGGTGTGGTGCTGTCCCCCGGCCCCGGCGACCCCGCCGAGAATACCGCCATCATTGCGGAAATCAAGAAGCTCTACGACAGCAGCCTGCCTCTGTTTGGCTTTGGTCTGGGCCACCAACTGCTGGCCCTTGCCGTGGGCGGCAGGACCGAGAAACTGCCCTACGGTCACCGGGGCGGCAACATTCCCGTCCGCGACCTGGAAAAGGGTAAGGTGTTCATCACCGCCCAAAACCACGGCTACGCCGTGGAGGAGGGCAGCGTGGACGCGGCCGTTGCCACGGTCAGCCACGTCAACGTCAACGACGGCAGCGTGGAGGGTCTGAAATACGCCCGCCCCAACTGCTTCACTATGCAGTACGATCCCGAGGGCAATACCGGCCCCATGGAAGTCAAGTACGTCTTTGACCGCGTCGTTGAGATTATGGGAGGTGCCAAGTAATGCCCAGATACGCTGACATTAAGAAAGTTCTTGTCCTTGGCTCCGGCCCCATCGTCATCGGCCAGGCCGCCGAGTTTGACTACGCCGGCACCCAGGCCTGCCGCGCCCTGAAAGAGGAGGGACTGGAGGTCGTTCTGGTCAACTCCAACCCCGCCACCATCATGACCGACAAGGACATTGCCGACCATGTGTATATCGAGCCGCTGAACATCCCCTCCGTCACTCAGATCATTGAGAAGGAGCGGCCCGACGCCCTGCTGCCCAACCTGGGCGGACAGACCGGCCTGAACCTGGGCATGGCCCTGTACGAGAACGGCACCCTGGAAAAGTACGGCATCCGTCTGCTGGGTACCAGCCCCGAGTCCATCCACAAGGCGGAGGATCGCCAGGGCTTTAAGGACTGTATGGAGTCCATCGGCCAGCCCTGCGTCACCTCTCTCGTGGTGGAGAGCGTGGCCGACGCCGTGGAGTTTGCCGAGTCCATCGGCTATCCCGTCATCGTCCGTCCGGCCTACACCCTGGGCGGCACCGGCGGCGGCATCGCCTACGACCGGGCCTCTTTGGAGGAGATCTCCGACCGCGGCATCAACCTGTCCCGTGTGGGTCAGGTGCTCATCGAGCGGTGCATCTCCGGCTGGAAGGAGATCGAGTTCGAGGTTATGCGCGACAGCGCCGGCAACGCCATCACCATCTGCTCCATGGAGAACATCGACCCTGTGGGCGTCCACACCGGCGACTCCATCGTGGTGGCCCCCACCCAGACCCTGGCCCCCAAGGAGTATCAGATGCTGCGCTCCGCGGCCCTGGACATCATCAACGCCCTGGAGATCGAGGGCGGCTGTAACTGCCAGTTCGCCCTGAACCCCGACAGCTTTGAGTACGCGGTCATCGAGGTCAACCCCCGTGTGTCCCGTTCCTCCGCCCTGGCCTCCAAGGCTACCGGTTACCCCATCGCCAAGGTGGCGGCTAAGGTGGCCCTGGGCTACACCCTGGACGAGATCACCAACGCCGTTACCGGTACCACCATGGCCTGTTTCGAGCCGGCCATCGACTACTGCGTGCTGAAGATCCCCCGCCTGCCCTTCGATAAGTTCACCACCGCCAGCCGCACCCTGGGTACCCAGATGAAGGCCACCGGCGAGGTCATGGCCATCGCCAACTCCTTCGAGGGCGCCCTGATGAAGGCCATTCGCTCCCTGGAGCTGAACGTGCGCGCCCTGAAGCTGGACAAGCTGGAGGGTCTGTACACCGACGAGATCGAGGATATGCTGGTCAACGTCACCGACGAGCGGCTGTTCGTGGTGGCCGAGGCTTTGCGCCGCGGTTTCTCTCCCCAAAAAATCAACCACATCACCAAGATGGACATTTGGTTCCTGGACGGCTTCAAGCGCATCATCGACATGGAGGAGGCGCTGAAGGCATGTAAGGGCGCCCCCGACGCCGACCTGATGAAGCAGGCCAAGGAGATGTGCTTTGCCGACAGCTATATCGGCACCCTGTGCGGTATGAAGCAGGAGGAGGTCAAGGCCCTGCGGGAAAGCTACGGCATCATCCCCTCCTTCAAGATGGTGGACACCTGCGCCGCCGAGTTTGATGCCAAGACCCCCTATTACTACTCCACCTACGACGGCGAGAACGAGGCCGTGGACACCGGCGACCGCAAGAAGGTGCTGGTCCTCGGCTCCGGCCCCATCCGTATCGGCCAGGGCATCGAGTTTGACTACTGCTCCGTCCACTCCGTGTGGGCCTTCCGCCGCCTGGGTTACGAAACCATCATCGTCAACAACAACCCCGAGACCGTTTCCACCGACTTCGACGTGGCGGACAAGCTGTACTTCGAGCCGCTGACCGCCGAGGACGTGCAGAACATCGTGGAGCAGGAGAAGCCCTGGGGCGCCGTGGTCCAGTTCGGCGGACAGACCGCCATCAAGCTGGCCAAGGCCCTGACCGACATGGGCGTGCGTATCCTGGGTACCTCCTCCGACGGCGTGGACGCCGCCGAGGACCGTGAGCGCTTCGATGAGATCCTGGAGAAGTGCGACATTCCCCGCGCCAAGGGCCGCACCATCTTCACCACCGAAGAGGCGCTGCAGGCCGCCCACGAGCTGGGCTACCCCGTGCTGGTGCGCCCCTCCTACGTGCTGGGTGGCCAGGGTATGGAGATCGCCTACTCCGACCGCAACATCGAGGAGTTCATGAAGATCATCAACATGACCGTGCAGGAGCATCCCATCCTGGTGGACAAGTACCTCATGGGCCGGGAGCTGGAAGTGGACGGCGTGTTCGACGGTGAAGACATCCTCATCCCCGGTATCATGGAACACGTGGAGCGTGCCGGTGTTCACTCCGGTGACTCCATCGCAGTATATCCTCCCCTGAACCTGGAGGACAAGCACCGGGAGCTGATTTTGAAGCACACCCGCAACATGGCCAAGCACCTGGGCGTCATCGGCCTGATCAACGCCCAGTATATCCTCTACAACGACGAGATCTACGTCATCGAGGTCAACCCCCGCTCCTCCCGCACCATCCCCTATATCTCCAAGGTCACGGGCGTACCCATCATCGACCTGGCTACCAAGGTCATGCTGGGTCAGAAGCTGAAGGACCTGGGCTACGGCACCGGCATTTATAAGGAGGCCAGCTACTACGCCGTCAAGGCGCCTGTGTTCTCCTTCGAGAAGCTGACCGACGTGGATACCGGCCTCGGCCCCGAGATGAAGTCCACCGGCGAGGTGCTGGGTCTGGACGAAACCTATCCCCAGGCATTGCTCAAGGCGTTCAAGGGTTCCGGTATGCGCGCCCCCAAGCGCGGCGGCCGCATCATCATCACCGTCAAGGACGAGGATAAGAAGGAGATCGTTCCCATTGCCCGGGGCTTTGAGGAGATGGGCATCGAGCTGTACGCCACCTCCGGCACCTGCGACGTGCTGACCGAGGCGGGCGTGGAGTGCAAGCGGGTCAACCGCGTGTCCCAGGCACATCCCAACATTTTGGACATGATCGCCTCCGGCACCGTGGACCTGATCATCAACACCCCCACCAAGGGCCGCAAGCAGGATACCGACGGCTTCAAGATCCGCCGCAGCGCGGTGGAACATTCCGTGGGCTGTGTCACCGCCATCGACACCGCCCGGGCCCTGCTGACCGTCCGCCAGCAGAGCCGCAGCGAAGAGCTGATTCCCATCGACATCACCAAAATCTGACAAAAAGAGAGGGTCCGGCACCGTTTTGGTGCCGGACCTTTTGCTTTTTATGTGGAAAATATGGAGTGGACTCTTGCAAAATTTCGTAGTTGTTGTATAATAGGTATAAGATTGCGTTGTTGCGGGCTGATTTGACCGCAACATGGATAGGAACACGATATAAGAAAGGCGTGACGAAAGTGGAAAACGGAAGACTGGAAGGCGTTGAGATCAATATTCGCAAGGTTATATTTGCGTGCCTGGATAAATGGTGGCTCATTGTGCTGTTTGCGGTGATTGCCGCTACGGCCGCGGGTTTGATCACGGACAATTTCATCAAACCCAAGTATCGTTCCACGGTGACGATGTACGTCAACAACGCCAGCGACTACGAGAAAATAAACTACATCTCCAGCGCCAACCTCTCTGCGGCAGAACAGTTGGTGAACACCTATATCGGCATCATTTCCACCGATACCGTATTGACGAGGGTGGGTCAGCAGGCCGGTGGCCTGACCGCGGGTCAGGTGCGCAGTTGCCTGTCGGCCTCTCAGGTCGGTGAAACGGTTTTGTTCAAAATCGGCGTCAGCCACACCGACCCCCAAAAGGCCCTGCGCATTGCTCAGGCAGTGGAAGAGGTCATGCCGGATGCGCTGTCCGAAATTGTTGAGGGCAGCTCCACCAAAGTGGTTGATAAGGCCAAGCTGGCCACGGCGCCCTATTCTCCCAATATCAAACGGAATGTTGTGTTGGGCGGTGCCGTTGGCTGTGTTATCGCGGTTTTGATCATCATCCTGCTGTATGTGCTGGATGTGCGCATCAAAGATGAAGAAGATTTGAATGCCCTCTCCAAATACCCGGTACTGGGTCAGATTCCGGAATTCTCCGGAGAAGGGGAGAAAAGTGGAGAAGCAAGTAACACGAAAAAGAAATCCGCCGGAAAGGGGGGTAAAGCATGATTTTGCGCAGCAAGAAAAAGCAGGAGCAGCTCAAGCGCCAGCAGTTGGAAGAGGCGCGCAAGAACCTGCTGACCCCGGAAAGTGACTTCTTTGTGCGCGAGGCGTACAAGACCCTGCGTACCAACGTGTCCTTCGCCCTGACCGGCGACAGCAAGAGCAAGGCGGTTGTCATTACCTCCGCCCTGCAGAGCGAGGGTAAGAGTATGACGGCTGTCAACCTGGCCATCTCTTACGCTATGACGGATTGTAAGGTGCTTTTGCTTGACTGCGATATGCGTCGCCCCAAGCTGGCTCGTCTGTTGCATTTGGGCAACAAAGTGGGCATGAGCAATCTGCTGATGGACCCCAGCCTGTTGGATCAGGCCATTTTGCACACCGAAACTCCGGGCCTTGATGTGGTTTTGTCCGGCAGTATTCCTCCCAATCCCTCGGAATTGCTGGGTTCCCCCCGGATGCAGCAGCTGTTGGAGGAAATGAAACATCGTTACGACTACATCTTCATTGACGCGCCCCCGGTCAACATGGTCACCGATGCCGTGGTGCTGGCGCCCATCAGTGACGGTGTGCTGTTCCTGGTGCGCGCCAATCAGTCCGAGCGCGGCGCCGTGGCCCGCGCGCTGGATCAGTTGGAGTATGCCAAGGCGAAGGTGCTGGGCTTTGTTCTCAACGGTCTGGAGCGGGAGCGGTCCTATTACGGCTATGGCAAGCGGCGGTATAAGCGCTACTTCAGCTATGGATACTATGGTTACGGTCGGCACAAGTACGGTTACAGTACCTCCGTCGCCAAAGAGTACGAGATGAATGCCGATGAAACATAAGATGGTTGATATTCACACGCATATCTTGCCCGGAATGGATGATGGTGCCGATAGCGTGGATACCAGCATCGCAATGCTGCGCGAGCAGGCGCGGCAGGGAGTTGCCGCGGTGGTACTGACACCGCACTTCTACCGGGAACGAGAGAGTATGGAGCATTTTTTGGCCCGCAGAGAGCGGGCCTTGGCCCGGCTGCAGGCCGGGTTGGAGGTGCTGCCTCAGCAGGAGCGGGAAACACTGCCCCAGCTGATCCTCGGCGCGGAGGTTGCCTGGCGCCCCAATATGAAGCACATGGAAGACCTTGAACGACTTTGCATCGGGCAGACCAAAAATCTGTTGCTGGAGCTGCCGAACGCGCGGTGGACGGACGAGGTCGTAAACAGCATTTACAACATTCTCAATCAGGGCATCACCCCTGTGCTGGCCCATTTGGAACGCTATTTCCAGCCTGGGCGCCGAACCAAGGTGGAGGAGATCGCAAGCATTGGCGTTCCCTTCCAGATCAGCGCCGGGGCCTTGTCGCACCCGCTTTTTGGCAGAAGACTGGTCCGCCTGATGGGGCGGGAGCAGACTGCGGTCCTTGCGTCCGATTGTCATGGTGTTGCGTCCCGGGTACCCAACATGGCGTCCGGCTTGGAGCAGTTGCAGAACAGGCTGGATGACGAAACGGTGGAGCGAATTCTTCGCTGTGGCCAGCGGATCATAACCCCCTGAATAAAACAAAAAACGCCCCTGTCCGGTTGGACAGGGGCGTTTTGCTGTGCATGATCAGGCCAGGCCGATGGCATGGCTGACGGGCAAAGAGAGAACGATGCCCTTGGCGGGGGTCTTCAGGCCGGCCTCGTGGCTGATGGCCTGCATAATATCCTGGCGCTTTTCGCTGGGGACCACAAGGAAAACAAGCTCCTTTTCCGCCTGGATGGAAATGCCGAGGAACTGCTCCATCTCCTGGGTGGAAAGGCCGCGGGTATTCAGAACTGTGCCGCCGGGAGCGCCCACCTGACGGGCAGCCTCCATAATCAAGTCGGTATAGCCGCGATTGGTCAGCACCACAACAAGTTCATATTTTCCGGGACAGGCCATATCGGTGGACATCCTTTCTGTATCTGGATTTTCGGTCTCGGTCAGGGCGCGGTACATACGACCGCTGACGCTGCTTAAGGGAATGGCGAAGGTGATACCCTTGCCCGGGTAGCGCATTTTCAGCCGATCGGCCAGCTGATTGAGAATGGGATTGACGGAACCCTCCGGCGCGAAGGAGAAGACGACATCCTTGCTGGTTTCGCCAAGACCCAGCAGGTCCAGCATTTCGGTGCGCGCGGTGCCGTGGCCGAGGCTTACCATGTGGAGGGGAAGGCCGGTCTCCTGGCAGATGGAAACAACCTTTTCGCTGCGGCCGCGATCAACTACAGTGACCATCAAATGGACGGCGGTTTGCTCAGACATTGGGCGATCCCTCCTTAATTTCAATAATATCGTCATCCTCGGCGTCATCGACGACGGGCAGATCAGCCTGTGCGGATCTGGTACGCAGGGCGTGCAGCAGACCCAGCAGTTGGATAGTGATCAGCGGGGTCATGGCCACCATGGATACGATGCCGAAGGCATCGGTCAGGACGTTTCCGCCAACAGCTTCACAGGCGCCCATTGCAAAGGGCAGCAGGAAGGTGGTGGTCAGCGGGCCGCTTGCCACACCGCCGGAGTCGAAGGCGATACCGGTGAACATCTTGGGAACAAAGAACGTCAGGCCAACGGCCAGTATGTAGCCGGGAATCAGCAGCCAGTAGATGGAGATGCCGGTCAGTACCCGCACCATGGAAAGACCCAAAGAGATGGCCACACCGATGGACAGGGACAGCATCATGGACCGCTGGGACACGCCGCCGTCGGTGATGCTCTCCACCTGCTTGTTCAGCACATGGACGGCAGGCTCGGCCGTGACGATAAAGTAGCCGATGACCATGCTCAAGGGGACAAGCAGCCAGTTGTATTTCAGCTTGGCCAGCTCGCCGCCCAGGAAACGACCGGCAGGCATGAAACCAACATTCACGCCGGTCAGGAAAATGGCAAGGCCGACGAAGGTATACAGGAAGCCGATGGAGATTTTACGTAGCTGGTGGTTGGTGAAACGGCGGAACAGCAACTGGAATATCACGCAGAAGAACAGAATGGGCAGCAGGGCGATGACGACCTCTTTCACATAATGAGGCAGATTGGAGGCAAACTGTACGGCCACATCCTGGGCGGTTTCGATGAGGGGGGTGGGAGTTTCTTCCGGCAGAGCGGAGTTACCGTGGAAACAGACACCTAAAATCAACACGGCCAAAATGGGGCCAACGCTGCACAGGGCCACCAGGCCGAAGCTGTCATCCTGCGAGCCGCGGTCGCTTCGGATGGAGGCAAGGCCAACGCCCATTGCCATAATGAACGGAACAGTAATGGGGCCGGTGGTCACACCGCCGGAGTCAAAGGCCATGGCAATAAAGTCCTTGGGGACGAAAATAGACAGCAGGAACACGAAAGCATAAAAAATGACCAGCAGGCGGGACAGGGGGATGCCGAACAGGGTGCGCAGCACAGCCACCACAAAAAAGCCGCCTACACCGAGGGCCACGGTCAAAACCAAAGTCATGTTGGGGATGGACGGCACCTGGGTGGCCAGTACCTGCAGATCCGGCTCCGCCATGGTGATCAGCACACCGATGAGGAAGGTGATCAGACAAATCAACCCGATATTGCGCGTTTTGGGCAGTTGCGCGCCGATACCCTCGCCCATAGGAGTCATAGCCATGTCGGTACCCAAAGAGAACAGGGCGGTGCCAAAAATCAGCATTACCGTACCCACAAGAAACAGTACCAGCATATCCAGGGGCATTGGGGTGACCGTGGCGCTGAGCAGCAGGATGATGAATGTAATAGGCAGGACAGAGGAAAGGGCCTCCTTTGCCTTTTCCTGCAGGACGTGATTCATCTGGGACAGCACCTCCGCTCTTGAAATGGTTTGAACACTACGCAGATGGGGCAGCCAGGCGCTGCAACGGGGCCAGCAGCTTGCGGCCACGGTGATTGCAGGCGACCTCACCGCTGGAGAGGTCTATTGCCGCAAGACGATAGGTCAGGCGGGCCTTGGGAGAGAGTGCGGCACCTATCTGCTTTTTGAAGGGGACAAGAGCGTCCATGGCATCGGCCTGGGCGCCGTCGCAAAGGATGAGGGTGGTAATATGGGTGTGGCGATGCCTGGCGGCGGGACTGAAGTGGGACATTCCCGCGTCCAGCGCGCGGCGATGGCATTGGGCCAGGGTGTCGAAATTCAGCTCCGGCACGTGGAATATATAAATATATTCGCTGACATTGGTGGTCCAAAGGGTCAGCTTGGGTGTAAACAGAACAAAGGGCCGGTCGGATCTTGCTCTGCCGGTTGCCAGCAGAGGTAGGGCATCCTCCTCCGGAGAAAGGGAGATGCCGGGGCAACAGCAGCGGGCCAGATGTTGAAGGAAATCGTCGTTGATCGGGTTCACGGTCATCCTCCTTTTGGACGAACAATGGGTATGCCACACATACTGTTATCATAACAGGAACTGGCGAAAATAGCAAGGGAAACAAACAGGTTTGAAGAAACACGAACCCCCGTGCCGGTCAGCACGGGGGTTCATGCCTTAAGGAGAGAAAAAAGAAGAGAAAGAGAACTGAAAATTTGGGCTGACCTGCGAACCGGCGATTGACGGCCCGCAGGTCAGTAAAATGGGCTCGGGGGAGGGGCTCCCCTTACCTTGATGTCAGTTTACCATAATGGGTCAAAAAAACATCAAGAAATTTGAAACAAGCCGTAAACAAAGTGTGAACATTACTTGCTCTGCTGATTTTGCTCCTTGGCGTTCTTGGACTGCTGACTGTTCTGCTTGTTGTTCTGCTGGTTAGTCTTCTGAGGCTGCTGGTTGTTCTGCTCGGACATGGGAATTACCTCCTTTTCAAGAATGTATCTCCAGTATGTCCATAAAAATGGCGATTATACATAAAACTCCCTCTGCTGCGGTGGGCGGCAGAGGGAGAGAGGATCACTCCAAGATATTGGACGTAACAAAGTCCACACCTAAGGCCGCCAGTTTGCGGCCCTGTTCCGGGTTGTCCACGGTCCATGCGTTGACCAAAAGGCCGTTGTTGTGGCAGGCATCCACCAGCTTGGCGTTTAACGCGGTGAATTTGATGTCCAAATCAAGGCGGTACTCCACCAAAAGAGGCAGCAGCTTTTTGTTTTGCTCTTTGGTGAGGAATTGGAGCGATTGCTGAGGAAGCAAATCTCGCAGGCAGATCAGGTTAGGAAGGTCGAAGGAGATGAAGGTAGTGCGCTCCAACCAGCCGTCGGCCCGGATGATATTGATGATGGCCCGGATATCCTGCGGATCCATGTGGTTTTTCAGCTCCAGTACACTTTGCTTGTCGTACTCCTTGCAGATGCGGACGTATTCCTCCAAACTGGGCAGGGCCAAATCTTCGCGGGGGGTATTGGCCAAGTCCCGCAAACGCATACAACGCAGCGCATCAAAGGTCATTTCCTCCACAGTACCCTTGACACCGGCTACCCGGGCGGGGGAGTCGTCGTGGATGATGATGAATTTGCCGTCTGCGGTGCGGTGAACGTCAGCCTCGATGCCGTAGTAGCTGCGCTGACCGGCGGCGATGAAGGCGGCTGCGGTGTTTTCGCGCTCCAATCCGCTGAGTCCGCGATGGGCGATCATTTTTACAGGTGTGTGGAGCTTGACGGTGTCGCGCATAGGAAACTCCTTTTTGAAGGGAACACCCCGGGCATCAGATGCCCAGGGTGATCCAAAGATCCTTATAAAGTGTGCGGGTTTCAGGGGGGAGACTGACGTACATCTCGCACCGGTCCAAAACCTCCTGCGGGGCGGCCATGATCTCGTAGACCTCGGGGTCCAGAGCTTCGCCGTATTCCTGCTCATAATAGGCGGGATAGCCCTCCAGCGCCTTGACGTTGGGGGAGGCGTACCAAATGTAGTCCATGTTACGCAGGCTAGCTTCGGTAGAGGCCATGAAGTTGATCCACTCGTGGGCCTCGTCGGTGTTGGGGGAGTCCTTCAGGATACACATGGCATCCACAAACCAGTTGGAACCCTCTTTGGGTACCGCAAAGCCCAGGTCCACGTAGTCGGCCTGATTTTCCGCCATGGACAGGTAGTCGCCGGCGTAATAGGTGGCGATGGCGGCGTTGCCGCCCTCCATCTTTTGGAATACCTCGTCCATGACCTTGCCCTGGAACACGCCCCGGTCCATGGCGTCGGCCACCAGGGCGTGAGCCTTGCGGATCTCGGTTTCGTCGGTGGTGTTGACCGAGTAGCCCAGATACTTCAGCGCGATGCCGTAGGCATCCCGGGAGTTGTTGATGAGCAGTACGTTGCCGGCGTTGGCGTCGTCGTACAGCGCGCTCCAGCTGTCCGGCTCGGCAGAGAGCTTGTTGCGGTCGTAGATGATGCCCACGGTACCCCAGGCGTAGGGAACGGTGTACTTGTTCTCCGGGTCGTAGGGCAGATTTTGGAACTGCTGACCGATCAACTCGAAATTGGGGATGCTGTCGTAATTCAGCTCGGCCAGCATATCCTCCTCGATCAATTGAGCGATCATGTAGTCCGAGGGGGTGATAACGTCGTAGTCACCGCCGCCGCTCATAAGCAGGGAGTACATGGCCTCGTTGCTCTCGGCGGTTTGGTAGTTGACCCGGATGCCGGTGCGTTCCTCAAAGATGTCGATGAGTTCCGGGTCGATGTATTCGCCCCAACTGCACACGTTTACCACCCGCTGCGAGCGGGTCTGCCCGCCCAACACCACCAGGCACACAAGCAGGGCGGCGGCAACAGCCAACGCGCCAAACCGCTTGAAATTGCGGTGGCTTTTGGTGGGTTTGGCAGGGAAGGAGAGGGGACGGGCGGCGCTGGGGGCCGCCCGGCGCTGGGCCTGACGCTCCAGCCGGGCCTCCCGCACGTTGTTGACGACCAGCAGCACCAGCACAACCACGAACAGCAGGGTAGAGATGGCGTTGATCTCCGGCGTGATGCGTCGCTTGGTCATGCCGTAGATGGTCATGGCCAAGGTGGAGGTGGAGGAGCCGGCGGTGAAATAGGAGATGACGAAGTCGTCAATGGACATGGTAAAGGCGATCAGCGCGCCGGACACGATCCCGGGCTTGATCTCCGGCAGGATGACCTTCCAAAAGGCCTGCATCCAGGTGCAGCCAAGGTCCTGAGCCGCGTCCACCAAATTCTTATCCATCTGCCGCAGCTTGGGCGCCACGTTCAGAATGACGTAGGGAATGTTGAACACCAAATGGGCGATGAGCAGAGTGACAAAGCCCAAAGTCATGCGTGCGGGCAGCTCCAGCACGTCCTGTACGCCGTTGAACCAGCGGGCGAAAGCACGCCAGCCCTGGAAAAAAGCGGCGAAGAACAGACACAGGGACACGCCGGTGACGATGTCGGCATTCATCATGGGAATGTTGTTGATGGTCAGCAGGGGAGAGCGCAGCCGGCGGCGCAGGCTGTACAGGCCGATGGCGGCAAAGGTGCCGATGACGGTGGCAATGGCGGTGGACAGCACGGACACCAGCAGGGTGGTATACACGCTTTCCATAATGATGCGGTTTTGGAACAGCTCCTTGTACCAGTGCAGGGAGAAACCGTGCCAGACGGTGTTACTTTCTCCGGCGTTGAAGGAGAAAACGATCAGCAACAGGATGGGGGCGTACAGGAAAGCGAATACCAGTCCCATCAGCAGGCGGCTGCCCAGGCTGTTTTGCTTTTTCATAGCATCACCGCCTGTTCTTCGCCCTCACCAAAGTGGTTCATGACCACCATGCACACCACTACGATGACCATCATCACCATGGCGATGGCCGCGCCCAGATGGGGGTCGTAGGCGCCGCCAAGGAACTGCTGCTCGATCAGGTCGCCCAGCATCATGTGGGTGCCGCCGCCCAGCAGGCGGGAGATGGCAAAGGTGGACACGGAGGGGACGAATACCATGGTCACGCCGGACAGCACGCCGGGCAGGGACAGGGGCAGGATGACACGGCGGAACACGGTGACGTTGTTGGAGCCAAGGTCCCGGGCCGCCTCCAGCAGGGAGTGGTCCAGCTTGACGATGACGGAGTAGATGGGCAAAATCATAAAGGGCAGATAGTTGTACACCATGCCCAGCACCACCGCGCCGGAGGTGCCGATCATTTGAAAATACTCGATATTGGTGCCGAAGATGTGATTGATCAAATCAAACAGATGAATGGCATCGAAAAACTGGTTCAGCAGACCGTTGTTTTCCAAAATGGACATCCAGGAATAGGTCCGCAGCAGGAAGTTCATCCACATGGGAAGCATGATCAGGGCCATGGCCACCCGCTGGAATCCGGGACCCTCCTTTGCCATAACATAGGCCATGGGGTAGCCGATGAACAGGCAGACCACGGTAGCTATAATGGCCAAATTGAAGGAGCGGGCGAACACGGACACGTAGTCGCCCATCCGGGTGAAGTTTTCCCCGGTCAGGTCGAAGTCCGCCGTAGTCACGGAGTACACAGCCATGATGAGGATGGGGATAACCACCACCAGCGCCATCCACACCACGTAGGGTACGGCGAAGCCGGAGAGCTTATTCTTCATCCACAGGTTCCTCCTCATCGGGTTCGATGGATACGTCGCCAATCTCCTCGTACTCCTCGGAATAGGAGGAGTAGTCACCGAACATACCGGAGTACTGGCTCTTCTTCATAACGTGGATGCCGTCGGGGTCGATCTTGATTCCGATACGGCTGCCGACAGGGGACAGGTCGGTGGTCTGGATCAGCCACTTGAAGCCGTAGAAATCCACGATGATGTCGTACTGCATACCCTTGAAGGTCACGTTGGTGACGGTGCCTTTGAGCTGACCCTGGTCCTCGGGGACGATGTCCACGTCCTCGGGCCGGATGACCACGTCCACAGGCTCGTCTTTCTCAAAGCCCTTGTCCAGGCAGGTGAAGCGGCGGTTGAAGATCTCCACCACGCCGTCGGCGCGCATGATGCCGTCGATGATGTTGGACTCGCCGATAAAGTCGGCCACAAAGGCGTTCTTAGGTTCGTTATAAATATCCTCAGGGGTGCCGATCTGCTGGATGCGGCCGCCGTCCATGACCACCACGGTGTCGGACATGGCCAAAGCCTCCTCCTGGTCGTGGGTGACGTAGATGAAGGTGATCTCCATGGCCTTTTGGATGCGCTTGAGTTCGTTCTGCATATCCTTGCGCAGCTTCAGGTCCAAAGCACCCAAAGGCTCGTCCAGCAGCAGGACGCGGGGCCGGTTGACCAGGGCCCGGGCGATGGCCACGCGCTGCTGTTGACCGCCGGACAACTGGGTCACCTTACGGCTGCCAAAGCCGCGCAGATTGACTACTTCCAGCATCTCGTTGACCCGCTGTTCGATCTCGTCCTCGCTCAGACGGACCTTTTTGCCGTCGGGGCCGGCCTTGGGGATGCGCAGACCGAAGGCGATGTTCTCAAACACGTTCAGGTGAGGGAACAGGGCGTATTTCTGAAACACCGTGTTGATGGTGCGTTTATGGGGCGGGACATCATTAATCCTCACCCCGTCGAACAAAATATCGCCAGAGGTGGGCGTCTGAAAACCACCGATGATACGCAGGGTGGTGGTCTTGCCGCAGCCGCTGGGTCCGAGCAGCGTGAGGAATTCACTATCATTGATATACAGGTTGATGTCGTCAAGCACGGTCACATCGTCAAACACCATGGAACAGTTACGCAGGCGGATCAACTCTTTGGCCATAATCGGGTCCCCCGTTTCTACAAAAAAGTGGTTGTCAGCTCCCTCGATTTATTCGTCCGGTTCGGTGGGTGCGGGGCGCCCCTGCCGGGGGGCCGGACTTTCACGGATAGCAAATTACACTATATAATTTACAGGGTAAAATGTCAATATATCTGCAAAATTTTCCGTTACATATCAAAGAAAAAACGCCGCCCGAATCCATCGGGCGGCGTTTGAGGTGTACAGGCGTAAATGAATTAGTAATTAAAGTTGAATGCGGCGGCGGCGAACTCTTCGCCAAAGGATTCGGAATCGGTGGGGATCCAGCAGGAGCGGGTCTTGCCGTTGATGGTGTCCTCAACCAACTCGCAGGAAAGCTGGAGTGTGGTGGGCGTACCGGTGGGCTGCAGTTGATTTACGTACTCCGTCATAGCCTTGAAAATTATATTATACAATTCGGAAGTATCGTCGGAGGAGGTCAGTTCGTCGAGGTAGTTGCTGTACACATAGCTAGACAGACCGTCCTCAAAAGCATCCTCGGGGAAGGGGGTGATGGTGATGGAAACAACGGCAATGCCGGCGTCCTCGTCGATGCTATCGGTGGTGCAAGTGTAGGGGATACGAGCAAAAGCATCCATGAAAGCGATGCCCAGATTGGTTATGACGGAATCATCCTCCAATAAAGCCTCTTCGGCAAAAGCCTTAACAAACTCGTCCAGCAAGAGGTCGCGAGGATCGTCGCCGTCAAACCAATCGTCCAAAATCGCATCACGAGAGGAGTAGCCGAACAGATCGCCCATTGCGGTGGTGTCGTCGTGGAACAGGGTGGACAGAACGGCATCGACCGTGCGAGCGGGGTCGGGAGTAGACTCGCTTCCACAGGCGACCAAAGAGAGGGACAGAACGAGGGCAAGAATCAGGGAAATAAACTTTTTCATGGGGACACTCCTTTTTTTATTTATGGGGTCATTGTATCATAGTGTCGTGAGATTTTCAACCCTGAAAATACTGCGGCACAAAGGGGACATTCTCCACGGTAAACTCCCGGCCCCGCAGATATTCCAAACTGCCCGCGTCGGTGGGAAAGTCGAAACGCAGGTAGTAACTGTACAGGGCCTGCCGGGTTTCGCCGTAGCGGCGGTTGACGTCGCCCCGGCCGTACTTGCCGTCCCCCAGCAGGGGATGGCCCTTGTGGGCGAAGCTGGCGCGGATCTGATGGGTTCGGCCGGTGAGCAGCTCCACCTCCACCAAAGAGAGGTCGCCGTTGGTCTGCAGGGTGCGGTAGTCGGTCAGGGCGGTCTTGGTCCCGGCCACGGGCCGGTCGAAGACGTCCACTAGCTTTTTGCCCTCGTCCTTGCGCAGGAACAGCTCCAGCCGGCCGGTGGGGGGCTGCATCTTGCCAAGGGTGATGCAAAGATATTTTTTCGTTATCTCCCGGGCCTGGATCTTGTCGTTCATGATGCGCAGGGTCTCGGCGTTCTTGGCGGCGATGACGATGCCGCCGGTGTTGCGGTCAATGCGGTTGCACAGGGCGGGGGCAAAGGAGTTCTCCCAATAGGGGGACCACTCCCGCTTTTGATAGAGATAGGCCTGAATGTGGGTGATGAGGGTGTTGACCCGCTCGCTCTCGTCCGGGTGGACTACCATGCCGGGACGCTTGTCCAGCAGCATCAGGTTTTCGTCCTCATAGACGATGTTAAGCTGGGGCTGGTAGAGGGAGAGAAAGGCGTTTTCCGGAGTGGGGCGGTCGAAGAACTCGTCGTTGATGTAAAGCTGCAGCACGTCGCCCACCTGCAGGCGGGTGTCCCGCTTGGCGCCCTTGCCGTTGAGCTTGACCCGATTCAGTCGGATGTATTTCTGTGCCAAGGGGGCGGGGAGCAGGGGCATGGTCTTGCCCATCCAGCGATCCAACCGCTGTCCGGCGTCGTTTTTCACGATGACAAATTCCTTCATCTTAGGGTCGCCCCCTTCCTTTGTAAAGACTTACAGCAAAATTCCACCACAGAAACAAAAAATTGTCAAGAAAAAAGCGAAAAGTATTTGACAAGTGAGGGATTTTTCATTATAATACTCGCTGTACCATTACGCGAGCAAAGGGTCTGACCCACTTGAAAGAGGTGTACCATGCGGCTGGATCTTCGAAAAATCATCCATGTCCCCGGTGCATCCGTCCCCTTTGATTTCCAACTGGATCTCACCCATTTGGACTTCTTCGGGGCCCGGCCCATTACCCGGCCCATTCAGGTGCAGGGGCAGGTTTCCAACCGCGGCGGTGCGCTGACCCTTGAGGGTGCGGCCACCACTGTGCTGGATTTGACCTGTGACCGCTGCTGCAAAGCCTATCAGGCGGAGAAATCCGTTTCGCTGGATAGTCTTCTGGCCACCGAGCTGGAGGATGAGGACAGCGAGGACGACATTATCCTGCTGGAGGGCGGCGCGCTGGATTTGGACGAGGTGGCAACCACGGCCTTTGTACTCGGAATGGATACCAAAAACCTATGCTCAGAAGACTGCAAAGGTCTTTGCAGCCGGTGCGGTGCCGATTTGAACCTCGGTCCATGCACCTGCAAGTCCGATGTAGATCCACGGTTGGCGGCGCTTGCGCAGCTGTTGGATGACGAAAGCTGAGTAGTCAAAGTCAACCATAGGTCCCCCTGTGGGACGAAGTAACCGAAGGAGGTGTCAACCATGGCGGTTCCTAAGAGAAAAGTGTCCAGCGCTCGTCGCGATAAGCGTCGCAGCAACGTGTGGAAGCTGAAGGCTCCCGGTATCGTGGCCTGCCCCAAGTGCGGCGCGTTCCGTCTGCCCCACCGTATGTGCAAGTCCTGCATGACCTACAACGGCCGTGAGTTCGGCCAGGTCAACGAGGCGAACTAACAACAAAAAGAACACCTGCCGGACGGCGGGTGTTCTTTTTTGCAAGTTTGTCGCTTCGTCCCCGAAATGATTGTTTGTGCATGGGAGAATTATCATGACAGAACAAAAGAATTATAAGAAAACATTGACAGCTTGTTATCTTGGGTTTGTTACGCAGGCTATATCCGCTAATTTTTCGCCGCTGCTATTCTTGACGTTTATGAGTACGTATGGAATCACGCTTGAAAACATTGCGATGATTCCGATGGTGTTCTATTTTACGCAATTACTTACCGACCTTGTGGCGACAAAATATGCGGACAAACTGGGATATCGTATCTGTGTCGTGGCCTCTCAGGTGTTATCGTTTGTGGGCCTTATCCTGTTGGCAATTTTGCCGGAAGTGTTTCCAACCCCCTTTCTTGGAATCCTGATTGCGGTTGTGCTCTATGCCGTAGGCAGTGGCCTGATTGAAGTTTTGGTAAGTCCCATTGTGGAGGCTTGTCCCTTTGAAAATAAAAATGGCATGATGAGCCTGCTGCATTCGTTCTACTGTTGGGGCGCCATGGGTGTTGTTTTGGGATCTACGATCTTTTTTGCTGTGTTCGGGGTGGACAACTGGAAGATTCTTACGTTTATTTGGGCGTTGGTGCCGCTGTATAACACCTTTAACTTTATTAGCTGTCCCATAGAACGGCTGATAGAAGATGGTGCGAGCATGGGCATTGGCAAGCTGTTAAAAACACCGATTTTTTGGTTAATGATCTTGCTGATGGTGTGTTCGGGTGGTTCGGAAGCTACGATGACGCAATGGACTTCGGCATTTACCGAATCTGCCATCGGGGTTTCTAAAACGGTTGGCGATTTGGCTGGTCCTTGCTTATTTGCGATGTTTATGGGCGTAGCTCGTGTGCTGCATGGAATGTTCAGCGAAAAGCTTGACTTGACGAAGGTCATGCTTGTTTGCGGAATTGTGTGTGCCGGGTGCTATTTATTGGCGTCGTTGTCTGCTATAGCGATTCTTGGACTTGCCGGCTGTGCGCTTTGCGGTCTGGCGGTTGGTATTATGTGGCCCGGCTCAATCAGTATATCCGCGCAGAAATGCCCGCGGGGCGGAACGGCAATGTTTGCGTTTCTGGCATTGGCTGGTGATTTAGGTGCAACGGTAAGCCCTACCATGGTGGGGAGCATTTCAGATCTGGCAGGAGGCAATCTGAAAACAGGTTTGCTTGTGGCTACAGTATTCCCGATTCTTCTTGTAGTTGGCTTGCTGATCCTGAACAGGGCGAACAGAAAAACGCTTTGAGGAAACGGTGAAGATCCCTTTACAGATGCACAAAAAACAAGGGCGGCTCATACGAGCCGCCCTTGTTGGGTTTATTACACCTTGAGCATATCCTTGAAAGCACGGATGGCAGCCTCGGCGCTGGCGCGCTCGCTGCTTTCGGCGAAGATACGCAGCAGCGGCTCGGTGCCGGAGAAGCGGCAGATGACGAAACCGCCGTCGGCAAAGTACACCTTGCAGCCGTCCTCGTAGCTGACCCGGACCACCTCCCGGTCAAATTCGGGCAGCTTCTTGTCCACCATGAGGGTGGTTTGGATCTCATCTTTCTTCTCCTGAGTGAAACGCAGGTTGTCGTCCACCATGACGAAGGTGCCGAACTGCCGACGCAGCTCGTCCATCATCTCGGCGGGGGACTTGCCGGTGACGCTGACCATCTCGGCAAACAGAGAGGCGGCGTACACCGAGTCCTTACCGTGGATATGGCCCCGGACGGTCAGGCCGCCGGAGGACTCGCCGCCCAGGACGGCATCCACCTCGTCGATTTTGGAGGAGATGTACTTGAAGCCCACAGGTACCTCGTAGCAGGTCTCGCCAAAGCTCTCGGCAATGCGGTCCAGCATGTGGGTGGTGGCCAGGTTGCGCACCACGCCGCCTTTCCAGCCCTTGTACTTGACCAAATAGTAGTACAGCATACACAGGATCTCGTTGGCATCCACGTACTGGCCGGTCTTATCGATGATGCCCAGTCGGTCACCGTCGCCGTCCATGGCGATGCCCATGTCGTAGCCGCCCTTGACCACTCGGTCCTGCAGCATGGTCAGGCTCTTTTCACTGGGGGCGGGCATCATGCCGCCGAAGTAGGCGTCCCGATCCAAATTCATGGCGTCGATGGTGCAGCGGGCGGTGTGGAAGATGACCATCAGGGGGTAGGCACCGGAACCGTGCATGGTGTCAAACAGCACCCGCAGGCCGCGATTGCGCAGGGCCTTCATGTCCAGCAGGGCGATGATGTCGTCCAGGAACTTGTTAAAGGGGTTTTCCAAATACTCCACCGTGCCGGCGGCCACCGCCCGGTCAAAGGGGATGAACTGAGGCTGGGCCTGGGCGATGAAGCCCTCCAGCTTGTGGGTGGTCTCCAGAGGAGCGTCCCGGCCCTCCTCCACGATGAGCTTGATGCCGTTGTAGTTGGAGGGGTTGTGGGAGGCGGTGATCTCAATGCCGAAATACAGCTTCTCGTCCTTGACAGTGTGCATGATCAGGGGAGTGGGGGCGCTGCGGTGCAGGAACCACACCCGGATGCCCGCGGCGGCCAGCACCTCGGCCACCCACTGGGCAGCCTCCTTGGAAAGGAAACGGCGGTCGTAGCCGATGATAACGGGCTTGTCCCCCTTGTTCTCCGCACGGATCAACTGCACAATACCGGCAGCGACCCTGCGCACGTTGTCACAAACAAAATCTTCTCCGATGACGGCGCGCCAGCCGCCGGTACCGAACTGAATCATAGTAATTCCTCCTGTTTGATTTCGGTCTGTCGATAATCCAAGTATAACACACCTTTTTTATGAAAATGTTATAAATCCAGTCCGTTGTTTTACAATTTTGGTCGCAATGGGATTGAAAAACCCGGCCCTGTCTGTTAGAATAAAACCAAGGCAGGTGACGAAGATGGATTACAAAAAGACATTGCTGCACAGTCCGGTCCATGTGGACGGGGTTTATACGGTGCACTATTTTGAATATACCAAGGACTTTGCCCACTCCGGGGAGCTGCACGACTTTTGGGAGCTGGTCTACACCGACAAGCAGAGTGTCATCGTCACGGCGGGAGCGCAGGAGCTGGTCCTGCCCACGGGTCACCTGTACCTGCACAAGCCCAATGAGTTTCACAATATCCGCTGCGACGGCGTGAAGGCGGCAAACTCGGTGATTTTGTCCTTTGACTGCGCCTGTCCGGAGCTGATGAATATTGCCGGTATGTCCATTGCCTGCACGGCGGAGGAGCGGAATCTGCTGTCCCAAATCATTAAAGAGGCCCAGCAGGCCTTCTCCACGCCCCTGGGCCTTTCCTACATTCGCAGTATGCGCAAGGCGGAGGACAGCGCCTTCGGCTGTGAGCAGCTTGTGCGCCTGTATTTGGAGCAGCTGCTGATTTTGCTCATCCGGGGCAACCGCCGTACCGAACCCCTGCCCAAGACGGAGAACAGCGCCCTGCTGGCCCAGGTGTGCGACTATTTGGAGAAGAATGTGGAGTGCGCCCTGCGCTTTCAGGATATCCGGCGGCACTTCAACGTGTCCGCCTCGGTACTGAAAAAGACCTTTCGGGACCAAATGGGATGTGGTGTTATGGAATATTTCACCCGCCTGAAGGTAGACGCGGCCAAAAAGATGATTCGGGAGAGCGACTTGAACTTCTCGGAAATTGCCGCGCGCCTGTCCTTTAATACCAGCCAGTATTTTACCACCGTGTTCCACCGCATTACCGGTATGACTCCCACGGAATATACCCGGTCCGTGCGGTCAAAATAAAGGGTGTAAATTACTTCCATTTTCCTGCGAAATGTGGTATTCTATAAGTTGAGGAAGTAGGGAAAGGAGGGTGCGTATGAGTTTGACCTGTGTGTGCCGCGTGGCGCGGCACAGTCCCGCCGACCGGGCGGGGGTACGGGTGGGGGAAACCCTGACCCATATCAACGACAAACCCATCGTGGACGTGCTGGACTATAAGTTTCACGCCTACGACACCCGCCTGACCCTGACGCTGCAGGACTCTGCGGGTAAGGTGCGCCACCTGCGGGTGGTCAAGCACGAGGGGGAGGACCTGGGCCTGGAGTTTGAAACCTACCTGATGGACCGGGCCCGGTGCTGCGCCAACAACTGCATTTTCTGCTTTGTGGACCAGCTTCCCCCAAATATGCGCCAAACTTTGTATTTTAAGGATGACGACGCCCGCCTGTCCTTTCTGATGGGCAACTACATTACCCTGACCAACCTTACCGACAGGGAGGTGCAGCGCATCATCGACCTGCGGGTGTCACCGGTGAATATCTCGGTACACACCACGGACAGGGAGCTGCGCGCCATGATGCTGGGCCATAAAAACGCAGGCCGGGGCATCGACATTATGGAGCGGTTTGCCCGGGCGGACATCACCATGAACTGCCAGATCGTGGCCTGTCCCGGCATCAACGACGGCCCGGCGCTGGACAAAAGCCTTGCCGACCTTGCGGCCATGTACCCGGCGGTGAACAGCGTGTCCGTTGTTCCCGTGGGCGTGACCAAATTCAGAGAGGGGCTGTACCCCCTGCGGCCCTATACCAAAGAACAGGCAGAGGCGCTGGTGGACCAGGTGGAGCGGTTCGCGGCGGCACATAAAGAGAAAACCGGTACCAGTCTTGTGTGGTGTTCGGACGAGTTTTACCTCATCGCCGGGCGGGACCTGCCCGATGAGGACTATTTCGAGGAGTTTACCCAGTTGGACAACGGTGTGGGTATGCTGCGGCTGCTGATGAGTGAGTTTGACCGGGCGCTGGACCTGCTGGACGGGGAGGAGATGGAGGGGACCACCCCCTTCTCCATCGCCACCGGCGTGTCGGCAGCACCCTTCCTTGCCAAACTGGTGGAACGGGCCAAGGCCAAGTGTCCCAAGGTGGATGGCCGGGTCTACGCCATTGAAAATGATTTCTTTGGCCACACCGTAGTGGTGGCGGGACTGGTCACCGGCGGCGACCTGATCGCCCAATTGCGGGGCAAAGAATTGGGGCAACGGCTGCTCATCCCCGCCAGTATGCTGCGCAGCGGCGAGCGGGTCTTTTTGGACGACGTTTCCGTGGACGACGTGGAGCGGGAGCTGGGCGTGCGCGTGATCACCGTGCCCCAGGACGGCTACGACCTGTGCGACGCCGTGTTCGGCATCGACCCGGTGGACGCAGGTACCGCCCCCATGTCCGAGGACGAATATTACCGCTATAACCCCGGAACGAGGTAAAAGGTAGCTCTATCTCTTATCTCATATCTGTTATCTCAACGAAGGAGTTGATATTTTATGAAGCCTTTAGTTGCTATCGTGGGCCGGCCCAACGTGGGTAAGTCCATGCTGTTCAATAAGCTGTGCGGCCAGCGCCTGTCCATCGTGGAGGATACTCCCGGCGTTACCCGTGACCGCATCTACGCCGAGTGCGAGTGGGCGGGCCGCACATTCAATATTGTGGATACCGGCGGCATCGAGCCGGGTACCGACAGCGAAATTTTGGCTTTCATGCGCCGTCAGGCGGAAATTGCCATCGAAAACGCCAACGTGGTCATCTTCGTCTGCGACATCAAAAGCGGCATGACCGCCTCCGACCAGGAGGTGGCCAATATGCTGCTGCGGTCCCAAAAGCCTGTGGTGCTTGCTGTGAACAAGATGGACAGTGTGGGTCGTGAAAACCCCGATATCTACGAGTTCTACAACCTGGGCCTGGGCGACCCCATTGCGGTGTCCGCCGTCCACGGCCACGGCACCGGCGATCTGCTGGAGGAGTGCGTGAAGTACTTCCCCACTTTGGAGGAGGAGCAGGAGGAGGACGACACCATCAAGGTTGCCGTCATCGGCAAGCCCAACGTGGGCAAATCCTCCCTGGTCAACCGCATTTTGGGGGAGGAGCGGGTCATCGTATCCAACATGGCCGGAACCACCCGGGACGCCATTGACAGCCGCTTTGAGAACAGCCACGGTAAGTACGTTTTCATTGACACCGCCGGTATGCGCAAGAAGTCCAAGGTGGATGACCGTATCGAGAAATTCTCCGTCCTGCGCGCCACCATGGCCATTGAGCGCAGCGACGTGTGCCTTATCATGATCGACGCCAACGAGGGTGTCACCGAGCAGGATACCAAGGTGGCGGGCCTGGCCCACGAGGCGGGCAAGGCATGTATCATCGTAGTCAACAAGTGGGACGCCATCGAAAAGGACGACAAGACCATGGACCGTATGCGTGAGGATATCCGCCGGGACCTGAGCTATATGACCTACGCACCCATCGTCTTTATCTCCGCCATGACGGGCCAGCGGGTGGACCGGCTGTTTGAACTCATCAACTACGTCAACGACCAGTCCGCCATGCGTATCACCACCGGTATGCTCAATACCCTGCTGGCTGACGCCACCGCACGGGTCCAGCCCCCCACGGACAAGGGCCGCCGACTGAAAATCTATTACATGACCCAGGTGGGGGTCAAGCCCCCTCACTTCGTTTGTTTCTGCAACGATGCCAGGCTGTTTCACTTTTCCTATCAGCGGTATTTGGAAAATCAAATTCGCGCTACCTTTGGTTTGGAGGGTACGCCTGTGCGCCTGACCGTGCGGCAGAAAGGAGACGACTGATATGTGGATTTTTTGGCTGAAGGTGGCCTTTGTGGCTGTGTTTGCCTATTTGTGCGGCTGTTTCAACGGCGCGGTCATCGTGTCCAAGTACATCCTGCGCAACGATGTACGCAACCACGGCAGCGGTAACGCCGGTCTTACCAATTTCTACCGCACCTTCGGCGGTATGCTGACCTTTGTGGTCATTGCCTGCGACGCGCTGAAGGCGGTTGTGGCGCTGCTGGTTGGCGCGGCTGTTTTGGGTAACAGCTTGGTTTCCTTCCTGCAGGAGGATATGATGGTGCATTACGCCCATTATTTTGCGGGTGTGTTCTGTCTGCTGGGCCATGCCTACCCCTGTATGTTCCAGTTCCGGGGCGGCAAAGGGATCCTGTCCGGCGGTATCATCTCCATCATGGTGGATTGGCGGGTGGCAGTGGTCGTTTGGGGCGGTTTTCTTGTGCTGTTCCTGCTGTCCCGCTACGTGTCCCTTGGTTCTGTGTTTACGGGGGTGGCTTTTCCTGTGATGGCGTGGGTCGTGTTCCACGACTGGATCATACTGGTCATGGCCATCGTTTTGGGTGGCCTGGTGGTGTGGAAACATCGCAGTAATATTCAGCGCCTGTTGGCGGGCAATGAAAATAAGTTCAGCTTCCACAAGAAGAAAGCATAAGGGAGGGAGCGACCATGAAAGTTACAGTTTTGGGCAGCGGCGGCTGGGGTACGGCCCTGGCGTTGGTGCTGCTGGAAAACGGAAATGACGTGACCCTGTGGTCCTACACCCAGGAGGAAAGTGATGTTCTGCGCCAAACCGGTGAGAACCCCATGCTCAAGGGCGTGGCACTGCCTGATGAATTGAAACTGACCACGGACATCAATGCTGTCAAGGGCTGTCAAGCGGTTGTGCTTGCCACCCCGTCCTTTGCGGTGCGCTCCACGGCCGTCGCCCTGCGCGACGTGGTGGACCCCGGTACGGTGTTGATTTCGGTGGCCAAGGGCATTGAGAAGAATACCTCCCTGCGCCTGAGCCAGGCCATCGAGGAGGAGGTGGGGGACAAGTGTCCGGTGGTGGTGCTGTCCGGCCCCTCCCACGCCGAGGAGGTGGGCCGCCACATTCCCACCGCCGTGGTGGCGGCTGCCGACGATATTAGGCACGCCCGATTGGTGCAGGATCTGTTCATGAACACCCGCTTCCGCGTCTATACCAACACTGACCGGGTGGGTACAGAAATTTGTGCCGCTCTGAAAAATGTCATCGCTCTGTGCGCCGGCTGCTGTGACGGTTTGGGCTACGGCGACAATACCAAGGCCATGCTGATGACCCGCGGTTTGGCCGAGATCGCCCGCCTGGGCGTGGCCCTGGGCGGTAAGCAGGAGAGCTTTACTGGTCTTGCCGGTGTGGGCGATTTGATCGTCACCTGCTGCTCCATGCACTCCCGCAACCGCCGCTGCGGTATTCTGATCGGTCAGGGTACGCCGGTGGACCGGGCGCTGAAGGAGATCGGCGCCGTGGTGGAGGGCTATTACGCCGCCGCCAACGCCCGCACCCTTGCCATCAAGGCCGGGGTGGAAATGCCCATCGCCCAGATGGCCTACGAGGTGCTGTACGAGGGGCGTGACGTAAATACCGTGGTTGTGGAACTGATGTCCCGGGAAAAGCGGGCGGAAGCCGACGAATAAACAGAAAAACCCAACAAAATCCACCCTCCTGTGCGGGGGTGGATTTTTCTGCGCTTCAAGAGGAAAAACTTGCCCGCCGATGGGTGAAAATTCGTTGCAAAAAGCGGGAAATACTGTTATAATATAATATCTTGAATTCTAAGCAAAAATCCGCGCCCGGCCGCATTGTCGGTGGGACAGGGAGAGGTGTCTTTTTTGTACTTAAAAGCATTGGAGATCGAGGGCTTTAAGTCCTTTCCGGACCGCACGGTCCTCACCTTTGGCGAAGATATTACCGCCATCGTGGGTCCCAACGGATCCGGCAAATCGAATATTTCCGACGCCATCCGATGGGTCATGGGCGAGCAGTCCACCCGCGCCCTGCGCGGCGGCAAGATGGAGGACGTCATTTTCGGCGGCACCGCCAAGCGAAAGCAAACCAACTATGCCGAGGTGTCCCTGGTGCTGGATAACACCAGCCACATCTTCGATATGGAAGAGAGCGAAGTGATGGTCACCCGCCGGTACTACCGTTCCGGCGAGAGTATGTACTACATCAACCGCCGCTCCGTCCGCCTGAAGGACGTCAACGAGCTGTTCATGGACACCGGTCTGGGTCGGGAGGGTTACTCCATCATCGGTCAGGGTAAGATCGACGAGATCTTGTCCGTCAAGTCCGCTGACCGCCGCGAGATCTTCGAGGAGGCTGCCGGCATCTCCCGCTACCGCCACCGCAAGGAGGAGGCTGAGCGCAAGCTGGCCCATACCGACGAAAATCTTGTGCGCATCAACGACAAGATCGAGGAGTTGGAGGGGCAGGTGGAGCCGCTGCGCATCCAAAGCGAGAAGGCGAAGAAAAGCCTGATTTTGCGGGATGAGCTGCGGGGCCTGGAAATCTCCGTTTGGCTGGACAAGCTGGAACGTATCCGTACCAACACCATCAAGCTCAACGCCGATTACGAGGATGCGGTGCGCCGCCGTGAGCAGCTGGAGCAGGAGCGGGACGCCCTCTACGCCGCAACGGAGCGCTGCTCTGAGCAGATTCGTCAGAAGGATATAGAAATGGAGCAGCTCCGCCAGGTCATCAGCCAGCGGCAAGCCGGTCAGGCGGAGCTGGAGAGTGCCATTGCCGTACTCAACAGCAACATCGAGAACAATCGGGACAACGCCCGCCGTCTGCAGGCGGAGTTGGAGCAGCAGGAGGACCGCGAGGGCGGTCTGGTCAGCCAAATCACCCAGCAGCAGGCCCGCCTCGGGGAGATCGACGAGAGTATGGCAGCGCTGGACGCGCAGCTGGAGCAACTGCGCCGTCAGGCGGAGGAGGCGGCCAGGTCCGTGGGTACCCTGGACTTGGAGTTGGAGCAGCTGCGCCAGCGTCAGGCCGTGGGTTCTGCCGACGCTACCGAGGCAAAGGCCCTGTTGTCCGCCCTTGCTGCCGCGGCCCAGGAGGTGCTGGACCGTGAGGGGGCCGTGGGCCGGGAGCGCACCGAGCTGGACCAACGCATGGACGAGGCACGCGCCCAGCAGAAGGCCGCCCGGGCCGACCGGGCCAAGGCCGAGGAAGAGCGGGACGCCGTGCGCAACATCATCAACGGTTACGCCCTGCGAGTGGACACCCGCAGACAGAAGGCGGAGCAGGCCCGCAACGCCCACGTGAAGCTGCAGATGGAAGCCAACGAGCTGACCTCACGCTTCAAGATGCTTACCGAGATGGAAAAGCATCAGGAGGGTCTGTCCCGTGCCGCCAAAATCGTGGTGGAGGAGGCACAGCGGGGTACGCTGAAGAACATCTGCGGCCCGGTGGCCAAGCTGCTGAAGGTGTCGGACAAGTACACTGTGGCCATCGAAACTGCTCTGGGCGGCCACATGCAGGACATCGTGGTGGAGCGGGACGAGGACGGCAAGGCCGCCATCAACTACCTCAAGCGCCGGGACGGTGGCCGGGCCACCTTTATGCCCCTGAACACCGTGCGCCCCGGCAATCTCCGGGAAGAGGCACAAATCAAGAAAGAAGCCGGCTTTGTGGGTATTGCCGACCAAATCATCAACTTTGACAAGAAGTACGCCCCGGTGTTCTCCAACCTGCTTGGCCGCGTGGTGGTCATGGAGGAGCTGGACAGCGCCATGGCCTGCGCCCGCAAGTTCGGACACAGCTTCCGCATCGTGACCCTGGACGGTCAGGTACTCAACGCCGGTGGCTCCATGACAGGCGGCTCTGCCAGCCGCAGCGCCGGCATCCTCAGCCGCGCCAACGAGCTGGAACGGCTGAAAGGGCAGATGGCCGCCATGGATGAGAAGGTGGCCCAGGCCCAGCACACCATGGAGGAGGCCCAGCGGGAGAGTGCCGCTGCCGCCTACGAGATGGAAACGGCTCAAAGCCAACTGCGCCAGTGGGAGGATGACCTGTTGAAGGCCCAGGCCCTGTGCGACCACTGCGACAGCGTGGTGGCCGACCTGGAGCGGCAACAGGACAATCAGCAAAACGAATTGGAACAGCTCAAGCAGCGTGCTGCCGGTATCGAGGCGGATACCAAGGCCGCCCGGGACCGCATTGCCCAGCTGGAGGGCGAGGCCGCCGCGCTGGAGAGCGAGGCTCAGGGTAAGCTGCAGGGTCAGACCGAGGGCAGACAAAAGGCTGCCGATCTGGCTGCAAGTCAAGCGGAACTGACCGCCCGGCGGGCCGCTCTGCAGGCCGAGCGGGAGACCGGCAGCGCCGCCTTGGAGCAGTTGGAGGGGCTGCGCCGGGATATGGCCGGCGACCGGGACAACAGCCGCGCCCTCATGGCCGATTACGAACAGAAGAACCGGGATTGTGCCGCGCTGATAGAGCAGAAGCAAACTCAGCTGGACGACCTGCGCAAGAACGACCAGGCCCAGGAGGAGGCTATTCGCACCCTCAACGCCCAAAAAATGACCCTGGAGGGCGAGCGTGTTCGCACCGATAAGGAGAGCCGCGAGAAGAACGAGGACCTGATGAATATGCAGCAGGAGGTCACCGTGCTGGAGCAGAAGCGCACCACTGCGGTCATGGAAGAAAAGTCCCTGCTGGACAAGCTGTGGGAAAAGTATGAGCTGTCCCACGAGGCGGCAAAGACCCAGCGGGTAGAGCTGGAATCCGTGTCCAAGGCGGAGCGTCGCATAGGCGAGCTGAACCGCAGCATCAATGCGCTGGGCTTTGTGAACCTTGGCGCAATCGAGGAATTTACGCGTGTCAACGAGCGATATACCTACCTGACCGAGCAGCGTGACGACATCAACAAGGCCAAGAGCGAGTTGGAAAGCGTTATCGCCAACATCACCGGCGAGATGAAGGTCATCTTTGCCCGGGAATTCAAGGTCATCAACGACTCCTTCGCCAAGACCTTCCTGGAGCTGTTCGGCGGCGGCAAGGCCACCCTGGAGCTGGAGGATCCCGACGATATCCTCAACTGCGGCATCGAGATCAAGGTGCAGCCCCCGGGCAAGGCCCTGAAGATCATCAGCCTGCTGTCCGGCGGCGAAAAGGCCTTCGTGGCCATTGCCCTGTATTTCGCCATTTTGAAGGTCCGACCCACCCCCTTCGTCGTCATGGACGAGATCGAGGCCGCCCTGGACGACAGTAACGTGGTCCGTTTTGCCGACTATATGCGCACCATGGCGGAGAAGACCCAGTTCATCGTCATCACCCACCGCCGCGGCACCATGGAGGAGGCTGACGTGCTGTACGGTGTCACCATGCAGGAGCAGGGCGTCAGCCGTATGCTGACCATCAACCTCAATGACGTGGAGAAAGAGCTGAAATTGCGGTGAGGAGGATAACCCATGCAAAAGCTCAACTGTCCGCGCTGTGATGTACCCATGGAATTTATCAAGCGGGAGAACGTGCAGCTTGGCAAAACCGGCATATTCAGCGGCGATTGGAGCAATATTTTTGCCGGCGCCTTGGATGTGGCCATCTTCACCTGTCCCCAATGCGGCAAGCTGGAGCTGTTCCGGGGCGAGCTGTATGAGCAAACGCAGGAGAATCTTGCATCCGACCACATTGCCCAAACCACTTGTCCCACCTGCGGTACCCGGCACGATTTGGACGACCCGCAATGTCCTCGCTGCAGAACCAAGAACCCCCGACTATAAGAAAGGAACTGACCCTATGGGCTTTTTTGACAAGCTGAAGAAAATCAATATTTTTTCCGCCTTTGGCTTTGGTTCGGAGGTGGACGACGATTTCTACGACGAGCTGGAGGAGGCGCTCATCCTTGCCGACGCGGGCATGGATACCGCCGTGGACACGGTGGAGCTGCTGCGCCGGCGGGTGAAGCAGGAGCGCATTAAGACCGTGGAGGAGGCCCGCGGGGCTATGTGCGACATCCTGACCGACCTGTTGTCGGCGGGGGAGGGCAAGCTGAATTTGGATAGCCCGCCCGCTGTGGTGCTGTTTATCGGCGTCAACGGCGTGGGCAAGACCACCACCATCGGCAAAATCGGCCACCAACTGAAAGAGGAGGGCAAGAAGGTGCTGCTGTGCGCGGCGGATACCTTCCGCGCCGCCGCCGCCGACCAACTGACCATCTGGGCCGAGCGCTCCAATTTGGAAATCATCAAGCAGCACGAGGGGGCCGACCCCGCCGCCGTGGTCTTTGACGCCACCACCGCCGCCCGGGCCCGCAAGGCCGACGTGGTGCTGGTGGACACCGCCGGCCGACTACACAACAAGCAGAACCTGATGAACGAGCTGAACAAGATCAGCCGCGTGCTGGACCGGGAGCTGCTCGGCAGCAGCCGGGAGACCCTGCTGGTGCTGGACGCCACCACGGGCCAAAACGGCCTTGTGCAGGCCAAGCAGTTCAAGGAGGCCGCCGGCATCACCGGCATCGTGCTGACCAAGCTGGACGGCACCGCCAAGGGCGGCATCGCCCTTGCCATTGCCAAGGAACTGGGTTTGCCGGTGAAGTACGCCGGTGTGGGCGAGGGCATCGACGACCTGAAACCCTTTGACCCCAAGGAATTCGCACAAGCGCTTATTTGAGATATGAGATAGGGAGGAAATCCTATGTCTAGAATTGACGGAAGAAATGTGGACCAGCTGCGTCCTGTGGAAATCATTCCCCACATCAATAAATTTGCGGAGGGCTCCTGCCTCATTCGCTGCGGCAACACCCACGTGTTGTGTACCGCCAGCGTGGAGGACAAGCCCCCCCGCCACGTCCCCGAGGGGGAGGGCTGGGTCACCGCCGAATACTCCATGCTGCCCCGGGCCAACCGGGAGCGGTCCCGCCGGGACATCTCCAAGCTGAAGCTGAATGGCCGCAGCGCGGAGATCCAGCGGCTTATTGGCCGCGCCCTGCGCTCCGTGGTGGATATGAAGAAGCTGGGTCCCTGGAACATCACCATCGACTGCGACGTGCTGCAGGGGGACGGCGGTACCCGCACCGCCTCCGTCACCGGCGGCTTTGTGGCCATGATGCTGGCTTTTAAGAAGATGATGGAAAACGGCCAGTTGGCCGAGTACCCCGTCAGCGGCTACGTGGCCGCCGTGTCCGCCGGTATCGTGGACGACGTGGCCCTGCTGGACCTGTGCTATGAGGAGGACTCCGCCGCCATGGTGGACCTGAACTGCGTCATGGACGATCAGGGCAGACTCATCGAACTGCAGGGTACCGGCGAGGAGCGACCCTTTACCCTGGAGGAGCAGCAGCAGTTGGTCCGCCTGTGCCACAAGGGTGTGACGGAGCTGCAAAAGATACAGAAAGACATTCTGGGCGTTGAGCTGTAAAGGGAGGACACCTGACATGGAACTGGTCCTTGCAAGCAAGAATCCCAAGAAGCTGGTGGAGCTGAATGCCATCCTGTCCCAGCTTGGCATCCGGGTCTGCTCCGAGGCGGACGTGGGTGTAGACATCGACGTGGAGGAAACGGGAACCACCTTCGAGGAAAACTCTTTGCTCAAGGCTGACGCGGTCATGAAGGCCAGCGGCCTGCCCGCCATTGCCGACGACTCCGGCCTGTGCGTGGACGCCCTGCAGGGCGCCCCCGGCGTCTATTCCGCCCGCTACGGCGGCGAGGGGCTGGACGACCCGGGCCGCACCCGCCTGCTGCTGGAAAATATGCGCGGGGCGGACACCCGCGGGGCGAAGTTTGTCAGCGTGATCACCTGTTGCTTTCCCAACGGCGACGTGATCTCCGCCCGGGGGGAATGCCACGGCACCATCTCCTTTGCCCCCATGGGGGAGGGCGGCTTCGGCTATGACCCCGTATTCTTTATCCCGGAATTGAAAAAGACTTTTGCCCAGCTTTCCCCTGAAGAGAAGAACGCCATTTCCCACCGGGGCCGCGCCCTGCAGGCGTTTAAGGAGAAGCTGGAGGAATACCTGAAAACCAAATGAGGAGGTAGGGCGGGGGACATTCCCCGCCGCAGAAGCTATGGAACTGACAAGTAAGCAGCGCGCCCAGCTGCGGGGTCTTGCAAACAGCATTGACACCATTTTGATCGTGGGCAAGGACGGCATTGGCGAGAATCTGCTCAAGCAGGCTAATGACGCTCTGGAGGCTCGGGAACTCATCAAGGGCCGGGTGCTGGAAAATGCGCTCATGTCCGCCCGGGAGGTGGCCGATCAACTGGCCCCCCTGACCCGCAGCGAGGTGGTCCAGGTCATCGGCACCAAGTTCGTGCTGTATCGACCCAGCCACCGCAAAGACAAGAAGGACAAGATCGTGCTGGTGCCGGCCACCAAAAAGAAGAAGACCGTTTGACCGCCGGGCAAATGCCCGTGTATCGTGTGAGGTGACACGCAGGTGAAAATCGGTATTTACGGCGGGACCTTCAACCCGCCCCATTTGGGCCACATGGCCGCGGCCAGGACGGCGGCGGAGGTGCTGGGTCTGGACAAGCTGCTGCTGATCCCGGCGGCCAATCCGCCCCACAAGCAACTGCCCGAGGGTACGGCCACCGCCGAGCAGCGCCTTGAAATGGCACGGTTGATGGCGGATAACCTGAACCTGCCTGGGGTGGCGGAGGTGTGCGACATCGAGCTGCGCCGGGAGGGGAAGAGCTACACCGCCGATACCCTGACGGCCCTGGCCGCCCTGTATCCGGGGGCGGAGCTGTGGCTGCTGATGGGGACGGATATGTTCCTGACCTTCCAGTACTGGCGCCAGCCGGAAAAGATCTGCCGGTTGGCGGGCCTGTGCGCCTTTGGCCGGACCGAGCAGGATGGGGAGGAACTGTTTGCGCCCCAGCGCAAATTCCTGCAGGAGAGCTACAACGCCCGGGTGACTACCATTACCCTGCCGGGTCTGGTGGACATTTCCTCCACAGACCTGCGGTCTATGCTGGCCCGGGGCAAGGGCCGGGAATACCTGGCCCCCGCCGTCTACGGCTACATTCTGCGCAATGGCCTGTATGGCACCGACGCCGATTTGAAGCACCTTGCGCTGCCCGAACTGCGAGCCTGCTCCTACTCCATGGTGCGGGCCAAACGAATCCCACACATTATGGGAACGGAAGAGGAGGCGGTCCGCCTTGCCGCCCACTGGGGAGCGGACGAAACCCTGGCCCGCCGGGCGGCCATCCTCCACGACTGCACCAAGTATCTGAATTTGGAAGAACAGACGGCCATCTGCCGTCAGTACGGAGTGGAGTTGGACGAGCTGGAGCAGCGGGCGGTCAAGCTGCTGCACTCCAAAACCGGTGCGTGTATCGCCAAACACGTTTTTGGAGAAGATGAGCAGGTGTACCGGGCTATTTTTTACCACACCACCGGTCGGACGGATATGTCCCTGCTGGAAAAAATCATCTACATTGCCGATTATATGGAACCGACCCGTGACTTTGACGGTGTGGAGGAGTTGCGCCGCCTGGCTTACGAGGATCTGGACCGGGCTTTGCTGCGTGGTATGGAGATGACCATTGAGGAAATGAACGCGCGGGGCGTGCCGATTCACAAAAATACCCAGGCGGCCCACGATTGGCTGCTTGACCGCCGTGGGTAAGGAGGGTAACATGAACAAAGAAACAATGCTTGCATTTGCCCGAAGCCCCAAGGGTCGAAAGCTGCTGTGGGTGCTGATCGTTTTGGCGGCGGCGGTCCTTGCGTTGGTTGTGGTGTACTCTGTCTTTGTGCGCGCCCCTGAGGTGCCTCAGGGCCAGCCCGGAAACGCTGCTGCGGAGGCCCCGAGCGATCGCCGCAGCGGTATGTATACGTTTCTGCTGGTGGGGCGGGACACCGGGGGCGGTGGCAACACCGATACTATGGTGCTGGTCAGCTTCAACGCCAAAAGCAAGCAGGTCAGTGCCATGAGCCTGCCCCGGGATACCATGGTCAATGTCGGCTGGCGCAACAAGAAGCTGAATACGGTCTACAACTCGTGCAAGGGCAAGGAGAAGGAGACTCAGGTGGAAAAGGGTATGGCGGCCCTGAAGGAGCAAGTGGGCAAGCTGACCGGAATTGTACCCGACTTCTACGCCATGGTGGAGTGGGATGTGGTTGGTCAGCTGGTGGATGCCGTGGGCGGCGTGGAGTTCGACGTACCCTACGATATGCACTATGATGACCCCGAGCAGGATTTGCACATCCATCAGGATAAGGGGCTGCGCCGTCTGACCGGCGAGGATGCCATGGAGGTTATCCGTTGGCGCAAAAACAACGGTGAGTACGGCAGTTTTCAGATCGGTGACTCCGGCCGCATGAAAATCCAGCAGGACTTTTTGGTCGCCGTGATGCGCGAGTGTCTGCAGGCCAAGCATTTGATGAACTTCGGCACCTTTGCTGAGATTTTCACCAAAAATGTGGAAACCGATCTGACCACCGGTAACCTGGTGTGGTTGGCGCAGAAGGCTATGGGGATCGACATGGAGAAGGATGTTTCCTTCTGCACCATGCCCTATACCAACTACTCCAGGGGAACGGCCTATGTTCTGCCCGTGGTGGATGAGATGCTGGCCATTATCAATAACGGTATGAATCCCTACAAAGACGAAATTACGGCGGAGCATCTGGAGGTGATCCAAAGAGGAAGCAAGGGCCTGTACCTGACCAGCGGGACCTTTGCCGACGCCTCTTTGGGCAGGGATGCCGGAAGCAAACCTGAGGCTCAACCGCCGGAGCCTGACCCCGAGCCGGAGGAGGAACCCACCCCGGAACCGGAATTGAACCCCGAACCCGAGGTGGAGCCACAGCCTGAACCGGAACCGGCCCCTGAACCGGAGCCTGCGCCGGAACCTGTCCCTGACCCTGAGCCACAGCCGGAACCGTCCACCCAGCCGGAGCCGGAAGCGATAACACCCGTTGAATAAGGAGAGAATGAACGATGATGACTTCCTATGAAAGCGCAGTTTTGCTGGCCAAGGCGCTGGACAGCAAAAAAGGTATTGATATCAAGGTGCTGCGTACTGCCGAGCTGACTACTTTAGCCGATTATTTTGTGATTTGCTCCGCCACATCTTCCACGCAGATCAAGGCGCTGTCCGATGCCTGTGAGAAGGTGATGGACGAGGCCGGCGAACCTGCCCACCACGTGGAGGGGCATCACGGCGGTACCTGGGTGCTGCTGGATTTCTCCACGGTGGTGGTTCACGTCTTTACCGACGAGGCGCGCAAGTTTTATGATTTGGAGCGCCTGTGGGGCGATGCCGAGCCGGTGGATGTGTCCGCCGAGCTGCTGCCCTAACCAAACCAAACCGGAACGGCATCCCTCTGCGGAGGGATGCCGTTTGCTTTTCTAACCCGGTCTGCCCACGCATACTATATAGAAAAAGGGGGCGTGGGTATGGCGGAAACCGTTGAACTGGCGGGCGGCGGGCGGTTGTGCCTGACGGAAGACGGCGCCTTTGTGCGCTGTGAGGCGACTCGGCCCAACGATGGCCGGGGAATTTACAAGGTATGGCTGCAGGGGAGAGGGAACGATTTTTTGCTGGGGACCCTCATACCGGAAGGGGACGGGTTGCGTCTGTGTCGGCGGGTGAGCCGGGACAGCCTTGAGCGGGCGGACTGTTGGCCTGTCAAGAGCGGGCGGTGTGTGCTGGCGCTGTCCTTTCTTCGAAAGGGATGGGTGCGGGAGGCGGTGGAACCCCGTATGAGCGACTCGATTCTGCGGCGGGCGGCCCGAGGGCTGTCTGCGCTGGTGCGGGAGGATGGGGACGGCTTTGCCATAGCGCTGCCCTTTGACACCGCCCGCCCCTTTGCCCTCGCCCCAGTTTTCTGCTTTGCCCGGATGGAGCGGGTGGAGGGGCGGCTGTGCGCGGTATTCCGCTTTGACGCTCAGGGCAGACCGCAGATGCAAGATTAAAGGTTGTGCCGGGCGTGAGGTTGTGGTAAGATAGGTCGAAGAAAGAACCGGGAGGCGGTACTATGGCCGATTATCTCCATTTGAATATGTCAAAAGATGAACTGCTTACCACGTCCTCTTTGGGCCTTGCCCACCTAGGGGACGCGGTGTTTGAGGTGCTGGTGCGGGGCTGGCTTGCCGTCCATGGCAAGGCCCGGCCCAAGGATCTGCATAAGGCTACCGTTACCTATGTCAGCGCCCCGGCCCAGGCAGTCATGGCCCAGCGCATCCTGCCGCTGTTGAACGAGGAAGAGGCAGATGTATTCCGCCGGGGGCGCAACGCCGCGCCCCACAGCATCCCCAAGGCGGCCAGCCGGGGGCAGTATCAGACCGCCACTGCCCTGGAGACGCTGTTTGGTTGGCTGTGGCTGCAAGGACGGCACGATCGCATCAACGAGCTGTTCGGTCAGATGATGGAGGGGGATGACCATGCCTCTTGATTCCATTTGTCTGACCGCCGTGGCGGAGGAGATACGCGGCGCCGTTTGCGCAGGTCGGGTAGATAAAATCCACCAGCCGGGCCGGGATGAGGTCGTGCTGGCTGTGCGCGGAGTGCAGGGCAACTGCAAACTGCTGTTGTCTGCCAACCCCTCTCATCCCCGGGCCCAGCTGACCGCTATTTCCCGGGAAAACCCGGACAAGCCCCCTATGTTCTGTATGCTGCTGCGCAAGCACCTGACCGGGGCGCGCATCCTGCGTGTGGAGCAGCCGCCTTTGGAGCGTGTGCTGATCTTTGCCCTGGAGTGTACCGATGAACTGGGGGACCGGGTAGAACGCAAGCTGGTGCTGGAGGCCGTGGGCCGTCGGGCCAATTTGATTTTACTGGACGGCGAGGGCCGCATCATGGACAGCCTGCGCCGGGTGGACAGTGACCTGTCCCAACAGCGGCAGATCCTGCCCGGGATGTTCTACCGCCTGCCCCCGACGCAGGACAAGCTGGACCCCTTTGCCCTGGCCCGGGAGGAGTTGGAACAGGTGATCGCCGCCGCCCCGGAGGAGGCGAAGGTGGAGCGCTGGCTGCTGGACACCTTTGGGGGTCTGTCACCGCTGATTTGCCGGGAGCTGGCTTACCTGGCCGGAGGGAATACGGACGTTCGGATGTATGAGGTTACCCCGGACACGGTGGCGAAGGCGGTCGAAATACTGCGAAATTATGTAAATGAAAACAACTTTACACCAACTGTTATTTATAAAGAAAATAAGCCATGGGACTTCAGCTTTATGCCCATAGGGCAATATGGGGATCTTGTGACCCTGGGCAGGGAAGCGGACTTCGGCACGCTGCTGGATAACTTCTATTCCACCCGGGAGACTCAGGAACGGGTGCGCCAGCAGGGGCAGGACATGATCCGTACCCTGACCAATGCCCGGGACCGGACGGCCCGTAAGCTGGGCCTGCAGCAGCAGGAGCTGGAACGGGCGGCGGATCGGGAGCCGATGCGGCAGATGGGCGACATCATCACCTCCAACCTGCACGCCATGAGCCGTGGCATGGCCCGCCTGACTGCTCTGAACTTCTACGACCCGGAGGGGGGTATGATCGACATCCCCCTTGACCCGCTGCTTAACCCCCAGCAAAACGCGGCGAAATACTACAAGGACTACAACAAGGCCAAAACCGCCGAGCAGATGCTGACCGTTCAAATCGAAAAGGGACAAAAGGAACTGGAGTACCTCAACAGCGTGCTGGAAAGCGTTGCCAAGGCCCAGGGAGAGCGTGACCTGCAGGAGATCCGGCAGGAGCTGGTGGACACCGGTTATCTGCGCCGTGCCTCCAAAGCCAAGGGACGGGAAAAGCGTGTGGCGGGCAAGCCCATGGAATTCCGCTCCTCTACCGGTATGCGCATTTCCGTGGGCAAGAATAACACCCAAAACGACCTGCTGACCACGAAACTGGCATCCAAGGGCGATATTTGGCTGCACACGCAGAAAATCCACGGCTCCCACGTGATTTTGTGGACCGAGGGGCGTGACCCTGACCTGCAGAGTCTGAACGAGGCGGCCTGTCTGGCGGCCTGGTTCTCCCAGGGCAGGGAGGGCGACAAGATCCCCGTGGATTATACCCCGGTGAAATTCGTCAAAAAACCTGCCGGCGCCCGGCCCGGCATGGTGGTCTACACCACCTACGAAACCGCCGTGGTCACCCCGGACGGAGCGCTGGCAAAACGCCTGCAAGTGAACTGAAACAAAAAGCTGTCAAGGATAAAACCTTGACAGCTTTTGTCGTAATATGGTAATTAGTCGGGGTAGACGACCCGGGTCTCCACAGTGGTGGTACCCGCGGGGAATTCGTAGTACACGTATTTGATAAAGCTCTTGGGGTGCAGCAGGTTGGTGCTGGGGTCGCTGGAGAGGGCGGCGCTGAGGCCGTCACCTGTGATGCTGCCGGTGCCGGGCCGGGCGGCGGCCTGGTTGGCGCCGCGGGTATCCAACTCGGTGGGCAGGGCGAAGGCGCAATCGTAGGCGCAGCAGGCCTCGTTACAGGTCACCTTGTGACGGCGGAGGTGGCCGTCGGCAGTGGGGATGAGGGTGGTTTCCACCTCGATGCCCCGGAAGGGGGACCAGCGGGACCAAATGCTGCCATCTTCCTCCATGCGGAAGTCCAGGCACGCTTTTCTCACGTAGATCTGGCCGTCGATGTTGAAGGCCAGCATACTGTCCGCGCCGGCCTCACGGATGGAGGACACGGTACGGGGGACACAGAAGGCGTACTTGGAGCTGTAAGCGAATTTGGAATACTTCCAGGCGATGTGGGAGGGGTTCCAGTTCAGCCACTGGCCGGCGGTCAGGGCGATGGGGTAGCCCTTGAACCGCTGAATGGTCATCAGGGCCTGGGGGATGGGGTGGACGGCGTCCAGCTCCGGCAGGGGCAGGGCCTCGACCGACCAGAATTCGTGGTCATCAGGCAGCGCCAAAATCAAAAAGGATTTCAGCGCCCAGTAGGGGGAGCCGTAGGCGTTGTAGGTTTCGGCCATGTTCAGGTTGGGGTAGCCGTAGCCCACGGACAGCACACCGCCGTTATCGAAGATGGGGTGGGACAGCCACCACTCCAGGTTACGGGCGATGATGCCCTTCATAACGCCTATGGGGAAGGGGTGGATGTCGGCAAAGATACAGGCGCTCCAAAAACAGCACTGGGCGAAGCGGTAGGTCAGGGAGCGGCCAAAGGCGATGGCGCCGCCATCCTCGGCAAACCAGTAGATGAAGTCCCTGGCAAATTGGCAGGCGCGCTCCTTGTACTTCTTGCTGTTTTCCGGGTCGTCCTTTTCCATGACCTTGGCGTAAATCAGGGTATAGAAATGCATGGCGAAGGCGATGTAGTAGTCCATGCGATTGCCATGTCCGTCGCTGTACCAGCCATCGCTCTTGTAGTATTCGTCAAAACAGTCGATGCCGTGGCGGACAACGGCCTCATTGTAGGGCATACCCACCCGATTGAAACCAAGGTTGACCAGTACGGCGAAGAACTTCCAGTTGTTCTCGCAGGCGGTGGCGTGGTTGGCCTGCTCCAGCCAGTTGTAGAAGTTCTCTTTCTGCTTGTCGGTCAGAGGGTCCCATACTACTTCGGGGGCCAGGGCCAAAGCCAGGCCAAAGGGAGCCGCCTCCACAAGGGGCTGCTGGGAATCGGGCATTTCGCCCCAGTACTCGGGATGGCAGGGGTCGGTACCGTTGATGATGCCCTCCAAAAACAGAGGGTCCAGCTTGCTGGTGTTGCCGCCGCCCCACAGGGGGGCAAGGCCCCAAAGGGTGCGGGCAAAGGCCTCCAGCCTGGCGGTGCTGTCGGGATAAGAGCTGCCCGACCAACCGCACTTGATACCTGCCCGACCGGGGATAAAATACTTCTCCAGCGGGTCAACGATTTGGTTCAGACATTGGATAAAATCCTGTTTGGAGTGGAGCATAAAAACCCCTCCTGTTCATGATAGTTCAACTATAATTTTCCGCCGCTCGAAAGTCAATTACTCTGTGTGCCACACCACAAGAATTACAATTAAAACCGCAATATTGGCAAGGCAAAACGCACGACCCATGTGGGTCGTGCGTTGGAAGGCCGGTGGATCATTCCCGGAACAGGGGGGTGGAGAAGTAGCGGTCGCCGGAGTCGGGCAGCAGCACGGCAATGGACTTGCCGGCATACTCGGGTCGTTTTGCCAACTGGGTGGCGGCATACAGCGCCGCGCCGGAGGAGATGCCGCACAGCACGCCCTCCTGTCGGGCCAGCTCCCGGCCGGTTTGGTAGGCCTGCTCCTCGGTGACAGTGATGACCCTGTCATAGAGCGTGGTGTCCAAAATGTCGGGAATGAAGTTGGCGCCCATGCCCTGCAGGCCGTGGGGGCCGGCCTGGCCGCCGGACAGCAGGGGGGAGCCGGCCGGCTCCACCGCTATCAGCTCGATGCCGGGATTTTGCTCCTTCAGATAGCGGCCGGTGCCGGTCAGGGTGCCGCCGGTACCCACGCCGGCCACGAAGACGTCCAGCTTCCCCTCCGTGTCCCGCCACAGCTCCGGGCCGGTGGTGGCGTAGTGCGCGGCGGGGTTGGCCGGGTTGGTGAACTGACCGGCGATGAAGCTGCCGGGGTTGGCCTGGGCGATCTCGTTGGCTTTGTCGATGGCGCCCTGCATACCCAACTGGCCGGGGGTCAGTACCAACTGGGCGCCGTAGGCCTGCAGCATGGTACGCCGCTCGGCGCTCATGGTGTCCGGCATGGTCAGAATGACATGGTAGCCCCGGGCGGCAGCCACGCAGGCCAGGCCGATACCGGTGTTGCCGGAGGTGGGTTCGATGATCATGCTGCCGGGGGACAGCAGACCACGCTGCTCGGCGTCGTCCAGCATAGCAACGCCCACCCGGTCTTTGGCGCTGCCGCCGGGGTTGAGAAACTCCAGCTTGGCCAGCAGGGTGGCCCGGACCTCGTGGGCGGCACCGTAGCGAGCCAGCTCCAGCAGGGGAGTGTTGCCGATGAGCTGCTCCACGCTGCGATAAATCTTATCCATAGAAAGGACCTCCTTTTCCTTGGTGAGTTTATCATAGCACAGCGCACGGAAAAATCAATTGCAAAAGTTTGAAAACGGGGGTAAAATCAGACAAAGGACGAAAGCGGGTGAGGGAATGAAAACGGGTCTGGTGCTGGAGGGCGGCGCCCTGCGTACCATCTATTCCAGCGGTGTATGCGACGGATTACTGGCGGGCGGCGTGCTGGCCGACTATGTAGTGGGCGTATCGGCTGGTATTGCCTACGGCGTGAGCTATGTTTCCAAGCAATCCGGGCGCAACCTGGAAATCGTTACCCGCTTTGCCGGAAGCCGCAAATATATGGGACTTGCCAATTTGCTCAACCCCAAAAACCGCAGCTATTTTGGGCTGGACTTCACATTTCGCCAAATTCCGGATACCCTTGTACCCTTTGATTACGAAACCTTTGCCGCCTTCCCCGGGCAGGTAGAGGCGGTGGTGACGGAACTGGACAGCGGCAAGGCCCGATACTGCACCGTTCCGAGGGACAAAGAGGGCAGCAGCCTTGTGCTGCAGGCCAGTTGCGCCCTGCCCCTGATGTTCCCCAGCTTTTCCGTAGAAGGGGTGGTGTGCATGGACGGCGGTGTGGCGGACTCCATTCCCTATCAGCGCGCCTTGGAGCAGGGATGCGACCGGGTGATCACGGTGTTGACCCGGCCACGGGACTATGTAAAGACCGCCGATCGCAGCCTGCCGCTGGTGCTGCGCAGATACCGCAAGTGGCCGGAGTTTTGTGATACCATGCGCCGCCGGGCGGAGGATTACAACGCCTGTCGCCAACGGCTGTTCGAGCTGGAACGACAGGGTAAGGTGCTGGTCATCGCGCCGCAGACCACCCATGGCGTGTCACGTACCGAGCGGAACGTGGAAAAGCTGCGCCTGCTGTGGGGGGAGGGCTATGAGGATGCCTCCCGGCGTATGGACGAGATACGTGACTATCTCACTCGATAGGGGAGTCGCAGTCGCAATTGGGCTGAAAGGCCAGCAGAGCCAGAGTGTCGCCCGCCACGGTGAGAAAGGCGGCAAGCTGCGCCATCTCCGTTTCCGTGCGCTCTTTAGACAGAATACAGGCCAAAATAACGGCGGCGACCACCAGTGTGCGGCTGTCCAATAAAACATCCATAGAAACACCCCCGATTCAGTTTATGAGCCGGGGGTGTTTTTCGGTGCAAAAAGGGCAAAAGCTATTGCAATTTTCGACCAAAAGCGGTAAACTGAAACGGTCAAAGAAACAGGCAGCTTAGGCTTGCGTGTGCTGCGCCCTTTTTGGGTGCTGAGTGCCGGCGGAACAGGGACTGTCCGCCGGACGAATAGCCGTTGGCTTGCAGTACGCAAACCGGTTCCCACTGCCGCATACCGGAGAAAATTCCCTCCTCTGTGCGGCTTGCCCAACCACGTGGGCTGCCATCACGCACGAGGAGGAGTTTTTATGCAACAAAAACAACGCAGCAAATGGCGCATACCCCTTTGGTCAGCATTTGCCGGGATTTATTGCCTGTTGGTTCAGGTCAAGTCTGTGCTGGCCCTGGCGGGCGAACGGTCGATTTGGGCCTGGCTGAGTGAAGGGTGGAGCCAACACACCTGGTCACTGCTGTGGACGCTGCTTGGCTGGTGGGGCGTGCTGGGCGTGGCCTTCCTGCTCTACGCGCTGGTGGAGGGAATGCGCAACGGAACGCTTTGGTGGGAAATTCCGCGCAGAGTGCTGCCCGCGGTGATTGCCATCGGCGCCTTTGAACTGTCGAAACCGCTGTGGGAGAAGCTGATTGCCCGCATGAAGGACGGGACCATAGATGTTGATACCGTGGTGGTGTGGCCGTTGGTCCTGCTGTGCCTGTGTGTGCTGCTGGATCACTTTGTTATAAACAGGCGTGTGGACTGGGGCTTTGCGAATTTGCGCAATACCCGTATGATCGTGTTTGCCGCCTTGATGGTGGCCATGGCCAGGGCGCTGTCCCTGATCCCGAGCATCCCTATCTTCCACACGAAGATGTCCTTCGGTTTTTTGGCCCGGGCCATGTGCGCTGTGGTGTGCGGCCCGGTGGTTGGCCTTGTGTACGGATTTGTTGAGGATATCCTCGGATTTATCCTGCAGCCCAGCGGTGAGTTCTTTTTCGGCTACACCATCTCCACCATGCTGGGTGTGCTGATTTACGCCGTGTGCTTCTATCGCCGCCGCATTACAGTCGTCAGTATTCTCATTGCCAACATCGCCGTCAACCTGCTGGTCAATGCGCTGCTTGGTTCGGTGTGGGCGGTCATGACCCGCGGCGACGGAAACTGGGCAGGCTATTGGGGCTGGTTTGTCCCTAGTCTGATCAAGAATGTTGCTATGATTGCGCCCAAGACCATACTGCTTTACATACTGTTTAACAGCATGATGCCGATCTTGCGGCGTATTGGGGTGCTTTCACCCAAGGATACGACAGAAATCAAACTGTTTTAATCGGAGGATTTATGCGCAAACTCGCTATCTTTACCGGTGGCTTTGCCGTGGCGGTGTTTGCGGCAATCCTGCTGTTTCCGGATCTGAACCGCTGGCCGGTGGGCGGTGCGTGTGCCGGAATTGCCCTGTTGCTTGCCCTGTTGCGGCGAATTCTGCCGGACAAGCTTCGCCGCCGGGCGCTGTTGTGCTGTGCGGGCATGGCCCTTGGTATGCTGTGGACCGGCGGCTATGAGCGATTGTTTGTGGAGCCGGTCCGGCAACTGGACGATACCACCATCGTCCTGACCGCCACGGTCACCGAGTGGCCGGAGGAGCGGGACTACGGCGTCCGGGTGCGCACCCGGGCCGAGCTGCCGCAAGGCGGACATACGGATGCGTTCTTGTATCTGGATGCCGAATATGCCGATCTGCAGCCCGGTGACAGGGTGACTACAGTGGCCCACTGCACCTTTTCCGATGAAAATACCTTTGGGAAACGAGTGAGTTACAACACGGCAAAGGGCGTGTTTCTGCTGGCCACCGCCTATGGGGAGGCGCAGATCGTTCGCCCGGCGCATACGCCCCTGTCCACGATCCCCGCGCAGGCCATCCATAGGCTGCAGCAAGGGATAGAGGTGGCCTTTCCCGGTCGGACGCAGACGTTGGTCCGCGCGATTGTGACCGGCAATCGGGAGCAATTGGAGCCGCTGATGATCTCCGGCCTGAATCGTACCGGGTTGACGCACACAGTTGCGGTTTCCGGTATGCATCTGGCGTTTTTGGCCGGCCTTTTGAATTTGATGTTGGGACGCAGAAAGCGGTTTGCCGCGCTGGTCAGCATACCGGTTATCGTTTTGTTTGCCTTGATGGTGGGATGTCCCGCGTCTGCGGTGCGGGCGGCGGTGATGCTGGTCATGCTGCAGCTTGCGCCCTTGCTGCGTCGGGAGGGGGACACCCCCACTTCGTTGTTGCTGGCGCTGTTTTTGCTGTTGGCGCACAACCCGTATGCCTGCGCGGATATCGGTCTGCAGTTGTCCTTCAGCGCGGTGGCGGGTATCGCCTTATTTACCCAGCGGCTGCAAAATCGTTTTACGGCATGGATGACGCCGGCAAAAGGACTCAAAGGACTGCTTTACCGTGGGATCCGCGCCGTGACCGCAGTCCTGTCGGTAACGCTGGGGGCGCAGGTCTTTACCCTGCCGCTGACGGCCTATTACTTTAACACCATATCGCTGGTTTCTCCCCTTGCCAATGTACTTTGTGCTTGGTCGGTGTCCTTTTTGTTTATGTTCGGGGCCGTGGTGGGCTGTTTGGGTATTTTGCTCCCCGGCGTGGCGGGTATACTTGGTGTGGTGGCGGTGCCGGTAGCGGAATACTTTTACCGGGTGGTTACCGCTTTGGCGAAGTTCCCCTACGCGGCTATCCCGGCCCGCCCGGAGCTGTATCTGCTGTGGATGGGCTTTGTTTACGTGGTGCTGGCACTGACCTTTCTGCTGCCGGGGAGAAAGCGTATGATCGTCCCCTGTGCTTCGGTGGCAATTACCCTGGTGGCGGCCATTATTTGTACCACGGCGTCACTGCGTGCCTCACCCATGCAGGTGGACGTACTGGATGTGGGGCAGGGGCAAAGTGTGCTGCTGCGCTATGACGACTACTTTGTGCTGGTGGATTGCGGCGGTGACAGCTACGACAATCCCGGAGATATTGCAGCAGATCGTCTGCACAGCTATGGGCGCACCGAGTTGGATCTGCTGGTGGTCAGTCACTACCACGATGACCACGCAAATGGAGTGCCGGAGCTTTTGGACCGAGTAGATGTAAAGTGTATTGCCTTGCCGGATGTTCAGCCGGAGTCCGAGCTTCGTCAGCGTATTTTGACGGTGGCACAGCAGCGGGACATTCCGGTTTTGTTCCTTGTGGAGGACACGGTGCTGAAGCAGGGGAAGGCCACCCTCACCATCTACCCGCCGTTGGGCGAAGAAGGCGCCAATGAGCTGGGGCTTACGGTGCTGTATACCGTAGGGCAGGAGGATGTCCTTATCACAGGGGACATGAATACGGAGTGCGAGCAGAAGCTGCTGGCCCATGCACAACTGCCAGACGTTGAGATCATGGTGGCCGGCCATCACGGCTCCAAACACTCCAACTCCCAACAGTTGCTGGAAGTGGTGCGGCCGGAGGTCGCGGTCATTTCCGTGGGTGCCTATAACCGGTTTGGTCACCCTACCACAGAAACGCTGGAGCGATTCAAAACGGCGGGTGCCGTGATTTACAGAACCGATGTGCGAGGAACAGTCTCATTGACTGCTGACCCAAAGTAAAAGGGGTGTGACAGCATGGCTGCCAAGGAAAAAGCGGACAACTCTGCTTACAAACAACTCAAACAGGACCTGGCCGCGGGTACCCTGGGGCGGCTTTACGTGCTTCACGGTGAGGAGGCGTACCTTCGCAGCTTCTACCTGGAAAAGATGAAGGAGCAGCTGGTGGGACAGGGGATGGCGGAGTTCAATCTGCACCAACTGCCCGGCAGGGATTTGACCCCGGAGCTGTTGGAGCAGACGGTGGATGCCCTGCCCATGATGAGTGAGCGCACCATGGTGCTGGTGGAGGACTATGACCTGTTCCGGGCGGGAGAGAGTGACCGGCAGGCGCTGACCGACCTGTTCGGGCAGCTGCCCGACTACTGCTGTGTCGTGTTTGTATATGACACGCTGGTCTACAAGGCCGATGCCCGCACCAAGCTGGCCATGGCGCTGAAGGAGCATGGCAGCGTGGTGGAATTTGCCCGACAGGACCAGGGAGATTTGGTGGATTGGGTCCACAGGCGTTTTCGCGCTTTGGGCCGGGATATTGACACGGAGCAGGCAAATTATTTGATTTTCCTGTGTGGCGATTTGATGAACACGCTCATCGGGGAGATTGAAAAAATCAGCGCCTATGCCCGGGGACAGCGCATTACCCGGCAGGATATTGACGCGGTGGCCACGCCCCAGCTGGATGCGGTGGTGTTTGAGATGACCAATGCCATCGGCGTTGGGGACTTTGACAAAGCGGCGCAGGTACTGGGTGAGCTGTTCCAAATGCAGGAGAAGGCCATTCCTATTTTGGCTGCCCTTGGAAAGCAGTTGCGGCAGTTGTATTCGGCCCGCCTGTGCATGGAACGCCGCGGTACGGCGGGGGACCTGGCGGCTCAATGGGGCATGAAGGCTTACCCCGCGGAAAAGCTGATGAACAATGCCAGGCGCTTTTCCCTGGCCTGGTGCCGCAAGGCGCTGGTTGCCTGTGCCAAAACCGACCTGGCCCTGAAGTCCAGCAGCGGCACCGAGCGGGAGCTGATGGCCGACCTGCTGCTGGAGCTGTCCACCCCGGCGGGCAAGGCCAACTGAGGGGGCGAAGGGATGCTGCGTATTCGCGAAGCCATCGTGGTGGAGGGGCGTTACGACAAGAACACCCTGTCTCAGGTGGTGGATACCCTCATCGTGGAAACGGCGGGCTTTGGCATCTTCAGGGACGGGGAGCAGATGGAACTGCTGCGGCAACTGGCTCAAAAGCGGGGGCTGATCGTCTTTACCGACCCGGATGGGGCGGGGTTTGTCATTCGGAACCGTATCAAAAGCGCCATTGGGTCCCAATACCTCAAGCACGCCTACGTGCCTGACATCATGGGTAAGGAGCGGCGCAAGGCCCGCCCGGGCAAAGAGGGCAAGCTGGGCGTGGAGGGGATGACACCCTCCGTACTGGAACAGGCCCTGCGTAACGCCGGTGCCACGGTGCTGGGGGAGGAGGACGGACCGGCGTGCGACCTGGCTTTGACCAAGGCGGACCTGATGGCCATGGGCCTTGCCGGTACACCGGACAGTGGGGCGCGCCGGGCGGCGTTGCTGAAGGAATTTGGATTGCCCCGGCAGATGTCGGTCAACGCCCTGCTGCAGTACATGAACACCTGCTGTACCGAAAAGGAATTGGAAGCGGTGCTTGCCGCGATCAAGGCATAAAAAAACTCCGTGTCCACTCGGACACGGAGTTTTAATTTGCCTATTCAATCACACCGCACGGGTGACCTTACCGGAACGGAGGCATCTGGTGCAGACGTACACATGAGTGGGGGCGCCATTCACGATCGCCTTGACACGCTTCACGTTGGGCTTCCAGGGGCGGTTGGAACGGCGGTGGGAGTGGGACACCTGAATGCCGAACACCATGCCCTTGTCGCAGAATTCACATTTGGCCATTTCGCTTACCTCCTCGTTTAGAAGTACACTCAAATC
>SVLO01000031.1 GCA_015067885.1 Oscillospiraceae bacterium | reverse complement strand
GGTTACGCCCTGTCCGGCGGCCGCGCTCTGGTGGAGCTGATGTACGCTGACTTCATCGGCTGCGCCGGTGACGAGATCTTCAACCAGATGTCCAAGTGGCAGTCCATGTCCGCCGGCATCCTGAAGATGCCCATGGTCCTGCGCGTGTCCGTCGGCTCCAAGTACGGCGCCCAGCACAGCCAGGACTGGACCGCTCTGTGCGCTCACATCCCCGGCCTGAAGGTCTGCTTCCCCGCCACCCCCTGGGAGGCCAAGGGTCTGATGGAGTCCGCCCTGAAGGGCACCGACCCCGTGGTCTTCTTCGAGAGCCAGCGCATCTACGACGTGGGCGAGCAGTTCCACGAGGGCGGCGTGCCTGCCGAGCGCTATGAGATCGAGTTCGGCGACACCAACAAGGTCCGCGACGGCAAGGATATCACCATCCTGACCATCGGCGCCACCCTGTACCGCGCCATGGACGCCGCCAAGGAGCTGAGCGAGAAGTACGGCATGGAGGCCGAGGTCATCAACATCCACTCCCTGGTGCCCCTGGACTACACCAAGATCGTGGAGTCCGTCCGCAAGACCGGCCGTGTGGTTCTGGCTTCCGACGCCTGCGCCCGTGGCTCCTTCCTGAACGACGTGGCCGCCAAGATCACCGACCTGTGCTTCGACGATCTGGACGCTCCTCCCGTGGTGGTGGGCGCCCGCAACTGGATCACTCCTCCCTACGAGTTCGACGAGTTCTTCTTCCCCCAGGCTTCCTGGATCCTGGATGCCATCCACGAGAAGATCGTTCCCCTGGCCGGCTACACCCTCAAGAACGGTGTGTCCGAGGCCGAGGCCATTCGCCGCTCCAAGGCCGGCGTGTAATCCAACCTCTTAAAACCGCATAAAAACCGGCGGGAGGCTTTCCTCCCGCCGGTTTTTTGTTGTACAGCGCAAGAAACACTTTTCTTTTGCGCCGGTTTGGAGTATAATACACCTGTTAACCCCTTACAGAGAGGATGTGTTTCTATGGCGACCCAGTACTGGAGCTACGAAACCCTGGACCGTCTGTGTATGGACGCGTTCACCAACCCCAAATTCGGTTTTACCCAGGAGCAGGCCCGCATCATCACCGACGTGCTGCTGCTGAGTGATTTGTACGGCATCGAGAGCCACGGTATGCAGCGCATGGCCCGCTACCACAAGAGCATCGAGCGGGGCATGATCAAGCTGGGTGTGGAGTCCGAGGTAGTGTTCGAAACTCCCGTTTCCGCCGTCATCGACGGCCACGACGGCATGGGTCAGCTCATCGGTCACAAGGCCATGACCATGGCCATTGAAAAGGCCAAAAAGGTGGGCATCGGCATCGTCACCGTCCGTAACTCCAACCACTACGGCATCGCCGGCTACTACGCCAAGATGGCCTGCGACCAGGGTCTGATCGGTATGTCCTGCACCAACACCACCGCCATTATGGTCCCCACCTACGGCCGCAAGGCTATGATCGGCACCAACCCCATCGCCGTGGCCATGCCCGCCGAGCCGTATAATTTCTTCTTCGACGCCTCCACCACCGTGGTCACCCGGGGCAAGCTGGAGATGTACAACAAGCTGGGCAAGGAGATGCCCGAGGGTTGGGCCCTGGACAAGGACGGCAAGCCCTCCGCCGACGCCGACGACGTGCTGAAGAACATCACCGCCAAGAACGGCGGCGGCATTATGCCCCTGGGCGGCGACACCGAGGATTTCGGCGGCCACAAGGGCTACGGCTTCGGTATGCTGTGCGAGATCTTCTCCTCCATTCTGTCCCTGGGCGCCCCCTCCCACCTGACCACCATGAACAACCGCGGACTCGTGTGCCACGGCTTCGTGGCCATCGACCCCAACATCTTCGGGGACGCCGCCGCCATCCGGGAGCATCTGTCCGGCTACCTGCAGGAGCTGCGCAACTCCCCCAAAGCCGAGGGCGCTGACCGTATCTACACCCACGGCGAGAAGGAAGTGGAGGCCATGGCCGACCGCATGAAAAACGGCATCCCCGTGCTGGACAACACCATGGTAGAGGTACTGGACCTGTGCGAATATTTGGGCATGGACTTCGCCAACTACTTCGGCGACTACGTCCCCCCCAAGAGCGATTTCAAGGGCAACACCTTCTAAAAACGCGACAAAAAGCGGACTGTGCTTTGCACAGTCCGCTTTTTTCACCCAAACACAAATTTTTCAAGGGCTTTGGCCACACCGTCGTCGTTATTGGTGTCGGTGATGTAGTCGGCGACGTCCTTCAGGCACGGCTCGGCGTTGCCCATAGCAACGCCGACCCCCGCCGTCTCCACCATAGACCGGTCGTTGTCCATGTCCCCAAAGGCCATGGTGTCCGCCACCGCCACACCAAGGTGGCGGGCAAGGAACCGCAGGGCCGCACCCTTGCTGGCCGTGGGGACGGTAAACTCAATGTTGTTCACCAGGGAGGTGCTGACCAGCAAATCGGGGATCTGCTCCCGGACCCGGGGCAGCATGGCGTTTCTTTGGCCGATGTCTGCGAAAAACATCTGCACTTTCTGCATCGACTGCCCCTTTTCCCGCACAAATTGCCGCAGATCCTCCACCGGCTTGCGCAGAGCCTTGACCATCTCGTTGTCCTTGGGGACGGAGATGAATTGGTCGATACGCTCGTAATTCCGCCGCTCCATGTAGGCCGCCCCGTCCACGAAGCAGTCGTAGATGACGGGCAGCCCCTCCATGTAATCAAACAGCTCAAGCCCCCGCTCCAGGGGAATTTCCGCCCGGAAGAGCAGCTCACCCGCCTGCCGGTCCAGCACGTTGCCGCCGTTGACGGTGATGAAATACCGCACGAAGGGCAGGTCCCGCACCACCTGAGGAACGGCATCGTAGAACCGGCCGGTGCAGGGTACGATATGCACCCCCATGGCTGCCGCCCGCTCCAGGGCCGCGTAGGTGGCCGGGGATATCTGCTTGTCCGAAGTCAGCATGGTGCCATCCAGGTCCAGCAGCACAAGTCCGACGGCCATCTTACTCCTCCCCAAGGGTGGCGTTGAGCAGATTGCGCAGGGCCAGGGCGCTGTTGCGGGTCATGACCAAACTGGCCACCTGCTCCGCCGCGGGGGTGGACACCGCCTCCATGCCATTGCCCGACAGGGTCATGGCAGTCTCCATGTACTTATAGCTCACGTCCAGAGTGACCTCCACAATGTCCCCATCGGGAGAAGTCACCTTGCGCAGGCCAAAGGTATTCGCATAAACAGGTTTCATGGTTTTCTTCCTTTCTTATCCCCGGGCCACGGACAGCAGGGCAAACAGCACCACCGTCACAAGGGTCAGGGCGGACAGGGCGGAGGAGATCTGCCCCCGCTCCGCCGGCTCGTCGGCAAAGACCGGGATGACGTAGGGAGGCGGCAGAATGAGCATCAGCACCGCCGCGCCCTCGAATATCATACCACCCAGCACCGTTCGATTCAACCCCACAATGACCGCCAGCATCAGCGCCATCACACCAAGGCGCATGGCCACCAGCCCGCCGGTCTGTTTCCACGGAATGTCCCGCAGTACAAGGTCGTAGCCTACGCTCAGCAGGATGATGACTCCGGTGGGAGCCGCCATAAAACCGGTGACCGACTCCACCACGCCGCCCCACGGACCCAAACTGGCGTACAGGCCGGTGGCGCCGACCACCACGCCCAGGAACACCGCCCACAGCACCGGGGAGGTGACCATATCCCGGCCAACAGCCCGGAAGTCCCTCTTGCCGGAAAGCAGCACCTTATAGAGAGTGAAGACAAACAAGGTCTGTCCCAGGTCCAAAATGGCGAATTTCGCCGTACTGACCCCAGGGAACAGCATAACGAACAGGGCGTAGCCCAGCATACCCGCCTCAAAGCCGGAGGCCAGGAAGGGGGCCAGGCGGCTCTTGCTGCCGCTGAACCGGATGACCAGCATACCAAGGCCCAGCGCCCCGCAGCACGCCACAAATACCAGCAGCGGCTGGACCAGGGCCTGCAGCGTGTACTCCGCCTTGGCAAAGGCGTCGAACAGCACGAAGGGCAGGGTCAGGTTGATGGCCACGGTTTTCAGGCCGTCCACACCCTCCCGGGTCAGCAGCCTACGGCTGCGGCACAGCATACCCAGGGCCAGGGCCAAAAACACCGGCAGCACCGTGCTGATGACGGAGATCACCTTGTCCATCCTACTTGATCACACCCTTTTGCAGGATGACGTTGGCGTAAATGGCGGTCTCGCCGGTCTGCAGGATGCAGTAGCAGTCCTTGGCCTGCTCGTAGAACGCAAACCGCTCGTAGGCACCCACGGCGTCCCCGCCGCGCTCGTCGTGCTTTGCCACGACCTTCTTATACTCGTCCCACACGGGGATGTGCAGGTCCTTGTCGCAGTCCATCTTCTCCATGAGCATGACAGGGGTATCCACGTAGGTGTCCAGGGGCATCACCTGCAGGATGGCATCCAGCAGCTCGGGGATGCCGTGGCCGTCGGCCCGCAGGAAGATGGCGTTCTTGGCCTTGGCCATGGCACTGCCGGGAAAGTTGCCGTCACCCAGGCAGATGCGGTCGGAGTGGCCCATCTCGGCCAGCACCTTCAGCAGCTCGGGGGAAAGGATGGGGGGAATATTCTTCAGCATAACGGTATCCTCCAATCAAAAGAGTGGGAAAAGCGGCGGTCAGCAGACCGCCGCTTTTCGGTTGTGAAATTACTTGTACAGGGGGCCGTAGGTGGCGCAGGCGCGGTAGTCCTGGCCCTCCTTATCCATGCCAAAGGCGTTCCAGGCGGCGGGACGATAGATGTCGTCCTCAGGTACGTTGTGCATACACACAGGGATACGCAGCATGGAACACATGGTGATCAGGTCGGCACCGATGTGGCCGTAGGAGATGGCGCCGTGGTTGGCGCCCCAGTTCATCATGACCTCGTAGGCGGTCTTGAAGGGGGACCCCTCCTTACCGTCGCAGCGGGGAGCGAACCAGGTACAGGGCCAGGTGGGGTTGGTGCGCTCCATCAGGGTGTCGGACACCTCGTCGGGCAGGTTAACGGTCCAACCTTCAGCGATCTGCAGCACAGGACCCAGGCCCTTGACCAAATTCAGGCGGATCATGGTGCAGGGCATCTCCGCCTTGGTGGTGTAGTGGCTGGAGAAGCCGCCGCCGCGGAAGTTGTCGAAGCCGGCCTCGCACCACACGGTGGCGTCGGTCATCTTCTTGATGTCCTCGTCGGTGACCTCCCACCACTTCTTCATGGTGGCGTTGCCGTTTTCATCGGTGCAGACACCGCTGGCGTCCAGGCAGGCGGCGCCGGAGTTCAGCAGGTGGATGATGCCGTTGGACTCGGCAGCTTTGCCCTCCAGCTTGTAGCCGGTAACCCGCTCGGTAGCCTCGCCGGACCAGTAGGTGCGTACGTCGGCGAAGATCTGGGCCCGGTGGGTCAGCAGGCGCATCATCAGCATGCCCATGCCGTTGAGAATGTCGTTCTCGGTGGCCAGGGTGTAAGGCTCCCGGGCGCCCTCGTAGTCAAAGGTGGAGGACAACAGAGCCTCGGGGTAGTCGCAGTTGGGCCAGTGGTCGGTCCACTGACGCTGACCCTGGAAGCCGCCGGCGATGGCGTTGTGACCCACCTTCTCCTCCACGAACTGCTCGGGCAGGTTGGGATTGCCGGCCATCAGGTCCTTGATAATGCAGTACATCTTGACGGTGAACTCCCACTGCTTTTCCTTCTCCTCGGGAGTAAACTTGATGCGGCGGTCCTCACCCAGAAACTCCACGCTGTCGGGGTTGTCGTCCCGACCCTCCTTGCAGTGGGTCTTGGTCCAGGCAAGGGCCGTTTGGAACTCCTCCTCGTTGTAGATGCCCTCTTCCATGCGGCGCAGGATCTCCACCTCGTCCACGGACTCCACCCGCATACCGAAGTAGCTCTCCAGCATATCCTGGTCCATGATGGAGCCGGCGATGCCCATGCACTGGGAGCCGATCTGCAGATAGCTCTTGCCCCGCATGGTGGCAACGGCCACGGCGGCGCGGCCGAAGCGCAGCAGCTTCTCCTTCACGTCCTCGGGGATCTGGGTGACCTGGTCGCGGTCCTGCACCTCATGGCCGTAGATGCCGAAGGCGGGCAGGCCCTTCTGGGCGTGACCGGCCAGCACGGCGGCCAAATACACGGCGCCAGGGCGCTCGGTACCATTGAAGCCCCAAACGCCCTTGATGGTCTGGGGGTCCATATCCATGGTCTCGGAGCCGTAGCACCAGCAGGGGGTCACGGACAGGGTGACGGACACGCCCTCTTTCCGGAATTTGTCGGCGCAGGCGGCGGCCTCAGGCACGCGGCCGATACAGGTGTCCGCCATGACCACCTTGACCGGCTCGCCGTTGGAGTAGAACAGATTTTCCTCAAACAGCTTCTTGGCGGCCTCCGCCATGGCCCAAACCAGGGATTCCAGGGACTCGCGCAGCATCATGGGTCCGCGGCGTCCGTCCACAATGGGTCGGATGCCGATGACGGGGTAATCGCCAACGTAACGGTTCTTTGCCATAATATATTCCTCCACTTTCTTGCCGCAGGGCTGCGGCAGTAATTAAAACAGACACTTCCTTATATATATAAAAGCGACCACCGCTTTTATATTCCAAATCAACCCGTGATCACGCGGCACTTCAGCCGGGTCAGCCGGGGCGCGCCGGTATATCCCTCCAGCCGCTGGACCAGGCACTTGGCCGCAGTCTGCCCCATCAACTGCTCCGGCTGGTAGATCACGGGCAGGGGCGGCTTCATCATGGTACACACATCCACACAGTCAAACCCGAACACGTCAATATCGTCCGGGATGCGCAGTCCCCGCTCCCGGGCGGCGGTGAACAGGCCGATGGTGATGTCGTAGTTGGTGGAGATAATGGCCGTGGGCCGGTCGGACAGATCCAACAACTGCTGACAACCGGTATAACCGGTGGCAAAGGAGTGTTCGCCGTTGATGAACCAGCAGTCCTCAAACAGGATGTCGTGGTCGGACAGGGCGCGCAGATAGCCCACCTGCCGCTCCTTGGCGGTAAAGACGTACTTGGGGCCGGAGATCATGGCGATGCGCCGATGCCCCTTTTCGATCAGCAGCGCGGTGGCGTTGTAAACCGCGTCGGCATTGTCCACCAGCACCGTGTCACTGTCCAGCCCCTGCACCATGCGGTCCATCTGCACCACAGGCACGTTGCAGTTGGCCGTCAGCTCGTGATATTCCTCCGCCGACAGATACTCCGGAATGTAGATCAGCCCATCAATGCCGGCAGAAATCAGAAAACGCAGATTGTCCCGCTCCATAGCGTGGTTGGAGTTGTAGCAGGAGATCAGGGTGTGATAGCCGTGTTCCCGCAGGTAGCGGTCCAGGGCCGTGACCACCGTGCCAAAGAAGGGCGCGGAAATGTCGGGCAGCAGCACGCCGATGGAGCGGCTGCGCTGAGTTTTCAGACTGCGGGCAAAGGGATTGACGCGATAATCCAGCGCCTGGATGGCATCCCGAATGGCCCGGGCGTTCTCGTCCCGGACGTTGCCGCCGTTTATATATTTGGAAACCGTGGCAAGAGAAACCCCTGCCGCACGGGCAACATCCTTGATGGTAGCCATGAATCCCTCCGTTTTCTTGCTCCGCCCCGCGAAAAGACGAAACGTTTCGCCTTTTCAATGCACAGGGCCGTTGCCTCCCTCTCTTTCATAATATAGAATGATTTTTGCGCTGTCAATACAATTTTTTCAAAAAACCCTTGCTTTTTTTGGTGAAATTTATTATAGTATAAAAAACGGCATTTGAATTGTTCGATTTTTTGTGCAACTTTTCGGGAGAAACAACCAGTTTCCAAGGGTTCCGCCGGGTGAAACGTTTCACCCTCTTGCGGTTCATTACATTATGTTCAGGAAAGGGGAGGCTCGAATGGGCGAAACAATTCTGCGTATGCAGGGCATCCAGAAGTACTTTTCCGGTGTTCACGCCCTGAAAGGGGTCGATTTCGACCTGCGGGCCGGCGAGGTCCACGCCCTCATGGGCGAAAACGGTGCCGGCAAGTCCACCTTAATTAAGGTGCTGTGCGGCATCTATAAGCGGGATGGCGGCACGGTGGAGTATTTGGGTCAACCCGTGGAGTTCAACCACATTGCGGAATCTCAGAATGCCGGCATCAGCGTCATTCATCAGGAATTGAATATGATGAACGACCTGACCGTAGCGCAGAACATCTTCATCGGCCGCGAGAGCATGGCCGGCGGCCTGATCAACGACGGCGAGATGGAGCAGCGCTCCCAGGAGCTGTTCGACCATCTGGGCGTGAAGATCGACCCCGGTGTCAAGCTGAGTTCCCTGACCGTGGGCAAGCAGCAGATGGTGGAGATTGCCAAGGCCATCAGCCGGGACTGCAAGCTGCTGGTGCTGGACGAACCCACCGCCGCCCTGACCCAGCCCGAGGTGGAGGAGCTGTTCAAAATCATGCGCGAGCTGCAGGAAAAAGGCATCGGCATGATTTACATCTCCCACCGCATGGACGAGATCAACCGCATCTCCGACCGAGTCACCGTCATGCGTGACGGCGAGTACGTCGGCACCGTCAACACCGCCGAGGTCACCAAGGACGACATCGTAAAGATGATGGTGGGCCGCGTGATTATGGGCGAGCAGAAGGCCGCCAGCAACTGCCCCGCCGATGCCGAGGTAATTTTGGAGGTGCGCAACCTCCGGGCGGGCAAAGAGGTCAGGGACGCCAGCTTCACCCTGCGCCGGGGCGAGATTCTCGGTTTTGCCGGCCTGATGGGTGCCGGCCGCACCGAGGTGGCCCGGGTCCTCTACGGCGCCGACCCCAAGCAGGGCGGCGAGATTTACCTCCATGGAAAAAAGGTCAAGATCCGCACCCCCAAGCAGGCGGTGCGTCGGGGCATCTGCTACCTCAGTGAGGACCGCAAGCGCTACGGCCTGATGCTGGATAAGTCCGTCACCGAAAACTCCGTCATCGCTAGCGTGGACAACTTCACCGCTGCCGGTATCATCCGGGACGGCAAGATGCGTGTGGAGTCTCAAAAATACAACGACATGCTGCGCACCAAGACCCCCTCGATGGAGCAGCTGCTGAAAAATCTGTCCGGCGGCAACCAGCAAAAGGTCATCATCGCCCGCTGGCTGATGAAGAACGCCGACATCTTCATTTTTGACGAGCCCACCCGCGGCATCGACGTAGGTGCCAAGAGCGAGATCTACGCACTGATGGAGGAGCTGGTCAAGCAGGGGAAGTCCATCATTATGATCTCCTCCGAGCTGCCCGAGGTCCTGCGTATGTCCGACCGTGTGGTGGTCATGTGTGAGGGCCGCGTTACCGGCGAGCTGGACATCAGCCAGGCCACCCAGGAAAACATCATGCAACTTGCTACCATGCGGGAGGAGAATTGATATGACGAAGAAACGTTTCAGCGGCACACAAAATATTGTGATTATCCTTGCCGCCATCGCTCTGTTTGCCTTCTTTACCCTGATTAACTCCAGCTTCGCCAGCAGCGGCAACCTGCTGGTCATGACCAAGTCCCTGGTACCCTACGCCATTTTGGCACTGGGTGTCACCTTCGTCATCGCCACCGGCGGCATCGACCTGTCCATCGGTACGGTCTGTATCGGCTCCGCCGTTTTGGCCGGTGCCCTGTGCAAGACCGGCGTTTCCGTGGAGGAGGGCAAGCTGTGGCTGACCATTCCCATCATTTTGGTCATCGGCCTGCTGTTCGGTCTGCTCAACGGCTTTTTGGTGGCCAAGTGCAAAATCGCACCCTTTATCGCCACCCTGGGCTCCATGCTGGTGTCCCGCGGTTTGACTGCCGTCATTGCCCAGGTGGTCCGTGACGGTGCCACCACCGCCGTCAAGTACCCCACCACCGGCTGGTTCCAAAAGGTCTTTACCAACCTCAACGGCGTCCCCATCGGCTTGGTTTGGGTGCTGGTTTTGACCGTTATCTGTGCCGTAATCATGTTCAAAACCAAGGTGGGCCGGTACATTTTGGCCATCGGCTCCAATGAGGAGGCCGCCCGCCTGTCCGGCATCGACGTTGACAAGTACAAAATCATCGCCTATGCCATCGGCGGCACCTTCGCCGGTATCGCCGCTCTGTTCTACACCGCCGCCAACCCCTCGCTGACGCTGGCTGCCGGTAACGGCATGGAGCTGGACGCCATTGCCGGCGTGTACATCGGCGGCACCAGCACCACCGGCGGCGCCGCCTCCATCCTGGGCACCCTGCTGGGTTCCATGATTCTGGTCATCATCCGTCAGGGTCTGAACCTGGCCATGGCCAGCAGCACCTCCGTGGTCATCAACGCCACCAACATCACCTACGCCGTCACCGGTGTCATCGTGGTGGGCGCCGTCCTGCTGGACGTACTGAAGAAGAAGTCCGCTGCCAAGGTCAGGGTCCCCAAGGACCCCAAGCCCGTTTCCCCCACCGCCATCCTGGTTTTTGGTATTCTCTGTGTGGTGTTCTCCGGCGCTGTGCTGGGTCTTGTCTTCGGCATCCTCGCACTCTCCCTGTTCAAAACGTACCTGGCCCAGGGGAACGCTCCCTGTAAGGCTGTCACGGCGGGCCGCGCCCTGAGCATTATCGGCATCGTCATAGCCGGCGTCTGTCTTATCAGCACCCTTGTCTATGTAATTTTCTTCAACGCGGCATTCCTGGCGCTGTTCGCCGCTCTGTTCTAATCGTTGTCTTTGCCGGAGGTTCCGGCCCACCACCCTCGTATTAAAACCAAATCGGTTTTAATTATAATTAAAAGGAGGAAAACAATATGAAGAAGCTTATTTCCCTGTCCCTGGCTTTGGTTATGGCTCTGGGCCTGGTTGCCTGCGGTGGCGACGCTTCCACCAGCGGCGATGCCGCCGGTAACGGCACCATCGCTGTCATCGCCAAGGGCGAGACTCACGCGTTCTGGCAGGCTGTTAAGGCCGGTGCCGAGGCCGCTGGTGCCGAGGCCGGCTACGCCGTCACCTTCCGTGGCCCCACCGCCGAAAGCGAGGAGTTCGTCGGTTCTCAGCGTGAGATGGTTCAGGCCGCTCTGAACAATTCCGACACCAAGGCTCTGGTTCTGGCCACCATCGGCCTGGGCTTTGCCGACGAGCTGACCTCTGCCTATGACAAGGGTCTGCCCGTGGTCGAGTTCGACTCCGGTCTGTACTCCGACGGCGCCGACATCACCGAGGGCAAGGATCCCACCATCGGCTCCGTGGCCACCAACAACAAGGCTGCTGCCGCCGTTGTTGCCGAGAACTTCTACGCCTACCTGAAGGCCAACGGCCTGGCCGTTGACGGCTACAAGGTCGGTATCATCCAGCACGACTCCACCGCCACCGGCATCGACCGCGCCGGCGGCTTCAAGGAGAAGATTGAGGAGCTGGCCGCCGCTGACGGCATCACTCTGGACATCAACGTTCAGGTCAAGGCCAACAACGCCGGCGAGTACAAGCTGGGTCTGACCGCTCTGAAGGACTGGGGCGCCGCCGCCATCTTCATGACCAACGAGGGTGTTGTCAACGAGGTCTTCCCCGAGATTTCCGACAACGCCGCCACCTATAAGGACATCCTGTTCTGCGGCTTCGACGCCGGTACCAACCAGTACACCTGGATGAAGGACGCCGGTGCCACCTACGCTCTGCTGGTTGGCTCTGTGGCTCAGGACTCCTACAACATCGGCTACGAGGCTGTTAAGATGGCCATCAACAAGCTGGACGGCAAGGACGTTGCCGACGTGGGTATCGCCGGTGTGTGGTACACCGCCGAGAACATCGACGAGCAGCGCGACCGCAACATCTTCTACATGGGCTAATCCCATCGGAAGTATCGTCCATAATTGAACGAAAAAGGACCGGTGCCGTAAGGCACCGGTCCTTTTTATCCCGCTTATTTGATTGGCTGGCCGTTCAGCACGGCCCCTGCCAACACGTCCCCCTCATAGCACAGCTTCAAAGAGAAGAAGGGTGCTTCCTGCTCCAGCAGGCGCAGGAATATCTCATCACCCTCCCAGTGAGGGATCGCCGTCAGCCGGGACCAGTCCAGCCATTCCAGCTCCCCCTCATCGCACTGTTTCAGCTCCCCGGTAAACCCGGTGCCGGTGAACAGGTGCATATACTCCGTGGGCCAGCGGTCGGACACGAAGGTGACTACGCCCCGATAGCGGTAATCGGTCAGGGTCAGGCCCGTTTCCTCCCGCACTTCCCGCAGGACGCAGTCCTCCGGACTCTCCTTGTCCTCAAACTTTCCGCCGATGCCGATCCACTTGTCCCGATTCAGGTCGTTTTCCTTCTTGGTTCGGTGGAGCATCAGGCACTTGCCGTCCCGAAGTATGTAGCAAAGACTTGTATTGATCATGCCCGGTCACGCACCTTTCTCCAAATGGCAAGGCAAATGAAGCCAATGGCCAAAAGTCCCGCTCCCATAAGCATGGATGCCTTCAACGCCACCTGCTCGGCGGTCATGGACAGCTTCTGTGCCAGGGCATTTGCCCAATCGGTAACGGCTGTGGCATCCACCGCCGCCCCCAACAACTGGGGGCCGGCAGCACCGCCAAAGTCACCGAAGGTCGCCATGAGGGCGTAGGCCGCCACGCCGGGACGGGGTATCTTCTGCTCCATCAAAATCAGGGTACCCGGCCACATCATAGCGGTACACAGGCCGGTCAGCACGCAGGCGACCGCCGCCACCACCGGGTTCATGGCAAGGCCGGCCACCAGGTAGCAGGACACACCGCCCACCATGCTCCAGCCCAAAATTCTGCTGATATTGCCTCCGCGCTTACTGTACAGGGTGCGGGTCATAGCCAGCAGAGCGGCAAAAACGGCCAGGCCCAGCACGTCGCTGGCCGCCTTGGGCAGGTTCAGGCCCTTCTCCAAATACAGGCACACCCAGTTGGTCATGGTACACTCTGCGATGGCACCAAAGAAGATAAGCACCGCGCAGAAGGCCAGCTCCCCACGGTATTTCTTCGCCTGCGTTTCGCTCTTCTTCCCGCCCAACTCCACCTCGGGAAGCGGAGAACGCAACAGCATCACCATACCGGCCAGGGGCAGCAGGCCGAAAAACACCACCAAATACGTCCAGTTTTCTGTGCCGAACAGTTGGAAGTACAGGGCGCTGATGGCCACCACCAGCAGCACGCCGTAGCCGTACAGGGAGTGCAGCAGGCTCAGGTCCCGACCGGGATCGTCCGAGGGCAGGGCCGCAATGACCGGACTGATCAGCACCTCACAGCAGCCTGCCGCCAGCGAGAATACAACGGTACCCGCCAGCAGCCCCACAAAGGTGAACCCCGGGAACACGACCGGCGCCGCCGCATAAAGCAGCAGACCCGCCGACGTCAGCAGGGGGATGCACCGAAGCAGCAGTTTGATATTGAACCGCCGCCCGAAGAAGGTCAGCACCAGGTCAACGAGCATTTGGGTGAAAAAGTTGACCAGCACCAAAGTACCCAACAGTGTATAGGATATCCCATAGGTACCGTGGAAGGTAGTAAACAGCATGGCCGGCAGGCTAAAGGCCGAGGCCATGGTGATGTTGGTGTAATAACAGGCCAGCCTTGTGCGGCGCCAATTGGTTTTCTCCATGATAACAGCTCCCTCAAGGGTCGTTGACAAAATGCCCCGACCTTACGGTCGGGGCATTTTATGCAGGTTAATGATGATTACACCAGCTGGATGATAGCCATCTCAGCAGCGTCACCGCGGCGGGGACCGATCTTGACGATACGGGTGTAGCCGCCGTTGCGGTCAGCGTACTTGGGGCCGATCTCCTTGAACAGCTTGTTGGCCACATCCTCCTTGGTGATGTAGGCCAGAGCGGAACGGTAGGAGGCCAGGTTGTTGGTCTTGGCCAGGGTGATCATCTTCTCCGCCACGGGAGCAACTTCCTTGGCGCGGGTGAGGGTGGTCTTGATCTGACCGTTCTCCAGCAGGTAGGTGACCATGGCGCGCAGCATAGCCTTGCGCTGATCGCTGGTGCGACCCAGCTTACGATTCTTCAGAGACATAGTAAACTCTCCTTCGACCTCGCGTGGCGAGATCCGTTTCAAATTCGTTCTTTCGGCCTTTCGGCCCGGTCCCCCGCAAAGCGGACGGCATCTGCCGTGGGTGAGGGCGGAACGTTACTTACCCCTCACGCGGTACCGCGCAGAGCAATTACTGCTCTTCCTTGGACAGGCTCAGGCCCATCATGTCCAGCTTGTTGATGACCTCTTCCAGGCTCTTGCGGCCCAGGTTGCGCACCTTCATCATCTCTTCCTCGGTCTTGGAGATCAAGTCCGCGACGGTGTTGATGCTTGCGCGCTTGAGGCAGTTGAAGGAGCGGACGGACAGGTCCAGCTCTTCAATGGTCAGGTCCAGCACCTTGCTCTGCTCGGCGTTGGGCTTATCCACCACGGTGGACTGGCTGCCCATGGTCTCGGACAGGTCAGTAAACAGGGTGAAGTGGTCGCAGAGGATGCGGGCGCCCAGAGATACGGCATCCCGGGCGTCGATGGTGCCGTTGGTCCAAACCTCCAGGGTCAGCTTGTCATAGTCCGTGGCATCGCCCACGCGGGTGTTTTCCACGGTGTAGTTGACCTTGACAACGGGGGTGTAGATGGAATCTACAGGGATGACACCGATGACGGTCTGAGCGGTCTTGTTCTTGTCGGCGGGAATGTAGCCCCGGCCGTGGGACAAGGTCAGCTCCATAGTCAGAGTGGCGTCCACATCCAGCGTTGCGATGTGCAGGTCGGGATTGAGGATCTCCACCTCGGCATCAGCCTTGATGTCACCGGCGGTGACGGTGCAGGGACCGACAGCCTCGATGTAAACAGTCTTAACGCCTTCGCTGTGCAGCTTGGCGATGATACCCTTAACATTGAGGACGATCTCGGTAACATCCTCCTTCACGCCGGGGATGGTGGTGAACTCATGCTGGATACCGGCGATCTTGATGGACGTGACCGCGGTTCCGGGCAGAGAGGACAGCAGGATTCGGCGCAGGGAGTTACCCAGGGTGGTACCATAGCCGCGCTCCAAAGGCTCGACCACGTACTTGCCGTAGGAATTCTCACCGGGATTTTCCACACATTCAATGCGGGGCTTTTCGATTTCTACCATGCGATGTTACCCTCCTTTTTGCGGCGGCAGCGTGCCGCCTTGTTCAGCTTACCAATGATCGAGGGTTATGAATTACTTGGAGTACAACTCGACGATCAGGTGCTCCTCCACGGGGAAGTCGATGTCCTCGCGGGCAGGCAGGGCAACAACCTTGCCCTCCAGGGTGTTCTTGGCATGGTCCAGCCACTTGGGCACGTTGACAGCAACGGCGTCCTCGCCCAGCAGGCGCTTGAACTTGACGGAAGCACGGCTCTTCTCGCGCACCTCGATCACGTCACCCACCTTCACCAGGTAGGAGGGTACGTCCACGCGCTGACCGTTGACGGTGAAGTGGCCATGGCTGACCAGCTGACGAGCCTCGCGGCGGGTCATGGCAAAGCCCAGACGGAACACCACGTTGTCCAGACGGCGCTCGATCAGGGTCAGCAGGTTCTCGCCGGACTTACCGGGCATACGGCAGGCCTTCTCGTAGTAGTTGTGGAACTGCTTCTCCATGATGCCGTAGACGAACTTGACCTTCTGCTTCTCGGTCATCTGCAGGGCGTACTCAGACTGCTTCTTGCGCATCTGGCCCTTGGGGTTGCGGTTGGTATCCTTCTTGTTATAGCCCATGGCAGCGGGAGACAGGTTCAGAGCCTTGCAACGCTTGGCGATGGGCTGCATGTTTTTAGCCATTGTCTAATTCCTCCTTCTTCCGGATTACACGCGGCGGCGCTTGGGGGGACGGCATCCGTTGTGGGGAACGGGAGTCACGTCCTTGATCATGGTGACTTCCAGGCCCACAGCCTGCAGGGCGCGGATAGCAGCCTCACGGCCGGCACCGGGACCCTTAACGAACACCTCAACGCTCTTCAGGCCATACTCCATAGCAGCGGTAGCCGCAGTCTCAGCAGCGGTCTGAGCGGCAAAGGGAGTGGACTTACGGGAGCCGCGGAAACCCAGACCACCGGAGGAGGCCCAGGACAGGGCGTTGCCCTGTGCATCGGTCACAGTGACCATGGTATTGTTGAAGGAGGAGCGGATATGCACCTGGCCCTTCTCAACGTTCTTGCGCTCGCGGCGCTTGCGGACAACTTTCTTGCCCTTGGTATTAGCAGCCATTGCTTATCCCTCCTTACTTCTTCTTGTTGGCGACGGTACGC
>SVLO01000030.1 GCA_015067885.1 Oscillospiraceae bacterium | reverse complement strand
CATCTGTCAGGGTTCCGTACACGCCCGCCCGGGTGTTTGCATACAGACGGCCCATATCGTGCTGCACGTCGAAGCTGCCGCTGAGCTGACCGGGTGCGCCGCTCTGCCCTTTTTTCACTCCGGTCACCGTAGAGTGCATAATGCTGCCGGACTCCATGGTCATCAGCCTGGACGTGTCCACGTCGTTGATTCCGTGTCCCAGCGCGCCAAAGGTGTCCGTTTGAGGGTTGTAGAATGTCATGGTACCGATACCGGCCATGGAGTCACGGATCCACGCGCCCAACCGCACCGCGCCGTCCTCACCCGGCGCTGTATCGCTGCGCAGCTCCATCTGCTTATCACCCCGGGTAACGGCCAGCGTCAGCGCTCCCGCTTCCCGGTCGGCCAGCAATGCCTGTACCTGCTCGATGGTGTCCACTTCGGTGCCGTTGATGTGGGTGATCAGGTCTCCTGTCTTCAACCCCATTTGTCGGGCAGGAACCTGCTCTCCCTCGGCCAGTCCCACCACCAGCACGCCATCGGAAAACAGCTTGATACCCACCGTTCTGCCCAAGGGTATCAGGCTGTCTGCCTGGGCGCTGCAGACTACCGCCACCGGAGCTGTCGTCCGCGTTCCGTCGGACGTCGCCCCAACCGCGCCCATCAGCAGCAGCGCCAGCACTCCGCCGCACAGCCATTGCTTCAGCGGTCTGCCTGTTTGCTTCATAGTTCCACCTCTCTCCCCGTTCGATTTGTGGGTACACCCACATTCGTCAGTATGGCCCGGCCGTGATAAAAAACTCCCGGACGGTCTTTCCTGCTCTGGCAGAAACCCCGCAGTGGAAGAAAAGGTGTCTTTTTTTATCTGCACACTCCCCTTTCAAACCAAAAACGCCCCGTTTGGAAAAACAGGGCGTTTTTGTCGCATATTAGCCTTTGACCGCGCCGGCGGCCACCCCTTTTATGATGTGCTTCTGACACAGCAGATAGAACACCACCACCGGCAGGATAGACAGTAAAATCAGCGCCATGGTGGCACCCAGATCCACCGCGCCGTAGCTGCCCTGCAAATACTGAATGTGGATCGGGATGGTCATATAGTCGTTGCGGTCTAGAACGAGGTAGGGCAACAGATAGTCATTCCAAATCCACATGATCTCCAAAATCCCCACCGAGATCATGGTAGGCCGCAGCAGGGGCAGCACCACATGAAAGTAGGTGCGCAGGGGTCCGCAGCCGTCTATGGCGGCCGCTTGCTCCAGCTCCCGGGGAACACTTTTCACAAAGCCGCTGAACAAAAACACCGCAAGTCCCGCGCCAAATCCGAGGTAAACCACCGGGATCGTCCACGGCGTATTCAATCCCAGGCGATCCGCCGTCTTGGACAGGGTAAACATCACCATCTGAAAAGGCACCACCATGGAAAAGACAAACAGGTAATAGAGTGTTCTGCAAAAGCGATTGTTCACCCGGACCATATACCACGCCGCCATGGACGCGCAAAGCAAAATCAACGCCGTGGACAGCAGTGTGATCATCAGACTGTAGAATACGGATTTGATAAAGGGATAGTTCCCGAATGTCATACCTTTCACAAAGTTATCAAACCCGGCAAAGCTTTCTGCGTCAGGCAGTGAAAAGGTTTCTGTCTTTACATAGCTGTTTTTCTTGAAGGCGTTGATGACCACCACCGCCACGGGTAAAACGTATACTGCGGCAACCAGGGACATCAGGGCCGTAAGCACCCTGCGGTTGCGACGGTTGCGGTGGTTCATTGTTCCACCTCCCCGCGGCGGGTAAGCCGCAGCTGCAGCAGTGAGATCGTCGCCACCAGCAGGAAGAAAATGACCGCCTTGGCCTGCCCCACGCCTCGGGCGGCACTACCCTGAGCGTAAAAGGTATTGTAGATATTCAATGCCAGCAGCTCGGTGGAACGGATGGTCTGCAGGCTGCCGTCTGCCCCGGTTTCAAACATGATGGGCGCGCCGCCGGTCAGGGCAAGGTTTTGGTCAAAAAGCTTAAAGCTGTTGGTCAGAGTTAAAAACAGGCAGATGGTGATGGCGGGCATCAGGTTGGGAATGGTCACCCGCAGCAGACTTTGACGGCGGCTGGCCCCATCCATCCGTGCCGCCTCCAGCATGGACTCGGGTACGCTCTGCAGGCCCGCGATATAAATGATCATCATATACCCGATCTGCTGCCAGCATTGCAGAATGACAAGCCCCCAAAAGCCAAAGGTTCCGTTCATAAGAATCGAGGTCTGCCACAGACGCAGAATACCATCAAACAAAATGGACCAAATATATCCCAGCACAATGCCGCCAATTAGGTTTGGCATGAAGAACACCGTGCGAAACAGACCGGTACCCCGGATGTTTTGCGTTAAAACGTAGGCAACGGCGAAGGCCGCAAGGTTGATGATCACCACCGCCACCACCGCAAACAGCGCCGTCAGGCGAAAGGCGTGGATAAAGGATGGGTCGTTGACCGCCGCCCGGTAGTTCTCCGGCCCGATAAAGGTGGCGTCCCTAATGGTGGTAAAGCGGCAAAAGGACAAGTATACCCCTTGCAGAAAGGGCCACACAAAGCCCAGCACAAAGGCCGCCGCCGTGGGCAGCAGAAAAACCGGCCAGTACCGGCGCACCGTTGTCATCTGTCACATCCATCCCTTCATGTAACACAGGTTTTGACGGGGCGGACCACCCGTCCGCCCCGGAGCCTGTCGGACTCTCACTTTCGCTGGCTGTTCCAGCCATCCACAAACGCCGTTTCTACCGCGCTCCAGTCGCCGCCGCTGCTGTATCGGGCCAGGGCCGAATTCAGCGCCGCCCGCCACTGGGTCACGTTGGGCGTGTAGGTGAATACCCAATCCACCGTTTCGTTTCCGTTTTGCAGATAGGTTTGCGCATCACGCAGAAACACATTTTCCGTTTCCTGCGCGTCCTCAAAAGGAATTTGTCCAAATTGCTCTTCCAACACGCGGGTCCCCTCCGAGGAGGACACCATCCAATCCATAAAATCCAGCGTCGCCTGAATATCCGCCATAGATGCCTGGGCATTCACCGCCCAGCAATTCTCCGTGCCGCAGCACAGACCGATATTTTCCTCTCCCTCGGCCCCGGTGTAGATGGGGATCATAGCCAGCCGGTTGGGGTCCATGCCATAGTCGTTGACCAGGGCGCTGTACTCCCAGGAGCCGTTTTGATAGAACACCGCCTCCTCCCTGCCGAACTCTGCCTGCGCGTCATGGCCGGGAGTGGCAAGGGTGCGGGGATCGGCGGAGGAATTATTGATATACAGGTCCCAGATGTTGCGATACTGGTCCAAATACTTGCCGGAGATCTCGCCGGGGTCGCCCTTCCAGCCCCCCATATCCCGGGACTCGAAGTACAGGGGCATATTGGCAAGGTGGCCGGTAAAGCGCCAGGCGGAACTCTCGTCCAGACCCGAGGAGGTAAAGGCGTCAAAACCCAGTTCCTCCGTCCGGGCATGGATATCCTCGGCGATCGTCTTCAAGCTTGCGAAATCCGTGATGTCCGTAACGTTATAGCCCGCCCGCTCCAGCAGCGCCTTGTTGACGATCAGGCCGAAGCACTCATAGCAGTAGCCGATGGCGCAGGCCCGGCCCTCCCCGTCGTACAGGGTAAAGTCGTCGGTGGTCAGCTTATGGTAGACCGGGGTATCCTTCAAATCGTAGCAGTACCCGCCCCAGCGGTCCAGTGCGGCGTGATTGCCCACCACGAACAGGGTGGGTGGGGCGCTCTTGTCCATCTCGGCGGTCAGGGTGGACTCATACTGCCCGGAAGCCGCGGTGACGATACGCACCTCCACCCCGGTCTGCTCCCGGTAGGTTTTGGCGACCTGCTGCAGGGCCTGGTCCGCCTCCGGCTTGAAGTTCAGCCAGTAGACACTGCCCTTGTCCTCTTCGCCGCAGCCGGACAGTAACCCCACCCCGATGGCGCACGCCGCCAACAGGGACAATACTCGTTTTTTCATACCGATTCCTCCAATAACAGTTTAGGCGCAACATAGTATCGCTGTTTTTGCAAAATCTATCCGCATACGGCGGCGGCCAAACCACCGACCCGCGCGTTTGCCTTTGCTGTTCAGTTTGTACCCGTTTGCAAAAAATAAACATCCTGCCGCGCATCTTTGAAAAAATGATGCTGCGGCAGGACGTTTCTTCCATTTCAGGTGTAAACGGCGGAGGTCGCCATTATAATTTTTGTTTACTCCGGCTTGTCGGTCACGCAGGCGGACACGATGTCACTGTAATAGCGGCTGTTGCGGTCCCAGTAGTTCAAATACTTCTTCACGCCGAAGGCGGGGCTGGAGGGGGTGCGGGGGTCCAGCAGTTCCAGTTCCAGCTCGTCGATGGAGGTAAGCTCGCCGCTGACGTACTCCTCCAGCCGGTCGGCGCAGGTGTCCAGGCGGGCCATAACGCCGCCAATGCGGGCGTCGGACACCTCGAAGCCGATGGGCTTGCTTTCCGTCATCCACTGGCGGCGGAAGGACTTGTGGAACTTCTTGACCAGGTCACGGATACGGCGCAGCTCAACGGCCAGCCCGGCCAGCTTCTGCTTGTCCCCGGCCTTGTATGCCCCGCGGATACGGATGCCGATGTCGCACTTTTCGGCGGTGACGGCACACAGGTCGCGCATGGTTTCAAACAGATAGCCCCAGCGGGGATGGTCGCACCAGGGGGTCAGCAGCTCCACCAGCTCCTGGTGGTCGGCCCGGGCGCAGTCGGGAATGGTGGGGTCCATCAAACCAATGAAGGGGTCGTTATAGAGAATGTACCGGGTGGGGTGTACGCAGTACTCCTCGCTCTCGTTGCGCTGGGTCAGGTCCAGCAGCAGGAAGGCATCGTAGGGGATGTCAAACAACTGCTCAAAATTCTTTTTGATCTCATCCTCGTCGGTGATGCCCTTTGCGATCTGACTGGCGTAGAACAGGCCGGCCATAGCGGCAAAGTGGGCGCACTCGCCGCCGTCGTCGCCGAAGGTGCAGACCTTCACGTTCTCCACCTGCTCCTCCACGCAGGCCTGCATGGAGTTGCGCAGGGCGCGGGTGCTGTAATAGTTCTCTGGGTTAAAGGCGTGCCAGGTCCACACGCCGCCCAAATACCACAGGTTGTCCGCCTTGATCTGCTTATGGATACGGATGAGGGCCTTGTAGTCCTCTTTGTCCCGCTTGTAGTAGTCCCAGTACATCAGGGCGGCGTTTTGGGGCATCAGGCCGGACACGTCCTCCTGCACCACGGCGGTGGTGTCGCTGTAGCTGCTGCTGTGGGTGGCAAGGCGCATGGGCATATCGCCGGAGACCAGCATGGTCTGATAGCCGTATTTGTCGGTGATGGCGCATACCCGGGCCATGTGGCGCTTGAGCACCTCCAGCCGGGGGGTGTAGCCGTTGACTTTCAGGTACTTGCCCCGGCCCAGCAGCTCCGCCTCGTCCATGGCCACGCCGATAACACGGCTGTCAAAGCACTCGGCGCAGGTGGCGATCATGGCCTCGATGAGTTCGTAGGTCCGCTCATCCTCGCACAGCAGGATGTCGGCACAGTCGTTGATCTCGGCATAGTGTTTCCAGCGGAAGATGGAGGCCAAATGGGCCAGGGTGTTGATCTGGGGTACGATCTCCACGCCGTGAGCCTTGGCATAGGCGTTGAGTTCCTTCAGCTCCGCCTTGGTATAGCGGCCCCGGGCATAGCCGAAGTAGGGATGGCCCTCGATCTCATAGGTGTCCTCGGTATAGATGGTCATGGTGTTGTAGCCCATGGCGGAAATCAGGTCCACCCACCGTTTCAGGGCCTGGACCGTCATAACGGAGTTGCGGGAACAGTCCACGCCGGTGGCAAAGCGCTTGAAGGGAATGGCGTTTTCACTCCGATGGCAATTCATATCAGATTTCTCCTTTTGCGTGCATCATTCCGGGTATCAATACAAAAAACATATCAAGAGGAATGAAAAAAGTCAAGAATCGGCAGAGCCAAAACAGCCACCCACCTATATGTATATTTAATAGCCGCTATCATGTTTTTTTAATGGCTGGCGCAGACACCGCCTGCAAAAAAGCACCCCCCGGCTCAACGGAACCGAGGGGTGGCTGATTTTGAATTCTTATTCGGGCCGCTCCACTACGGGGTAGGCGTTGAAGGGTTCGTCGTCAATGTCCATGTAGACCAGATACTCCTGACAGGTGCTGGTATTCAAGCGGAAGCGGTTGTTGGAGATGGGTTCCAGATACTCCCAGGGTTTCTGGGGATCCATCTTGACGGGCACACCGTCACGGCCGGCGGCCACCAGCAGCAGGGGGCCGTACTCCACCGCCCAGCGCTCCTTACCAACCATCTCCTCCACGCCGTGGTACAGGGTACTCTTCCAGCCGAAGGGCAGTTCAAACTCCAGCACCGTACCGGCGGCGCAGGCGGGAATGGTCAGGTAGGTGCCCGGTTTGCCTGTAAAGCCATTTACCGTTACATCGTTTGCGCACCAACGGGGGATGCGCAGCTTCAGGTCCATGGGACGGGCGGCCTCGGTTAGTTCGATGCGCACCTTGCCATCGTAAGGCATGCCGGACTGCACCTTAATCAATGCGTCGCCCAGGGTGGCCTCGCTGTCGGCGTAGAGGTTGACGTAGATTTCCTTCTCGGTGTAGCTGTACAGCAGCTGAGGCACCATGGCCATCATGCGGGTACCGGTACCCACGCAGCAGGTGGCACGGTCCACCCAGCGGTAGTCCTTGCAACCTTCCAGATAGGCCAGATAGTGAATACCACGATCCTCCACCTGGCTGGCCACGAGAATGTTGTACAGGGACTGCTCAATCTCGTCGAAGTTGGCAGCGTTGTCGGGGTCCAGCAGGTGCAGGCGCTGATGCAGCAGCATCCAGAAGGTGGTGCAGCACAGCTCGTTGTAGATGTGCTTCTGATCCAGGAAGTAGCAGCCGGGCTTGCGCAGTTCGCCCTCGCACATGACGATGCCGCCGCCCACGTGCTGCCACTGGTCCTTATACATCTCGATGGCACACAGGGTGGCATTGAGCAGCTTCTCTTCGCCGGTGGCACGGTAGGTGTCCAACAGACCCTCCAGGGTGGTCAGCAGGGTGCCGTGGGGGTGGTTGCCCAGATGGGCGTGGATGGCGCGCTGGTCATGGGCCAGCAGCCAATCAATCCAGTACTCCTCACGGTAGTGCTTCTCGGCAACCTCCAGGTCACGGGGCACACCCACAGGAGAGCGATACACCTCGGTGCTGGCCAGATTGCCCTGGAAGCCCAGCTCCAGATCCTTCACATAGGACAGGCAGTCACATTGATTGAACCAGTCGCCCATGCGGCGGACAAGGCCGTAGGCCTTCTCGTTGCCGGCGGCAGCGGCGGCCAGCAGGCCGAAGTTCATCCACGCGCGGACGTAGTTGGGGTACTCTCTATAGTTGAACTTTTCCTTCTCGATGGCCATGAAGTAGCCGTCATCCTCGGCGCAGGCCTCGATCTCGTCCACGATGGCGTTCATCATCTCGTGCAGGGTGGCATCCTCCTGCCACATGAGGGTGGTACCAGCACCCATGAGGAACATGCCGGCGGTCTGGCCGTGGAGCATACCCTCAAACACGTTCAGGCCCAAGCCGTAGGGCACGCCGGGGGCAGGCTTGCCCGCCTTGACCCGGAACCAGTACAGCATGCGGTCCAAGTCAAAGCGCTTCAAAAAGGAAATGTTGTTGTCAAACAGGGTCTTCAGCCGGCCGCCGGTCAGCTTGACGCCGCTGTAGGCCAAATTTACTTTGTCGGGAATTTTCTGATTGTTACAAGGTGTGTATTGCATGGTGATCTCCTCCCTATGGTTACTCCGGTCTGTCCGTCACGCAGGCGGACACGATATCGCTGTAATAGCGGCTGTTGCGATCCCAGTAGTTCATATACTTCTTCACACCAAAAGCAGGGCTGGAGGGAGTGCGGGGATCCAGCTGCTCCATCTCCAGTTCGTCGATGGTGGCAAGTTCGCCGCCGACATACTCCTCCAGGCGGTCGGCGCAGGTATCAAGGCGCGCCATCACGCCGCCGATGCGGGCGTCGGACACCTCAAAGCCGATGGGCTTGCTCTCGATCATCCACTGCTTGCGGAAGGACTTGTGGAACTTCTTCACCAGATCACGGATGCGGCGCAGGTCACCGGCCAGCTCGGCCAGTTTTGCCTTGTCACCGGCCTTGTAGGCGGCACGGATGCGGATACCGATGTCGCACTTTTCGGCGGTGACAGCGCACAGGTCGCGCATGGTTTCGAACAGGTAGCCCCAGCGGGGATGGTCGCACCAGGGGGTCAGCAGCTTGACCAGCTCCTCGTGGTCGGCACGGGCGTGGTCGGGAATGGTGGGATCCATCAGGCCGATGAAGGGGTCATTGTACAGAATGTAACGGGTGGGATGGACACAGTACTCCTCGCTCTCGTTGCGCTGGGTCAGATCCAGCAGCAGGAAGGCGTCGTAGGGAATATCGTACTTCTCCTCGAAGTTCTTTTTAATCTGCTCTTCGTCGGTAATGCCCTTGGCAATCTGGCTGGCGTAGAACATACCGGGCAGTACGGCGAAGTGGGCGCACTCGCCGCCGTCATCACCGAAGGTGCAGATTTCCACGTTCTCCACCCCCTGCTCGATACAGGCCCGGACGGAGTTGCGGATGGCACAGGTGCTGTAGTAGTTCTCGGGGTTGAAGCCGTGCCAGGACCACACCGCACCCAAATACCACAGATTTTCTGCCTTGATTTGCTGATGGATCTTCATCAGGGCCTTGTAGTCCTCTTTGTCCCGTTTGTAGTAATCCCAGTACATCAGGGCGGCGTTGGTGGGCATCAGGTCGGATACGTCGGCCTTGACGGCGTTGTTCACGTCGGTGTAGTTGTCGTTGCCGGTGGCAAGGCGCACGGGCATATCGCCGGCGATGAGCATCATCTCGTAGCCGTACTTGTCGGTGATCTCGCATACCTTGGCCATGTGCCGCTTGAGCACATCCAGCCGCTCGTGATAGCCGTGGAGCTTCATATACTTGCCGCGGCCCAGCAGCTCCGCCTCGTCCATAGCCACGCTGATAATGCGGCTGTCGAAGCACTCGGCACAGGTGGCAATCATGCTCTCGATAAATTCATAGGTGCGCTCATCCTCACACAAAAGGATGTCGGCACAGTCGTTGATTTCGGAATAATGCTTCCAGCGGAAGATGGTAGCCATGTGGGCCAGGGTCTGAATGGCGGGGACGATCTCCACCCCGTGGGTCTTGGCATAGGCGTTGAGTTCCTTCAGCTCCGCCTTGGAATAGCGGCCGCGGGCATAACCGAAGTAAGGGTGTCCCTCCACCTCATAGGTGTCCTCGGTATACAGCATCAAATGGTTGTAGCCAAGGTCGGAAATAATATCGATCCATTCTTTCAGCGCGTCCACGGTCATAACCGAGTTGCGGGAGCAATCCACGGACGTAGCAAAGCGCTTGAAGGGAATTGGGTTGACAGGTTCAGGCATAACAATAACCTCCAGTGCGTGTGTAACTTATGCTAAGATGGCCGGCACACCGGCACGGATAAAGGGTTCCAACAGACGTTCATCGGCCTTTTGACCGGTAAATTCCGTGGGTTCCAACCCCAGCTGGGGGTACTTGGCCCCGGCCATGGGGTTGTAGGGCAGCAGTTCCGCCCGCTGCAGGCCGGGAATCCCCACCAGCAGCTTAGCGATGGCGGACAAATTCTCCATCGTATCCGTCACCCCGGGAATCAGGGGCGTGCGGATGATACAGGGGTGCCCGCTTTGGCGCAGATAGTCCAGATTTTGCAGAATGAGTGCATTGTCCTGCCCGGTGTACTGTTTGTGCAGGTCGGGATCGATCAGCTTCAGATCCATCATCACCAGTTCCGTCCGCGCGCACATAGCGGCGAACACATCGGTGGGTGCAAAGCCGGAGGTCTCCACACAGCGGTGGACACCCTCCAGCTTATCAAGCAGATCCAGCAGGAACTCCGGTTGAGCCAGCGGCTCGCCCCCGGACAGGGTCACGCCCCCGCCGCTGATGTCCCAAAAGTCCCGCTCCCGCAGCAGTTTGGCGGCTAGCTCACCGCTGTCCACCTCACGCCCCGACAAGGAAATCAAACCATTGGGACAGGCGTGAAGGCAGCGGTCAAAGCCCCGGCACTCCGGGTGGTCGCACCCGGCGCGGCACAGGCCGCAGCCGGTACACCGGCTGTACTGCACCATCAGTTGTGGGTGGAACTCCAATCCCTCCGGGTTGTGGCACCACTGGCAGCGCAGGGGGCAGCCCTTGAAAAACACCGTGGTGCGGGGGCCGGGGCCGTCGTGGACCGCCAGCTCCTTGATGTCGAAAATCAGACCTTTCATAGACCATAGGCCCGACGGGCGATGACGTGGTCCTGATAGGCCTTGTCCAGCTCCACAAAGTAGGCACTCCAGCCCCAGATACGCACCACCAGGCGGCGGTACTGCTCGGGGTGCAGCTGGGCGTCGTGGAGCTGTTCGGCGCTGACGGCGTTGAGCTGGAACTGGTGTCCGCCGCTGTGGATGAAGTAGCGCACCAGCTGGGCCACCTTGGACCGGCTCTCCTCACTGCGGAACAGGGTGGAGTCAAACTCCATGGTCAACGGGCCGCCATTGCAGGCCCGGGACAGGTTGGGCTTGGTGAAGGAGCGCACGATGGACACCGGGCCACCGGTCTTGGCGTACAGGCTGGGGGCGTAGTTGGCGCCAAAGGGCTCGCCATTGCTGCGACCGTCGGCGGTGCAGGGGGTCTCGGCGGCATGCTGCAGGTAGAACATGGCAGAACCGGTGCCGCAGCGGAAGATACCGCCCCGCTCGTTGGTACGGCCGGCCACCGCGTCGGCAAAGGCGTCCAGCAGGAACACAGCCTCCCCATCCACGTAGTCGTCGTCGTTGCCCATCTTGGGCAGCTCGGTGCGCAGACGCTGGCGCAGGGCCTCGTACCCCTCGAAATTGGCGTCGATGGCGGCGATCAGCTCGTCAGCGGTCAGGGACTTCTCCTCAAAGACCAGCTTGCGAATGGCAGCCATGGTGTCCGCGGCGGTGGACACGCCGGTGCCGTGGACGCCGTAGTTGTTGTACTTACAGCCCAGGGTCACGTCCCGGGCCTTGTCGATGCAGCCGTCCATCATCATGGAAACGAAGGGGGACGGATAGATGTAAAGGTTTTTCACCTGTTCCTCAATGGTGTCACAGGCGGCCACGATCTTTTTCACCACCTCGGCGCGGAAGGCGTCGAAATCGGCGCAGGCGGCCAAACTCTCCCGCATGGCCTGGTCAATGCACTTGGAGAAGGACACGCCGGCAATGTTGTCAATGTCCATGCCCTTGTGGGGGATGATGAACTCCCAGCAGGCGGCCACGGTGTAGTTGGCCGCATCCTCCGGGGCATAGCCCATTTCGATCAGGGCGGGGATGACGATATCATCGTTGGAGTACTGGGGGAAGCCCAGACCCTCCATGGTCAGGCGGGTACCCTCCTCGTAGCGCTCGATAGGGGTGTTCTTATCTACACGCAGGTTGATCTTGGGGTCGATGACCTTCAGCTCCCGGCTGGCGGTCAGGCACAGGGAGGACAGCAGATTGAAGGCGTCCTTGCCATCCACGGTGCGGCCGCCCAGCATCATGCTTTGGCCGTCGTCACCCTGCTGCACGCCGGGGTACATGTCGCTGTCCATGTTGAAGGACAGGAAGAATTCCTCCAGCAGCTCCAGGGCGCTGTCCTCGGTCAGTACGCCGGACTCTAGATCCTTTTGCAGGTAGGGCCACATATACTGGTCGAAGCGGCCAATGCCCACGTGGTACATCCCCTCCGCCCAGCAGGTGTAATGCAGGATGCGGAAGAACTGCAGCGCCTCCACAAAGCTGCGGGGCGGCTTGTAGGGCACGTGGGCCAGGCGGTCGGCAGCGGCAGTATTGCCAGCCCACTCGGCAGCGGCGCGGTAGCGCGCGCACAGGTCATAGACCGCGTCAAGGCTCATCAGCAGAGCAGTGAGGTAATCCTCCCCCTCCCTGTCCTGCTCGGCACGGCAGCGGTCCAGCCGCTGCTGCACGCGGTTTTTGACCTCATCCAGACCCAGCTCCATCACACTCTGATAGCTGGGGCAGATGTTAGACAGGTTGCCCAGCTCGTGGATGAAGTGGTTTTGCTTGAGCGCCTCCTGCTCCGCCGGGGTGAAGATGCCCGGCACGTCGGTGACGGTGCGGACAAACAGGATCTCCCGCCCGGTCAGCTCGGCGGGCCGCTCCGCAGCCAGCAGGGCGGTCAGGCGGTGGGCGCTGCGCAGCACGGGGGCAAGCCCCTCCTTCTGCCAGTCCGCCGTCCCCGCAAAGGGCGCACGGTGGACGTGGTGGGCATAGGCAAGGCAGTTTTGCAGCATAGTTTCAATTCGCTGTGTCATACTATGACCTCCTTCGCGATAGTTTTCTATGTTAAAGGTATCAAATCCCAACCGAATTTACTGGCCACATCCCCGCTAAACCTGGCCAAATATTGCGCACTTTTGTGTTTTCCGCCGGTGGCATAAAAATATAGAGCGGAGAACCGCGTTCTCCGCTCCGAAATCAGCCTATAAGGTTTTCCATTGCAGCCAGCAGCCGCTGGCGGGTGTTGGCCTCGGGGTGATTTGCCACAAACTCCAACATTCGCCGCTGTGCCACGCCGATTTCCGCCCCGGAAAGGCCCATTTGTGCCAGCTCGCCCCCGGTCAGGGCCAACTGCTCCACCCGGATACAGGGGTCCTGCGCCTGCACGGCATCTAATTGCGCCAGCGCCTCCGCCCCCGCCATGGCCGCGCAGGCCCGGCAGCCGTCCACGCCGTACCCGATCAAGGCCCGCCGCCATTGGTCGTCCGTTTTGGGAACACCATTCCGGTATAACGTCCATCCACTCGTACAGGCACGGATAGTGGCCCCATCCAGCTTCAGACCACGCAAAAAGCCCTCCACATCCTCCGGGTCCAGGCAGGCGCACAGCCCCGCCCAGCGCAGCATGGGTTGGGTGGGCAGCGTTGCAAGCCGCCCGGTCCCGGTGGGCCGCTCCTTGCTCCACGCTGCCATCAGGCCAAGGTCGAACAGGGTACCGACCTGCTCCGGCCTGTGGGAACAGATGGTCTTTTCCACCTCCACCCGCACCCGCTCGGCGGCAAGGCATTTCGCTTTACCGGCATTTTGTTTCAGCGCTTTCAGCGTGTTTTCTTCGATAGCAAACCCCAACTGTGCCCCAAAGCGCACCGCCCGGAACATCCGAAGGGCATCCTCGGAAAAGCGGCGGTCCGGGTCCCCCACGCAGCGGATCACTTTGGCCTTCAAATCCGCCTGTCCGCCGAAGGGGTCCACCACGGAACCGTCCCGGGCCAGGGCCATGGCGTTGACGGTGAAATCCCGGCGGGCCAGGTCCTGCTCCAGGGTAGCGTCAAAGCGCACCCCATCCGGGTGGCGGGCGTCGGAGTACCCCTCCTCGGTGCGGAAGGTGGTCACTTCGATGGATACGCCGTCCATGATGACCGTGACGGTACCGTGCTTGATGCCCGTGGGAACGGTGTGGTCAAAAAGCTCCATCACCTGCTCCGGCAGGGCATTGGCGGTCACGTCCCAGTCCCCGGGAACATGGCCCAGCATCAGGTCCCGGACACAGCCCCCCACAGGGTAGGCCTCAAATCCCGACCTCCACAATATTTTGCAGCAAATTGCCGCGTATTTGTCCACTTTCTGCCAGAGCATTTCTCCACCTCCCCGGTATGATTTGTCGCGCAGTTGCTTATATTTAAGCACACCCCTTGTCAATTGGCCGTTGTTGTACTATAATAATGTCATTATAAACCAAATTAAAGGATGTGTAAACCGCATGGTTTCTCAACCTATCCAAACATTTCTCCGTCCCGGCTGCCGGGCCCATTTGGTGGGTATCGGCGGTGTTTCCATGTCCCCCCTGGCCGAGGTGCTGCGGGGGGCCGGCCTGGTGGTCACCGGCTCGGATATGCAGCGCGGCCCCGCCGTGGAACGGCTGGAGTCCATGGGCATTGCCGTCACCATCGGCCACCTGCCCGAGAGCGTACAGGGTGCCGATTGCGTGATCCGCACCGCCGCCGTCCACGACGACAATCCCGAGATCGCCGCCGCCCGGGCCGCCGGTATCCCGGTCTTTGAGCGGGCCCAGGCCTGGGGCGCCCTGATGCGCCAGTATCAGAACGCCCTGTGCGTGTCCGGCACCCACGGAAAGACCACCACCACCTCCATGTGTACCCACATCTTCATGGCCGCCCAGGCCGACCCCACGGTCATGATCGGCGGTCACCTGCCCCTGCTGGGGGCGGGCCATCGGGTGGGCAAGGGCGACACGGTGATCATGGAGTCCTGCGAGTACTGCGACTCCTTCCTCTCCTTCTTCCCCACCGTGGCAGTTATTTTGAATGTGGAGGCCGACCATTTGGACTACTTTGCCGACCTGGCGGCGGTCCAGCGGTCCTTCCTGGCCTTTGCCAACCTGGTCCCCAGCCACGGCTGGGTAGTGGCCAACGGCGAGGATGCCAACACCATGCAGGCCCTGGCGAGCTATGAGGGCAACATCCTCACCTTCGGCGTGGAGACCGGCGTGGTCCACGCGAAAAATTTGGTTTTCACCAACGGCATGGCCGAGTTTGACATCGTGGCCGACGGCCGGGTCTACACCCACGCGGCGCTGCAGGTCCCCGGTATGCACAACGTGAAAAACGCCCTGGCCGCCGCCGCTGCCGCCTACGTGATGGACGTTCCCGCTGCCGCCGTGGCGGAGGGGTTGGGTTCCTTCACCGGCGCGGGCCGCCGCTTTGAGTTCAAGGGCGAGTACAACGGCGCCAAGATCTACGACGACTACGCCCACCACCCCAGCGAGGTCCAGGCGCTGCTCTCCGCTGTGCGCCCCCTGGGCTACAAGCGCGTCGTCTGCGCCTTCCAGCCCCACACCTATACCCGCACCCACGAGCTGTTTGACGACTTCTGCCGGGTGCTGAAGCTGGCGGACGTGACCCTGCTGGGCGAAATTTACGCCGCCCGGGAAAAGAACACCATCGGTATTTCCTCCGCCGACCTGCTGCCCCACATTCCCGGGGCCACCTACCATGAAACGCTGGAGGAACTGACCGACGCCCTGGCGGACCTGGCCCGACCCGGCGACCTGATTTTGACCGTGGGCGCCGGCAGCATCTACACCGTGGGCGAGGCGCTGGCAAAGCGCAACTGATCGCATACAAAAACCCCGAACGCATCTGCGTTCGGGGTTTTGTTTTGTCTGTCAGCCGTTGGTGGTGACCGCCTCCAGCACGTCGTAGCGGTCCATGGGGAATTCCTTGGTCATGGCCAAAGCCTCTTCAATGTCAATGTTGACGATTTTCCCGTCCTTGGTTGCGATGACACAGTTGCCCTGGCCGGCCAGCAGGCTCTGTACCGCCTGGTAACCCATGCGGGTGCCGGTCTCCCGGTCCCGGGATGTGGGGGAGCCACCTCGCTGAATGTGGCCCAGCACGGTCACACGGGGGTCGAGGCCGGTGGCCTGGTGAATTTTGGCGGAGATGTCCATGGCGCTGCCGGCCCCCTCGGCCACCACCACCATGAAGTGGGTGCGGCCGGCCAGGCGGGCCTGACGGATCTTCTCCACCACGTCCCGCTCAATATCCACAGGCCGCTCAGGAATGAGAACCGCGGTGGCGCCGGTGGCAATGCCCACGTACAGGGCAAGGTAGCCGGCCTGACGGCCCATGACCTCCACCACGGAGCAACGCTCGTGGGACTGCATGGTGTCACGGAGCATATCGATGGCATCCACCGCGGTGTTGCAGGCGGTGTCAAAGCCGATGGTGTACTGGGAACAGCCGATGTCGTTGTCGATGGTGGCGGGAATGCCCACCACAGGGATGCCCCAGCGGGACAGGGCCAGGGCGCCACGGAAGGTGCCGTCGCCGCCGATGGCGATTACGCCGTCCAGGCCCAGCAGGCGGCAGGTGTCCACCGCTTTCTTCTGCCCCTCCTCCATCCGGAATTCCTCGCTGCGGGCGGTGTACAGCACAGTGCCGCCCTTTTCGATGATGTGGCTGACGGTGCCGGCATCCATGCGGATAAAGTCGCCCTTGATCAGGCCGTTGTAGCCCCGGCGGATACCGATACACTCCACCCCACGGCTCATGGCAGTGCGGACCACCGCGCGGACCACGGCGTTCATGCCCGGGGCGTCACCGCCGCTGGTCAGCACGCCGATACGTTTGATCTTATGTTCCATACAGGTCACTCCCCTGTGTTATATTCTGCCTATGTTATATCATTTTATCACACAGGTTGTCAAGAAATTCACCCTCTCTCCCCTCTTTTTTTGGCGAAAAAAACTTTTTCAAAAAAAGATGATTTTTCTGTTGACATAGCCGAGGCTTTCAAGTATAATACCACTTGCCGTTCGAGTTACGGCACAACAGGGGAGCATAGCTCAGCTGGTAGAGCGCATGCCTTACAAGCATGATGTCACAGGTTCGAGCCCTGTTGTTCCCACCATTTTATCCTTTACCATCTGGCTCGGTAGTTCAGTTGGTTAGAACGCCGGCCTGTCACGCCGGAGGTCGAGGGTTCAAGTCCCTTCCGAGTCGCCATTTGCCTCTGTAGCTCAGTTGGTAGAGCAGAGGA
>SVLO01000029.1 GCA_015067885.1 Oscillospiraceae bacterium | reverse complement strand
CGTCGATCATGGCAAACCAGTCCTCTTTTTCCATCAGGTCGCTGCCCAGGCGGCTCTCGATGACGTGGCCGCGGAAGTCCATATCGGGCCAGTCCAAAATCTCGCAGCAGGGAATTTCCCGGTCCAACATCTGCACAAAGCTGACGGCGGCATAGTACACGCCCTGAGCGCCGAAGCCGGTCAGCTCCACACCGTCAGCGGTGACGGCAATGCGGTAGCCCTGCTCGGCAAACTGCACCTGGGCAGGTGCCTCACCCAGCGCCAGGGTAATGGTGGTCTTGGCGCAATCGCACACGCCGATACCCAAGGCGGCCAGCTTCTTCTCCAGCACGGCGGCGGCCTGCTTGGCAGTGTGGACATCGGCGGTAATCTTCAGGGCCACCTTGTCCAGCTTCAGGGCGCCGTCCTTCACTTCTACCTGCTTGGGCAGGGGAAAAATCTTCTTCTGCAGCTTCTTCGCGTTCATGTTTGTTGCCTCCTATCAGTTCATTTCCTTGCCGGCAAGGAACACGGTTTTTACGTTCATCTTGTGGTCGCACACAAGCAGGTCGGCCCGCTTGCCAACGGCAATCTCGCCGCGCTCGTAAAGACCAATGGCCCGGGCGGGGTTATAGCTTGCAAACCGGAACACATCCACAATGGACGCGCCGGTGTGCTTCATCATGTTGCGGCAAGCCACATTCAGTGTCAGGCGAGACCCGTAAATCTCGCCCTCGAAATCGAAGTTGATGTCATGGACGTGCTCATACCCCGCAGGGGCAGGGGCCACACCGGCGCACTGGTCGGAGATAAGGACGACCCGGTCGTCCCCCTTGATTTTCCGCACCAGGCGGAGCATATAGGGGTCCACGTGGATGCCCATGCTGTCGCAGATAAGCTCGGCGTAGATGTCGTGGTTGTAGCTGACCGTTTCATCCACGCACACGCCCCGGCACTCGGGGTACTTCACAATGGTACCCGTGGCGTTGGTGTGGTGGGTGCCGATGCACAGGCCGTAGGGCATCAGGGCCTCGATTTGCCACGGCTCCGCCTCGGAGTGGCCCACGGCAAAGCGCACCGCGGGGTTGGCCGCCTTGGCGTCCCGGACGAAGTCCAGAATATTCTCCCGCTCCGGGGCCACCGCCCACACGAACACCTTGTCCCCCACCGCATCGATGATGGGTTGGTAATCTTCCTTGCTCACCGGCCCCTGCCAGGGGTTGTTGGCCCGGTCGGCGCCGAACTTGGGGTTCATGTAGGGGGCCTCCATGTAAAAGCCGGTCAGGTTTTCCGCCCCCGGCTGGCCGATGGCGGCCCGCACCCGGGCGGCCTGCTCCAGCAGCTGTTCCTTGGTGGAGCTGAAGTACAGCGCCGCCAGCAGGGTGGTGGTGCCCGCCTTCAGATGGGCGGTACAGGGGGCGTAAGGCTCGTCGCTGATGGTAACGTCCTCCCCCGCGTGGGTGTGGATGTCCACCAGGCCGGGACCCACATAGGCACCCCCGGCGTCGATGATCTCACAGCCCTCGGGGATGGGGGTGGTCCGCATCTCACCGTAGCCGGTGATGATGCCGTCCTCCAAAAACAGAACCGCCTCGGGGATAAGGTGGTCCCGCATAACCAGTTCCGCGTTGATAATGGCTTTCATTTGCTCTCCTCCTGCCGTTGTGTGTGTTTCAGTCTGTATTCCTGGGGCGTGGTGTGAAATTGCCGACGAAAGGCCTGTCGGAAGGAGGAGTCGTCGGTATACCCCACCTCCCCGGCAATGGCGCTGACCGTCTTGTCCGTGTGGCGCAGCAGCCATTTGGCCTGGTCCATGCGGTTGCGCAGCAGCTTTTCCCGGAACCCCATGCCGTAGGTGGCCTGCAGGACCCGGTTCAACTGCCGGCGGGAAATGTGCAGATAGGCCGCCAGCTCCTCCGCGCAGGGATTTTGATCCAGCCGGCTTTCAAAGTAGTTGTCGATGATATTTTGGGGCGGGCGCTGCTCCTGGGTGGCAGGGGTCCGGTCCAAAGGCAGCTCCAGCAGCCGCATCAGCAGGATGGCCAGCTCCGCCATCCGGGCCGTCATCAGCTCCCGGCAGAAGGGCGGGCGCTGCTCACTTTCCGCCATAAAGCTGCGGCACAGAGCCAGCATTTCCTCCGTGACCGGGTAGACGATACGCGCCTCCAGCGCGGCGCTCACCGCCCGGCGCAGGGCGCATTCCGGCATGGCGATGCCAATGGCCAGCCGCTGACAATCCGGCGTTTCCGGCACCACCCGGTGGTAGCGCCCGTGGCCGACCACCGCCGCCTGTCCCTGTCGGACGGAAATTCCGCTGTCCTCCAAGTCCAACCGACAGGCGCCGCGCAGAATGATATGCACCTCGAACCGGGAGTGGTTGTGCATATTGTTGCCGCCCACGTCACCGGCGATCTTATAGGCCGACTCGTCCACCGTCAGCCTGACCGTGCAGCCGCCCAGCTTCAGCTCATGCTCCAGGATGGGGTCGCACCATTCCTTCTGCCAGTCCAACCCGTCGCCTCCTCTCCCCTGTTTCGTTCTACGTTCATTATAAGGGAATTTCGCCCTTGAATTCCAGTAGGAAAGCGGTCAATATTCCCCTTGTCATGTCCCAAAATCCCCCCTCAACAGGACAAAAGTCACTCCCTAGCCTCCGACCTCGGTAAGGCCCGCCGGGTCGTCGGACCCCACGGATACAGCGGGTCCACCGGCATGCACAGTTTCCGTTATGCAAAAAATCGGCAAGGCCCCGCAGCTCGTTCGAGCTGCGGGGCCTTGCCTTAGGAAAGACAGGAAGAAAGCGAAGTAATTACTTGCTCAGATAGTTCATCAGCATCTGAGCGGTCTGGGCGCGTGTGGCGCTGGCGGTGACGGAGGTGTACTCCATGCCCTTGAACAGGCCCTGGTCCACCGCCCACTTCAGGGCGGGCTGGGCCCAGTCGCTGCTCCCGCCGAAGCCGGAGATGTCGCCGCTGCCGGCGGGCTTGCCGGAGTAGTTGTGGAGGATGACCGCCACCTGCTCCAGGGTCACGGCGTCGTTGGGCTTGAACACGCCGCCGCCGTAGCCGGACACCACGCCCTTGTTGCTGCCCCAGGTGACCGCGTTGTTGAACCACTGGTCAGCGGGCACGTCCTTGAAGGAGTGCTTGGCGCCGTTCAGGGCGGGCTGGCCCTCCTTGTTGTACAGCACCTGCACCACCATGGCGCGGTTCAGGGTGTCGTTGGGGCCGAAGGTGTAAGCGTTATAGCCGGACATGATCTTGTTGTTGATGGCGTAGTCCACCGCGTCGTAGTACCAGTCGTTGGCACCCACGTCGGTCATAGCGTCGGCACCGGACACCTGCTGCTGGGTGATGACCAGGTTATCCAGCAAGGTAACGTGGTCCTCGTTCAGCTTGGAGTAGAAGGACATACGGAAGTAACCGGCGTTATCGGTGGGCAGGGTGTCTGTCAGCAGGCTGTACTGCCAGCCGGCGGGTTCCGTGGTGCCCTTGGGCCAGGTCTTGACATACAGACCGCCGTTGACACGGGCGATCTTCATCGTATTCCACACGCCGGCATCGTAGGCATAGAAGGTGTCGGAGTTGGTGTTGACCCCCTCCTCATTCTTGTACTGGATGCGGAAGTTGTCGCCGCGCATCTGGACAAAGCCGTAGACATCGGTATCCTGCCACAGGGTAACGTAGGTCCACTTGTCCATATTGCCGTCGGTGCGGTGGAAATCAAACTGCACGGTGTAGTCCCCGGTGATGGGGGTGTCCACCTTGAACCATGCCTGCTTGGAGTTGCGGGAAATCAGCTGCAGGTACTTGTTGCCGTTCTCCTCCACCACGTTGTAGTAGCTGGCGCCGGCCACGGGGGCCTGGCTGTCGATGCCCACGTAACCCTTGCCGGTCATCTCGTGGTAGAAGGTGTTTTCGCCCACGGTGTAGCTCTCGAAGTCGTCCCGGAAGATGACCTTCTTGTCACCCTTGCCGACGATCTCGGCGGGGGCGCCCTTGACCTTATAGGTGACCGAGCCGGTCACGTCGCCCAGCTTGGCGGTGATGGTGACGGTGCCGGAGCCCTCAAAGAGCACGGTGCCGTTCTCATCCACGGTGGCGATGGCGGGGTTGCTGCTGGTCCAGGTGCAGCGGTCACCCATCTCGGCGGGGTTGATGACACCGGCCACGGCGCCCTTACCGGTCTCGGTGTCGCCGCCCTCGTTCATGGTCAGGGTGGCCCGGCGGGTGGCCTTCACGGCACCCAATTCCGCGCCGCTGGCGGTCAGGACGGCCTTGCCGCTGTTGGTAGAGGTGCCGCCCTTGACGGCGGTCCACTCGGCGGGCTCGGTGGTGCCCACGGCCCACGCCTTGACATAGGTGGCGCCGTTGGTCACCGCCACACGCAGCTCGGTGGCCTTGTCGGCCTCAATACCGTACTGACCCACGGCGAACTCCACCTTGGCGCCGTTGGCGGCGGCGACGGTCACCTTGCCGCCGGCGGTAAAGGTGGCGGTGGTGGCGATGGTGTGGGAGAAGGGCAGGTCGTCGCCCACGGTGACGCTGGCGCCGCCGGCCACCTCTTTCAGGGTGAACTGGGCCGCCTTGTCATCCAGTTCGGGCAGCAGGAAGGCGGAGTCGTTGGGGTCCACGAACTTGCCCACGATGGAGCGGAAGTAGTCGTCGTACATAATGGACAGGATCTGTCCGTCGGCCAGCAGCTTGGCGGAGGGGTCGCCGTTATCGTGTTCGGCCGTGGTGTAGTGATTGTGAATCACCGTGGGCTGGGTGGCCGCCCAACCGGCATCGAAGTAAACCATTTGACCCTTGGTGGGACGGACATAACCCTCCAGGAAGGCCCAGGTAGCAAAGGCACGGGTCTCATCGATATAGGCCCAGCCGGGCTGCTGCACGTTGCCGTCAATGGTGTGGATATGCTGCCAGGTTCGACCACGGTCGTAGGAGATGACAGTCTGACCGTTGGAACGGATAAAGGCGTGGACGATGTCACCGTCGGGGTCGGGAGCAACGAAGGAACACTCGTTCATCTCGGCACCCTTCTCGGGTACGTAGTTGGGAATGAGCACGTCACTGAGGGTGACCCACTTCTGGGTGGCCACGTCCCACTGCAGCAGCAGGGCCACCACCTTGGGGGTGCCGTACAGGGGGACCAGGATCTGACCGTTGGAGAAGCTGGCGATGTCGCCACGCTTGATACCGCCGTTGCCGGGGCAATGCTGGGTGGTAACGCGCTGGGGCTCCGTCCAGTTCTCGCCGCCGTCCATGGAGTACATGATGTAAGTACCCTCGGAATCGGCGGTGCCGGACTCCCGGAACTGGAAGCCCCAGAAGGTGTACAGAATGACCTCGTCCTCGGTGCCGTCGCCGTCCATGTCGTAGTACATGATACCCATGTTGGGGTCGCGTCCGTCGAAGAAGTAGGTGTAGTCGTCGGCGCCGTTCTTCACCAGCTTATAGCGGTCGTACATATCGGGAACGATGCCCCACTCCTCGTACTTATGCTGGTCGATGGTCAGCAGGGGGTTGGCAAGGTCCCAGGTCTTGCCGTTGTCGGTGCTCTTCCAGATCTGCAACACGCCGGCACCTTCGGCACCGTCCTGCTTGTAGTCGCCGGTGTTGCGGGTGGGCACGTGGCAGGTGCACTCGTAGGCGGTCACGTAAATGGTGCCCGCCTTATCCACCACCAGGTCGCCGAAGTGCATACCCATAGGGGCGGTGACCTGACCCACGGTCACGTCATCGGTCTCGGGAGTGGTGTTTTCCACGGTGCGGGGGGTGGGGACCTTCAGCTTGGCGGGGGCCTTGGAAAGGTCGGCGCAGGCGGCCTCCACGCTCTTGCGGATCAGGGCCATGTTGGCCTCGGTATTGGCGTAGCTGGGGTCCTCGGGCCAGTTGCTGCTCTGGTCCTTCTTATCGGTGTCCAGGAAGGGCTTGATAGCCTCGGGAGTGATCTTGGCCAGGTCGGCCTCGGGGAACAGCACGCGCAGCACCGTCATGGCGGCGGTCAGGCGGCCGGCCTGCAGGGACAGGTGATAGCCGTCACGGGTCAGGTTGTCGCCGATAGCGGTGGCGCGCAGGTTCTGAATGGCGGTGCCCACGGGGAACCAGCCGTCGAAGTCATCGGCGTACTCGGCGCCCTCGCCCACGATGAAGCGGCCCAGGCAGTCCACGATGGCATTGTACATCACGTTCTGATTGCCGTCAAAGAGCTTATCAAAGTCGGCTCTGCGCTCTTTGGTGTCCTCTTCGTGGGCCCAGGTCATGTTCCAGTAGACCTCGGCGTTGGGCTGCACGTCGGCCAGATAGTCCAGCATGAACTGCAGGTCGGCGTTGTAGGTGGTGTAGATACCGGCCTCTTCCACGCCCTGCTGCAGCATGATGACGTCCCAATCCTGGCTGAGGACGGCGTCGTTGATGCTGCTCAGGCCGGAGGCGGCCACCATCTCGCCGGTCATGGGGTTGCTCTTATAGTAGCTGTACTCTGCGGCGTTGCGGGCCACGTTGCGGGCGTGCATACGCAGGGTGGCGCTGCCGATGTACAGGTAGCCGGCCTCCACGCGCTGGTCCACCAGCTTGGCCAGGTTGCTGAGGTAGTAGAAGGTGTCACGGCTGTAGCTGTTGCCGATGGACAGGATGCGCAGGGGCTGCTCGCCCACCTGCACCTTGCAGCTGGCGATCAGGCCCACGTCGTTGCCGGCAGAGTCCTTGACCAGGGCGGTGATCTTGGCGGTGCCGAAGTCACGGATGGTCACCACGCCGGTTTGGTCCACGGTGGCAACGGACTCGTTGTTGGACAGCCAGGTGATGGAGTGACCGGGGATGGCCAGGTTCAGGTCATACTGGGTCACGGTCTCCAGCTTATAGGTCTTGCCGATGTCGGTCTCGGGCACCTTGACCAGAGCGTCCTTGAACTTGAACACCGCGTTGCCGCCCACCACCAGATTGGCGGTGTGGGTCACGCCGGTGCCGTTGCCGTCCATGTCGGCCAGCTCGATGGTAAGGGTGCCCTGACCCTCCTTGCCCAGGATCATGTCGCCGTTACCGGAAACGCTGCCCAGGGTGGGGTTGGAGAAGGTGTAGTTGAACTTGGGAGAGGGCAGTTGGGCCGCCAGGTCCTGGCCGGTGAACACCGCGTCCAGGGCCAGACGCTCGCCGGGGTCACCGTAGAGCATCTTGGGCAGAGTCAGGCTCTCGTAGGGCTTGGTGATCTTCAGGTTGTCGATGCGGACCTTATAGGCCACGCCGGGCTGGTTGCGGCTGCGGGACTGGATGCGGGCCATCATGCTGCCGTTGACCATAGACTCGGAGAACACGGCGTTTTCAAAGGTACACACGCCGGCCTCGGAATTGTCGGCGGGCTCCTGCTGGCCCTGGGCCCACACCTTGACCATGAACTTGCCGGGCTCCACGGACAGCTTGACGGTATACCACTGGTTCAGCTCCACCTTCATGTTGCTGCCCGCGTCGTTTTTCATGTTGGTGGTCACGTTGGCCTTGGTGGTGCTGGCGTTGGTGATGCCCTCCACCAGGCGGATATCAATGCCGCCGTCGATGTAGACCAGCACGCCGCCGGGCAGACTGGGGTTCAGGCCGTCAAACAGGCTCACCACCATGCCGGGAACGGAGGTTCCCGTGGAGGACGGCATGTACAGGTCAAAGGAAAGGGAATGGGCGCCGGAGACACGGGGCCCGTTGAAGTAGGTGCCGGTCTTGTTCACGCTGACCAGCTCCAGCATCTTGTTGCCCTTTTCCTCGATGATGTCGTAGGTGGCGTAGCTCTCGCCGCCGTAGGTACCGTGGTTAGCCTCGGAAAAGCCGTTGTACTTGGCGTTGCCGTAGAAGGCGTCGGTACCCACGGGGTAGCCGCTGAAGTCGTCGTTTCGGGCGACCCACTCCTTGCTGCCAAAATCGGCAGCGGCGGCGGGAGTGGTCACGGCGGGCACCATGCCAAGGCACAGCACCACAGCCAGCAGCGCGGAAAGCGCTTTCTTACATACACTCTGTTTCATGTCGTTCCTCCTTTATATCGTCTGCGGGTCAGCAGGCGTTTGGCACGTGTTTGTTTACAGCTCACGCAGGGGTGTCCACACCCAGCGGCAAATGTCAACCTTCTCGCCGTTGATGGTCAGCGTCTTGACCACCTGCAGGCCGAAGGTGCCGCGGTCGGTGGGCTGCTGCTGGGTGATGAGCAGGTTGTCAAAGCGCATGACGTGCTCCTCGGCCAGCTTGGACCAGATGCTGATGCGGAACTTGGCGGTGTTGGTGGTGTCCATCTCCTCCTCCAGCACGCTGTACTGCCAGCCGCCGGGCTCCGCGGTGCCCTGGGGCCACACCTTGACGTACACGCCGCCGTTGACGCGGGCGATCTTCATGGTGTTCCAAACGCCGGCCTCGTTGCTGTAGAAGGTTTCGGAGTTGGTATTTTCACCGGTCTCGGAGTCCTTGTGCTGAACGCGGAAGTGGTCGCCGTTCATCTGCACCATGGTGTACACCTTGTCCTCGTTTTCCTCCCACAGGTTGATGTACATCCAGCGGTCCGGGTCGCCGTCCTTGGTCCAGAAATCAAACTGCACGGTGTAGTCCCCGGTCAGGGCCTGATCGACCTTGAAACCGGTGGAGTTGGTGTTGCAGGTCTTGAACTCCAGATACTTGTTGCCGTCCTCTTCCACCACGTTGTAATAGGCCACGTCCTCAATGGGCTCCACGCCGCTGGGGACGTAACCCTTGTCGGTCATCTCGGTGTAGAAGGTGTTTTCGCCGACGGTAAAGCTCTCAAAGTCGTCCCGGAAGATGACCTTCTTTTCGCCCTGGCGGGTGACCTCGGCGGAGGTACCCTCCACCGTGTAGATGGCGGACAGGCTCGTTCCGGCAAGGGTGGCGGTGACCGTGACCGTGCCGGCGCCCAGGAAGGTGACCTCACCGGCGGCGTCCACGGTGGCGATGGCGGGATTGCTGACGCTCCAGCGGATCTCGTCGGTCATATCCACGGGGTTGACCGTACCGGCCACAACGGCCTCGCCGGCGGTGATGGCCCCGCCCGCGTCCATGGTGAGGGTGGCCCGGCGGGTGGCCGTCACGGTGCCCAGCTCCACGCCGTCGGCGGTCAGAACGGCCGTGCCGCTATTGGTGGCGGTGCCGCCCTCGACGGCGGTCCACTCCTTCGGCTCGGCCGCGCCCACGGTCCAGGCCTTGACGTAGGTGGCGCCGTTGGTGACGGCCAGGCGCAGCTCGGTGGCCTTGTCCGCCTCAATACCGTACCGGCCCGCGGCGAACTCCACCACGGCGCCGTTGGCGGCGGTGACGGTCAGCCGACCGTCGGCGGTAAAGGTGGCGGTGGTGTTCAGGGTGTGGGAGAAGGGCAGGTCGTCGCCCAGGGTGACGTCGGTGCCGCCGGCCACTTGCTTCAGGGTGACTTCCGCCGCGTCGTCATTCAGCTCGGGCAGCAGGAAGGCGGGGTCGTTGGGGTCCAGGAACCTGCCGTTGATGGCCCGGAAGTAGCTATCGTACATGATGGTCAGGATCTTGCCGTTGGCCAGCAGCTTGCTGGAGGGGTCGCCGCCGTCGTGCTCGCCCTGATAGTAGTTCTCGTGAACCACGGTGGGCTGGGTGGCCGCCCACCCGGCGTCGAAGTAGACCATCTGGCCCTTGGTATCCCGGAACCCGGCCACGTTAAAGGACCAGGTGGCAAAGGCACGCTCCTCGTCGACGTAGGCCCAGCCGGGCTGCTGCATATCGCCGTCGATGGTGTGGACGTGCTGCCAGGTGCGGCCCCGGTCATAGGAGGTCACCGCCTGTCCGTTGGGTCGCACAAAGCCGTGGACCACGTCGCCGTCGGGATCGGGGGCGATAAAGGACGTTTCGTTCAGGCTCGTCTGCTTTTCGGGAACGAAGTTGGGGACAAGCACGTCGCTGAGAGTCTCCCACGCTGCGGTCTCCGCGTTCCACTGCAGCAGCAGGGCCACCACCTTGGGGGTGCCGTACAGGGGGACCAGGATCTGACCGTCGGAGAAGCTGGCGATGTCGCCGCGCTTGAGGCCGCCGCTGCCGGTGCAGTACTGACTGGTGATGCGCTGAGGCACCGTCCAGTTCTCACCGCCGTCCACGGAGTACATGATGTAGGTTCCCTCGGAAACCGCGGTGCCGGACTCCTTGAATTGGTAGCCCCAGAAGGTGTACAGCAGCACCTCGTCCTCGGTGCCGTTACCATCCATATCGTAGTACATGATACCCATGTTGGGGTCACGGCCGTCGAAGAAGTAGGTGTAGTCCTCGGCGCCGCCCTTCACCAGCTCGTAGCGGTCGTACAGATCGGGAACGATGCCCCACTCGGCGTACTGGCGCTGGTCAATGGTCAGCAGAGGGTCGGCGTAGTCCCAGGTGACGCCGTTGTCGGTGCTTTTCCAAATCTTCAGGATACCGGGACCTTCCTTGCCGTCCTGGGTGTAGTCGCCGGTATTGCGGGTGGGTACGTGGACGGTACACTCGTAGGCCGTGGCGTAGACGGTGCCGGCCTTGTCCACCACCAGGTCACCGAAGTGCAGGGTCAGGGGCGCGGTCACCTGGCCCACGGTCACGTCGTCGGGGTCGGGGGTGGTGTTTTCCACGGTTTTGACCGGGGGGACCTCCAGCAGGGCGGGGGCCGCGGTCAGGTCGGCACAGGCGGCGGCCACGCTCTGACGGATCAGAGCCAGGTTGGCCTCGCTGTTGGTATAGTCGGGGTCCTGGGCGAATTCAGTACCCAGGTCGGCCTTGTCGGTGTCCAGGAAGGCGCTTACCCCGTCCGCCGTGATGGCGGACAGCGCCACGTCGGGGAACAGCACCTGCAGCATCGTCATGGCGGCGGTCAGGCGGCCTGCCTGCAGGGACAGGTGATAGCCGTCACGGGTCACCGTGTCGCCCATGGAGGTGGCGCGCAGGTTCTGAATGGCGGCGCCCACGGGGAACCAGCCGTCGAAGTCGGCGCCATACTCGGCACCCTCGCCCACGATGAACCGGTCCAGGCAGTCCACGATGGCGTTGTACATCACGTTTTGGTTGCCGTCGTAAAGGCGGTCAAAATCGTCCCTGCGGTTTTGGGTATCCTCCTGGTTGGCCCAGGTCATATTCCAATAGATCTCGGCGTCGGGACACTTGTCGGCCAAATAGTCCAGCAGGAACTGCAGATCGGCGGTAAAGGTGGTGCTGATACCGGCCTCCTCCACGTTCTGCTGCAGCATGATGATGTCCCAGCTTTCGCCCTCCACCACGGCGTTGATGCTGCTGGCAGTGGAGGTATCAACGGAGGCGGAGGTGTAGCAAGCGTACTCCTCGGCGCTTTGGGCCACGTTGCGGGCGTGCATACGCAGCGTGGCGTCGTCCAGGTCCAGATAGGTATACTCAACGCTCTTGCCCACCAGCGCGGCCAGGTCGTCAAGATAATAGAGGGTATCCCGGCTGTAGCTGTTGCCGATAGCCAGGATGCGCACCGAGTCCGCCGCGCTTGCGGGGATGGCCGCCGCGGGCACCATGCCGAAGCACAGCACCACAGCCAGTATGGCCGAAAGTATCTTGCTGAACATTTTGTGTTTCATGTTCCTTCCTCCTGTTCGCACCCGGTTCAGGTGTCACTCCGTCGTTGACAAGGCGTCGGTTTTCCTGTACCATATTTTTCGCAGGTACCGTCATTTCCACGATACTTGCCCGGTTACAGCAACCTCGTCTTTGTCATTTTATCATGATGTACTCCATTTTGGAATATCCGAATAGGCCGTGTTGTTTTCAAAAACGGCCAAAACGGCACACAGGGGGTTTTTACCATGTCCCGCAAGGAAATTATCCAAACCTCGTTTGGCAATATCCGCCTTGAGCTGTTTGTTCCGGCCCGAGCGCTTTTGACCTCCGGGCACATTTGGAGGGTGGGACGGCACCGCAACGCGGATTACGAGCTGCACATCGTCCGCCGGGGTACCTGCCGGGTGGACGTGGAGGGCACGGTGTACACCCTGCACGCCGGACAGGGTATCCTGATCCCCCCGGACCGGTTTCACACCCCGGTGGATTATTCCCCGGATTTTTTGCGGATGGTGGTGGATTTGTTCCCCGTTTCCGGCCGGCTGCTCCCCGACCCGTCCGTGCCATGTGTCGTGCTGGACTTCCCCTCCTCTACCCTGCCCCTGCTGGAGGAGCTGATGGATGAGTTCGCCAACCCCGGCCCCTTCCACCAGAAGATGCTCTACTTCCTGCTGAGCCATCTGACCCTGCGCCTGCTGCGCCTGCTGGGTGTTACGGACGCGGACGCCGTTACGCCCAGCAATTCCGACCTTCGGGTGGATGTCATCGACTCTTTTTTCGCCAACTCCCTCCGGGAAAACGTGACCAAAGACGACCTGTGTGCCCGACTGCACCTGTCCCCCCGGCAGCTGCACCGCTTTCTGCAAAAACGCTACGGCATGAACTTCCGGGAAAAGCTGGTCAGCACCCGCATGACCCACGCCGGCTGGCTGCTGCGCAACACCGACCTGCCCATTCAGCAGGTGGCCCTGCAGGTGGGGTACACCTCCGTCCCCTCCTTCAGCCGCAGCTTTACCCAGTTCCACAGCCTGCCCCCCAAGCAGTTCCGCCAGCAGGGCAAGGCCGACACGCCCTAAATCCACCAACAAAAACTGCCCGGATGGATGTTCCATCCGGGCAGTTTTTATTATCACAATTTTCGCAGTCCCTTTGGGTAGTGGTTTTTGGCCCGGCCCGACGACACCTTCACGCCGCCCACCGTACAGCCCTTGGTGGTGATCACCGCCCAGCCGTTTTCGCAGTCCACCGCAAGCGCCTCCCCCCGGAGGTAACGCTCCAGCTCCGGGCTGTTCGGGTCAAGCTCGATCTTCCGTTTGAACTGCCGACCCATGGCCATAAAAAACTGGTGGTGGGGCTGAACGTAGTTCTTGCGCAGCTCCCCAATGGTTACACCGCAGGAAAAGGCCACGCCTTTCTCCGGCGCCAGCGCCGGGGAAACGCAGACCGGATTTCCGTTGTACAGCGCCACCTGCTCCGGGTCGTAGTCCGTCAGGGTGTCCCGCAGAAAGTCCAGCACGACGGGGTCCGGTCTGACCGCCGGCCTCTTGGCCGGTGCGGGCCGGGGAACGGACGGTCGGGTGTCGTGCAGCACCGCCATAAACTGCCCCTCCCCCCTGCTTCTGTGGGGATAGAAGCGGCGGGCCTCCCGAATGTTTTGACAGGTACAGCCCTCATAGCTGACGCCGTCATCGGTATACTGCCGCACCTGTTCACGCACCGGGATCAGTTCAAAGTCCGGGTGTCGCCGCAAAAAGTCGTCCACCACCATCTCATTTTCCTCCAGGGAGAAGGTGCAGGTGGCGTAAACCATGTACCCGCCGGGCCGCAAAGCCTTGACCGCCTGCTCCAAAATCCCTTTCTGCCGTTGGGCGCAGCGCAGCACATTGTCCACGCTCCACTCCCGGATGGCGGTGTCGTCCTTGCGGAACATCCCCTCGCCGGAGCATGGGGCGTCCACCATGATCATATCAAATGTCTCCGGGAAGATTTGGGCCACCCGGGCCGGGTCCAGGCAGGTGGTGGCGGTATTGCGAAAGCCCAGCCGCTCTATATTCCCGGTGAGGATCTTACAGCGCGAGGGGACGATCTCGTTGGAAATCAGAACCCCCTCCTCCCCCAGTTTGTTGCGCAATTGACTGCTCTTTCCGCCCGGGGCGGCGCACAGGTCCAAAATCCACCAATCCGGCCGGATCTCCACACATTCGGCGGTGGCCATCGCTCCCGGGTCCTGCACGTAGATCATACCCGCGTGGTGAAAGGGATGGTTACCGATTTTGTCGTAGTCCAAATAAAATCCGGTGGGTACGTAAGGGATGGGTTCGGCAGAAAAGGGAGCGATTTTGGCAAATTCCTCTACGGAGATCTTTTCCGTGTTGACCCGGAAGGCGCGCACCGCGTTTTGGTGGAAGGATGCCTCGTAGCGGGCAAATTCTTCCTCCCCCAGCAGTCCCTGCATACGCGCCGTAAATTCAGCCGGCAACGCTTTCACTGTACCTCACCGCCCAAATACATCTCTACGTGCAGCATTCCCATGGCCACCGCCGTCACCGCGGCGGTCTCCGCCCGCAGAATTCGCTGCCCAAGGGAAATCACCGCCGCGCCCGCACTGCGGGCAAGGTCGATCTCCTTATCGTCAAAGCCGCCCTCCGGCCCAATCAGAATACCCACCGACATACCGGGCCGGATTCGGTCCAGCGCCTCCCGGGTGGCGGTCATGCCCCGTTCGTTCTCATAGGGCGCAAGAAACAGGTCCATCCCGGCGGCCTTTTCCATAGCCTGCTTGTAGGTCAGAACATCCCACACCTGGGGAATGACATTGCGCTTGCTCTGCTTGGCGGCGCTCTCCGCAATGGCTTGCCAGCGCTCCCGGCGGGCTTTTTTCTTTTTCTCGTCCAGCTTCATCACACAGCGGCTCATCTCCACGGGGACGATGCCCGCCACGCCCAGCTCCACAGCCTTTTGGATGATCAGCTCCAGCTTGTCGCCCTTGGGCAGGCCCTGAAAGAGATAAAACCGGACCGGAAGCTCCGTGTCCCGGTAGTTTTCCTCCACAATGTCCGCCACCACCGCGTCCGTCTCCATACTCTGCAGGCGGCACAGATTGCTGACCCCATCGCAGCTGACAAGAAAGGTGTCCCCGGGCTGCATACGCAGCACGTTGCAGATATGATTGTGGTCCTTGCCGCTGATTCGGAAGCTGTCACCCACACGGGCGCCGGCCTCCACAAAGAAGTTGTACATAACCTATCACTCCCGGCCCTTGGTTTGCAGGATTTCCCCCTAAATGTATCATAGCTCACCGCTTTTTTCAATGGTCCCAAACAAGAAATGCGCCCCGCGAACCCTTTGGTCCGCGGGGCGCAGGGACGTTTTGCTTACTGCAGGGGCGTTTTGTGAACGAACAGAACGCCCAGGGTGTTGGCGCCACAGTGGGAGGAAATGGTGCATCCGGCCCGGGTGACAAAAACTTCCTTGAAGGGCAGGGTGTTTTTCACCGCCTCCACCACGCTGTCCACCACCTCGGGGGCGCAGCCGGCGTGGGTCACAAACACGCGGTCCGTGTCGATGTCATCGCCGTCGGCCAGCCGCTCGGCAACGTACTCCATCAGCACCTTGCCAAACTTACCACGGTACTTCTTACCCACGCCCATGGCACCACCCTTCACGGTGATACAGGGCTTGAGCTGCAGCAGGTTGGCGCCGAAGGCCGCAACGGAGGAGCAGCGGCCGCCCTTGGCCAAATACTCCAGATTGTCCACTATGAAAGAGGCGTCCACGCAGTCGGCCAGGGCGGCGACCTTTTCCGCGATCTCCCCGGCCTCCATCCCCTGCTTGGCCAGTTCCGCAGCCGCGATCACCAGCAGGCCGTTGCCGGTGGACAGGTTCTTGGAGTCCACAACGTAAACGTCCTCAAACTCCTCGGCGGCCATGCGGGCGTTGTTATAGGTGGCGGACATGGACGCGCTGATGGTAAAGTGGACCACCGCACTGCCGTCCTTGGTCAGTTCCTCAAAAAAGTCCATATTCTCCGCCACATTGATGGCAGAGGTCTTGGGCAACTGGCCGGTCTTGGCATGGTAGGCATAGATGTCGTCCGGGGTCACATCCACACCGTCCCGGTAGATCTCATCCCCCAGGGTAACGCCCAGGGGCAGCACCTTGATTTGATAGCGCTCTATCAGCTCCTTGCTCAGGTCGCAGGTACTGTCGCTGGAAATAATGACGTGTTTGCTCACTGTTATCCCCTCCAAAACGCTTGTGTTTACGCCTGAAAATCTTACATCAATTTCTGTTATTGTACAGGAAACGGCCCCCAATGTCAATGTATTCTTCCCTCCCGCCGGGGGCGCACTTCCCAAGCGTATGGCAAAACCCCGCGACCCGAGGGCCGCGGGGTCTTGCCATGGAAAATAGAGGAGAAGAAAGCAAATTTAGTTGGCCCGCAGGTAGTTGGTCAAAATCTGCGCGGTCTGGGCACGGGTAGCCTTCTCGGTGGCGTTGGTGAAGGGAACCTTCTCAAGCAGGCCCTCGTCCACCGCCCAGCGCAGGGCGTTGGCCGCCCAATCGCTGTGGCTGCCCACCTCATCCAAATCACCGAAGCCGGCGGGGGTGTTGGAGTAGTTCCACAGGATGACGGCAACCTGCTCGATGGTCACGGCATCCTCGGGCTTGAACACGCCGCCGCCGAAGCCGGACACCACGCCGCGGTTGGAACCCCAGGTCACGGCGTTGTTGAACCACTGGCTTGCAGGCACGTCGGAGAAGCTGTGCTTCAGACCGTTCAGAGCGGGCTGACCCTCCTTGTTGTAGAGGACCTGCACCACCATGGCGCGGTTCAGGGTGTCATTGGGGCCGAAGGTGGTAGCGTTGTAGCCGGACATGATACCGTTGGCCACGGCGAAACTGACGGCGTCATAGTGCCAGTCGGTCTTCTTCACGTCGGCAAAGCTGATGGTGTTCACCGCCCGCTTGACGGGGGCGGTCAGCTCGTTGAAGTACACGTCGTCCACGTACAGCACGTCGCCCACACCGGAAGTGGCCTCGGTCTGCATGAACTGGATACAGGTAATCTCACGGATGATGTCCTCCACCATCTCGTCCAGCAGAGGCGCGCTGGTGTTCAGCTTGATGTCGCTGACAAACTGGCCGTTGACGTAGAGCTTGCCCATATTGGCGGCGATGTCAAAGCTGATGGCGTAGTCGTTCCAACTGCCGGGCTCCACCTTGCCAACGGGGACCACCTCGTCGCCGTAGCACACGCCCACGGTACCGTCGCCCTTGACGGCGATGCCGGCCAGGGCGTGCTGCATGTGCACGAAGTTGTAACCGGCCTTCATCTCCATGGCGAACCAGTCGGTGTTGGTGGCGGGCACCATCAGCTTGGCGCCCACGGTGCCGGCCTTCATGGAGGGGATCTGACGGGTGGCGTGGGCAATGCCGCCGGAGCTGGTGTCGGACAGCTTCATGCTGCGCTGGCCGGAGGCGGAGGCCTCCTTGCTGTTCTCCAGCACGATGCCGTCGATGGTCATCCAGCCCTCGTACTTCAGGCTAGCGGACTCAAAGTCGTCGTAGCCGCCCTTGGTGTAGTTGATCATGTCGTGGAAATCCTCGGCCAGGAAGCCGCCGGTGGCCGGCTCGGTAAAGCGGCGCAGCTGGCTGCCGGCGTAGAAGGCCACGTAGGCGTCCTTGCCGTCCTTGGTGAAGGTGATGCCGGGCTGGAACATGTGGCTGTACATCTCCTCCAGGCCGTCGTAGGAGGTGGCGAAGGTCAGGTCCACAATGTGGTCAAAGCTGGCGTAGTTGTCGCTGGTGGTGGCCACATGGACAGGGGTGCGGCGGTAGGAGAAGGCGCCCATACTGTTCATACTGGTCCACAGCAGGATGCGCTGGTTGTTGTAGGTGGTCATGACCGGGGAGGTGTTGGAGGCGATGACCTTGGAATACCCGGCCTCCCAGGTGGCGCCGAAGTCGCTGGAGTACGCCTCGTAGAAGTAGAAGTTACCCTCCTGCTGGGCACGCATGAGGCGGTAGAGTCTGCCGTCGTCCAGCTGGGTCAGGGCGGACTCGGTCACGCCGTTCTCGGCGTTGGCCTT
>SVLO01000043.1 GCA_015067885.1 Oscillospiraceae bacterium | reverse complement strand
ATTGCCACCCTGGCGCACCTGCCCACCATCTTCCGCTGGCCCCAGTACATGCAGATTCTGGACACCTATGACATCCTGCTGTGTGAGGACGAGCGAACCTACGAACTGATCGACGCCATGCTGACCACCTGTGAGGAGTGCTTTACCTCCCGGGTTATCGATCTGAATATGGATGTGGCGGATATGCTGGGCCGGGGTAAGTATATGAGCCTCCACGGCTATCACGAGCAGGCGGAGGTCTTTGCCCGCCATGCGGACAGGGTGCGGGAATTGGCGAAAAAGCACGGCTTTGAAACCGTACTGATCTCTGACAGGGACGGCTGTAGGGCGGAGGAGAGCTGGTGCGTGGGCGATGTGTGGGTGCGTAACGCCTTCAACCCCGAGAACCGCTACAGCATCGCCCAGTTGCAAGACCGCATCGCGGCGGCCAAACGGGATGGCGTGGAGAACATGATGGTGTGCTTCTTCGGTGACGACGGCGGCGAGTGCGCCCGCTTTGCCGGTCTGCCCGGCCTGTTCTGCGCCAGCCGGTTTGCCATGGGCATGGAGGACGAGGCCGCCATCAAGCAGGACTTTGAGCGGGAGTTCGGCATCGCCTTTGACGACTTTATGCTCCTTGACCTGACCCAGCGCAACGAAACCGGGGAGCGCGGCGTCCACCCCACCCGGTATATGCTGTACAACGACCCCTTCATCGGCCTGATGGACAAGACCATCCCCGACTGCGCCCGGGCCGACCATGAGGAGCTGGTGGGTCTGCTGACCCCCCTGTGCGACCACCCTGAGTGGGGCTATCTGTTCCGCACCCTGCGGGACCTGTGCGCCGTCACCGCCGCCAAGTGCGACATCGGCATCCGTATCCACGCCGCCTACGCGGCGGGGGATAAGGCGAAGCTGGGCGAGCTGGCGGCCGAGCTGCGCCACATCCGGGACCTGGTGGAGGCGTTCTACCGCTCCTTCCGCAAGCAGTGGATGCTGGAGAACAAGGGCCACGGCTTTGACGTGTCCGACGTGCGCATTGGCGGCGTCATGACCCGCCTGGTCCACTGCGCCCGCCGGTTGGAGGAGTACGTGGCCGGCCGGACCGACCGCATCCTTGAGCTGGAGGACAAGCAACTGGACGTGCGCACCCCCATGAGTGCCGACTACGGCGTGCGCAAGTACATGGGTCACCGGGATGCCAACGCCAGCATGTACTGCGACACCGTGTCCAGCAACGTGCTGTTCAAGCCCCGCCGATAACTGAAAATCACGAAAAAACGCCGTGTCGGTTTTTGCCGGACACGGCGTTTTTCTGCTTGTATTTTGTATAGCTATCGATTATAATGGCGGCGAGAGGACCGCCCTGCACAGCAGGGCGAAAAAGGAGAAATGAATGATGGGCGAATTGACATTTAAGCGCTTTGGCACCCAGATCGACTGCAGCCGCAACGCGGTGATGAACGTGGCGGCTATCAAGCGGTGGATCGACCTGGTGGCCGCCATGGGCCACAACACCCTGATGCTGTACACCGAGGATACCTACGAGGTGGACGGCCACCCCTACTTCGGCTACGGCCGCGGCCGCCTGACCCGTGAAGAAATGAAGGAGATCAACGCCTACGGCGCCGAGCGGGGCATCGAACTGATCCCCTCCATCAACACCCTGGCCCACATGGGTACCATCTTCCGCTGGAAGCAGTATGCCGACATCCACGACTGCGAGGATATCATGCTGTGCGACGACGAGCGCACCTACGAGCTGATCGACGCCATGTTCCGCACCCTGAGCGAGTGCTACACCTCCAAGGTGGTCAACGTGGGTATGGACGAGGCCGGCATGCTGGGCCGCGGAAAGTACTACGATGCCCACGGCGATGCACGCCGCATCGACATCATCTACCGCCACCTGCAAAAGGTGGCCGAGATCGCCAAGAAGTACGGCAAGGAACTGCTTATTTACAGCGATATGTTTTACAGCCTGGCCACCCACGCCGAGTACTCCGACGAGACGGCCAAGGTAGTGGAGGACGTTGCCACCCAGATCCCCGACAACGTCAGCCTTGTCTACTGGAACTACTACAAGCGCACCGTGGAGGATTACTCCGCCATTATGAACGTCCACCGTCAGATCAAGCCCGAGGGCCTGTGGTACTACGGCGGCACCTGGAACTGGTTCAGCTTCAACCCCGAGAACAGCTACGGCATTGCCCATCTGTCCAACGCCATCAAGGCTTGCCAGAACACCGGCGTGGAGAATATGATCATCTCCATGTGGGGTGACGACGGCGGCGAGTGCGGCCGCTTTGCCAGCCTGCCTGCCGTGTTCTGGGCCACCGAGCTGGCCAAGGGCAACACCGACGAGGCGGACATCAAGAAGAAGTTTGAAAAGCTGGTGGGCGTGCCTTTTGACCAGTTTATTCTGCTGGATCTGACCAGCCTGGGCGAGACCGAGCGCTACGGCAGCCACCCCAGCCGGTACATTCTGTACAACGATCCCTTTATCGGTCTGATGGATCTGACCCTGCCCGAAAGCACCCGTGCCGACCACGAAAAGCTGGCGGCGCAGCTGGCCCCCCTGTGCAAGCACCCTGAGTGGGGTTATATGTTTGAGACCATGCACGA
>SVLO01000005.1 GCA_015067885.1 Oscillospiraceae bacterium | reverse complement strand
AATAAACCCGCCTTGCCCTTGTAGGGTAAAGCGGGTTTTCTTTATCATCTTTTGCAGATGATACCGAACAGGCCGTTTACAAAGATGTATCGCGGCGCGTTCGGATTTGAAATGTAATGGCGGAGAGAGAGGGATTCGAACCCTCGAACGGGTATTAGCCGTTACACGATTTCCAATCGTGCGCCTTCGACCAGCTCAGCCATCTCTCCAACAGCTTGTCCTTGGTCGCCGGACAACGAATTGTATTATACCAGTTTTTTTGAGATAGTCAAGGGGATTGTGCGAAAAAAATAAGAAAATACAAAGAAAATTTTTGCGTTCCCGCGGTGAGAAATTGGCGCGAAATACGATGGTCATTTTGCTGAAAACAGTTTGGAACAAAAAAGTGTAGAAATGATATGCAAAGGCTGCGTTTTTAAGAACCGGAAACGGAAAACGGGGGTGTAAATCCTTTGTTTTTTGTGAATTTCGGGAAAGTTGCACAAATTTGAGGGGGTAGGATTGTTACACTTTGCCCTTGAAACGGACTGTATAAATCAGTTACAATACGGTTACAAAAAGTAACAAACCTTAGTTTGGTTGCTTTTGGTGTGCCGATCGGCACAAGCAGACTGTTATTGTAAAAGGAAGTGAACGACTTGAAACGCAAACTGTTTGCACTGCTGCTCAGTGGCTTGGCCATCATCCTGCTTATGGGTGCCGGTGTGGATACCGCGGCGGTGGCGGCTGAAACTGTCACCAGCAGCGTACGGACAGAGGAACCGGCGGTTGGCGTTGAAAAGCCGTCTGACGACATAGAAACAGATGAACCTGTTGTTGAGATGCCTGCTGTGGAATTGGATCGCATCCTTCTTTTGGATGGTCAGCCTGTTCCCAAGGCGGTCAGACGCACTACGATTTCCGGTACTACCTATGTTTCTCTGAAAGTTATGTCCCAGCAGTTGGATACCTCTGCTCAGGTTGAGTGGAACGGTGAAACCGGCGTTGTTACCGTAACTGCCGAAGGACTCAAGATTACTGCTCGGGAGGGTGACCTGTATATGGTTGCCAACGGTAGGTATCTCTATATGCCTGAGGGCGTGCAGATGCTGGACGATCAGATGATGGTTTCTTTGGACGTGCTGGCCAAGGCCTTCGGCGCCACCACCGGCTGGGATGGCGAAGTGGGTACGTTCCTTGTCAATCGTGGCGAAATGCCCATCGAGTCCGGGGATACCTTCTATCAGGAGGATGAGCTGTTTTGGCTGTCCCGGGTCATCTATGCCGAAAGCGGCAACCAAAGTCTTGAAGGTATGATGGCTGTCGGTAATGTGGTGCTTAACCGCACCAACCATCCCACTTGGCCCGACACCATTTATGGCGTGATTTCTCAGCGCAATCAGTTCAGTACCTTCCGTGGCGGCCGTTTGGCCAACCGGGTCCCCAATGCGGGCAGTGTGATTGCTGCCAAGCTGGTGCTGGACGGTGGCGTGGTGGAGGAGGTCAAGGAAGCGTATTTCTTTGACACTTTCCTGCGCAGTAGCTGGGCGGCACGTAACAAGGCCTGTGTGGCTGAAATTGGCGGTCACCGTTTCTACGGCTAAGAAACAAAAATCCCATCTCGTCAGAGATGGGATTTTTTTATGCTTCCAATTCGGCCAGTCTGCGAACGATTACGCTGGCCATGGCGAGTCCCGCTGCCGCGGGGACGAAGGGGAGAGAGCCGGGAGTGTCCCGACGGGCAGTGGAGCCTGGTCGGGTATCCGTTTCCGGGGTCTCCGCCTGGGCGGTCTGCAGGGGGGTGAGTGGCTGTTCGGTGGAGCAGATAACCTCAAGATGGTTGATGCCCCGGTGGCGCAGCTCCTTACGCATGACACGAGCCAGGGGGCAATCCCGGGTCTTGCTGATGTCGGTGCAGATGACGGCGGTGGGGTCCATGCGGTTGCCGGTGCCGAGGGCGCTGATGACGTTGAGTCCCTGCGCCTTGCAGCGGGAGATCAGTTCCAGCTTGGCGGTGACGGTGTCGATACAGTCGGCCACGTAGTCATATTGGCTCAAATCCACGCTGTCGGAGTTTTGGGGCAGGTAGAACAAAGGGAAGGCCTCCACCCGGCAATTGGGGTTGATGTCCCGGATGCGCGCGGCCATAGTCTGCGCCTTGCCGCTGCCGAGGGTGGAGTGTAGGGCTACCAGTTGACGGTTGAGATTGCTTTCGGAGATGGTATCGTCATCATAGAGATGGATGGTGCCTACACCGGCCCGGGCAAGTGCCTCGGCACAGTAGCCGCCCACGCCGCCCACGCCGAACAGGGCAACCTTTGCGTTGAGCAGTTGTTTCATGGCATCGGCACCCAACAGCAGCGCACTGCGGGAGAACTGGTCGTTCACGGCGAACACCTCACTTTCTGTGATTGATTTTAGGGGAAGAGAGGGCAGATGTCAACAAAAAACGGTGCAGTGATCATACTGCACCGTTTTCGTTCAGTTATTCAACATACAGGACATATCGTACAGGCCGGGGGCGGAGAGGCCGGACAGGAACTTGGCGGCCTCAATGGCGCCGGCGGCGAAGATATCCCGGGAGAGGGCGGTGTGCTTGATCTCCATCACTTCGTCGTGGCCGGCGAAGATGATCTCGTGCTCGCCCACGATGGTACCGCCGCGCACGGCGCTGATGCCGATCTCTTTCTTGTCCCGGGGGCGACGGACGCTCTGTCGGTCGTAGACATACTCGGTTTCGTGACCGCAGGCACCGGCGGCGGCATCGGCGATCATCAGGGCGGTGCCGCTGGGGGCGTCCACCTTGCGGCGGTGATGCCGCTCTACGATTTCGATGTCATAGCTGTCCCCCAGCACGGAAGCGGCCTTCTTCACCAGCTCCAGCAGCACGTTGATGCCCAGGGACATATTGGCGGAGCGGAAGATGGGGACCTTCGTAGCGGCGGCGCCGATGCGAGCCACCTGCTCCGGGGTGTAGCCGGTGGTAGCCAGCACCAGAGGGATCTTGCGCGCCTGGGCAAAGGCGAGCAGGCCGTCCAGGGCGGCGGGGCTGGAAAAGTCGATGACAGCATCGGCCTGGCTGTCAAACTGCTCCGGGGCGGTAAAGACGGGGAAGGGGTGGTCGGTGTTGCCCAGAATGTCAAAGCCGGCAACCACCTGCACGTCGGGGTCCACCTCACACAAGGCGCGCACCACGCGGCCCATGTGACCGTTGCAGCCGGAGATGATTATCTTATGCATGGCTTGCTCCTTACTTCAGCAGGTTCATACGCTGCATGGACTGGCGCAGAGTCTCCAAATTCTTCTCGCTCATATCGCACAGGGGCAGGCGCAGGGGACCGGCCTCCATACCCAGCAGGTTCATGGCTGCCTTGATGGGGATGGGATTGACCTCAATGAACAGGGCGTCGATCAGGTCCATGTATTCGATCTGCAGCTTGGAGGCAGTCTCAAAGTCGTTTTCCAGGCACAGGTGGCTCATGCGGATCATGACATCGGGGATGATGTTGGAGGCTACCGAAATAACACCCTTGGCACCCAGGGCCATCATGGGTACCACCTGGTCGTCGTTGCCGGACCAAATGTAGAAGTCCTCGGGACACAGGTGGCGGGTATGGGCCAGCAGGGAGAAGTTGCCGCTGGCCTCCTTCACGCCGTTGATGCGGGGGTGCTGGGCCAGGGTCTTGTAAGTCTCGGCGGTAAAGGACACGCCGGTGCGGCCGGGCACGTTGTAGAGGATCATGGGCAACTCGGTGCGCTCGGCAATATACTCGTAATGCTTGATCAGACCGGCCTGGCTGGCCTTATTGTAGTAAGGAGTGACCAGCAGAGCGGCATCTGCGCCGGACTCCTGGGCGTGTTGGGTCAGGTAGACGGCGGCGGAGGTGTCGTTACTGCCGGTGCCGGCGATGACCTTCACCCGGTGGTCCACCCGCTTGACGCAGTACTCCACGGCGGCGATATGCTCACGGATGGACATGGTGGCAGACTCGCCGGTGGTGCCGCAAACACAAACGGCATCAACACCGGCGGCGATCTGAGCGTCGATCAGCTTGCCGAAAGCATCGTAATTGATGCTGCCGTCGTTATTAAAGGGGGTGACAAGAGCGGGGCAGTTACCGGTAAAAACGGGAGATCTCATATTCATACACCCTTTCAAATAATAGGCTTATTACTTGCGGTCGATGTAACCCTCGGCACACAGCAGCTCGGCCAGCAGTACCGCGCCGCCGGCAGCGCCGCGCAGCGTGTTGTGGGACAGACCCACAAACTTGTAGTCGTACTGGCTATCCTCACGCAGGCGGCCCAGGGAAACTGCCATGCCGCCCTCGAGGTTGCGGTCCAAACGGGTCTGGGGACGGTTTTCCTCCTCAAAATAGTGGAGAAACTGCTTGGGTGCGGAGGGCAGCTCCAGCTCCTGGGCGCGACCGCTGAAGCCGGCCCAATCGGCCTTGATTTGGTCCATAGAGGGCTTGCAGCCGTCCTTGAACTTCATGAACACGGCGGCCATGTGACCGTCCTGGCAGGCCACGCGGAAGCACTGGGCGGTGATGGCGGGGGAGGCGGCCTTGACGATCTTGCCGTCGGCGATCTCGCCCCACAGCTTCAAAGGCTCCTGCTCGCTCTTCTCTTCCTCGCCGCCGATGTAGGGGATGCAGTTATCCACCATCTCGGGCCAGCGCTCAAAGGTCTTGCCGGCGCCGGAGATAGCCTGATAGGTGCAGACCAGGGCGGACTCCAAACCGTACTTCTTCAGGGGGTGCAGGGCGGGGACATAGCTCTGCAGGGAGCAGTTGGACTTGACGGCGATGAAGCCGCGCTTGGTGCCCAGACGCTTGCGCTGGTCATCGATGACCTTGATGTGGTCGGCGTTGATCTCGGGTACCACCATGGGTACATCGTCGGTCCAGCGGTGGGCGGAGTTGTTGGACACCACGGGACACTCGGCCTTGGCGTAGGTCTCCTCCAAAGCGCGGATCTCGTCCTTTTTCATGTCCACGGCGCAGAAGACGAAGTCAACGGCGGCGGCGATCTTCTCCACATCCTCGGTGGCGTTCATGACCACAAGGGACTTGGCTTGCTCGGGGATGGGGGTGGTCATGGCCCAGCGGCCGGCCACAGCCTGCTCGTAAGTCTGGCCGGCGGAACGGGGACTGGCGGCGATGACGGTCAGGTCGAACCAGGGGTGGTTCTCCATCAGGGTGACGAATCGCTGGCCCACCATGCCGGTGCCACCGATAATACCTACTTTATACTTGTTCATTCTGCATCGTTCCTTTCGCGCATACAAAGATGCGGTTAATGTGTTTTGGGGAAAATATGGCAATTGCAGCCGGGGGAAAAGTCGGTGTTGAAAAGCCGTGGAAAAGTCGGTATAATAAACGGCGTAGAAACTCGAATTTTGCCAGTGAATTATCCCACTATTAATAAAATATGATACCACGACCATTCCTGTCTGTCAATCAACAGGTATTGGTTTATTTGGAGAATTGGAGCCATTTATGACCGGGAAAATAAGACAATTTGCAGCCTTGATTTTGGCGGCGACGCTCTGCATCGGCGTTGTGTACGCTTCGCCCGATGAAAGTGCTACGACAGACGCTTCTGCTGCGATTCAGGAGGAGTCGGGAACCTGGGTTGAGGACACCGGAAATTCCGAGGAAATTCAGCAGGAGACGGAAGCGGAAACAGATCCCTATCTTGATACAAAAATTGCCGTGGGTCTTGCTTGGTCCGGCAGCAAGAATGGAACTTTGCACGAGGCAAAACTGCTGATTGCCGAGGGCAATGGCACTGGGTACCGATTCGGTTATTTTGATGACGAGCGGAACTTTGTCGAATTGGCCCGGGATGAGGAAGCGCGTGCGCTGAGCATGGTCAAGACTACAAATTTATATTTGATTGGGGAAACGTTCTATACGCAGGAGCCTTCCGGGGAACATAAGGTGCTTGGTTGCTATCATCTGCGTTATCCCGAACCCTTTGAGACCTTCGAGGCGGCTGCGGAATTTGCTGCGGAGATCGAGGGGGGCTTCATCGCATGGATCGATGGGGAGTACCAGGTGCGCTATGGCTCCTACACAAATGGCGAGGCGGCCCGCACGGCTGCGGCAGAGTATGACGATGGCAGCTGGATGGTGTGCTACACCACAAAGTACAGCGTGAATGTGGTGCAGACAGGGACCACGGATATTCTCTTTCAGTTTGACGGCGGGGAGCAGCGACAGCTCGGCGTGGTTCCCGGCCTTGGTGACGATGACCCGCGTCCCACGTGGTTCAAGGGATATAAGTACTACGGTGGTTTCCGATACCAGCGCATAGACGGCGGTGATATCACCGTGGTCAATATCCTGCCCCTAGATACATATTTGAAAGGGGTCGTCCCGTATGAGTCGGTCAAGATTTGGCCGTTGGAGACCCTAAAAGCGCAGGCGATGTGTGCCAAGAACTATGCCTTGATCAACCGAAACAAACACAAGGGCAACGGTTTTGACGTTTGCAATACCACTGACTGCCAGGTTTATTACGGTGCCGGCAGTGGAAACATTTCTCCCAGTGAGTTGAGCGACCAGGCTGTGGACGAGGTGCGAGGGATGTATGTTTGGTACGGCGAAACCTTGGCACAGACCTATTTTTATTCCAGCAATGGCGGCGGGTCGGAGGATGTGTCCCGGGTTTGGGGCAGCAATCAGGCTACCTACCCCTATCTTGCCGGTGTTGAGGATATTTACGAGGTGCAGTTTGCCGATACGATCCCCAACTACTATTTCTCCAACACCTTTACCAAGGCTCAGCTGACCGATATTCTGCACGCAAAGGGTTACGCGGTAAATACCTCGGTGGTGGATTTTCGGGTAACGGAGCAGTCCCGTACCGGAAACGCGCTGGAGCTGAAGTTCACCTACGCCAACGGAAAGAGCAATACGTTCTCCGCCAACAAGAGCAGTTGGCTGCGCAGCAAGCTGGGCTGCCGATCCTTGCATTTCACCGTACTGAGTGGCGGAGAGATCCCGCCCGAGTCCTGTCCGGTCAATGTGGACCAAACTCTTGAGCGGGTGGATGGTCTGTATGTGATCGGTGCCGATGGACAGTTGACCCAGCTGACCGGTATCGTCCCTTATGCCATCACCGGCACCGGTGAGGTGGTTTCCACCGGCAGCGCTTCGCCTATTCCGGAGGGCAGCTTCCTGGTCAGTGGCAGCGGCTGGGGACATAACGTGGGTTACAGCCAGTGGGGTGGCTACGCTATGGCGCAACTGGGCTATACCTATGACGAGATTTTGGAATTTTACTTCACCGGCGTACACGTTGGTGAAAAAGCAGAGGGAACGACTTGAAAACATCTGATTTTTACTTTGATTTACCGCAGGAACTGATCGCGCAGACACCGCTGCAGCAGCGGGACTCCTCCCGGCTGTTGATGCTGGACAAGCGGACGGGCGCGGTGAAACACGGTGTATTCACCGACCTGCTGGAGCAACTGCGGCCCGGCGACTGCATGGTGCTGAACAATTCCCGGGTGCTGCCGGCACGGCTCATCGGCCGCCGGCCCACCGGCGGCGCCTGCGAGGTGCTGCTGCTCATCGACCGGGGTGAGAACGTTTGGGAATGTTTGGTACGTCCCGGGCGAAAGCTGAAGCAGGGGGCAGAGGTTATTTTTGGCGACGGCGAACTGACCGCCACCATCGTGGATGAGGTGGAGGGGGGTAATCGTCTGGTCCGCTTCGAGTACGAGGGGATTTTCCTGGAGGTTTTGGAGCGGCTGGGCCGTATGCCGCTGCCGCCCTATATCACTGCGGAGCTGGAGGATTCTGAGCGATATCAAACCGTCTACTCCAAGGTGACGGGTTCCGCTGCCGCGCCCACTGCCGGATTGCATTTCACCCCGGAGCTTATGGCGAAAATCGAGGAAAAGGGTGTAAAGCTTTGCTACGTTACACTCCATGTGGGACTTGGGACTTTTCGACCTGTAAAGGCAGAAAGTATTGACGAACACGAGATGCACTCGGAGTACTGCGTTATCCCGCAGGAGACTGCGGACATTATCAACGAAACCAAGAAAAACGGTGGTCGGGTCATCTGCGTGGGCACCACCTCCTGCCGCACGGTGGAGAGCTGGGCGGGGGAGGATGGCACTATGCGTGCCTGCGGCGGCTGGACCAATATCTTTATTTATCCCGGTTATCGCTTTAAGGTGCTGGATGCGCTGGTGACCAACTTCCACTTGCCGGAGTCCACGCTGATCATGCTGGTCTCGGCCTTGGCCGGACGTGAAAATGTGCTGGAGGCCTATCGTCAGGCGGTGGAGGAGCGGTATCGTTTCTTCTCCTTCGGCGACGCCATGTTTATTTCGTGATTGGGAGAGAGTGCTGTGTTTGAAGTGCTGAAAACGGAGGGAAAGGCCAGGCGTGGACACTTTGAATGTGCCCACGGAACCGTGGAAACCCCTGTATTTATGAATGTAGGTACCCAGGGCGCCATTAAGGGCGCTGTGTCGGCTCACGATTTGAAGGAAATCGGTTGTCAGGTGGAGCTGTCCAACACCTACCACCTGCATCTGCGTCCCGGTGATGAGGTAGTGCGGCAGTTTGGCGGTCTGCACAAGTTTATGGATTGGAACGGCCCCATTCTCACCGACAGTGGCGGGTTTCAGGTGTTTTCTCTGTCCGGTCTGCGCAAGATAACCGAAGAGGGGGTCACATTTGCCTCCCACATCGACGGCAAGCGCATTTTCATGGGACCGGAGGAGTCCGTGCGTATCCAGTCCAACCTGGGCAGCGATATTGCCATGGCCTTTGACGAGTGCGTGGAAAATCCCGCGCCCCACGAGTACGTGAAAGCCTCCTGTGAGCGGACGTTGCGCTGGCTGGAGCGCTGCAAGGCAGAGCATGACAGGCTAAACTCCTTGTCGGATACTGTCAATCCAAAGCAGATGCTGTTTGGCATTAACCAGGGTGGCACCCACCCGGATTTGCGGGTGTGGAGCATGATCGAAACAGCGAAAATCGACTGTGACGGCTATGCCATCGGCGGCCTTGCCGTGGGGGAACCCACCCAAACCATGTATGATATCATCGACGCGGTAGAACCCTTTATGCCCAAGGACAAGCCTCGCTACCTGATGGGGGTGGGTACGCCGTCCAATATTATCGAGGGCGTTGCCCGAGGGGTGGATTTCTTTGACTGTGTGATGCCTGCCCGAAATGCCCGCCATGGCAAGCTCTTCACCTGGCAGGGTACGATTAACATAAAAAATGAAAAGCACAAGCTGGATAACCGTCCCATCAGTGAGGGGTGCGGCTGTCCTGCCTGCCGCAGCTTCTCCCGTGGCTATATCCGCCACTTGCTCAACGCGGGGGAGATGCTGGCTATGCGGCTGCTGGTGTTGCACAATCTGTATTTTTATAACGAGCTGATGGCGCGCATCCGTCAGGCGCTGGATGAGGGGCGGTTTGAGCAGTTCCGCCGGGAATACTCTGACAAACTGGGCAAACCTGCGCCTTGATAAAAAATAGGTCTTGCCAAACCGGTTAAATGCCGCTATAATGTCATGTGCATCGAAGATGTAATCAAATTATGAGTTATTGGAGGAAATGAACGTGCCTGGAGGAAGTATTGGTTCTATTTTGTTGATGGTGGTGCTGTTCGGCGCCATGTATTTCTTTATGATCCGTCCGGAGAACAAAAAGCGCAAGGCTGCCGAGCAGATGCGCAATTCTTTGGTTGTGGGTGATGTGATCACCACCATCGGCGGCGTTGTGGGTACTATTTGCGCGGTGAAGGAGAACACCATTGTGATCGAAACCGGTGCCGACCGTGTACGCATTGAGTTTACCAAGTGGGCTGTGTCTTCCAAGGGTACCGAGACCACCGCTGCCGCCAAGTGATCGTGTATAAATCATAAAACATACCCCCTGTGCATACAGTTGTTGCACAGGGGGTGTTTTTATGTCTGTAAAGCGTGAGAAAAAGCAGGAGCAGTTTTGGCTGCGGACTGTGACAGAGGTGACCAAAGGTGGGGCGCTGGCTGTGGTGAGTGCCGTTGCGTTTTTAGCGCTGACTGCCGGGCTGAAGGTAATGGGGGTGCTTGCCTGGGGAGCGGAGGGTGGATACGTCATTGCTGCCTGTGTGCTTGGTACCCTGATTGGCGGCTTGTTTGCGGCCGGGCGCTGTGGGTGCGGAAAACTGCTTGTGGGAGTCGGAGTGGGAGTGGCGGCGTTGTTGATCCAATTGACGGTGGGGGCGCTCTGTCTTGGCGGTGTCGGTGGGGCAGGGGAGATGAGAGGGGCGTGTCTTGGGTGCTTTTTGGGCGGTATGCTGGCAGGGGTGTTATCTGCCGTTGGAAAAGGGAAGAGCCGAAGCAAACGATGATTACAGGAAGTAATTATACGAAAAGTAATATAAAACGGCAAGGCGGCCTATATTTTGGGGCGAGGAATTGCTGTGACAACCTCATGTTGATTTTGGAAAACATAAAAGTGCGACACCTCTCTGAGGGTTGACATAATACTGTTGACATAAAGTATTGACATAAACGACAAAATTTACATAATCCTCAAAAAGTGCTTGATTTGGTCGTAGGTTACGGGTATAGTGTATGTAGAAAGCTGAATGTTTGACCTAAGCCGATTCGGCGTCTGTCACAGACGGTATGCCGGGTGGTCTATTTTTTTCGCCTGTTTCATAGAATGCTGCGAGGTGAGGGCGATGAAAAAACCACGCAGATGGCGGGTGAACTTACTGTCCGGAAGGTCGGCGGCGCTGGGGTTACTCGGTGGGTTGTTCTTAACGGGGAGTATTGCCGGTTGTATGGTGGCAGGGTCGCTTGCGCCCGAAGACAGCGGAACCTTGCTGAATATGCTGGATGAGTATGTTGCGGCTTTGAAGCAAGGTGGTGAACCGGTGTCGTTTTTACCGGTTCTGTGGCAATTGGTTCAAGTTCCACTGGCGGCGTTTCTGCTCGGTCTGACTGCAATCGGCGTGATCGGTTTGCCGGTGCTGTTTGCTGTGCGTGGCTTTTGTCTGAGCTATGCGGTGGCGGCGCTGTATCGGGTGATGGGCGTGTCCGGCCTTTTGTTGGGGCTGTGCCTGTTTGGTGTTTCGGCGCTGCTGTGGTTGCCTGCACTTTTGGACCTTGGCGTGACCGGACTCACCGGCGCGTATGGCCTGTTGCGGCGCGTGACCGGTGACGGACGCTATCCCTTGGCGGCTGCAACCGGACGCTACTGGCTGAATTGCGGGCTGTGCGGCTGCGCAGTGCTTGGGTGTGTCGTGGTTGAGTGCCTGCTGGTCCCAGCTTTGATACGCGTAATTATTTAGAGAAAGATGGAAGTAAACCATGGATCTGTTGCTGGTATACGAGCAATATTTGAAAACTGAAAAGAAGGCTTCTGCCAACACGATCAGCTCGTATATGCGAGACGTGCAGCAATTTGCTGCCGGGATGGCAAAACTGCGGATTCCGCTGACCGAAGTGATCCACGCGGATGTGGAGCGTTATTGTGATAGTCTGGTCAATATGGGCAAGTCGGCTGCTACGGTTACCCGGGCAATGGCCTCGATCAAGTCCTTTTATACCTGTTTGCAGAAGACCGGATATGCCGGCGGAAATCCTGCCCGCAGCGTTGCCACAGCCAAGGTGGAGCGCAAGCTGCCCCAAATTCTGTCCGGCAAGGAAGTGGAACTGTTTTTAGCACAACCCAGCAGCGCAGATATTAAGGGTGTGCGTGATCGTGCCATGTTGGAGCTGCTGTACGCCACCGGCATCCGGGTCAGTGAATTGATCAGTCTTGAGTTGGACGATGTCAATTTGGATGGCGGTTTTCTCCGCTGCAGTGCCAAGGGGAAGGAACGGGTGATCCCGCTCTATCCTGCTGCTGTGCAGGCGTTGCGCAACTACATTCGAAAAGTTCGCCCCCAGTTGATCGAAGACAACAATCAGCGCGTGCTGTTTGTCAACATGACGGGTGAACCCATGTCCCGTCAGGGGTTCTGGAAGTTGGTCAAATACTACCAGGAGAAGGCCGGCATTACCACGGAGATCACGCCTCATACCCTGCGTCACTCCTTCGCCGCCCATCTGCTGGAGAATGGCGCCGACTTGCACTCCATTCAAGAGATGCTGGGTCACGCTGATATTTCTTCCACCCAGATTTACTCCCAGCTGGTCAATCAAAAGATCAAAAACGTTTATAACCGCGCCCATCCCAGGGCGTGAAAAATCCCGGACTGACTCCAGTCCGGGATTTTTGTTTCTGCTTATCGTGCGGCGACCAGTTCGATTTCAATGCGGGCGCCGGCGGGGAGGGCGGCCACCTGCACGCAGGACCGGGCCGGGGGATTGGAGGGGAAATGGGTGGCGTAAATGTCGTTGACTGTGGCAAAATCGGCAAGGTCGGTCAGGAACACCGTAGTTTTCACTACGTGGTCAAACGTCATGTTGTTGGCGGTCAGTACCCGCTCCAAATTGCGCAGCACCTGCTTGGTCTGCGTCTGAATATCGTCACCGGCCAACTTACCGGTGGCGGGATCAAGGCCGATTTGGCCGGAGGTGTACAACAGGTCGCCAACAGCGACCGCGTGGGAGTAGGGACCCAGGGCGGCGGGGGCTTGCTCGGCAGTGACAATGGTTTTCATATCGACAGCATCCTTTCGAATGGACTTTTCATAACACAGCAGATCCACGCCCTCGATACCGTTGAAGGTGCAGGGGACCACGCCAACCTCATGGTAGCCCAGCTTGGGGTAAAGGGCGCGGCCGGGCGTGTTGGTGAAATTGGTGTCCAACCGCAGACAGGTGCAACCACACCGGGCGGCATATTGCTCGTAAAACCGAACAAAGCCGGTGGCAATGCCACGGCCCTGCATAGTGGGGTGAACAGCCATGGTGTGCAGCACCATGACCCGCTCCGGTGAGGCAAGAATGGTCCAGGGGGCGCGGGAATACTCCTCCGCCTGCACCTGATTGATGCGGGCAGCGGCGGCGATCATACCGTCCAGCTCGCAGACAAACAGAACGCCCTCGTCCAGGCTGGCGCGGAACAGGTCGGGGGTGGGGTAGATGCCGCGGACCCAGCCAACATGGGTGCGGCCGGTTTCTTCACCGGTCAGAATGGCATCGTAGATGGCCCAAACGCCGTCCAAATCGGCGGCGGTCGCCTCACGGAACATAGTATCAACTCCCGGAAAAAGTGTAAAAACAGCATACCACACAACCAAGTGTTATTCAAGGCTGCGGGTGTATTTTTTCCTTGCGTGGGAGAGGGAAGTGTGGTAAAATTTTTTATTATTAGGTAAGGGGTGGGAGTATGGTCATTTTGGGCATCGACCCCGGTGTTGCCACCATTGGTTTCGGCCTGATCCGTGCTGAGCGGGGCAAAAACACCCTGTTGCAATACGGTGTGATCACCACCCCGGCGGGCATCCCGCTGTCCCGGCGGCTTTTACAGATTTCCCGGGACATGGACGAGCTGCTGACTCGGTTCAAACCGGACGAGATGGCGGTGGAGGAGCTGTTCTTCACCAAGAACATCACCACCGGTATTTCGGTGGCCCATGGCCGCGGTGTCATCCTGCTTTCGGCGGAAAAGGCCGGCGTGCCGGTGTTTGAGTACACCCCTATGCAGGTCAAGCAGGCGGTGGTGGGCTACGGCGGGGCCGAGAAACGGCAGGTTCAGCTGATGACCCAGCGGCTGCTTGGGATGAAAGAGATTCCAAAGCCCGATGATGCGGCGGACGCCCTGGCCCTTGCCATCTGCCACGGTCGGGCGGCCACCTCGCTGCTGAACACCGAGCGGACCTTTGACCCCAATAAATACAACACCACGTAAGAGGTAACGACTATGTTTTACTACCTGTCCGGGACCGTTGCGCATATTGGCCCCAACCTGGCGGTCATCGACTGCGGCGGCGTTGGCTACGCCTGCATGACCACCACCACAACGCTTTCCGCCCTGAAACAGGGGGAGAAGGGCGTGCTGTTCACCCACCTGAACGTCCGGGAGGATGGGGTGGAGCTGTTCGGCTTCGCCGGTCAGGACGAACTGAACCTGTTCCGCCTGCTGCTGGGCGTGTCCGGCGTGGGACCCAAGGCGGCTCTGTCCATCCTGTCCGCCAGCACCCCGGCCAACCTGGCCCTGTCCATTATCACCGGGGATGAGAAGGCGCTGACCATCGCCCCCGGCATCGGTAAAAAAATCGCCCAGCGGGTGATTTTGGAGCTGAAGGACAAACTGGCCAAGGAGCAGTCCTTTTCCGTCGGCGGGGAGAGCTACGCCGGCACCGGCGTCACCGTCATTCCCGAGAACAAGCTGTCCGAGGCCACGGCGGCCCTGGCGGTGCTGGGTTACTCCGCGGCGGAAAGTGCCGCCGCCCTGCGCGGTATCGATATGGAGAACCTGACCCTGGAGCAGATCATCAAACAGGCGTTGAAGGCCATGATGAAGGCCTGAAAAAGAGAGGAAGTCATATCATGAGTGAAAACGTTTGGGAAGGCTTCCGAGTCGAGGAATTCCCCTTCGAGGACCAAGTTGGCACCATCATCTACCCCAACATCACCCCCAGGGGCAGATTGGTGCTGAAAGGGGAGTACCGGGACGCGTTCCCCAAGTTCGAGCGGATGATGCTGGAGCGGGGTTACTACGTTATCAACGTGTCCCACCGCAACCGCTATGCTCCCGCCGACTGTGTGGAGTTGACCGCTCGGTTTGTCGAATATGTGGCCCAAAAGCTGAACGCAGACAAGCGGTGCATTATGGTGGGCATGAGTGCAGGAGGCACTATGTCGGCAAAGCTTGCGGCCTATCACCCGGAGTTGGCCGCGGTGCTGTATCTGGACGCGCCGGGTCTGAACCTGTTGAGCCTTGCGGGTCTTGGTCAGCGGGAAGTGCCGCCACACGTGTGGCAGGAGCTGGTCAACGGTTATGGCTTTGACCGCATTACCCTCATCAACCACCGGGACAGCCCTATTGACCATCTTGACAAGCTGATCGCCAACAACATCCCCATCATCATGGTCTACGGCAACGCCGACGTCATCGCGCCCTACTGTGAAAACGGCAAGGTGCTGGAGGACTACTACCGCGCCCACAACGGCACCCTGAAGGTCATTGAGAAGTCCATGGTTGGCCACCACCCCCACGGCTTGGACGATCCCACTCCCATTGTGGAGTTTGTGGAGCAGTTTGTGTAAAAAGGAGAACGTGAGATGATTGACGCCTGTTTCAGTGCCTTCAAGGGCGAGGAGTTCCAGTTTGAGGACCAGACGGCCACCGTTCTGTACCCCGACGGTACCCCCAATGGCAAGATTGTATTCCGCACCGAGTATTTGGGCGCCTTCCCCAACTTTGAGCAGGCCATGCTCCGTCGCGGCTACTACGTTATTAACGTGACCCATCCCAACTACTATGCCGAGTACGAGCACATCCATCAGATGGCCCGCTTCGTCCGTGAAATAGCGGCGAAGCTGGGCGCCAGCGAGAAGTGCATTCTCTCCGGTGTCAGCGCCGGCGGTCTGCAGGCGTTCCGGTTTGCGCTGTTGTATCCGGAACTGGTTTCTGTGGCTTACTTGGATGCGCCGGTGCTGAACCTGCTGAGTTTGGCCGGCTTCGGCGATGCGGAGCGGGACGAGGCGCTATGGCGCAACTTGAGCCGCATCTGTAACTTTACCGAGTCCAGCATTCTCATCTACCGGGACAGCCCCATCGACCATCTGGACGAGTTCATGAAGCTGGACATCCCCGTGGTCATGGTCTACGGCGACAGCGACACTGTGGTGCCCTACCACGAGAACGGCAAGGTGCTGGAGGACTACTACAAGGCCCACGGCGGCAAGCTGGCCGTCTTTGGCAAGGCGGGTTGCGGCCACCACCCCCACGGTCTGGACGACCCCGCCCCCATCGTTGAATTTGTGGAACAGTTTGTTTGATAAACTGAAATAAGCAGAAAAAGAGGAGAATTATCATGCACGAAATTTGGAAAGAGTTTAAGGGTGAGGAATTTACCTTTGAAGACCAGCTGGCTACCGTTCTGTACCCCACGGTAGCGCCCAACGGCAAGATGGTGCTCAAGACCGAGTATCTGGACGCCTTCCCTGACTTTGAACAGGCTATGCTGCGCCGCGGCTACCACGTCATCAACATCACCCACGCCAACCGCTGGGCCCCCGACCACACCATCCATCAGATGGCCCGCTTCGTCCGCGCCATGGCCGAGAAGCTCAACTGCAGTGAGAAGGTCATCCCCGCCGGCATGAGCTGCGGCGGTCTGCAGGCCACCCGCCTGGCCCAGATGTACCCCGAGCTGGTGCCCGTTATGTACATCGACGCCCCCGCCCTGAACATCCTGAGCCTGGCCGGTCTGGGCGACGCGGAATTCAGCGCCGGTATGTGGAACGAGATGGTCAGCGCCTACGGCTTCAACAAGTCCACCGTGGTGGCTTTCCGTGGCAGCCCCATCGACCACCTGGACAAGCTGATTGAGCACAATATCCCCATTATCATGCTCTACGGCGACGCCGACGTGGTGGTGCCCTATCACGAGAACGGCAAGGTGCTGGAGGACTACTATAAGGCCCACGGCGGCACCATCAAGGTCATTGAGAAGTCCATGACCGGCCACCACCCCCACAGCCTGAAGGACCCCACCCCCATCGTTGAGTTTGTGGAGCAGTACGTCTGATAAAACTGCCCACGGAAATAGGAAGTGACCGATATGGCCATTGATTTTTCCGCAACTGAATTTGAAACCGAGGAGTTCGAACCCCTTGTGACCACGTCCCTGACGGGCATGGACGAGGGGGAGCAGTCCCTGCGCCCCAAAACCCTTGCCGATTACATCGGCCAGGAGAAGGCAAAGGGGAATTTGGAGGTCTTTATTCAGGCGGCCAAGATGCGCAACGAGCCGCTGGACCATGTGCTGCTGCACGGCCCTCCGGGTCTGGGCAAAACCACGCTCAGCGGCATCATCGCCAACGAGATGGGGGTCAACGTGCGCATCACCTCCGGCCCCGCCATTGAAAAGGCAGGGGATCTGGCGGCGCTGCTGACCAATCTGCAGGAGAACGACATCCTCTTCGTGGATGAGATCCACCGGCTGAACCGGGCGGTGGAGGAGGTGCTGTATCCCGCCATGGAGGACTACGCCATCGACATCATCATCGGCAAGGGACCTTCGGCCAACTCCGTGCGTCTTGACCTGCCCAAGTTCACCCTTGTGGGTGCCACTACCCGGGCGGGGCAGCTCTCCGCGCCCCTGCGTGACCGCTTCGGCGTTACCCTGCGGCTGGAGCTGTACACCCCGGAGGAGCTGGCCAAGATCGTGGTGCGCTCGGCTGGCATCTTGGACGTGCCTATTGAATATGAGGGCGCGCTGGAGATCGCACGCCGCTCCCGGGGTACGCCTCGCATTGCCAACCGTATGCTGCGCCGTGTGCGGGACTTCGCCCAGGTGAAGGCCGGCGGCGTGATCACCAAGGAAGTCGCTGACCGCGCTTTGACCGCATTGGAGATCGACGCGCTGGGCCTTGACAGCATTGACCATCGGATGCTCCACAGCATCATCGAGAATTATCGCGGCGGCCCTGTGGGCCTTGACACCCTCGCGGCCACCATCAACGAAGAGGCGGTTACACTGGAGGATGTGTACGAGCCGTATCTGATGCAGCTTGGGTTCCTCACTCGCACCCCTCGCGGTCGCTGTGTGACGCAAAAGGCCTATGAATATCTTGGTCTGTCTGTACCCGGCGGGTGCGATTGCCCGGAACAGCTCACGTTTTAACACGTTGGAAGCGGCGATTTGGAAGCCGTGAAATAGGAGTTTGTTGAAAAGGAGAATCAATATGGGAAAATTGTTTGGAACCGATGGCATCCGTGGCGTGGTTAACGCCGGCCTGGATGCGGACCTGGCGTACAAAGTTGGCCTTGCAGCGGCCATGGTACTCGCCAAGGGTAAGAAGAAAGGGGAGAAGCCCCTTGTTACCATCGGAAAGGACACCCGCATCTCCGGTGATCTGCTGAAGGGGTCGTTGATTGCCGGTCTATGTACCGCGGGTGCGGACGTGTTGGATTTAGGCACGTTGGCGACCCCGGGTGTCGCCTGGGTCACCGTGGATCAGCAGGCAGATGCGGGTATCGTCATTTCCGCCAGCCACAATCCCTTTGAACACAACGGCATCAAAATTTTTAACGGACAGGGTTTCAAGCTGTCTGATGAACTGGAAGAGAAAATCGAAGATATCGTTCTCTTTGGCCACAACAACGTGGTCATGAAGACCCACAGCGACATCGGTCGGGTGACCTATTTGGCTGAGAAGGCCAGCGAGGACTATATCGACCATTTGGAGGACAGCGTGGACTCCACCTTGGGCGGCCTGCGTATTTTGGTAGACTGCGGCAACGGTGCCGCGTCCACCACCGCTCGGCGGCTGTTCAATCGGTTTTCCAAGCTGCGGGTGGACATTATCAACGCCGACCCAGACGGCGTTAACATCAACGCCAAGTGTGGTTCCACCCACATGGATGCGCTGGCTGCCATGGTCACCGCCGGCGGTTATGATCTTGGCATCGCCTTTGACGGCGACGCGGACCGCTGCCTTGCTGTGGACGAGATGGGCAATCTCATCGACGGCGACCGCATTATGGCCGCCTGCGGCATGGATCTGAAGAAAAAGGGGAAACTGTCCGGAGATACCATTGTTGCCACGGTTATGTCCAATTTGGGCCTGCACGTTTGGACCAAAGAAAACGGCTTGAAGCTGGAATGTACCGCTGTGGGTGACCGCAACGTACTGGAGTGCATGGTGGAGCATGGTTATGCCATCGGCGGCGAACAATCCGGCCACATGATCTTCCTGGAGCATGCCACCACCGGCGACGGTCAGCTCACCGCTCTGCAGATTTTAGCTCTGCTCAAGCAGGAGGGAAGAAAGGCCAGTGAGATTTTTGGTGTGTGTCCCCGCTATCCTCAGGAACTGATCAACATCACGGTAGCAGACAATGATGTGAAAAAGGCTGTTATGGCAAGCGATAAATTGTGGGATGCGGTCAAGGAGGAAGAGGCCAATCTGAACGGAAAAGGTCGGATTTTGGTGCGGCCTTCCGGCACGGAAGCGCTGATGCGTGTGATGGTTGAGGCGGAAACGCAAGCGGTTGCACAGCAATGTGCCCAGCGGTTGGCGGACCTTGTTAAAAGTCTGTAAAGCGGGAAAACTGACGAAAACCGGCGTAATTTCTGCAAGAAAATAAACTTTTTTTCCAAAAACATCTTGACAAACAGATAGGAATTCATTAAACTGTTCAAGGAGTATGAGTATGGGTAGTGTCCAAACAGACCTTCATACCCGCACGGACGAGCAGCTTTGCGCTTTGGCACAAAGTGGCAGCTCCGAGGCGGAGGAGTTGCTGGTCACTCGTTGCACTCGTTTGGTACGAGTCTGTGCCCGGCCATTGTTTTTAGCCGGCGGCGACAGCGAGGATCTGTTGCAGGAGGGGATGTTTGGCGTGCTTGCCGCCATTCGTGGCTTTGACCCGGCGCGGCAGGCCCAGTTTCGCACCTATGCCGAGGTTTGCATCCGTACCAAACTGGTTTCCGCCGTGCGCAAGGCCGCCAGTGGAAAGCACACTCCGTTAAATGACTCGGTATCGCTGGAGCATCCTCAGTTTGACGAGGGCGGTTTACCCGCACACAGCGAGCTTGATCCGGAGTCGACCTTGATCAACAGGGAAGAGTGGTCCGAACGGCTGAGCTGCTTAAAGGACTGCTTGACCGGCTTTGAAGCGACCGTGCTGCAGTTGTATTTGGGTGGCTATTCTTATAGCGAGATCGCCCAACAGACCGGCAGACAGACAAAAGCGGTGGACAATGCGGTTCAACGCATTCGGCGCAAGGTTGCGCGTCGACTTACTTCCGGCGACATCAGCAAATGCTGATCGCAAATATCAAACTGACCCAGCAAATTCGGTTAAATTCCGGGCCTGGGCAAAAGTCAAAGAGAGGGAAAACACATGTACGAAGACAAGACTCTGGTATGCAAGGAATGTGGTGCTGAGTTCGTGTTCACCGCCGGTGAGCAGGAGTTCTACGCTGAGAGAGGTTTCCAGAACGAGCCTCAGCGCTGCAAGGCTTGCCGCGATGCTCGCAAGAACGCTGCCCGCGGTCCCCGCGAGTATTTCACCGCTACCTGCGCCGCTTGCGGTGGCGAGGCTAAGGTTCCCTTCGAGCCCAAGTCCGATCGTCCTGTTTACTGCAGCGACTGCTTCGCCAAGATGCGCGAGGAGGCCTAATCAGCCAACCAAAAGAAAGCACGCCGAAGGGCGTGCTTTCTTTTTGCCAATTTGCAAATACCCATTGAAAAAAGGCGAGAAATAGGATATACTATTGCCATCTTAGCAATTGGAGGAATTCAACATGACCATCACCAAGGATACCATTATTGGCGAGATTTTGGACATCGCCCCCCAGACTGCGCCCGTGTTTCTGTCCATCGGCATGCACTGTTTGGGCTGCCCCGCCTCCCGCGGCGAGACTGTGGAGCAGGCCTGCGCTGTTCACGGCGTGGATGTAGATGCTTTGCTTGCCAAGGTCAACGAAGTCATCGCAGCCGGTAACTGAGGTAAAATACAGGCGACCCGACCGGTCGCCTGTATTTTTTGCGAAATGGAGGTGGCACAAGTTGAAAGAATTGGAATTAACTCCCCGTCTGCGGGCGGTGGCGGACCTTGTGCCGCACAATGCCGCCCTGGCCGATATTGGTACCGATCACGCCTATCTGCCCGCCTGGTTGTTAGGCAGGGGGCAGGTGCGCCGCGCCATTGCCGCTGACATCAATCAGGGGCCGTTGGACCGGGCCAAACTGACTGCGCAGCAATATAACTGCACGGATAAGATGGAGTTCCGTCTGTGTGATGGGCTGGCGGGTATTGCTCCGGAAGAAGTTGACACCATTGTAATTGCCGGCATGGGAGGCGAGACCATCGCCGCCATTTTACAGGCGGCCACCTGGGTCTGCAATGGGCGATACACCCTGATTTTACAGCCTATGAGCGCCCAGCCTGACCTGCGCGGCTGGCTGTGGTACAATGGCTTTTCCATTGAAAAAGAGGAGCTTATCCGTGAAGGAGATAAACTTTACAATATACTTGTTGCAAGCTATGGCGGTGCGATAGAGCTGACTGCAGGAGAAGAATGGGCCGGCCGACAATATCAAGGAATGGGGCAGCCGCTTCGCAGTGAGTATCTCACCCGACTGCTTGACAAGGTTGACAGGGCGATTGTCGGTATTTCCCGGGGAAAGGATAGCTTGCGAGACCCCAAATTAGCCAAACTGCAGCAAGTGCAGGCGGAGCTGCTTGAAATGAAAAAGGAGTGGGAAGCATGGCAACGGTAAAAGAAATTTATGCCGCGCTGGACGAATTTGCCCCCTTTGAGACCCAGGCGGAGTTTGACAACGCCGGTTTTTTAGTGGGCAGAGGGGACAGGGAAGTGACGGGCGTGCTGGTGGCTCTGGACATCACCAAAACCGTTATCGACGAGGCGGTGGAGCTGGGCGTTGAATTGATCGTGGCCCATCACCCGCTGGTGTTTGACCCCATTCGCTCCGTTACGGACGAGAGCCTGACCGGACAAAAACTGCTGCAATTGGCAGAATGTGGTGTTGCCGCCATCTGCGCCCACACCAATTTGGACGCCTGCCAAGGGGGTGTCAACGAACGGTTGGCGCATACTTTGGGCCTTTCCGATTTGGAGCAGCTCCACTGCGAGGGGGAGGACCGCTTTGGCCGCCCTTACGGTATTGGCCGGGTTGGAACAGTTAGAACAAAAAGCATTGTAAAGGTAAAAGACTTTGCAGAAACGGTTAAGGAAAAATTAAATGCTTCCGGGGTTCGGTACGTGGATGCCGGCAAACCGGTCTGCCGTGTGGCGGTGGGAGGCGGCTCCTGTGGCAGTATGCTGGCCGACGCGGTGGCCGCCGGGTGCGACACCTTTATTACCGCCGATGTGAAGTACAACGTCTTTTTAGACGCGGCGGAGCTTGGCATCAACCTTTTGGATGCGGGTCACTTTGCCACCGAGGATGTGATCACGCAGCCCCTTGTAGAGCTATTGGCGGAAAAATTTCCAGACCTGACGGTGCGGAAGTCCGCCGTTCATCATGAGGCGTATTCCTGCGTATAAATCAAGGCAAAACAGTTGCAATATCCGTATTAATGTGGTATACTATCACCGCTTTTGACCAAGAAACAGAAGGGAAGATATTTATGTCCGGACATTCCAAGTGGCACAATATTCAAAAAACCAAGGGCGCGGCCGACGCCAAGCGCTCTCAGATCTTCACCAAGATCGCCCGCGAGATGATCGTGGCGGTCAAGACCGGCGGAAGCGGCGACCCCGCTAACAACTCCCGCCTGGCCACCGTCATTGCCAAAGCGAAGGCGGCCAATATGCCCAACGACAACATCAAGCGCACCATCGACAAGGCTCTGGGCGCCGGAAACACCGACAGCTTTGAGAACGTGGTGTACGAGGGCTATGGCCCCAACGGTGTGGCTGTTATTGTTGAGGCCCTGACCGATAACCGCAACCGCACCGCTCCCGAAGTGCGCCACCTGCTGGATAAGTACGGCAAGGGTTTGGGTGCCACCGGCTGTGTGTCCTGGTCCTTTGACCGCAAGGGTGTCATCGTCATCGAGGCCGAGGACCTGGACGAGGATACCATGATGATGGACGCGCTGGAGGCCGGCGCCGACGATATGCAGGTTGACGACGAGGTTTTCGAGGTCTATACCGACCCCGACGCCTTCAACGAGGTTGTCGCCGCCCTGGAGGGCAAGGGTTACACCTTCCTGGAGGCCGGCGTGCAGATGGTGCCTCAGAACTACGTCACCCTGACCGACGAGGCCGACATCAAGAACATGGAAAAGCTCATCGACTTCCTGGAGGAGAACGACGACGTGCAGAACGTCTACCACAACTGGGAGCAGTGATTTACGATGGAGCTACAGGGTAAGACAGTCAACTTTCTCGGTGACAGCATCACCGAGGGAGAGGGCGTTTCCGATCGGGAGCATAACCGCTATGACCGGGTCATCCTGCGCAAGTGCGGTTTGAAAGCGGCCAACAACTATGGTATCTGCGGCACCCGCATCGCCTACCAGGCACGTCCCTCAACAGATCCTTCTTTTGATTTGTACTTCTGCGGTCGCGCCTGGCGCATGGACCGTGGGGCAGACGTGGTCGTGGTGTACGGCGGCGTCAATGACTTCATCCACGGGGATGCGCCCTTTGGCGAGGAGGGGGACAAGACTCCCACCACCTTCTGCGGCGGCGTGGATTACCTGATGACCACCCTGAAGCAGCGCTTCCCCAAGGCGACTATCGTATTCATGACCCCCGCCCGCATGTTCTACCGCGATCTTATGCTCTGTGATTTGGATGTGTCCAAGGAACCGGAGAAGCAGCCGGATGCAAAGCCTCTTGCCGCTTACGTGGCCGTGATCAAGGCGGCGGGAGCGCGGCACGGTATCCCGGTGCTTGATTTGTATACTAAACTGCACATTGACCCCAAAACCGACGAGGACGCCAACCGCTATACCGTGGACGGTCTGCACTTCAATGATGCAGGTCACGCCATTTTGGCTGATTGCCTGATTGATTTTTTGAAAAAACTTTAACTATAAGAAAAACCGCAGCAGAGTATATCTGCTGCGGTTTTTTGGTGCAAGTAAGCCTGTAAGCCGGGTTCTGTCATTTAAGACAGCCATCTATCTCGACGCACCGTTGCCGATACGCTCCAGCCGCCTCCGTGGGACGGTCGGGCCGACCTTGTGTCCCTCCACGGCGTTGCTCCGGATAGAGTTTACAGCAATGGACGCTTTCACACGCCATTGGGTGAGCTCTTACCTCGCCTTTCCACCCTTACTGGGCAGCCGCAAGCGGCGCCCAGCGGTATATCTCTGTTGCACTTTTCCTGGGGTCGCCCCCGGCGGGTGTTACCCGTTATCCTTGCCCTGTGGAGCCCGGACTTTCCTCACAGACGGGCCTTTCGCCCCGCCCGCGCGGCTGTCCAGCTTGCTTGCAAAGGGTATTGTAACAAAACCCCATTACCATTGTCAAGATTGCAGTTTATAATTGAATTTGGTGGGGGAATATGGTAATATAATATATTGAGAAGTTGTAGGGAAAGGGGACGTTTTTATGTCCGCTATACAAGAATATTTGCAAGGCTTACAGGGCAAGCGTGTAGCCGTTATCGGCATCGGTGTCAGCAACACGCCGCTGATCCGTATGCTGTTGGGCGCCGGGATTTCCGTCACCGCCTGCGACAAGCGCAGCCGGGAACAGTTTGACGGCCCGGTCGAGGAGCTGGAACGCCTTGGTGCTGAGTTGAAACTGGGCGAGGATTATTTGGAAGGTCTTGACCACGACGTGATTTTCCGTACCCCCGGCTTGCGCCATGATCTGCCACAGATGCAGAAAGCACGAGAGCAGGGAAGCGAGATCACCTCCGAGATGGAAGTGTTTTTCAAGGTCTGTCCCTGCCGTATTATCGCCGTGACCGGCAGCGACGGCAAGACTACCACCACCACGCTCATCAGCGAGATGCTGAAGGCTGCCGGCTACACCGTCCATGTGGGCGGCAATATCGGCAAGCCCCTGCTGCCAGAGGTTGAGGACATCAAGGCCGATGATATCGCAGTGCTGGAGCTGTCTTCCTTCCAGTTGCTGACCATGGGGCAAAGTCCCAACATTGCAGTGGTGACCAATTTGGCGCCCAACCATTTGGATATGCACAAGGGGATGGATGAGTACATCGCCGCCAAGGAGAATATTTATCTCCACCAATCTGCTGCGGATAAACTGGTACTCAACGCCGACAACGACATTACCGTTGCTTTCGCACCAAAAGCAAGGGGCGAGGTGGCGTGGTTCAGCCGTGTCAGCACTCCGGAGCGCGGTGTCTACCTGCGTGGTGACAATGTTATCTGCGCCCGCGGCGAGAATGGCGAGCGCGAGATTATGTCCGCTGGTGACATCCTATTGCCCGGCATCCACAACGTAGAGAATTACATGACCGCCATCGCCGCAGTGGATGGGCTTGTGGGTGACGAGGCCATCCGTCAGGTGGCAACCACTTTCGGTGGCGTGGAGCATCGTATCGAGCTGGTGCGTGTACTGGATGGGGTGCGCTACTATAACGACTCCATTGGCACCAGCCCAAGCCGCACCAAGTCCGGCCTGCGTTCCTTTGACCAAAAGGTCATTTTGATCGCCGGCGGCTATGATAAGAAGATTCCCTTTGACGAGCTGGGCTGCGAAATTGTGGAACACGTCAAGCATCTGATTCTGACCGGTGACACGGCGGAGAAGATCCGCGCGGCGGTGGAGCAGGCGCCCAAGTACGAGGAAGGAAAGCCGCCCATTACCATGGTGGATGATTTTAAGAATGCGATTTGCTATGCCCGGGAGATCGCGGAAGAAGGCGACGTGGTCATTCTGTCCCCGGCCTGCGCCGCCTTTGACCGATTCCGCAACTTTATGGAGCGCGGTAAGTTCTTTAAGCAAATCGTCAACGAGTTTTGAGAGGGTGTCCTGATTTTGGATATTCAAACGACATTGGAACAACTGTGCGCCGCCTGCGGACCCTCCGGTTTCGAGGGGCCGGTGGCAGAGCTGGCGCAAACGCTGCTGAAACCCATGGTGGATGAGGTCTACACCACTCGTCTGGGCAGTGTGGTAGGTGTGCGCCGCTGTGGGAAGGAGAATGCCCTCCGGCTGCTGCTGGACGCTCATCTGGATGAGATCGGCCTGCTGGTCACGGGGCAGGAGGAGGGCTTTCTGCGTTTTCGCACCATTGGCGGCGTGGACCCACGGATGCTCTGTGACCGGGAGGTCACCCTGCTGACCGACCCGCCCACCTACGGTATCGTTACTTGTATGCCGCCCCACCTGCCAAGCAGGGAGGAGATGGACAAGTCCATCCCCATCCGTGACCTGTTCATCGACATCGGTTATAAAGGGGACGAGGTGCGTGTTCCTGTTGGTACCCCCGGTACCTTCCGGGGCGGTTGCACCGGGTTGGGTGAAACGCAGTTTTGCGGTAAGGCTTTGGATGACCGGGCGTGCATGGTGACCATTCTGCGCGCGCTGGAACTGCTGGAGGGCAAGGAGTTGGACGTGGACCTCTACGTGCTGTTCAGCACTCGGGAGGAGGTCAGCGCCGCCGGTGCCGCCGCGGCCGTTTGGCAAATCACGCCCCAAATGTGTATTGCGGTGGATGTTACCCACGGCGAAACACCGGATGGCCCAAAGGATAAAACGTTCAAACTGGGTGGTGGCCCTGCCATTGGCATTGGCCCCAACATGACCCGGTGGATGAGCCGACGCCTGTGCCAACTGGCCGAGTGCGAACAAATCGACTATCAGCGTGAGGTGATGGAGGGTCACTCCGGTACCAACGCCTGGCCCATGCAAATCAGCCGGGAAGGTGTGGCAACTGCAGTAGTGTCCCTGCCGCTGAAGTATATGCACACACCGATCGAGGTGGTCAGCGCCGCCGATATGGAGTCCGTTGCCCGGCTGCTTGCGGCCTTTGTGGCCGACCCGGGAAAGGAGGGGTGCGTATGTTGAACGAGCTGAAGACCCTATGTACCCTGCCCGGGCCATCCGGCTGGGAGGATGCGGTTCGGGACTATATCGCCACACAGGCCGCACCCCACGCCCACAGTATGCGGGTGGATGCCATGGGCAACCTGATCGTGGAGAAGAAAGGTACCCTGTCCGCGCCCGGTAAGCTGATGCTGTGCGCCCACGTGGACGAGGTGGGACTGATCATCCGTTCCATCACAGAGGATGGCTACCTCAAATTTGCCTTTTTGGGCGGCGTGGACCGCAGAGTGGTCATCGGAAAGCGCGTGCTGGTGGGCGAGAAAGCCATCCCCGGCGTCATTGGCATCAAGGCATATCACTTGGTGAGCCGGGAGGAGGAAACCTCCGTTCCCAAGGCGGAAAGCCTGTATATCGACATCGGCGCAAAGGATAAGGAAAGTGCCGAAAAACTGGTAGATTTGGGCGATTACGCGGTGTTTGACAGCGATTGTATAGAATTTGGCGACGGGATGTTCAAGGGCCGCGCCATTGACGACCGCCTGGGGTGCGCTGTGATGCTGGCCCTGCTGCGGCAGGAGCTGCCTATGGACGTGACCTTCGCCTTTACTGTGCAGGAGGAGATTGGCACCCGGGGTGCCTTCGGCGCGGCCTTCTCGGTAACGCCGGAGATCGCGCTGGTGCTGGAGACCACCACGGCGGCAGATCTGCCTTCCAGTGCGGAGCATCAGCGGGTCTGCATCCCCGGCGACGGTCCGGTGATCTCCTACATGGATGGCGGTACCATCTATGACCGCGGGTTGTTTGAGCTGCTGCGGGATACCGCCGAGCGCAATGAAATTCCCTGGCAGATGAAGCATTACATTGCCGGCGGCACCGATGCCCGGGCCGTCCAGCGCACCAAAACCGGTGTGCGGGTGGCGGGTTTGGCCGCCGCCGTGCGTTATCTGCACGCACCGGCGGGCGTTGGCAGTATACGTGACTTTGACCACATACTGCGCCTGAGTCGGCTGTTTATCGATGCGATAGCCCAAAGTGTGAAGGAGGGCAAATAAATGGAACTGTTTGAATTGCTCAATACCATCAATGGCGCCCACGGCCCCTCCGGGGACGAGCGTGAGGTGGCCGACGTTATCGAAAGACTGGCTGCGCCCTATGCCGACGAGATCACCCGTGACACCATGGGTAACCTCATCGTCCGCAAAAAGGGCAGCGGCCCCAGACTGATGTTCTCTGCCCACATGGACTCCATCGGCCTGATTGCTACCCACATCACCAAAGAGGGCTTTGTCCGCTGTGGTCGGCTGGGCGGTGTGGATGTCAAGGAGATCGCGTTTACTACCGTGCGCTTCAAAAACGGCGTGCGGGGCGTGTTTGCCAAGGAAGAAAAAGCGGAGTTTGGCAAACTGAAGCTGGACGAGTGCTACATCGATATCGGTGCCAAAGATGAGGGCGAGGCCCAAAAGCTGGTCCGGATAGGGGATACCGCAGTATACGATACACCCTCTTATTGCAATGGCTGTAAAGCGGTATCTCCTTACATGGACAACCGTATTTCCTGCGCCGTTTTGCTCAAAGCGTTGGCTGAGCTTGATACCTGCGCCAACGATTGTTATTTTGTTTTCTCCGTGCAGGAGGAGGTGGGGCTGCGGGGCGCCAAGACCGCCGTTTACGGCATTGACCCGGCCTACGGTATCGCCGTGGATGTGACCGGCGTGGACGATGTGCCGGGCAGTGAATGCAACGGTACTGCTAAGCTTGGCAAAGGGGCCGCTATCAAGGTGATGGACTCCAGCGTGATCTGCCACCCCGAACTGGTGGCCCTGTTGGAACAGGTTGCCCAAAAGCACGCCATTTCCGCCCAGCGGGACGTTCTGCGGGGCGGTGGTACCGATGCCGGTGTGATGCTGGTCAACCGCGCCGGTGTGCTCACCGGTGGTATCAGCGTGCCGTGCCGCTATATTCATACCCCGTGTGAAATGGTGGATTTGAACGATGCCGCGGCTTGCGCGGATTTAGTTGCCGCTTTGGCAAACACGGAACTGGCCCCTGCATAATATAGAAACAGATAGGACTGAGCAGTATTATGGCTTTACAGATAAGCGACAAGGTTCGCGCCCTCGGCGCGCAGGCGGAGGCAAATCTGCGCCAACCATTTGATCGAATCGACGCCATCGCACGTGTCAACACGGAGAAGGTACTGGCGGCCTTTCAAAATCACCGGGTGGCGGAGAACTTCTTTGCCGGTACCAGCGGCTACGGCTATGACGACCTGGGTCGGGACAAGCTGGACGAGATTTACGCCGATATTTTCGGTACGGAGGCCGCTTTGGTTCGCATCCAGTTTGTCAATGGCACCCACGCCATTACCTGCGCCCTGTTCGGCGCGCTGAAAGCGGGGGACGTGCTGGTCTCTGCCGTGGGGGCGCCCTATGATACTTTGCTGGGTGCCATCGGCGTGGTGAACAAAGGTCACGGCTCCCTGCTGGACTACGGCGTGGAGTATCGACAGGTGGATTTGGTCAACGACGCCCCCGACCTTGAGGGGATGACACGCGCCGTGGCTGACCCTCGGGTCAAAGCGGTGCTGATCCAGCGTTCCCGGGGCTATGCCACTCGGGCCTCTCTCTCCGTGGCGGAAATCGGTGAGATGTGCCGTTGCATTAAGGAGGTCAATCCCAACGTCAGTATCCTGGTAGATAACTGCTACGGCGAGTTTGTGGAAGAGCTGGAGCCTGCCCAGGTAGGCGCAGACCTTGTGGTCGGCTCCCTGATCAAGAATCCCGGCGGCGGAATTGCCCCCACCGGCGGTTATATTGCCGGTCGCCGCGATTTGGTGGAGGGTGCCGCCATGCACCTGACCGCCCCGGGCATCGGCGGCGAGTGCGGCTGTACGCTTGGACAGAACCGCCTGCTGTATCAGGGGTTGTTCCTGGCTCCCCACACGGTGGCTCAGGCGGTGAAAACGGCGGTATTTGCCGCCGGCGTCATGGAACTTTTGGGGTACGAGGCGCTGCCCAAGTCCACCGAAGAGCGCCACGACATCATTCAGATGATCCACATGAAGCGGCCGGAGGCGCTTAAGCGCTTCTGCAAGGGCATCCAGTTCGGTGCCCCTGTGGACTCCTACGTAACGCCAGAGCCGTGGGATATGCCCGGTTATGACAGCCAGGTCATCATGGCTGCCGGTGCCTTTGTACAGGGCGCCTCTATCGAGCTGTCTGCCGATGCCCCTATGCGGGAACCATATACTGTCTATCTGCAGGGTGGTCTGACCTATGAGTCGGGCCGCGCCGGCGTGCTGCTGGCCGTGCAGGAGCTGATGGAGCAGGACTAATTTTCGTCCCGGGCCGCATATCCTCCCATAGAGGGAGGGATGGCCTTGGGCAGACACATGATGCTTGCTCTGCGCCGATGGCTGTATCGTGGGCGCGGCAAGAGGATGTTACGGATTCATCCGTGGCTGGTCGTCACAATACTGGGTATTTGCCTTGCCTGCAGCGGAATCGGCGTACTGGAGCTGCGCCTGCGTCCGGTGGTGGAGGAACTCGCTGTGGCTCAGGTTCAAAACCGCGTTACCGGTGATATCAACGCCGCATTAAGTGCCATAAGTGTTGACTACGAAAGTCTTGTGAACACCACCCACGACCAGCAGGGAGCTGTTTTGGCCATCACCACCGATATGGCTGCGGTGAATCGCTTGCGCAATCAGGTGGCAGAGCAAGTGCTTGCTGCTGTGGAAGAAATCGATGTACACGAACTTGGCGTGCCTTTAGGCAGTCTGTTCGACATGGATCTTGCGTGGGCCAAAGGACCGGCCATTCAGATCCACGGCCTTGTGGCCGGTACGGTGCAGACGCAGGCACACAGTGAATTTGTGTCCGCCGGTATCAACCAGACCCTGCACCGCATTCTGTTGGATGTGACCGTACCCATTACAGTAATTTTGCCGGGTATTTCGATGGATACGCAGGTTGTGGCGCAAGTGTGTGTTGCCGAAACGGTGATCGTTGGGCGTGTGCCACAGACTTTATTAGGATTACCGCGAAGCGGTATGGAGGGATGACCATGGATATAAACCAGGAAATTGAACGGCTGCGGCAGGAACTTAACCGTGCCGGATATGAATACTATGTGCTGGATAATCCAACCATGTCTGACTATGACTACGACCACCTGCTGCGCCGTCTGGAGGAGCTGGAGGAGGCAAATCCGGAACTAATAACCCCGGATTCCCCCACTCAGCGGGTGGGGGGCAAGGCGGTGGTCGGCTTTGCCGAGGTGGAACACCGTGTACCGCTGGAGAGTCTGCAGGATGTGTTTGATTTTGATGAGCTGCGCCAATTTGACCAGCGTGTACGCGGGGTGGTACCCGATGCTACCTACGTGGTGGAACCCAAGGTGGACGGCCTTTCCGTGGCGCTGGAGTATGTGGATGGCCTGTTTGTCCGCGGAGCTACCCGAGGTGATGGCAGAGTGGGGGAGGAGGTTACCGAAAACCTGCGCACTATTCGCTCTATTCCTTTGCGTATCACCGATGCCCCGGCCAATCTGATTGTCCGCGGCGAGGTCTTCATGCCCAAAACCGTATTCCACCGGTTGAACGAGCAGCGGGAGGACAGGGGAGAGCCTTTGTTTGCCAATCCTCGCAACGCTGCAGCCGGCTCACTGCGCCAGTTGGACCCCGCCATTGCTGCCCAGCGTAAGCTGGATGCCATTCTGTTCAATGTCCAATATGCCGAAAATATGGAGTTCGTTTCTCATAATGAAACGCTGGACTATTTGAAATCAAAAGGCTATAAAGTAATTCCGCATTACACCTGCAGCACTGTCGAACAGGTGATTGAATGTATTGCTGCTATTGGCGAGGGGCGTGAGAAATTCCCCTTTGATATCGACGGCGCGGTGGTCAAGGTGGACGATCTGGCTCAGCGCGCACGGTTGGGCAGTACTGCAAAGTTTCCACGGTGGGCCGCGGCTTACAAATACCCGCCTGAGGAGAAACCCACCAAGCTACTTGATATCGTGGTGCAGGTGGGCCGCACCGGTGTGCTGACGCCTAAGGCGGTGCTGGCTCCCATTCGCCTGGCCGGTACAACAGTAACAAATGCCACCCTCCACAATCAGGACTTCATTACTGAGAAGGACATTCGTATTGGGGACACGGTGGTGGTACGCAAGGCGGGGGAGATCATCCCGGAGGTGCTGTCCGTCCTGACCGACCTGCGCCCTAAGGGAGCGGACCCCTATTATTTGCCGGAAAAATGCCCCGTGTGCGGCGCACCCGTTACCCGGGACGAGGAGGGGGCCCATATCCGCTGTACCGGGGCCGAATGTCCTGCCCAGTTGGTGCGCAATTTGGCCCACTTTGCCAGTCGGGATGCCATGGACATCGAGGGGCTGGGTATTGCCGTGGTCGAGGCGCTGGTTTCAGCGGAGCTGATCAAGAGTCCCGCTGACCTCTATTATCTTGAACCCCAGTCGGTTGCGGCCGTGGAACGCATGGGAAAGAAATCGGCGGAGAACCTGTTGTCCGCCATTGAAAAATCCAAAGAAAACGACCTCAGCCGCTTGCTGTACGCCTTTGGTATCCGTCAGGTGGGGCAGAAGGCCGCCAAGACCGTTGCCCAGCATTTTGGCACGCTGGAGGCCATCCAAAACGCCGCTATAGAGGATTTTACTGCCGTGGATGACATCGGTATCATCACGGCGGACAATCTGCGCCGCTGGTTTGACAGCGAGCAGAGCAGCCATCTCATAGACCGCCTGCGCCAGGCCGGGGTTAATATGACCGCCACACAGTCGAGCAGCGATCACCGGTTTAAGGGTATGACTTTCGTACTCACCGGCGCGCTGGAGCGCTTCACCCGGGATGAGGCATCCGCCTTGATTGAAGACCGCGGTGGAAAGGCATCGGGGTCCGTGTCCAAGAAGACCACCTATGTGGTGGCAGGTGAGAATGCCGGCTCCAAGCTGAAAAAGGCCAACGAGCTGGGCATCCCGGTGCTGACTGAGGACGAGTTTGCGCAAATGCTGGAATAAGGATTGATACAATGGAAAACTATCTGGGAACGTCCAAATGTACCTGTGGAAAGAAACATGACATTGCCATCGATGCCGTGGCCATTGGCAAGGGTGTGCTGGCACGCCTGCCGGAATTCGTGGCAAAATACGGTGCGAAACGCCCCTTTATTCTTGCCGATCGTAATACCTACAAGGCGGCAGGGGAGCAGGTAACGCGACTGCTTGAGCGCAGCGGCATTGCCCATTCTCAATACGTGTTCCCCTCTGAAAGCCTTGAACCTGATGAGCGGGCGGTGGGCGCCGCGGTCATGCACTTCGACCCAAGCTGTGACCTGATTATCGGCGCAGGCTCCGGTGTCATCAATGACATCGGCAAGATTTTGAGTAACGTCACCGGGCATAAGTACGTAATTGTCGCCACGGCACCCTCTATGGACGGCTATGCCTCCGCCACATCCTCCATGTCGATGGATGGCTTGAAGGTCTCGCTGTCCAGCCGGTGTGCCGACGTCATCATCGGTGATACCGACATTTTGAAGAACGCGCCGCTTCAAATGCTCAAAGCCGGTTTGGGTGATATGTTGGCTAAGTATGTTTCGATTGCCGAGTGGCGTATTGCCAACCTGATCACAGGTGAGTACTACTGTGAGCGGGTGGCGCAGCTTATTCGCTCCGCTTTGAAACGGTGCGTGGACAATGCCGGTGGTCTGCTGAAGCGGGACGAGGTGGCCATTGAGGCCGTGTTTGAAGGCCTTGTCATTGGCGGCGTGGCCATGGCCTATGCCGGGGTGTCCCGTCCGGCCTCCGGTGTGGAACATTACTTCAGCCATGTTTGGGATATGCGCGGGCTGGAATTCGGTACCCGGGTGGACCTGCACGGCATCCAGTGCGCCATGGCAACGCAGAAAGCCGTGGAGCTGTACGAGGCCATCAAGCAAATGAAACCCGACAAGGAAAAAGCCTTTGCAGCGGTTGCCGCCTTTGACCTAGACACCTGGAACAATGAATTGCGCAGCTTTTTGGGCAACAGTGGAAAGACTATGATCGCCCAGGAAGTAAAAGAAGGGAAATACAACAAAGCTACTCATCCCGCACGGTTTGCAAAAATCGCAGATAACTGGCAGAATATCGTTGCCATTTTGAACCAAGAGTTGCCTACGTCCACCCAGCTGGGTGAGCTGATGGATACCATTGGTATCTCCCGCCATTTGAATAGCATCGGTGTGGATCATCATTGTGCCAAGCTGACCTTTCAGGCAACCAAAGATATCCGCGACAAATACGTCCTGTCCCGTCTTGCCTGGGATCTGGGTGTTTTGGATGAGCTTAGTGACCGATTGTAAATATAAGAAGCGCAGCCAATCGGCTGCGCTTCTTTTTATCTCAACCCTTGGCAGGGCGATTTTTATCAAAAGCGGGGTTGTAGAGGTAGACATTCTTTTGGTCCTGCTTTTCCTGTACCATGCGCAGACACTCACCGAAGCGCTGGTAGTGGACGATTTCCCGCTGTCGCAGGAAACGGATGACGTTGTTTACATCCGGATCATCGGACAGACGCAGGATGTTGTCGTAGGTCTTCCGGGCTTTTTGTTCTGCGGCCATATCCTCGGTCAGGTCGGCGATGACGTCGCCGGTGGACTGCATGGACGCTGCCGTCCAGGGGAAGCCAGAGGCGGCGGTGGGGTAGACCCCGGCGGTATGATCCACAAAATAGGAGGCAAAGGCCGGGTCGGCCTTGACCTGCTCATCGGTCAGATTGCGGGTGAGCTGATGGACGATGGCGGCAACCATTTCAAGATGCCCGAGCTCCTCCGTACCGATATCCGTCAGCAGCCCCTTAGCCTCTGCGTATGGCATGGCATAGCGTTGGGACAGATAACGCATAGAGGCACCCAGCTCGCCGTCCGGGCCACCGTACTGGCTGATGATGAAAGCTGCCAGCTTGGGGTTGGGTGTTGCGATCTTAACAGGGAACTGCAGTTTCTTTTCATAGATAAACATAGATCACTTCACCTCGTTTTCTTCATAGTTCCAGGGCCAGGGATCCTTGAGCCAGCTGTGATACGAGTCAAAGTTCGCCGTATTCTTCTGCATCAGGGGACCGTTGTCCTTTTCCACTGCCGCCTTGGCATCCTTGGCCATCTGCGCAAACTGCTTGAACAGGGCGAAGGCCTCAGCATCATCGGGGTGGGTATCCAAATAGAGTCCCAGCTCCGCTACCACGAAACAAAGGGCCTGCAGGTCCGCACGGTTGCCCGCGGGCAGTTTGCTGCCGGGAACTGCCAGGTGGAAGGGCAGGTTCAGCCCGGGAAATAACGTGCCGTTGCTCAGGGCATCGCATTGATCGTAGCGCTGGGGGGTTTTCTGCTGGAAGGGAACATACCCGGTTGCCAGAGGTGCGCAGGAGGGCAGAGTACCGCTTTTGTCACTACAGCGGGTAGTGCTGCCGTTTTCCATAAACCAGATTCCTCCTTGATAATTTGCGGGGAAGTGTTGCTCCCCATGTCATCCTATGTCACAATTGCACGATGGGTGAAACCGATTTGCTTGCAGCGTAAAGGGAATGGGCTATTATGTAATTTCATGTAAATCACTTTTATTCCGGGAAAACTTATGGTAAAATAAATATAACATTTACTCCCCCGTATAACCGCATTCCTCAACTCATAAGTTGGAGGGGGAGGGGTTATGATGGCATGGTTGAAACAAATCGCTTTTATTGCGTTGGTTATGGTACTTCCCGGAATAATCGCCTTTTACCTGTGTTTTCCGGATGGTTACCCGGCTTTTTCCGGTGTTGCGTTTACTCGCCCTACCTTGATTATTGATGCCGGACATGGGGGAGAAGATGGGGGCGCTATTTCTCTGACCGGTACGCTGGAAAGCCACTTGAATTTGGCGATCGCCCAACGAGTGGACCTTGTATTGGGGTTGTTTGGCGCGCCATCCTGCATGGTGCGTCAGCAGGATGTGTCCCTGCACGATTCGCAGGCAAGTACCCTGCGCGAGAAAAAGAACTCCGACCTGCGCAACCGTGTTGAACTGGTATCACAGCAGGAGAACGCGGTGCTGCTTTCCATCCACCAAAACAGTTTTCCCAGCGGGAAGTACAGTGGCGCACAGGTGTTTTTTGCGCCGACGGATGGCTCGCAGTCATTGGCAGATGCCATGCAGGAGGCGTTGCGCGCGGCTGCGGATCCGTCAAATACCCGACAGATGGCCCCGATCAGCAAAACTGTGTATCTGCTGAACCATGTGGCATGTCCCGCCGTGCTTGTGGAATGTGGTTTTCTGACCAATCCGGCAGAGGAACAACGCTTGCGGGAACCCGGCTACCAAACAAAACTGGCAGCAGCAATGTCCGGTTGTTGGTTGCGCTACAGCGGTAACTTTCAGTCATAAACAGAGAAGAGGGAATAAATTGAAAGTAAAAACACTCTTTTACTGCACCCAATGCGGACAGGAGATGCCAAAATGGCAGGGAAAATGTCCCGGTTGTGGGGAATGGAATACGGTTGTTGAGCAGCCTGTCATGCCAAAACGTTCCGCCGGCACAAAAACATCTATAAATCTTGCGCTCCAAGCGGTTCCGCTTAAGATGACCGAGGTGGAAAGCGGTGATGAGCTGCGTTTTGCCACCGGTATGAGCGAGTTGGACCGTGTTTTGGGTGGCGGTGCGGTCAAGGGTTCCCTTGTACTGTTGGGCGGTGCGCCCGGTATAGGAAAATCCACGCTGATGCTGCAAATTTGTCAGCAAATGTGCAAGACGTGCAAAATTTTGTATGTTTCGGGGGAGGAATCCGCACGACAAATCAAACTGCGGGCTGAGCGATTGAATGTCAGCGGGGACAATCTCTATTTGCTGGCGGAAACCGATCTTGACCGCGTACAGGAGGCTGTACACCAGTTGCAGCCTGATGTGCTGATCGTAGACTCAATTCAAACCCTGTACAGCGGAGAGCAGACTACGTCACCCGGCAGTGTCGGACAGGTAAAGGAATGTACTATGACCCTGATGCAGCTTGCAAAAGGGGAGGGCCTGACGGTTTTTGTGATCGGCCACATCAACAAAGAGGGGTCCATTGCAGGCCCCAAGGTACTGGAACACATGGTGGACTGCGTGCTGTACTTCGAGGGTGAACAGCAGATGTCCTACCGTATTCTGCGTGCGGCAAAAAACCGCTTTGGTGCCACCAATGAGATTGGCGTATTTGAGATGCAGGACGGAGGATTGATCGAGGTTCCAAATCCCTCAGAGGCATTATTGGAAGGCCGTCCCGTCAATGCGCCCGGCAGTTGTGTTACCTGTGTGATGGAAGGCGCGCGCCCCGTACTGGCCGAGGTACAGGCCCTTGTAGTGCCAAGCAATTTTGGTAATCCCAGGCGTACCAGCAACGGATTTGATTACAACCGGGCCATGTTGGTGCTGGCGGTCCTGGAAAAGCGGGGCGGTCTGCTGTTAGGTAATTGCGACGCCTACATAAATGTAATTGGGGGCCTGTCTTTGGATGAGCCTGCAGCGGACCTGGCGCTGATGATCGCGCTGGCATCCAGTTTCCGGGACAAGCCGGTACCCGGCGATTTGGTGGCTGTTGGGGAAGTGGGTCTGACCGGAGAGTTGCGCAGTGTCAACTGCCTTGGCCAGCGTTTGAGTGAGGTTCGCCGGTTAGGATTTACAAAATGTATCGTACCCAGCCGCAGCAGCGGTAAGCTGATCGTGCCGGAAGGGCTGGAACTGATTCGCGTAGATAATATCCGCCAGGCACTGGCCGCGATCGTATAACATCCACAGCATGGACAAGCGTACTGAGTAAATGTGTCAGAAACAGATTTCCAAAACAACGCGATAATCCGGTAAGTGTATTTGCGGCCGGAGCCTTGCGGACGAGAGGAGGTTTAAGGAAAGATCATTGCAGGTCAACAAAATAAAAATTTTGTTGACCTGAGTGGAGGGTAAATGGGGGTATTTAGGGATTTTGGCTCCTTTGACCTGATGCTGAGTCATTTTTGATCTTTCTGCGCTTATGAGTTTTCCTGCTGATACACCGTCTATTCTGCGTGACTTTTTAACGTACCACGAAACCATTCAGGGTCATTCGTCGCGCACGGTCGATGAGTACTATTTGGATCTGCGTAATTTCTTTCGTTATATTAAGCTGGAAAAACAAAAAATCTCTCCGGACACTCCATTTGACCAAATTCCCATTGACGACGTGGATTTGGCGCTGATTCGCTCCATTACGCTCAGTGACGTCTATTCTTACATGAATTACCTCGGCCGGGATCGCGCCACCCATCGTAACAGTCCAAATACGACCTACGGCTTGTCGGCCGCATCCCGAGCCCGTAAAATTGCCGCGATCCGCTCCTTTTACAAATATCTGTGTAACAAAGCAAAATTACTAGCCGAAAACCCTATGCAAGACCTGGATTCCCCGCGCTCCCGCAAGGCCCTGCCCAAATACCTGACTCTGGACGAAAGCATTGGCCTGCTTTCCAATATCGACGGAAAGCATCAGATTCGCGATTACTGTATGCTAACTCTGTTTTTGAATTGCGGCCTGCGCATTTCCGAGCTGGTTGGGTTAAATGTCACCGATGTCCATGGTGAACAACTGCGCGTACTCGGTAAGGGCAATAAAGAACGTGTTATTTTCCTCAATCCAGCTTGCCGCAAGGCTTTGGACGATTGGCTGGACGAGCGCGCGGGCCTTACTCTAATTGATAAAAATGCGCTGTTCGTTACCCATCAGAACCGCCGCCGCATCACAACCGCCGCGGTCCATAAGTTGGTAAAAAAGCACCTTTCGGCTGCCGGTTTGGACAGTACTCAGTACTCCTCGCATAAACTGCGCCATACAGCCGCTACCCTGATGCTCCAAAACGGCGTAGATGTACGCACGCTGCAGGAAGTTTTAGGTCACGAGAACCTGAATACCACCCAAATTTATACCCATGTAGACAGTGATAACCTGCGTACTGCCGCCCGGGCCAATCCCCTTTCCAATGTGACAAAAAAAGCAAAAAAGGTTCAGGAAACCGAGGAATAAATATAAAAACCGCAGTCCCTATTAATTGGGGCTGCGGTTTAATTTATTGCAAAATTCCCTCATTATTTGGCTTATATGCGCCTATAATGTGCAAAAAACGGATCTCTTGAAAGTCATAGGTGCTTAAGGGCCGATAATCAGAGTCGATGGAATGGGCTGCTATCAGAATATTGTCCAACGTTGGCGGGCCGTCGATTTCCACGATAATTGGTGTGTGCGAAAAGATTTCCTTGGTGAGGCGCAGCTGGACAAAATCTCCCGGCAGCAGCATACTCATATTGGCAAGTACCCCAACCGGGCCGGCAGTCCGCTCCTTACGGGTCAAAAAGTCGTAAAAATACTCCACACCGGTCCAAGCGGGTGCGCGGTTTTCCGGATCAATATAGTACCAGCCGTAGGTTGGCGTGAAATTCATAATTCCGGTACCGGCATACAGGCATTGAGAAGCAAAATTTGTACAATCGCCACCGATATTCTCGAAATCATAGAATAACGGATTGCGTCCATAGGCCCAGCGGTGGGCATAACGCACGGCGGCACGTCGGTTATAGGGAATGATGTCAGGCATGGTAAGGCCTCCCCTCCTCCCTATCCTATGCCACTCCCCTTCCGAGGTCACAAAAACCCGACGCGCGAAAAATTGCACGTCGGTTTTTGCACTATTTGTCCTTTTTTTGAATTAAAATAAAGAGAAACGCACTGATAGCCATTAAAATCGGATAATACAGGTGCGGAATGAGATCTAAGGAGCTGATAGTGTATCCGGCTGCCGCGGCACCGCTGACGGCGTATAAAAGCTGCGCGCCATAGGGCAAAATCCCCTGCATTGCCGAAGCAAAAATATCAAGCAGCGAGGCAGTTCGCTTAGGGGAAATTCCGTATTCACTACTGATTTCCTTGGCGATCGGACCGGCCATTACAATGGCAATTGTATTATTCGCGGTGGCCACATCCACGCCCACCACCAATGCGCCGATTCCCAGCTGAGCGCCCCGTTTGGAGCGAATACAGCGGCGGACAAGACCGATCAGAGCATTGATTCCGCCGTTTTCCTTGACAAGGGCGCCGATGCAGGCCACTACGATAGAAATAACCGTGATGTCATACATAGCGTTGATGCCATCAAATACCACACCAAAGCTCTCCGTCCAGGCAAATGCCCCGGTTGCAATTCCAACACCCAAGGAAAGCACCGTACCGGTGAACAGCACGATAAATACATTCAAACCGATCAGCGCCCCAACAAGGACGACCAAATACGGCAAAACTTTGAAAATGTTATACTCCGCCGATTGCATCTGCGCAGATGCCGAAGGGGTCATAACGATCAGTAAAACCAGCGTCAGCACCGCAGCGGGCAGTACGATCCAAAAGTTCATCCGGAACTTATCCCGCATCTTGCACCCCTGCGTACGAACCGCCGCAATGGTGGTGTCGGAAATAACGGAGAGATTGTCACCAAACATGGCACCGCCAACCACAGCCGCAAGACAAAGCGCAAGAGAGAAGCCGGTTGCCTCGCTGACCGCAACACCAAAGGAGGATAATGCCGCAATAGTGGCGCAGGAAGAACCCATGGACAGTGAGATAAAGCAGGCGATCAAAAACAGGCCGCCCACCGCGATCTTATCCGGCAGGATGGTTAGAAACAGCGCCACTGTACTCTCTGCCCCACCGGCAGCCTGCACAGCGCCGGAAAAAGCGCCCGCCGCAAGAAAAACAAGGCACATTAAGATGATGTTGCTGTCTGAAACGCCACGAGCCATGATGGCGATTTTCTCCTCAAAGCTATGGCGGTTGTCCTGAAGTACCGCAACCAGCAACGCAATAAGAAACACTACCACGGCCTTCACGTCGTAAAAACCGCCGGGGGTGTGCAGTACGTACTCAAACACGATACCAAAGCCGAGATACAACGCCAAAAACACGCCTACCGGTAATAAGGCGCCCAATCCTTTTGTTTTCTTCAAGTAATTCAACTCTCCCATCCAAAAAGTAAGCGCCCCAGTCCGGGGCGCTTACCGGATGTTATGTAATATTAACCGAGGACCTTCAAAATATAGGCACCAATCGCCTTAGTATAGTCCACGTAATCATCGCAGACGATAAACTCGTCCGGCTGGTGCGCACCACCAGTCTTGCTGAAATCACGGCCGGCGCCAAAGGCATAGGCGTTGGCGTTGCCATGCTTGAACACGATAGACAGGTCGGACAGGCAGGAGCCGCAAACCATAGGCTGCTTGCCGATGGCCTGCTGAGAGGCATCCTGCAGCTCGGTGATGTAGGGGCTGTCCGGCTCGCAGAAGCCGTAGTGGAAGAACCGGGTAAAGGGAGTAAAGCCGTCGCCCTGGATGTCCATGGGAGCCAGCTTTTCACAGATGGCCTTGTCCACCTCAGCCAGCTCTGCCCAAATCTCTTCCCTGCTCTTTTCGGTGTAGAAGGTGACCTGTACCTTACCCACGCCCATATCGGCGCCGTTGTCACCGGCCCGCACTTCCATAAAGCGCAGCGAGGTACCGGGAATGTGGGTGCCGGTGTAGAAACGGTTAGCCTCCAGCTCCGCGCAGCGGCGCGCGCCGAACTTCTTCAGCTCTTCCATAACGATGGGCAGAGCCTCCGCCGTCTTGGCAGCACTGTCCACCGCATGGGTCACGTGGAAGTTGTAGTTTACCACCTGACCGCCGGAGGCCACGTTCCAAATCTGATTCTCACGGCCATCCATGCAGATAATGCGGTTGCAGGGGTACTTCATCACGGCGGCCATAGCGCCGTGAGAACCGCCCAGCTCCTCATCACAGAAGGCGGCGAAGACCAGGTTTTTGCTGGGTTCAAAGCCCTCGTCCTTCAACAGCTTGATGAGGAACAGCACAGTAGCCAAAGCGTACTTGTCATCACAGGCGCCGCGACCAAAGATCTTGCCGTCCTTGATGATGCCGCCCAGGGGGTCAACGCTCCAGTTGGCGGGGTCGCCAATGACCACGGTATCAGTGTGGCCCATGAGCATCAGCTCGTTGACATCCTGCTTGCCCTTCCAGGTGGCAACCGTGTTGTAGCGATCCTCCACGCCCCGACCGGGGAAATAATCGGGATGCTGGGCAAAGCCATCCAGCTCCATGGGAGAGTAAAAATCACTCTCCAGCCCCAGCTTCTGGCACAGCTCGTGGATGTAGCGGGCGCAGTCGGTCTCATTGCCGTAGGTGCCAAAGTTCTCGGAGTTGATCTTGATCAGGTCGCAAAGCTGCTGGAACAGCTCGTCCTTGCGCTCGTCAATCCGTTGATTCAGGCGTTTAATATCCATAGTAATTGCTCCTTCTCTCTTTTCAGCACAAGACCCGGCCAACGCGTGTCAGCCGGGTCTGTGGAAAGAAACAGTTTAGAAATCAGGCCTTGCCGTCGCAGCCCAGGACATTGATCAGCTTGTCCTTAACCAGCTCCTTGATGTTGGCGCGGGCAGGCTTCAGGTACTCGCGGGGGTCGAACTTCTCGGGGTGGTCGGCAAAGAACTTGCGCACAGTACCGGTCATGGCCAGGCGCAGGTCGGAGTCGATATTGATCTTGCACACGGCCAAAGAAGCGGCCTTGCGCAGCTGCTCGGCGGGAACACCAACGGCGTCAGGCATATTGCCGCCGTTCTGGTTGATCATGGCAACGTAGTCCTGAGGCACGGAGGAAGAACCGTGCAGCACGATGGGGAAACCGGGCAGACGCTTGGAGACCTCTTCCAGGATGTCAAAGCGCAGAGGAGGAGGAACCAGGATACCCTCGGCATTGCGGGTGCACTGCTCGGGCTTGAACTTGTAGGCGCCGTGGCTGGTGCCGATGGCGATGGCCAGAGAGTCACAGCCGGTCTTGGCCACGAACTCCTCGACCTCTTCGGGACGGGTGTAGGAGGAATCCTCGGCAGACACGCTGACCTCATCCTCCACGCCGGCCAGGGAGCCCAGCTCGGCCTCGACAACGACACCGTGAGCGTGAGCATACTCAACGACCTTCTTGGTGATTTCGATGTTCTCGGCAAAGGGCTTGGAGCTGGCATCGATCATGACGGAGGTAAAGCCGCCGTCGATGCAGGACTTGCAGGTCTCGAAGCTGTCGCCGTGGTCCAGGTGCAGAGCGATGGGGATCTCGGGACACTCGATAACGGCAGCCTCAACCAGCTTGGTCAGGTAGGTGGGGTTGGCGTAGGCACGAGCGCCCTTGGAAACCTGCAGGATCAGAGGGGCCTTGACCTCACGGGCGGCCTCGGTGATACCCTGAACGATCTCCATGTTGTTGACGTTGAAGGCGCCGACAGCGTAGCCGCCGTTGTAGGCCTTCTGGAACATTTCGGTTGTAGTGACGAGTGGCATAAAAAACAACTCCTCTATTAAAATTTGCAATTCATTGTACCATTGTCTTTGCTAAAATTCAATAGGTCGAGTTATGATTTACACACATTTTTCCACAAAAATTTTGGGCATATTCACTCCCCTGCGCTCCCCTGCTGATTTTTAAGACAAAAGAGCCGCTGCGCAGTGGCGCAGCGGCTCTTGCAGCTTTATTCAGCCAGGAACTTTTCCAGGCGGTCCAAACCCTCACGGATGTTCTCCATGGAGGTGGCGTAGGACCAACGGACGTAGCCGGGGGCGCCGAATGCCTCGCCGGGAACGACGGCCACAAGGCCCTTCTCCAGCAGCGCCTGAGCAAAGTCGGCACTGGAGTTGATCTTCACACCCTGAATGGTGCGGCCGATCTGCTCTTTTACGTTCATAAAGACGTAGAAAGCGCCGTCGGGTTCCAGCGCACTGACGCCGGGCATCTTGGAAATGCGCTCCATAAAGTACTTCATGCGGCGGGTATAGGCCAGGACCATCTTCCCTACCAAATCCTCCTGACACTCGTAAGCGGCCAGGGCGGCGTACTGGGTGATGGTGCTGGTGCCGCCGGTAGAGTGGCTAAGGTAGCTGCTCATAGCCTTGGATATCTCCTCATTGGCGGCGGCAAAGCCCATGCGCCAGCCGGTCATGGCAAAGGACTTGGACGCGCCGTTGATCATGACGGTGCGCTCCTTGATTTCCTCGCTGAGGCTGGCAAAGCAGGTAAAGGTGCCGTGGTAGACCAGCTGGTCATAAATCTCGTCGCTGATGACGTACAGGTCATGTTTGATGACCAGCTTGGCAATTTCCTCCAGCTCCTGGCGGGAGTAAAGCATACCGGTGGGGTTGGAGGGGTTGGTCAGGATCAGGCACTTGGTGTTGGGGGTGATGGCACCCTCCAGCATGGCGGGAGTCAGCTTGAAGCGGGTACTCTCGTCGGTGTTGACGATGACGGGAGTGGCACCGGCCATCTTGATAGCCTCCTCATAAGTGACCCAGTAAGGGGCAGGCAGAATGACCTCGTCGCCGGGGTTGCACAGGGCCTGCAAAGCCACGAACACGTTGTGTTTGGCACCGCTGGACACGCAGATCTGCGTGGGTTTGTAGCTTACGCCGTACATCTTCTCCAACCAGTCGGCCACCGCCTTGCGCAGGGGTACGATACCGGTTGCGGGGGTATAACGGGTTTTATTGTCAATAATGGCCTGAATACCGGCCTGCTTGACCAGTTCCGGCGTATCAAAATCAGGTTCACCGGCGCCGAAGCCGATAACGTCAATGCCGTCAGCCTTCATCTGCTTGGCGAGGGTATCTACAGCGACAGTGGCGGAAGGAGCAATTGCCTTGGCAATTTTGGAAATGGGTTTCATAGGTTTGACCTCCGTCAAGTAATGTTTTGGACATTACCTGTATTCTAAAGCACCTAAATATATTTTGCAAGTGTTTTTTACCGAAATTGCATAAAAAGGGAACGCCGAAAAACGGCGTTCCCCTTCCGCTTACAGAATAATACAGATCAGCCCGCCGGATCCCTCGTTGATGATCCGCTGAAGGGTCTCACGCAGCTTGGTTCGTGCCTCTTCCGGCATACGCTTGAGCTTTGTGTTCAGGTCCTCCCCCACCAGTTCGTAGAAGGATTTGCCAAACATATTGGATTGCCAAATTTTTGCCGTGTCGCCTTCAAATTCCTGCAGAAGATAGTTGATCATCTCCTCGCTTTGCTTTTCCGTACCGACGATGGGAGCAACCTCGGTTTGTATATCGGCCCGCATCATGTGAATAGATGGCGCGCTTGCCCGCAGACGCACACCGTACCGACCACCCTGACGGACGATCTCCGGCTCCTCCAGAACCATGGATTCCGGCTGAGGAACCACAATACCGTAACCGGTTTCCTCTACCTGATGCAATGCGGCAGCGACACGGTCATACTTGGTCTTAACTACGGCCAGTTCCTGCAAAAGACGTAACAATTCCCCATCATCCTGCACGTCAAACCCAGACTGCTCGGACAGGGTTTTGTAAAACAGCATCCGCGGCAACTCCAGCACAATGGAAACGGTCCCCTTGCCAAGCTCCATAGTTCCGATACGTGCGCCGCCCACCTGTTCGCACTCGGCAATGTGCCGCACTACGTTCCTTACGTCACGGATACGACATAACTGACCAACGCTGTCACGCACCGCGCAATACAATGCGTTTTTGATCGGGTGGTCGGCCTGCAGCGCATCCACCCAGGCAGGCATGAACAGCGCCAGTTCCTTAATGGGAAATTCGTACAGAACATCTCGTATCAATGCCTCGATATGTTTATGGTCGATTTCCAAACAATTTACAGCACAACAGGTCACATCGTACATCTTGGTGATTTCGTCGCAGATACCCTTGGCGCACTCGGATTCCGGGTCCGCAGAGTTTACAATTACGACGAAAGGTTTGCCCAGTTCCTTTAGTTCACCGATCACTCTTGCTTCGGCCTCAAGGTAATCCGCCCGGGGAATGTCGGTGATCGTACCATCGGTGGTAACTACGACGCCTATGGTTGCGTGTTCCGCGATAACTTTGCGGGTACCGAGTTCCGCCGCCTCAGTCATGGGAATTGCGTGGTCATACCACGGCGTTGTGACCATGCGTGGCATTTCCCCATCCAGTTGCCCCACCGCGCCGTTAATCATATAGCCCACGCAATCGATCATACGCACCCGAAGGGCCGCACCGCCATCCACGCTGATTTCTACCGCTTCTTCCGGTACGAATTTCGGCTCGGCGGTCATGATTGTGCGCCCTGACCCGCTTTGGGGCAGCTCGTCACGGGCACGCTCCCTGCGATAAACGTTTTCAATATTCGGAATGACCAAAGTTTCCATGAAACGCTTGATAAAGGTCGATTTTCCTGTGCGGACCGGCCCCACAACCCCGATGTAGATATCACCTTCGGTACGCAGGGCAATGTCCTCGTAAATTTTACGATCTTCCATGTGTTTCCCCTCCCCTTTCAGCAGCCGAGCGGAATCAGCAACATCCGGCCGGTGGGCAGGTTGGCCTCTTCCAGTGCATTTGCCTGACAAATCTGATCTATGGTGGTGCTGTACGCTTTTGCAATGTCCCAAAGCCGCTCACCGGGCAGCGGCATACGCAGCACAGCGGAGGGCCGTGGCTGTGTGGTGCCGTAGCTGCATTCACTCAGGCGGGCCTGCTTGATCATAAGGGCAGACTGCTGCCGCGTCAGCACGCAGCCAAATTCCAGGTCAAAATGTACCTCAATGCCTCCTGCGGCTATTGCGGCAAAAGGTTCGCTTATACAGCGACAGAGAAGTCGGCAGGTCCCCGGGGCAGGCTCATCCACCCGATCGCTCACCGTTATGCTGCGGCTGACGGTCCTAAGCTGTTCCTGCGTATCCACGTACATGACCTGAATCTGCAGCAATGTCTGAGCGAGGGTATCGTCCCCCTGCCGGACCAGGTCCGTACGACAGACACAGACCGCAGTATCGATAACATACTTTGCCTGAACTTCCGTCTCAAACACCTCGCGAACACTCCGAGGCTTTACGGAGCGGTCGAGCAACTCGTTCAAATGGCAGTTCTCTGTTTCTACCGCAAGCTCTGAGCGCGTGCTGTACGCATCCTGCAATAATGTCAGTGAAAGCTGCTGACACACAACTGCCTGACCAAACAGCTCCAGCGTAACATTCAGCATTTGGCCGTCCGAACCGGCTTTCACGCACTCCAAACTGCTTACAAACAGCTCTACCGAGCAGTCTGCCTGTTCCCCGACTCCGTCCATCTCAATTACCTGAGAAAATCCGACGGGTATGGTAGTGGAGCGAAGCTGTCCCTGGGAGATACACCGCAGCCGCACACGCGCCTCACCTTTGAATAACAGCTTATTTCCTACCATTCTGCATTCGGTACACCACGCCCGGGCCTCCGGACAGACCAGGTCCGTCTCACCCTGAAATTCCATTGGCAGGCGCACCTCTTCATAGACGGAAACGTGTTTTTCTCTGACCTGCGTTGTAAGATAGGCCGAATAATTGCCGGTCAATTTCTGTATACCTGCCGGCTCTTCACAGGTTGCGCCGCTGCACAGGGTCAACACCTGACTTTCGTACAGCGTTACGCCAAAGGACAAATCGGCTCTTACCAGCACTTTGCGGGGATTTAACGTTCGTGCGTCAACCCTGCACAGCACAGGACGAATGATGCTGTGTCCCTCCGGAGAACAGCCGGCAGCATCGGTTTTTACGGAAAAGGGCATTCGGATCTCCATGCGACAGGGTCCTTGGGCATCTTCCGGACAGTACAGGACCCAACCGTCGATCCTTCCGTTTACAACAAGGGCGCCGTTTTCTATGCTCCTGTCCGTTACGAACAGTTGACCGCCTGCCTCCACAATGTCGCGAATGTCCGGGCAGGCGTCCGGGACGATGATTTCCTGTGTTTCTTCCTGACTGATGCAGGTATCCAACATCAGCTTGCAGTGGTCAATATGCTCCCAGGTCAGTTCCATAGTAAATCCTCTCCTTGCAATTCACATTGGGTCTTGCCAAAGAATATGCAAGCGGAGGACGGGTTATGTCAGTGAATACCGAAAAGCTTGGCCAGCACTTTTCGCAGCGCTTTGGGTGCCTTTACCACGACAACATTCATATTTGTACCTCCTTTTATTCTGCCGCAAAAGCGGACTAATCCAATATATGCATGGGAAAAGACCGGGACACAACAAACGGCTGTCCCCCGGAGGGAACAGCCGTTTGTTACAGCTTATCTTGTTTTTCCATTCCGCTCCCAATCCGGGATGGAACTTGCCTGTTCGTATAGGCGCACATAGCTCTCGTGGCGACTTCGGCTGATTTCACCGCGGGCAATCGCATCCAAAACAGCGCACCCGCGTCCCTTGATGTGGGCACAATCGGGGAATTGGCACATATCCCGGTGCGGAGCAAACTCGGGAAAATAGGTCGCCAGCTCCTCCTTGCCGCAAAGATCGGCTCCGTCTGCATCAAAGGAAGAAAAGCCGGGAGTATCGGCAATCAGCGTATGTTCATCCAGCGCAAACAGCTCCACGTGCCGGGTCGTGTGGCACCCGCGGCCCAGCTTTTCGCTAACCTCACCGGTATCAAGTGCAAACTCGGGGGAAAGACCATTCAAAATACTGGACTTGCCCACGCCGGAATTACCTGTAAAGGCAGATACCTTTCCAGCTATGAGTCGGCGTAATTGCTCAAGCCCCTCCCCTGTTTCAGCACTGACACGGACCGTTGGATAACCGGCCCGGGTATAGGTGTCAAACAATTCGTCCCCCGCATCCAGATCGCATTTGTTAACACATATCACACAGCCGCAGCCGCGGCTGGCGGCCACAGTGATGATGCGGTCAATCAAAAACGGATCTGTAATTGGGATCGCCTGGGATACGATAATGACAAGCTGGTCGACATTGGCAACCGCAGGCCGAACAAACTGATTGACCCGGGGCAAAATCTCGTCCACCGCTCCGGTATGATCCTCCAGCTCGGTGAAACGAACCCGGTCCCCCACCAGAGGCGACAGCTTACCGTGGCGGAACTTTCCCCTTGCCCGGCAGGTGAAAAGCTGTCCGGCGCTGTGAACGTAATAAAAACCGCTCAGCGCTTTTACAATAGTCCCCTCTGCCATATCAACTGTCAAAGTCCACGCTCTGACTTGCGTGGAACTGGTCGTTAAAGTAGATACTGTACAGTTTGGTACCGCTTCCGGTCACCTGGAACGTAATTGTAGTATTGGTTGCGGTATCCACGGTCCGCTCCATGATCACAGTATCTCCATCCTTCAGCGATACACGTATCTGACCGGAATCGGCAGGCAAATCAATGGAAATTGTTTTGCTTTTGGTAGCAGGAATTTGAATGCTGGGGTCGGGTCCCTTGCTGACCTGCAGGTTGATTTGTGTACCCTGCGGCACCTCGGTATATGCGGCAATGCTTTGATCCACCACGACGCCGGCCGCGTACTCACTGCTCCACACCTGGAATACGGAACCCAGCTTCAAATTCTGCAAATCGATCTTGTTCCGGGCCCACTCCTCAGTCTGACCGATAAACAGCGGGACCTGCTCCAACTTTTCAGAAGGGCCGGTGCTGACCACCAGGTCTACCCGGTCACCGGGGCGCATTTCAGTACCCTCAAGCGGTGTGTGGGAAATGACATGATTGGCAGGAATTTCTTCGTGGGCAGCGTAGCTGGGTACCGGCACAAAAAGCCCCATATTTTGCAGGGTGACCAGGGCCTTGTGATACTCCTGACCCGTAACGTCGGTCATAATGATGATTTCGGGGCCGTTGCTGATGGTCAACAGAATCTGCGTATTGGGATCTTTCGTTTTTGTGTCCCCATCCGGCGATTGCTTGATAATGGTCCCCTTTGGTTCCTCGCTGGTCACACTCTCGGAAACAGAAACCGTAAATTCGCCCAAAAGACTCTCGTCCTCTGCAACTTCGCTGTAAACCTGTCCCACAAGGTTGGGGATCACGTAGTCGGGTGTTGTCTGGAACATAGGCTTAATGAAACCGAACAGGAAATAAAGCAGACCACCTACAAACAACAGGATAGCGGCACTGGCCACAACAATGGGCCAAACCTCGCCGCGGTCATCGTCCTCCTCGTCGTCGCGAGGGGCGGATTTGGGGCCGGAACGGCGAACTCGCTGGTCCCCGCTTCCCTTTTGCTGCGTACGTTCGGTGTGCGCAAACGCGCCAACCGTTACTTTCCGCGTTTTCTCGCTGTCCGCGGAGGGCGTTTCGTTAGCTGGCGCTAAATCTTCGCAGGTGTAGTCAAAGTTAATGCTGGGATTTTTGCGGAACTCCTCCAGATCGGCCAGCATTGCCGCCGCGCTTTCATAGCGTTTGTCAACGCTGGAAGCCATAGCTTTCATGGTGATAGTTTCAAGCGCTTCGGGAATTTCCGCATTCAGCTCTCTGGGTGAAAGCGGGATGCTGTTGATGTGCTGAATGGCGACGGAAACGGGCGAGTCCCCCTCAAAGGGCAGCCGTCCGGTCAACATCTCATATAAAACTACACCGGCAGAGTACAGATCGGAACGGGCGTCGATATGACTTCCGCGCGCCTGCTCCGGAGAAATATAGTGTACCGAACCAAGGGTCTCCTGGGTAAGGGTGCTGTGTCCGGCAGAGGCCAAACGCGCAATGCCAAAATCAGCAACCTTAACACTGCCATCCCGCAGCACCATGATGTTGTGCGGCTTAATATCGCGGTGAATGATACCGCGGCTGTGAGCGTGTCCAAGCCCCTTCACGATTTGGGTAATGAAGTGCAGTGCTTCACGCCAATTCAGCTTATTTCCTTTTTTCTGCATATACTGCTTCAGGCTGATGCCGTCGATCAGTTCCATGACGATATATTCCAAATCATCCGAACGATTTACGTCGTACACCGCCACGATATTAGGATGAGAGAGCATGGCAACCGCTTGAGATTCGTCGTAAAAACGACGGCGGAAATCCGAATCCTGCGACAGATCATCACGCAGAATTTTTACAGCTACCAAACGATTTAACCGGTGACAGCGCGCTTTATACACCTTTGCCATACCACCGACACCGATCAGCTCCAAAAGCTCATATCGATTATCAAGCAGCTTTCCGATATTCTGGTCCATTCTCTCACCTCCTTAACACGCAACCAGCGCCACCGTTACATTGTCCGGTGCGCCGCGCTTGATCGCAATTTCCAGCAGTCGGTCACAGCACTGGGAGATTTCGCCACCGTGAAGCACTTCGTACAGCATCTCCTGCTCAGAAACCACATTGCTCAATCCGTCACTGCACAGCAGAAAGAACTGTCCGGGTACGACGTCCAGATAAAACAAATCTGCGTGCAAATTCGTTTCGGACCCCAGAGCGCGGGTGATCAGGTTTTTGTTGGGATGAATTCGCGCCTGTTCCGGGGTCAATTCTCCACGCTGCACCAAATCCTCAACCAGCGAATGATCCCGGGTAACCTGGGAAATCGATTCGGGCGTGATAAAATAGGCGCGGCTGTCACCCTCGTTCAAAACGATTGCGTGCTTGCCGTCGAGATACACCGACACCATGGTCGTACCCATACCGTAGCAGGCGCTGTCCGTCATGGCACGGTGATGCACGACCTCGTTGGCACGCGAGGCGGCAGTCTGCAACAAAATTTCCGCCTTACGCTCACCGGCGTCCCAAAGGGAGGAAAACGCATCCATAAACGTTTCAACCGCCATTGTGCTGGCAATGTTGCCGGCACGGGCACCACCCATGCCGTCGCATACCACTGCAAGCTGCTGTCGGTCAGACAGCACCTGCAAGGCGTAAGCGTCCTGATTTTCCTCCCGGACAACACCCCGGTCGGTTATACCCCACATATTCATGTGTCAGCCTCTTTTCCTGATTGCTGTTTGTTCATTGCCTTGCGGCGCAATTGTCCGCAGGAGGCATCAATATCGCTGCCCAGCCTGCGCCGTACTGTGACGGCGATACCCTTCTCCTCCAACCGTTGCTGAAATTGCCTGACTCTGCGGCTGGGTTTCAGGGGACTTTCCTCCACGTGGTTCAGGGGAATCAAGTTGACGTGGGCGGCAATGCCTTTGATCTTCTTTGCCAATAAATCTGCCTGGGCATCGGAATCGTTGACTCCATCAATCATGGCGTACTCGAAGGAAATTCGTCGCCCGGTTACGTTGAAGTAGTTGTGGCAGGCTTCCATCAGCCGGTCTACACTGATGGCCCGGTTGACGGGCATGATGGTTGAGCGCGTCTCGTCGTCCGGCGCGTGCAGAGATACCGACAAAGTCAGTTGCAGATGCCTCTGTGCAAGCAAATCGATTTTGTCGGCCAGACCACAGGTGGACAAGGAAATGTGCCGCATACCGATATTCAAACCGTCCGGCGAATTAACAAGCTCCAAAAAACGCATCACCGTATCAAAATTGTCCAGCGGCTCACCAATGCCCATCAGCACGATGTTGGACACCTGCTCCCCGCTGTCAAGCTGGGTGAACATGACCTGATCCAGCATTTCTGCCGGAGTGAGATCGCGGACCTTGCCGCCCAAAGTGGACGCGCAGAAAGCACAACCCATACGACACCCGACCTGGCAGGAAATGCACACGGTATTACCGTGTTTGTAGCGCATCAGCACCGTTTCAATGCAATTGCCGTCGGGCAGACGCCACAAATATTTGATGGTGCCGTCGATGGCCGAAACCTGCTTGCGCTCTACTTGCAGGCTGCTGATGGTACAAGTGGAGGACAGCTTTTCGCGCAGAGCTTTTGATAGGTCGCTCATGGCATCAAAATCAGTTACACCACGATGGAGCCACCGGAACACCTGTTTGGCACGAAAGGCCGGCTCACCCCACTGCTTGAACAGCGCAGACATATCGGTCAGGTTGTAGGACTTTATGTCGATCATGCCTGCCTCCTCAATTTTGCAAAGAAAAATCCGTCCGTATTATGTCGGTGTGGCCACAACGTGACCATCCCCTCCTCCGCCGTGCCGATTGGCTCGGGCAGAGTAAACGCCTCAAGGCAGAACCGCGGGTTATCCGCCAAAAATTGCGTAACAACCGCTTTGTTTTCCCGTTCGAGAAGGGTGCAAGTTGAATAGAGCAGTGCGCCGCCGGGCCGAACATAATTGGCGACGTTTTGAAGAATTCGAAGCTGCACCTCCGGTAAATCAGCAAGAGGCTCCGGTGCCTTGTAGCGGATATCCGGCTTCTTGCGAATTACACCCAAGCCGGAACAGGGTACGTCAGCAACCACAAGGTCAAATCCATCCTGCCACTCCGGTCGGAACTGACCGGCGTCAGCCGTCAAAGGTGTAATAACTGAAAATCCCAGCCGTTCGGCACCGGCCTGAATCAGCTTTTTCTTATGCGGGTGGAGATCGCAGGAAATGATCTCGCCGCTGTTTTCCATGTCTAGTGACAAGGAAAAGGACTTGCCACCCGGTGCGGCGCAAGCATCCAGCACACGCATACCCGGCTTTACGCCGGCGGCTGCAACCGCAATACGGCTGGCTGCATCCTGGATGTGGAACAGGCCCTGCTTAAAGCTGTCCAGCGCCTCAATGCTTCCGGTATCCCGCAAAATCAAGCAGTCGGGCAGCCATGGATGCAACTGAGCATCCACCCCCTGCTCCGACAGGCGGGCCAATAAAGCAGGCGTGCTGATGCGGCAAGTGTTCACCTGCGCCGTAATGGGCGGAGCGCTGTTGTTGGCCGCTAGAAGCGCCGCGGTTTCCTCCCGGCCCAACTGCTTCAGCCACAGCTCCACCAGCCAGGCTGGGTGGCTGTAAAGGGTGGACAGGTACGTAACCGGGTCGCCCTGGTCGATCAGTGGCAGCTGATCCAAATTGCGCTCCAAGGCGCGGAGAATCCCGTTGACCATACCGGCTGCCCGGGGGTTTTTGCAGCTTTCGCGAGTCAACTCCACCGCGCTGTTTACGGCAGCGCTGTGAGGAATTCGGGTAAGAAACAGCATTTGATACAGCGCAAGACGCAATGCTTGTATCACTTTGCTCTCCATGCGCTTAATGGGAATATTGGAAAACTTGGAGATGTAAAAATCCAGCAGAATGCGATTTTGTACCACGCCAAAGCACAACTGGGTGGCAAGGGCCGCATCACGGCTGTCCAGTCCGGCTTGGGCCAGCTGTTTTTTTAGCACGCCGTCAGACCAGCCCCCCTGCCGCTCGCAGGCGCAAAGGGTCAGCAATGCAACCTGTCTTGCATCCATGGAAACACCTCCTGTCGTTCAATCAGATGTTGATCGGGTGGCCGCGCAAATAATCCGCGGCCGCCATGCGCTTGCCGCCCTGCGCCTGAAGCTGTTTGATGCGCAGCACAAATCCATCACCACAGGCAACATCGATACCGTTCTTTCCGGCATCCAAAATGGTCCCGGGAGCGGCGTTTGTCTTCTGCCCTGTCAGCTCTGTTTGAAAGATTTTGATGGGCTGCGCTCCGATAATATCCGTTGTGGTGGCCGGCCAGGGAACCAGGCCACGCACCTGATCGTGCAGCTGCCGAGCGGACCGCGTCCAATCAAGGGGGGACAGTTCCCGGGACAGCATGGGCGCAAAGGTTACCTTGCTCTCGTCCTGTGCAGTACGGGTGGCTGTTCCGGCTTTTATCCTGGCCACAACATCTACCAGCAGCTCGGCACCCATAGAAGCCAATCTGTCATGGAGCGTTTCTACGGTTTCGTCAGGGTCGATAGGGGTAATGGCTTGATCAATAATATCGCCGGCATCCATTGCCTTGGCCATGTGCATAATGGTTACGCCGCTTACTTCATCGCCGTTGAGAATGGCCCAGTGGATGGGGGCAGAACCGCGATACTTGGGCAGTAAGGACGAATGGACATTGATACAGCCAAAGGCAGGATAATCCAAAATCTCAACCGGCAAGATCCGTCCATAAGCAGCCACGGCAATCAGCTCCGGCTCCAGCCGCTCAATAATGGCAAGGGCAGTGCCGTCCTTCACAGTTTCCGGTTGAAACACAGGAATGTTATGTGCAAGGGCAAACTCCTTTACAGGCGGTGCCTGCAGCTTCATTCCGCGGTTTTTTGGCTTGTCCGGCTGAGTAAATACGCCGCAGATATCGTGTCCGGCCTTGACAAGCGCCTCAAGGGAAGGAACGGCAAAATCCGGTGTTCCCATAAACAGAATACGCATGGTTTACTCCTCTTCCTCCATCATGGCGTCCAGTTCTTCGGCCGTGTAGAGCTGATCGGCCAGCTCAGAAAACAGATGTCCGTCCAGGTGGTCCAGTTCGTGGCAGAAACAGCGGGCGGTCAGATCCTCGTCTTCAACCTCAAACCAGGTTCCGTTGCGGTCCTGCGCACGAACACGCACACGCATGGGACGCTTGACTATGCCCCACTTGCCCGGCACGCTCAGGCATCCCTCCAACCCCTCCTGCTCGCCGGCAGTGTGGATGATGGTGGGATTGATCAGCTCAATGACTTCGTCTTCACCGTTGATAACCAGCACTACGCGGCGCAATATGCCGATTTGGGGCGCCGCAAGGCCAACACCGTTGGACTGAGCCAGCGTGTCATGCATATCCTCCAGCAGGTCCCACAGCTTTTGGTCAAATTGGGTTACAGGGTGGCAGGGTTTATTCAATACAGGGTCGCCTTGGGTCACAATTTTTCTGATTGCCAAAGAAAACAACTCCTTCAATCCATAGGGTTAATGTCCGCATAGGCAGACACACCCTTACTTTCCTTATCCTGATGTACAGCGCGCAGCAAGTGTGCGATCAGCCGCCGCTGTTCCGGTGTACTGGTTCCGTTTATGGTAATGTGATAGCGATAGCGATTATTGACCTTGGTGATAATTGCCGGCGCAGGACCCAGAATTTGCATTTGGCCCACCGCACCATGTTCCAGGCCGCCTCGCAGCTTCGTACAGGTGCGCAGCACGCTTGCCTCGTCCGGGCCGGATACAGTAATGACGGTCACATCGGAAAACGGGGGCATCCCGCGCAGCTGGCGCAGAGCAATTTCCTGCCGGTAGAAGCTATCGTAGTCCTGCTGAGCCGCAAAAGTAATTACCTCATGCTCCGGGGTATAGGTTTGTATTACAGCACGTCCGGTCTTCTCTCCCCGACCGGCACGACCGACCACCTGAGTTAAAAGGGAGAATGTACGCTCCGCGGCACGAAAATCCTCGGCAAAAAGCGCAAGATCCGCCGCAATAACGCCAACCAGGGTTACGTTCTCAAAGTCCAGCCCCTTGGCAACCATCTGCGTGCCAATCAAGATCGGCACTTTCTCTTTGCGAAAGCGCTCCAAGTAGTATTCGTGTGGCTTTGCAGCCGTGACGGTATCGGTGTCCATCCGAAGTATCTCGACCCCGGGGAACAGCTCAGCAAGTTCCTCCTCCACCCGTTGTGTTCCCACGCCGATGAAATTCAAACCGCCGCCGCAATCGGGGCAGGCGTCCGGCAGGCGCTGGGAATGACCGCAGTGGTGACACATGAGCCGACCATTGGCGGAATGGTACGTTAAATGCACCGAGCAGCGCGGACATTCCGGCACGTGACCACACTCACCACAGGAAACCATGCGGCTGGCACCACGACGATTGAGAAAGAGAATGGTCTGCTCCCCACGCTCCAGATTGCTTTGGATCTCATCGCACAAAAGGCGGCTGACGGCGCCGCCGTTTCCACAGCGCAGCTCATCTTTCATATCTGCGATCATAACCTGTGGCATGGCTTTTTGATTATACCGCTTTTCAAGTCGTATCATGCTGTAACGACCTGTTTCGGCACGATACATGGTTTCAACGCTTGGTGTGGCTGAGCCAAGCACCAGTAGAGCATTGTCCTGCGCACAACGATACTTCGCCACATCTCCGGCGTGGTAGCGGGGGCTGTTTTCCGATTTATAGGAGGTTTCCTGCTCTTCGTCTAAAATAATGATTCCGATGTTATTCAGGGGGGCAAATACAGCGGAACGGGTACCAATGACCACCTGTGCCCTGCCACTTTTGACCCGCTTCCACTCATCGTACCGCTCCCCTGCCCGCAAGCTGCTGTGAAGTACAGCGATTTTTTCGCCGAAGTGGGCGGTAAAAATGCGAAGCAACTGAGGGGTCAGCGCGATTTCCGGCACCAAGACCATGGCAGTGCGGCCACGAGCCAACACGCTTTGGATCAACCGGATGTACACCTGGGTTTTTCCGCTGCCTGTTACGCCGTACAGCAGCGCAGCGGCGGCCTTCTCGCCCATGGCAAGGGCGTCCAGCCTTTCAAATACCGACTGCTGCTCCTCGTTAAGCTGCACCGGCTCTGCCGGAGGTACATCTACCGCCTTGCGGCGAAAAACCTCCTGTTTTTCAAGGGTGATCAACCCTTTTTTCGCAAGGGTGCGCAGGGTGGCCATAGAGGCACCGGTAAAATAGCACAATTCCTTGCTATTGGCGCTGCCCATGGCACACAGCAGCTCCATAACGCTGTAATGCAAGGGAGCGCTTTTGCGCTTTGGAGTCACAAGTGCCATGGCCTCTTCCGCGGGAACTGCAAGCACGGCAATACTTTGAGTCTTATCGTTGACCGCACGGTGCGTATCGGTTTCGACGGTGATGATGCCCTGCTCTGCAAGTAGTTTTATGGCAGCAGAGGGGGACTTTTCCCCGAAGGCGATCCGAATTTGCTCCACATCTGCGCAGCCACCGCAAGCGTACAGTATATCCAGCAGCTTTGTCGCCACAGAGGAATGGGCAACAGACTCGTAAGCTGCTTCCCTGCTGATATCCGGTCGAATACGGCAGCAATCCCGAACCGAAAAATACAACCCGGCCGGGAGCATGGCTTTTACCGCGCTGTACACGGTACAAAAGCACCGCTCGCGCATCCAAAGGGCCAATTTCAGCAGCTTATCATTTAAAACAGGCTCGTCATCCAAAAGACTGAGGACACCCTTTAGCCGGGTGCCGTTTCCCGCTTCGACGGAGAGGACGATGCCTTCGCTGGGCTGATTGCCGGCTCCAAAGGGTACAAGTACCCGCATACCGGGCCGCAGTGTTTGGGCCATGGAGTCGGAAACCAGATAGTCATAGGGCTTGTCAATGGCGTACAACGCCCTGGAAAGCGCAACCTTCGCAATCGTTTGTTCAGCCATTTCACCGCCCCTTTTCATCGAAAAAGCAAGTGAGAGGCAATGTTCTCTCACTTGCCTTTACCGTTGGACTTACTCAGCGCTCTTACCGGCAGCCACCTCACGGATGGCAATGCTGACAGGCTTATCCTCCAGCGGGGTGCCGTTTTCCTCGGCTTCAAAAGCGATTTCACGAGCGCGGCAGGCAACGACATTGACCAGCTCGTAGCGGCTGTGTACATTGGCCAGTAGGTCTTTCATAGGGGGGTAGAGCATCATAACGCATTATCTCCTTCGATCATATAGTTTCGGTTTGCTACACGGCATTCCGCCGCAGTCAGGATGGCTTCGATTTCCCCAACCGCATTGGACACCTTGTCGTTAACAACAAGGTAATCGTAGTTGGGGATCTCTTTATATTCCGCCCGGGCTTTTTCCAGCCGGCCGGTGATCACCGCTTCGTTGTCCGTGTTCCGACCGTGCAGACGGCGGGACAGTTCTTCGAAAGACGGGGGGATCATGAAGATAAAAATTGCATCGGGGCAGCAGTTGCGAACCTTTGCGGCACCCTTGACTTCGATGTCCAAAAGCACATCAATTCCGGCATCGAGCTTCTCCTGAATCACCTTTAGGGATGTACCGTAGTAGTTGTTAACGTATTCCGCATATTCCAGCAGCTCGTTGGCGGCAATCATGCGTTCAAACTCCTGTCGGGAGACGAAGTTGTAGTTTACGCCATCTTGTTCCCCTACCCGCGGAGACCGGGTGGTGTAAGAAACGGAAAAGAACAAGCTCCGCTGTGCCATCAGTTCGGCTATGACGGTACTTTTCCCGGTGCCGGAGGGGCCGGACAGCACGATCAACTGTCCCCGATTTTTCTTTTTTGAAGTCATCTCTCAACCTCCTTCATCCCAGAGGGGCTGATATCTCCAAGATGTCCTGCCACAGCTTCCGGTTCAAGGGCGGACAGCACCAAATGGTCATTATCCATGATCAGTACCGAATTGGTTTTGCGTCCATAGGTAGCATCAATCAAAATGCCGCGGTCCCGCGCCTCCTGCACCATGCGCTTGATGGGGGCGGAATCGGGGCTGACGATAGCCACCAGCCGTCCGGCAGAAATCATATTTCCAAAGCCAATGTTAATCAGTTTCACAATGCACGACTCCCTTACTCCACATTCTGAACCTGCTCCCGAATTTTTTCGATCTCAGCTTTCATATCCACCACATAGCGTGAAATCTCAAGGTCGGTACATTTGGAACCGATAGTATTGGCCTCACGATTAAACTCCTGGATCAGGAAGTCCAGCTTTCTGCCCACGGGCACACCGCTGGACAACATCTCATCCAACTGCCCCAAATGGCTGTGCAGGCGAACCGTTTCCTCGTCTACGGCGACCTTATCAGCAAAAATAGCGGCCTCGGTAATGATCCGTCCCTCGTCCAGCTGTGTGTTGGCCAAAACCTCACGCATACGCGCTTCCAGCTTGGCGCGGTACTCTGTCACCGTCTTGGGCGAACGCTCCTCCACCTTGGCAAGCAGCTGCTTGATTGTATTGGCACGCTCACTTACATCGGCAGCCAACTTCTCACCTTCGCGCGCGCGCATTTCGGTGTAATCAGCCAAAGCCATATCAAGTACACTGCAGATGTCGGCGGCCACAGCCTCCATATCCTCCTGGCTCTTTTCCACCAACAGCACGTCCTGAAATTTGGACAGCAAGGATACAGAGATGTCGTCCTTCAGTTGATACTGATCACGCAGAGCGACCAGTGCAGCATAATAGCTGTCCGCCACAGGCTTATTTACAGAGATAACGACCTGCTCTGCCTCAGCGTTGTCCAAACTGACAAACACATCTACCTTGCCACGAGAAAGCGCCCCCTGCACCCGTGTCTTGATGGCGTCCTCGGCAAAGATATACAGCCGGGGCAGCTTAACGGTACAATCCAGATAGCGGTTGTTAACCGAACGCACCTCCACCGTAATGGAACGACCGTTTAACACGGCCTCTCCCCGACCGTAGCCGGTCATACTTTTGACCATAATCACACTTCCTTTAATTTATCCTTAGCAGAAAAAGCCTCCGTCACAAGGGCAAAGGCATCTCAGACATAAATAGGTGGCACAGCAATCTGCCAGCCCGCTGGACGTTCCGTAGCCGGAATATCCGCCGGACTGTTCCATCGCTGCCAGCGCCTGACGATATTCCATGTTGCCAGGATCCATTTGACAGGCCATGCGGTAGTGCTGCTTCGCCTCGTCCAGCCAGCCGCGGCGATAGGCAACGGCACCGCTCAGAAAGTGCCATTCGGCACCATGATCGCTGATCTGACGCAACAACTGGTCCGCCTGCTGCAAATCACCTCTGGAAATCGCGCTTCGGATCCGCGCAAAAGACGGATCGCTGTTTCCGGAAGAAGAATAGGATGTGCTGTAGCTGCGGCCGGAAGTTCCGCCACCTTGGCGCTGTTTTTGAATCGCGTCATACGCCTCGTTTACCGCCTTCATCTTTTCCTCTGCCAAATCGGCCAAAGGGTTGTTTTGATAATTATCAGGGTGATACTTGCGGGCCAGGTCCCGATATGCGCGTTTAATTTCCTCGTCACTGGCGCTGGGGTCCACCCCCAACACGCGGTAGGGATCATTCATACTTCGTTCTCCAAATCTTTTGTTTTTGTACTTGCTTCCACTGTCCGGCGAATACTGCCCTCTGCACAGCCGGAAGCCCGAATCGCAACACATTTTCGATCAGTTCCGTCTGCCTTCCGAAATTCAGAAGGTCTGCGGCAGAGCGCATCAGAGCAATGGAATGATTCAGTGTGTTCTGCAGTTCCTCGTCCAAAATCTCTCCGTCCCAGCGCAAAGCGATTGGGTTGTAGTTGCCGGATTTGCGGTCTTCCTCCAGGTCATCTCTAGCATCTATAAGGTAAATCCAACGGCCAAGGTGGTACAACAGTTGTTCCGTGGCACGCCGGTGACCGGCATCTTCTACCGCAGGCGCCGCAGCCATCAATAGCTTTGCAAAAGTATCGGCCGGGCGATCCAAAGAGGGACACCGCTCCTGCTCCAGTTGATGAAGCTGTTCCAATTGGCCGGCTACCACACGGTCAAACTCGGGCAGGCGTCGTGTCGCCCTGACGTAGGCACGGGACAACAACAGCTTTACACAGCGGGCTTTGACCCGGGCAAAGCCTTTGTCATCCCGGATCTTGTCCTTTAACTGCCAGTGGGTCAAAATCACACTTGCGTCTGCCGCCTGTTCCAGGGCCGGGGACTGTTGGCACATACACCGCCTGACAGGCAACACGTGGCATCGATGCCTGCACGTCACCTGCTCTCCCTTTTCGGGTGCCGTCAGCAAGGCAAGGAACGTAAAATCGTAGTTGAGTATCATGGGTGCCATAATGCCGCAACGGCGGCGCAGGGTACGGCACAGGCCGCAGTAGGTCGCACGGTATAGTTCCAGATCCTTACACTTCAACTCCCCGCGAAAGGGGCGCACATAACCAAACATACACCCTCACCGCCTTAAGGAAGTAATAGAAGTAATGGTAAACTCCGGTGTCTTCTTTTTTTCGATCACCCGGTTTACCAGGATGGCCGGGAGAAAGCCGGCTCCCGTCCCCAAAAACGCGGACACAATACATATCCCCCGGGAAAGGCATAGCCAATCGGCACACAGGTAGCCGATCACCATCCCCACGCAAGGCAGCAGGAAAACCAACCCGGCAGCCCACGCAGACCCACAGTGGTTTGGCTGGACCGTTACAACGGCACCCACCCATACACCCGGCGCATTGTTTGCTGTCGCCAAACGTTCATCCCCGACTTTGGAGGTACATCCATCGCAGCCGCTGTTACAACTGAGTCCACACGTCTTCTGACACAGCAGGGAAATCTCGGCTTTGCCGTCGGACAGGATACGCGTTACGATTGCCGTCTGCGCCATGAAAGCCGCTTCCCTTCTCTGATTTTACTTGGTCAGCTTGACCACAACATTATTTTGCCCGATGACACCCACATCGTTTCCGGCATACAGATAGACCGTTACCGGCACGTTATACGAGCCGGTAGCTGCCAAATCGGACAGATCCGCTTCCATACGAATTTGAGCCAAAACCACCTTGTCCAGCGCCTGCTGTGTACCGCGCAGGGTAATGGAACGCTTTTGTGTGACCAGGGCGGCCTTATAGCCTTTCGGCACGTTAATCAGTTGGATGTTCTCCACTTCCACCGTCTTGGTGACCAATCCGCTGACCAAAACCCGGACCTGAGCGGTATCCGTGCCACTGATATTCTCCAGCTCCGCAGAAAGGTATATGGGGTATTCGTTGGTATAGTCTCCGATAACGTGGGCCAGATCCACACTTCCCAACGTAATGTGGTCAAGGTGGGCCAGCACCTCCTCAGGTCCGGAAACGGTGATGGTTTTCGGCTCGATGGAGTACTCGATATTGTCCACGGTCGCTCCGCCACCTGCAACAAAATCAACCGCAAGCGGAAGCTCCTTCACCACAACAATGGGCATATAGACATTGGCGCTCGTGGTGCTGAAACGAAGCCCGGCAGTGTCCACGGCCTTTCCGTTTTCGTCCAGGAACTGCAGCTCAAGCGCCCCGGAAAAGCTCTCCTTCATCTTCCTCTGCTCCAGCACGACCTGGACCCGTTGGATGCGCTCAACTTTCTCCTGAGCGCCGCTGATCTGCACCTGCTCCGGCTCCACGATAAATTCACCGGCCTGATAGCCATCACCGATGCTGCCCTTAAATATGGGTTCGATGTCCATCTGCTTGGAGTAGATTTTCGTAACAGTAACCGCGATCGCCTGAGGATCGCTGCTTTGCAGCGATACCGCAGAGGATGCCACCGTAACGGGATAATTCGGTGTAAATTCAAGGGTATATTCGCCCGGCTCGGTGATTTTGGAAACGTCGATGCCGACGCTTACGTTGTCCCGATGGAGCTGACTGACATCGTGCCAGTCACCCTTCCAAACCAGGGTAACATCGGCGGGGGAAATCTGATCCACCATGAGTCCCTGCGTCTCCAGCACACGCTCACCGGAAAGGACCACCGGGATACCGCTCTCGCGCTTTTCCATTTCGGGGTCCTCATCCATGCGCACAAACAGCCACAGCGTGGTTGCGATTAAAACGGACAACAGGATGTATACCCATCTGCTTTCTTTAATTTTCTTCATCCTGCTCGTCCCCCTTCTTGCCGCGCGAGAGTAGTGAAGATATCAGACTCAGTACGTTCACATTCTCTGCCTCATCCTTGGACAAAAGCTCGTTCTCCAAAAGACGTGTCAGGGTTTCAGGAGCCAGATGGCGTTTCAGCATACCGCCTACCGCCACAGAGATGGAGCCGGTTTCCTCCGACACAATGACCGCCACCGCATCGGAGTGTTCACTGACACCGATACCCGCCCGATGACGCATTCCCAAATCACGGCTGAGATTTTCGTTCCCGGACAAAGGGAGGACGCAGCCCGCGGCAATGATTCTGCCGTTGCGAACCACAACGGCACCGTCGTGCAGCGGAGCCTTATCCCAAAACAGGTTTTTCAGCAATTCGGAGCTGACCGCCGCATCGAGAGTCGTACCGGTTTTGATTACGTCGTCCAGGTGGTTCTGCCGCTCAAACACCATCAGCGCGCCAACCTTGTCCTTAGACATTTTCTCGTAGGCATTGACCGTTTCCCGAATGGCCCGGTCAACTACATTCACATTCCGGTTCCGGGACGAGAACAGCGCCACAAACAAGCGACTATCGCCAACACGCTCCAGCAGCCGCCGAATTTCCGGCTGGAAAATGACGATCAGAGCAAATACGCCCCAATCGATCACAATGTTGAATAGGTAACTCACTGCGTACAGCTTCAACACAGAGGCAAGCGCCATCATAACAAGAAGGACACCGACCCCCTTCAGAACACGACCAAAGCTGTTCTTTCTGGTTGCCCAAATCAGCTTGTAAATGAAAAAAGACAGTATGGCGATGTCCAGTACATCGCTGATGCGAACCATGCCGAAGAACGCTTCGAAAAACCGTAAAATCGCTTGCATTGCAATCCCCCGCCTTCTCACTAGACCTGTGTACGTGAAAAAATAACTATACGGATACATTATACAATAAGAAATCAGAATTGGCAAGCATCTACGCCCTGAAAACACAGTATTTTTTCTTCATGAGCCTACAAAAAAATCACCGCCACGGCTTTATGCAAAAAAGCTGTGGCGGTGAAGGTTATTTTTTCAGAATATGCGCCACGGTCCCAACGAAGCGTTCCACTTCATCCATCGTGTTAAATGCGGAAATACTCGCCCGGATCGTCCCGGTTTCAAAGGTTCCGGCGGTCTTGTGCGCCAGGGGTGCGCAGTGCAATCCGCTGCGTACCGCGATGCCAAGCTCACCGAGTTTCCGTCCCAATTCTTCGCAATCGTGTCCTTCTGCCCGAAAGGACAGCACGCCGCCTCGACAACGTGGTCCCTCCCCCTGTTCAAAGACGCGGATACCCGGAATGCGTGAAAGGCCAAGGGCCATACGTTGGCTGAGTCCGGTTTCATTTTGACCGATTTGCGCCACCCCGCGCCTGCGCACAAAGCGCAGCCCCTCCAGCAAGCCCGCAATACCCGGAATATTGTGCGTTCCCGCCTCCAGGCGGTCCGGTAAGTCATCCGGCATCTGCTGTAAGGCTGATGCGCTTCCGGTCCCCCCTTCTACCAGCGGGATGGTCGGCGCGTTGCAGAGCAGCAGCCCGGTTCCCTGTGGACCGTAAAGGCCTTTGTGTCCCGGCATAGCAACAAACGCTGCCTTCCAGCGCTCCATATCGATGGGGATCGTCCCCGCCGACTGCGAGGCATCTACGATCAAAGGTACGTTTCTGCGCATACAAAGCTCCGCAATTTCATCCATCGGCAGGATATAACCAAATACGTTTGATATATGGTTGCAAATCACGCAGGCGACCTCCGGTGTGACAAGCTGTTCAAAGCGGGCCAACATCTCCTCCGGTTGAAACAGTGGGCCGTCCGCCACGCGGATTTCCACCCCTTCCACAGCGGCAAGCGGCCGGGTAACCGCATTGTGTTCATAGCCCGAAACAACAACAGTATCACCGGGTTTAACCAGTGATTTGATGGCGATGTTTAACCCATGAGTGGCATTACAGGTAAAAATTACACGTTCCGGATCGCCCACACCGAACAACTGCGCAGCCTCCTCACGACAGGCAAAAGCGGTTTGCGCCGCCAGTTCCGCCGCTCGGTGACTGCCCCGCCCCGGGCTTGCCATAGTCCGCATTGCGCGCTGTACCGCCCAAAGTACCTGATTCGGTTTTTGCAGGGTCGTAGCGGCGCTGTCAAGGTAAATCAAGTAAACTCAACCTCCTCAAAGCTGCCAAGACCATCCACGGAAAATACCCGTTTCGGTCGCAACTCTGCAAGCATCAGTAGGGCAATCGCTCGCTCAAAGGTACGGCCCGCGATTTTTACACAATGGCTGCACCCCTCTGCGGAAATTTCCTTAGGACAGCGCACAATGCCAGCTGATATCCCGGCCCGCTTCAAAACAGCCGCCGAACGCTGCGCGCGAGTCAGCGAGCGGCACAAAATGAGGTAATTGACCATCCCGATCCCGTCCTTTCCTGGCAATGATCCCTCACATCACATCTTATGCGTGTTTCATCGACAGGACACAAAAAGGCGGAGCGCAACCGCTCCGCCTTTTCCATGATCAATCTCGTTCCAACAGCGCTACCGCGTGAACCGCAATGCCTTCGCCCGAACCGGTAAAGCCCAGCTTCTCTTCCGTCGTGGCCTTGACATTCACCTGTTCGGGAGAAACGTGCATCCGTTGCGCCAAATTCTCCTTCATCTGCGGCAAATAGGTCGCCAATTTGGGGCGCTGAGCCACAATGGTAGCATCGACGTTCCCCACCTGCCAACCACGCCGTTCCAACAACTGCATTACGTGGTCCAGTAATTTCAAGCTGTCTGCGCCCTTATAGACAGGGTCCGTATCAGGGAAATGGGTTCCGATGTCCCCAAGGGCCACGGCACCCAACAGCGCATCCATGACCGCGTGGGTCAATACATCTGCATCCGAATGTCCCAACAGGCCGAATTCGTAGGGAACCTCCACACCACCCAAGATCAGTTTGCGCTCCGTCACAAGGCGGTGTACATCATAACCATGTCCGATCCGAACCATCGCTTATTCCCCTCTCGATTGTAAAATCGCCTGTCCCAGCTTCATGTCAAACGGCGTAGTTATTTTGATATTTTCGCGCTCACCGGGCGTAAGGACGACCCCTATGCCGAGCCGCTCTACAGCCGAGCAATCGTCGGTCACAGCTACACCGTCCGCCACCGCCTTTTCTATCGCGGTGCGAATCAGGTCCGCCTGAAACACTTGCGGAGTCTGCACCGCGCGCAGGACGCTGCGATCTACGGTATCCACAATAAGCTCCGCATCCCCCACCCGCTTGATCGTGTCGTTTACCGCGATGGCCGGGGCCGCTGCCCCGGATTGTTTGGCGCGCTGCAGCACGGCGGCAAGCACCGTCTGTGACAAAAACGGCCGCGCGCCGTCATGAATGGCGATCAGCTCGGCATCCTGGCGTACCTGCTGTAGTCCTGCTCGCACAGACAGCACACGCTCCGCACCACCAATAACTGCGCCGGAAACTTTGTCAAGGTTATACGCTTTACACATGGCGCCAATGTTTTCCAGCAGATCCTCCCGGGTAACAACCACGATTTCGTGGACCTCGGGACACTGCTGGAACACCATCAGAGTGCGCGCCAAAACCGGAATTCCTTCCAAAGGCGCCATCACTTTATCAATGCCCTCCATACGCCGTGCGCTGCCGGCGGCAACTACGATCACGGAACAGATGGTCGGATGATTTCGTTTTGAAAAGAGTCCAAACACAGCAAATTCCTCCTGCAAAAAAGGAGCCAACCGGCTCCTTTTTCAACTTATTGGGACAGCGCCGTAATTACGCGTACCTCAGTATTTTCATAGGTGTCGTTCAGTGCCAGCACCAGCTCGGAAATCAGGATCTCCTTTGCCGAATGGAGCATTTTACGTTCGCCGTTTGAAAGGCCGCGCTCGCAATCGCGTACCATCAGCGCCTTGATAACTTTGGCAACTTCAAGCAAATCGCCGCTTTTCAAGCGCTCCATATTCTCGCGATAGCGTCTATTCCAATTCTGCTCCAGGTCAACCTGGATATTCGGCAGGCTTTCCAAAATTCGCTCCGCTCCGGCTTGATCGGTAATCGGACGCACACCGATCTCGGCGCAATTGTGGGTGGGGATCATGACAACCATCGCGCGCACAGGAAGACGCATGACATAATATTGGCGGATAACTCCATCAATCTTGTTCTCTGTTATGCTTTCCACAACACCGGCACCATGCATCGGATGAACGATCTTGTCGCCAACACAGAACATCTTACCCCACCTCCACACAGAAAAATTATGATACAAAAACTCTAAGTACAGTGATTATATCACATTTCCTCCCGCGGGACAAGATTACATTTTCTATTTTTCCCGTTTTTTTCCTGTAATATCAGCAAAAAGACCGGACGCCGATTAAATCGGTGTCCGGTCTTTTCTGTTGAAATTAAGCCTCAGTTTCCTCGGCGGCGTCCTCGGCAACTTCCTCAGCAGCCTCTTCCACGACCTCGATCAAGGCACGGATGGACAGAGAAACCTTCTTCTTCTCCATGTCGATGTCAGTGATCTTGGCCTGGACAGTCTGGCCCTCAGTCAAAACATCGCCGGGCTTCTCGATGCGGTGATCGGCAATCTGAGAAATGTGGATCAGACCATCAACACCGGGAACGATCTCAGCAAAGGCACCAAAGTCCATCAGCTTGACCACCTTGACCTCGGCAACGCTGCCGATCTCGTAGGTGGAGGTGAACTTAGCCCAGGGATCCTCGGAATGGTCCTTCAGACCCAGGGAGATCTTCTTCTTCTCCTTGTCGGCGGAGATGACATACACCTCAACGCTGTCACCAACGGAAACAGCCTCGGAGGGATGCTTAATGCGGCTCCAGGACAGCTCGGAGATGTGGACCATGCCGTCCACGCCACCGATGTCAACAAAGGCACCGTAGGAAGTCAAAGACTTCACGACGCCGGCGTAACGCTTGCCCTCTTCGATGTCGGCCCAAACCTTCTCGGCGGCGGCAGCGCGCTCAGCGCGGGTGACCTTGCTGATGGAACCCACCACGCGGCGGCGGGCACGGTTGACCTCGGTGATCATCAGGCGAACCTTCTGCTTGAGGATCTCGGTCATCTCAGCTTCGCGAGGCAGACCGGTCTGGGAGGCGGGCACAAACACGCGCACGCCCTTAACGGAAACGACAACGCCGCCCTTGTTATCCTCGGTCACGATACCATCGACAACGGTCTCGTTCTCGCAGGCAGCCTCGACCTCTTCCCAGCCCTTGACAATGTCAAGGCGCTTCTTGGACAGCTTGACCATGCAGTCGCGATCGCTGACCAGGATGACGTAAGTCTCGATCTCGTCACCGACCTTCACCTGCTCCTCGATCTTGACGGAGGGATCGTCGGAAAACTCATCAACGGGGATGTAACCGGGATACTTGATGCCCAGTTCAACCTGGATTTCGGTCGGCGTGATAGCCACGACGGTACCGGTAACCTTATCCCCCGTATTTAAAGTTTTGATCGACTCCTCCAGCAGCTCCGCAAAGGATTTTTCGATCTCCATGATTTCTTCGCTCATTTTGTTACAGACCTCCTTTATTATCCACTCGGGCGTGGATGCACCCGCAGTGATGCCCACATTGGAAAGGTTGCGAAGGGACTCGGCATCCAGCTCGTCCGCCCGCTCTATCAGGCGCACATCGGGACAAAGCTGCCTGCACAACTCGGCCAGCCGTTTGGTGTTGGAGCTTTTGTTGTCTCCGATAACTACCATGGCGTCGCTCTGTGCCGCAAGCTGCTGAGCCTCTTCCTGCCTTTTCGATGTTGCACCGCATATTGTATCAAATATTTTTGTATTTGTACACTCTTTTTTTGCAATTTCTACGCACTCAGACCAAATCTTTTTTGTGGAGGTGGTCTGAGATACGAACGTCAGCGGTATTTCACGCCGTCCCGGTTCCTCATTCAGCCATTCCAGCAATTTTTGCCCATTTTCCAAAACCACGGGCCGCTGGCACCAGCCGGCGATGGCCAGCACCTCCGGATGGTCGGGGGTACCGATAATAACAGCGGTGCGCCCGTCCGCCTCCGCCCGGATGACCAAATCGTGGATGTGCTTTACGTTGGGGCAGGTGGCATCAAGAATGACCGCTTGTTTTTCAGCCAGCCGGTCATATACCCATCGCCCCTCGCCATGGGAGCGAATGATTACCGCACTGCCTTCGGGGACACACTCCACATCCTCCACCGCCACAAGGCCTTGCTCTGCAAGGTGTTGCACAACTTCCTTGTTATGTATGATGGACCCAAGCATGACGCAGGGCCGTCCCTCTCGCGCGGTTGCATCCGCAAGTTCCACGGCTCGGCGCACGCCGTAACAAAATCCCGCAGACTTGGCAAGAGTAATGTTCATTGCTGCTCCTCCCCCAGGGCATAGATGCGCGCCATCAGTTCATCAGCAACGGCGCGCAATTCCTCTGCCGTACACTTGCGACCTTCGAACTTCGGCTCAAAGGGCTGCCCGATCACCACAAGATTGCGGCGGAACATCCTTTTATGTGGGGTAATATAGACCGGAAGCAGCGGCGACCCCGTCCGGGTAGCGAACATGGCTGCGCCTGTCTTGGCCTCCACGCTCTCCCCTTCACTTACCCGGGTTCCTTCCGGAAACAGGAGCAGTTTCCGCCCTTCCTTCAGGTGCCGCAACGCGGTTTTAACTGCGCCGATATCAGCGGCGCCTCGGTCCACGCCAAAAATACCCGCATGACGCAGCAACCAGCCCAGCACCGGGATGCGTATCAGCTCAATTTTTGCCATAATCCGCATAATGTTCTTCCGTCGGAACGCAAACACCACAAAGAACGGGTCAATGGCTCGGGTATGGTTGGGACAAATCACCGCCGGACCGTCAGGAATGTTCTCCCGACCGATGACTTTGATGGGATACAGAAGAAGGAAGAAAGGATAAATGATGGTGTACAGAAGTTTGTAGACTCGATTTTCTTTCATTCCCGGTCCCCTCCACGGATGGCAGTCAGAATTGCTTGCAGACTCTGTTCCAAATCCAAATGGGTGGTATCCACCAATACCGCATCCTCCGCACGGCGCAGGGGTGCGATGGGACGGTTACTGTCCTGCTCGTCACGCAAAACGATGTCGCGCAGCACGGTATCAAAGTCCGCCTGCTGACCACGCTGCTGCAGCTCCAAAAAGCGACGCTGCGCGCGGGCCTGGGCAGAAGCGGTCAGGAAAATCTTTACCTGCGCCTGCGGCAGTACCACGGTGCCAATGTCACGGCCGTCCATCACAACATCGTGATTGCGGGCCAGATCTCTCTGCAGCTCCAACAAAAACGCACGCACACCGGGGATGGCGGAAATCTTGGACGCGTGCTGAGAAATTTCGTGAAGGCGAATTTCCTCCGTCACATCTTCCCCATTCAGATGCATGTGTTGCAGGCCGTCCTCGGGATTGTACGCAAGCCGAATATCCAAGTCGCTTAAAATGGACTCTACCGCCTCGGCATCGGTCGGTGCAACCCCGCGACGCAGGGCACCCAGGGCAACGGTGCGATAAATCGCGCCTGTATCAACGTAGAGATACCCCATCTCAGCAGCAGCCCGGCGGGCAAGCGTGCTTTTTCCCGCCCCGGAAGGGCCATCAATGGCCACGCTGATGTGTTTCATTTTTACTCCTCCTTGAAATCATTGCAATAGTCGGCTGCCCCGGCCCCCGCCACCGCTCCGGTCGCCCAGGCGATCTGCAGGTTAAACCCGCCGGTATAGGCATCAACATCCATCACCTCTCCGGCAAAGAACAGCCCCCGCACCTTGCGGGACGACATGGTCTTGGGGTCGATTTCATTTACTTTAACGCCACCGGCCGTCACAATTGCTTCGGCCAAGGGCCGCGGGGTGGAAACATGAATGGTCAATCCCTTCAAGACCTCAAGCAGGCTTCTGCGCTGCCCCTTTGACACTTCGTGGCCCTTGGTGTGGGGTGGAATTTCGGTCAGCTCGATCACGACCGGAACCAGCAACCGCGGCACAAGAGCGCCCAATATGTTCTGAAAATCCTGATTGGATCGCTCCGTCAACTCCCGGACAAGGCGGGCGTCCAGCTTCTGCTCGTCAAGGGCCGGCTTCAAATCGATGACAGCCGTGTAGCGTTCCTGCTCCCACTCCCGCATACAGGCACTGGCACTGAGTACCAGGGGTCCTGAAATACCAAAGTGAGTAAACAGCATTTCGCCCTGCTCCTGAAATACTGTTTTTTTCTTGCTGTTTTTGATTTTTAGCGAAACATTTTTCAGAGAAAGCCCCTGCATGGCGCCGCAAAAAGACTCCTCAGCCTCCAGAGGTACCAGGGAGGGGCGCACGGGTACAATGGTGTGACCCAGTTGGGCGGCAAGGTCGTACCCATCACCGGTGGAGCCGGTGGCAGGATAGGACGCCCCGCCTGTTGCCAGCACGACCGCAGGCCCGGCATAGGACCCCTGTTCCCCGGTCACGCCGGTCACAACGCCGTTATCAGTATTGATAGCGACCGCACGATCCCGGACGATATTCACGCGCAGACGCCGCAGTTCCCGCAGCAGGGCATCAATTACGTCCGCCGCCCGGTCCGAAACAGGAAACACACGGTTGCCCCGCTCTACCTTAAGCGGCACACCTAGCTGCTCGAACAGCTCCATTACAGCACTCGGCGGAAGGCGATGCATGGCGCCGGTAACAAAACGCCCGTTTCCGGGAATATTGGCCAGCGCCTCATTGACCGCACAGGCGTTTGTGACATTGCAGCGCCCTTTTCCCGTGATGTACAGTTTTCGGCCGACTTTTTCGTTACGCTCCAGCAAGGTGACCTGCGCCCCGGCCAGGGCGGCACTTCTGGCCGCCATCATGCCGGCGGCGCCGCCACCAATCACAATTACCGTATTATCCATCACGTTTCAATCTTCTCGTATACGTCGTATTCTTCCCAAATCTGCTCCAGCTGACTGAAGGTGGTCGCAACTTCCTTGCTGCGCTTTTGGCTGACAGCAACGATCAGGGCATTTACCAAACTGAGCGGCGCCACCAACGAGTCCACAAAAGAAGCCATGTCGCTCTTGGCCGTCAGAACGACGTCGGCATGGTCGGCCACGGGGGAGTTTTCACTGTCGGTAATGGCAACCACGGCAGCCCCTTGATCCTTGGCATACTGCATAGCCTTCACCGTGCGACTGGAATAGCGCGGAAAGCTGACACCAATCAGTACGTCCCCATCGCCAATGCGCAGGACCTGTTCAAACACTTCGCTGATGGTGTTGGCATCAATCTCCCGCACGTTGTCGAAAATAAGATTGAAGTAGAACGCGAGAAAGCGGGAAATGGCAGAGGAAGATCTGACGCCCAAAATATAGATTTTTTTCGCGTTCAAGATGGAATCGACCGCCCGATGAAAACTGGCCTGATCCAATTCCTCCAGAGTGGTGCGAATACGGGCAATATCCGCGCGAAGGACGGAAGAAACCACGCCTTCCCTCCCGATCTGGTCGTTGGCCACCTCGATACGCTGAACACTGGTCAGCCGGTTGCGGATCATTTTTTGCAGGGCCTTTTGCATTTCGGGGTAACCGTTATACCCCAACTGCGCTGCAAAACGCACCACGGTGGATTCGCTGACATTGGTCGTCTGTCCCAGCTTACTGGCGGTCATAAAAGCCGCTTTGTCGTATGAGGACAGAATAAATGCCGCGATGCGCTTTTGTCCCTTGGAAAATGTAGATAAATTCTCCTGTATCAGTGTCAGAATATCTCCACTCATTTGTTCCACCTCAGTCTGCCCGCAGGCAAAATACACTGTCATTTAATCATACCGTTTACACCTGCAAAAAGCAAGCGGTTTTTGCAGGATTTGTGTCATTTCTGCAAAAACCGCGTTACTCCGTTTTCAGTTTTAACACTTCTTCCCGGGTGAGTTCCCGCCATTGGCCCGGCTGCAAGGTCCGGTCCAAATTCAGCGTTCCCTCCCGGATTCGTTTCAGCCGCAGCACCTGCAATCCGGCCTTGGCACACATTCGACGCACTTGCCGATTTTTACCCTGGTGGATCACGACAGACAGTTGGGTCACCCCACCGCTCGTCTTTCCTCTGCGCACCTGAGCCGGCGAAAGGGGCTGCCCATCCAACTCCATGGGACCGGACAAAATCGGCAGTCCCCTGTTCACATCTCCCATGACCCAAACAAGATATTCCTTCTCGATCTCGTGGCTGGGATGGATCAGGCGCTGGGTCAGATCACCATCGTCCGTCATCAGCAGCAACCCTTCCGAGTCCTGGTCAAGCCGCCCGACCGGCCACACACGTTGACCACAGGCAGCTACCAGCTGGGCCACCGTCTTGCGCCCCCGCTCATCCGACAGCGTGGTCACGTAGCCGCGGGGTTTATTCAGCATAAGATAGGTGCGCGCCCCTCCCGGTCGTAGCACGGTGCCATCCACGCAAATCTCATCCCGATCCAAGTCGGCGCGGTCCCCCAAATGGGCAACCTCACCATTGACCGTAATACGTCCGGCCGTGATCCATTCCTCCATAGCACGGCGGGAGCCAACACCGCACTGCGACAACAACTTCTGCAGCCGCTGTTCCATGTTCGACCCCCACCTTTCTTTAGAATTTGAACGGTTTTATAAATCGTTGCAGAAAATTTCGTTCTCTTACTACGTTAGCCTGAACCGTATCGCCGTAAACCAGCGGACACTTACCGATAACACGGTCATTCAGGTAAAATGTTATCGTACCGGCCGTTTGCCCTCGTATCACCGGCGCTTGTGTCCATCGCACAAGGGAAACCTCCCTTCGCACCTCTTCCCCTTCTTTCAAGGGATAGCGCAGGGTATCCCGCTCCTCCACGGTGACAAAGGACAGCAAACTGCCCAGTACCGGCTGTCTTGCCTGCACCGTCCCCTCCTGCGACAGGACGGCTTCGGTATAGGCGGAAAAGCCGTAATCCAGCATTTTGGTGTGGTCATTCCAATCGTCCGGCGCATTCAGAGTTACCGCCACCAGCAATCGCCCATCCCGCCGGGCGCAGGAAATCAAAGTTCGTCCGGCCCGCTCCGTATAACCGGTCTTCATTCCGACGCAGCCATCATAGCGCCAAAGCAGCTTGTTGTGGTTTGTGAAGGTACGCCCGCCGACCGTGACAGACCGGGTCGCCACGATTTTGGCAATGCGCTCCTCCCGCATACAGGCGGCGGCAAGTTTCGCCATGTCGAGAGCTGTGGACATGTGACCTTCCTCAGTCAAACCGCTTGGATTGAGAAATTTTGTACCGGTCATTCCCAAGCGGGCCGCGGTGCGATTCATTTCCTCTACAAAGACGTCCACGGAACCGGCGCAGTGTCCGGCCACCGCCAAAGCCGCGTCATTTCCGGAGGCCAGCAAAAGGCCATACATCAGGGTCTCCAGGCTCAGCCGCTCCCCTTCTCGCAGGTACATGGAGGACCCCTCTGCCCCGGTGTATTCACGTTTTATCTCAACCGTTTCTTCCATGTTGTGTCCGGACTCAACCGCCACAAGCGCCGTCATGAGCTTGGTAATGCTGGCTATATACCGCTTTTCATGTGCGTTGTGTTCCCATAGGACACGTCCGGAGGCCGCATCCAGTAAAACGGCGCTGGATGCGGACACATCCAGCGCCGTACAGGGTACGCACAACACCAAACAAAGCACCGCGCACAAAAGTGCCCGCCCACAATTCTTCAATACGATCACCCCGAAATCAAGGTGATATTATTATAAGAATTTCACCGGGGGATTATCCACGAAATCCGTCTTACAGTCCCGACTTTTCAACAGCCTTCTTTTCCTGCTGTTTTTCGATAAAATCCGTGACTTTGTCCATGACCTCAGGAACCATTTCGATGACGCGGTCCACCGTCGTGGCAGGAGGCGGCGCCACGGACAGAAGCCGCACGCTCTCGCCCTTGACAATCAAAAATGCGACGGGTTCCAGATTTACGCCGGCACCACCGCCGCCGCCAAAGGGATTGGCGGTATTGGGTTTCTGGCTTTTTGTGGTAAAATCGCTGCCACCGCTGGCAAAACCAAAGGACAGCTTTGACACCGGGATCAGGGTAACGCCCTCCGCTTGAATGGGTGCGCCAATGATGGTGTTGGAGTCAACCATGACACGGATCTTCTCCATTGTCGTACTCATCAGCTCATTGATTGGATGGTTCTGTTCCATGTTCTATCCGCCTTTCCTCAGGTTCACTGTTTCGTTTTGTTCTCTCATACTGAATTTTAATTAGCTTACCCACAAAAACAATTGCAATGACCAACAATTGCCCTGCGCTTACCGTTGCATCGGCAAGAAGGTAAAAGGTGGGCTTTTTTTGCTGAAAATCCACCGAAACCCTTGCGTTGCCGTCCTTTACGCGACACAGGCTGACAACAGGGGCCCACAGCGCGCCGAGCAACGCATTGGCACGGCCGTATTCAACGGCTGCATTGTACGGATTTTCCGCCCCGACAATCAGTGTAAGGTCCAGTTTCTCGACTTTTACCTTCCCGCACAGCTTTACAATGGTGCGCAAAATCGTGGGCAGAAAATCCCGCAGCAGCGCCAAATCACCGTCAGGCTGTGTTTCCTTCCAATCGTCCAGCGTCTGCTTGGCCTTCTCAATACGTTGGGGGTTTGGGGGCAGAATTTTTGAGCCAACCCGAACCCGAACGGTCAGATCATCCTGCTGCTGTTCCACGTGCAATCCAACCCGCAGCAACAACAGGATAAGAACAATTGCAAGAATTATAACCGCAAGCAGCGCCAAAAGGGACCACAGAATTATTTTGCCAATCATACGCTTTCTTCCGGCTCCTGCGCGGACAGCTCCTCTTCCTGGCGCAATCTTGCCACGGCAGCCTCCAGCTCCAGCGTGATCTGTCCGTCCTCGGCAGAAGCGTTGGGCAGCTCGGGCAATTCGTCCAAACCGCTCATGCTGAACGAGCGCAGGAAATTCTTTGTGGTGCGGTAGAGGATCGGTCTTCCTGGAACAGACAGTCTGCCGCACTCCTCGATCAGATCCCGCTCCAGCAGCAGACCCATGGTGTACGAGCTGTCAACGCCGCGGATCTGGTCCACGTAGGTGCGGGTGACCGGCTGATAGTAGGCCACTACTGCCAACGCCTCCAGGGCGGATTGGGACAGTCGGGCCGGCTTGCGGCTTTCCAGCGTCTTGCGGATATGCTCGGCATACTCGGGGGCAGAGCAAAGCTGATAGCTGTTGTCCAGCTTCACAAGGCGGATACCCCTGCGCTGGAAGCTGTATTCGTCCATTAAATGCTGTGCCACCTGGTCCAAAGTTCCCCGGTCAACATCCAAAGTGGCGCACAGCCGCTCCGCGGCAACCGGCTCACCGGACGCGAACAGGATCCCTTCCAAAACAGCCTGCAGTTCTTTTACTTCCATTGGATACACGCTCCTCAATAGCTGTCAGCGGTAAATTCCATCTCATCCGCCGCGTCGTTGGTGGAGGTCACGGTGCAATCCTCCTCCGTGCCGGCAAGGCGCAGACGGCTGGCCTTACAAAGCTCCAGCACCGCAAGGAAGGTAGCAACGATTTCCGAGCGGCTTTTGTTCCCACGGAACAGAGCGCGGAACCGGGTCACACCGAATCGAATCAAACGACGGATGATCTCCCCCGCCTTGTCGGTAACGGGATACGGCTCACGCCCTACGATACCCTGAAAGGCGCTGACCGGCGGAGGCAGCTTGCTGCCGGAACGGCTCAGCACCTCGCCCATGGCACGGCGCAGATCCTCCGCCTGATGGACATAGCGGTAGGTCTGATCCTTTCGCATGGGTTCCGGCCCTTTGGTGATGTAATTGCGGCCGTAGGAATAGCGCTGGTCCAGCTTTGGCACAACTTCTTTCAATCGGCCGTAGTTCTCATTGCGCTGATGGGCCTCCAGGGTGGCTATCAACTGCTCCATCTCGGACATGGCTTCCTCATCGTGGATGGACAGCAGCATACGGGTCTTGATATAAATCAAGTGGGACGCCATGGTGACAAACTCACTTGCGACCTCCAGATCCAGCTCCTTCCGCTGGTCCATCCACTGTAAATACTGCTCCAAAATCAAGGAAATTTGAATGTCCTTGATTTCCATTTTATTTTTGCTCAGAAGGTGCAGAATCAGGTCGAGAGGACCCACAAAGTCCTCCATATCCGTTTCCTTGGCTTTCACCACACCTTCAAGGTGATAAATCGGGCTTTCCATTCTGCACCTCCTCCCTGACAAACATTTCACACAATATATAGTAGTATACCAAACTTCCCGCAACTTTACAAGCAATTTTCGCCAGTCCGACAGCATAAAAAAGCCCGGACAGATCTGTCCGGGCTTTCAGCGGGTCGGAACCTAATTACGCTCCACGCAGGCAAAAATTTCATTGAGCAATTCCTGGCGTCCGATCCCCTTTTCCGCCGAAAAGGGGATCAGCTTTACACCATCATCCAAATCAAGGGTTTGGCGGATTTGTTTCAAGTTCGGCTCGATTTCCTTTTTCTTCAGCTTGTCCAGCTTGTTGGCCACCACGAGGAAAGGTCGGCCCGCGTCCTTGTACCACTGTGCCATGGTGCAATCGTCGGCCGTAGGCTTGTGTCGCGCATCCACGATCATAACGCCCATGGTCATCTGGTCGGGGTCGGCAAAGTATTCCTCCATCAGCCTGCCCCAGCGGTCGCGTTCACTTTTGGCAACCTGGGCGTAGCCGTAACCGGGCAGATCAACCAAATAGAACGCCTCGTCAATCAAAAAATAATTGATATGGACCGTTTTTCCAGGCATGGCGCCCACACGGGCAAAGTTCTTACGGTTGAGAAGTCGGTTAATGACGGAAGACTTACCCACGTTGGAGCGTCCGGCAAACGCCACCTGAACCATGTTGTTTCGCGGGAAATCGCCGCGCTTGACCGCCGAGCGGATAAATTCCGCATTTTGAAGGTTGATAGCCATTACGCTCCCCCTTACTGTTTCCAGGTTACGGCACTCTCCACCTGCTTGCCCTCGAGGGCAAAACAGGTCGCGGGCAGCTCCTGCTCCGGCTCACGCTGCAGCAGCGCGTGATCCAAAACCTGATCCACACTGTCCACCGCCACAAAATGCAGACCTGCGCGAACATTCTGATCGATTTCCTCCAGATCCTTCACATTTTCACCGGGTATGATGACCGTGTGAATTCCGTTGCGCAGCGCTGCCATGGTCTTCTCCTTCAGCCCGCCGATGGCAAGCACACGGCCACGCAGCGTTACCTCGCCCGTCATGGCGATCCCGGCCCGAACAGGCCGCCCCGTCAGGGCGGATACCATCGCCGTGGTGATGGCAATACCGGCGGAGGGGCCATCCTTAGGCACCGCCCCCTCCGGGAAGTGAGCGTGGATGTCTGTCGTCTTGTAGAAATCCAAAGCGATCCCCAACTTCTCGGCCCGGCTGCGTATGTAGGTGTGGGCCGCGTGGGCAGACTCTTTCATTACGTCGCCCAAATTGCCGGTCAGTTCAATTTTGCCCGTGCCGGGTACGGCGTTCACTTCCACTTCCAGCAGCTCGCCGCCTGCATTGGTCCAGGCGAGGCCATTGACAACACCCACCCGTTCCTCTGTGGCCTGACGTTCCGGGTGATATTTGGGTACGCCCAAATACCGCTCCAAGTTTTCCGCTGTAATGGTTATCCGCTTTACATCCTTTGTTGCAAAAGACATAGCAGCTTTTCTGCAGACAGAAGCTATTTGGCGTTCCAGCACACGCACGCCGGATTCGCGGGTGTACTCGCAAATCATCCGGCGCAGGGCCGCATCGCTCAGAATCAGTTTGCCTTTGGTCAATCCGTGGCGTTTTATCTGTCTGGGCCAAAGATGATCCCGGGCAATTCGGAGTTTTTCCTCATCGGTATAGCTGGACAGCTCAATAACCTCCATGCGGTCCAGCAACGGCTTGGGAATAGTCGAAGTTGTGTTTGCGGTGGTAATAAACATAACCTCCGACAGGTCGAAGGGCAGCTCCACGAAGTTATCACGGAATGTGCCGTTCTGCTCCGCATCCAGGACCTCCAGCAGTGCCGAAGCCGGGTCGCCGCGGTGGTCGTGGCCCAGCTTATCAATTTCGTCCAGCAACAAAAGGGGGTTGGAAACGCCGGCCTGATTGATGGCGTTCAGGATACGGCCGGGCATGGCTCCGATGTAGGTCTTGCGGTGACCGCGGATCTCCGCCTCATCGCTGACGCCGCCCAAGGAAATGCGGGCCAGCTTGCGGTTCAGGGCCCGGGCCACAGACATAGCCACGGAGGTCTTACCCACACCGGGAGGGCCAACCAGGCAAATAATTTGCCCTTTCAAGTCGGGCGCCATCTGTTTAACAGCCAAGAACTCCAAAATGCGCTCCTTGACCTTGTCCAGACCATAGTGGTCGCGGTCCAGTACACGGCGGGCGTGTTCCACGCTGACCTTCTCTTTGGATTTTTTGTCCCAGGGCAGCTCCAGGCACACGTCCAAATAATTGCGCATGACCGTTGCCTCGGCAGAACCGAAAGGCTGCTTGGCTAAACGATTGACTTCCTTGAGCAACCGCTCACGAACCTGTTCGGGCAGTTTTGTGCCTTCGATCTTGGCGCGATACTCACCGATCTCGCTGTCGGCATCGCCTTCGCCCAACTCGGACTGGATGGCCTTGATCTGCTCCCGAAGATAGTAATCCCGCTGGTTATCGGACATTTGCTCTTTGGCTCGGTTCTGAATCTGCTGATCCAGCGCCATAATGTCTACCTCACGGGCCAGCAGGCGGTACATCTTCTCAAGGCGGCGAACCGGACTCACCTCGGCCAGTATCAGCTGCTTATCATCGTTTCGCATGGGGATATTTTGCGCAACGAAGTCCGCAATAAAACCGGGATCATCACTGGACAAAATTTTGATCAGCAAGTCGGCAGATGCCTGAGGCCCCACCTCAACGTACTGCTGAAACAGCTCGTAAGTACGGCGGATCAGAGCCTCGGTCTTGGCGGTCACGCGAGCAGACCGCTCCGCAATGCACTCCACCTCACAGAGCAGATACGGCTCCGTTCCGACAAGGTTGACCAGGCGACCGCGCGCAAACCCCTCCACCATAACACGCACGTTGTTTCCGGGGATGCGCAGCAGCTGCTTTACATTGGCAAGCACGCCCACGGGGTACAAATCCTCTTGGGTCGGGTCCTCCACCGACATATCCCGCTGGGGTACCAAGAAGATGGGGCTTGCGGCCTCCAACGCCTTTTCAAAGGCCTGAATGGACCGTTTGCGACCCACATCAAAATGTATCAGCGAACCGGGAAATACTGTCAGGCCGCGCAGGGCCACGGTGGGCATATTTAGATTGGCACTCTGTTTCTCCATGTTGATCCCTTCCTTCCGGGAATAGTCAAAACGTCCCGCAGACCACACTGCGTGTTCTGCGGGACGAATGTGTTGTGATTACGCCGCTTTATTCCGCACGCAGCGCGGCCTTACCCAGCATGGGGCGATCCAGGCGTTCGGGGTCCCGCAACAGCTCGGGCTGCTTCTCTCCCCGCACGCTCTCCGGCGTGATGACCACCTTGACAATAGTGGGGTCAGAAGGCGTTTGGAACATGACCTGAGTCATGACCTCCTCCAAAATAGCGCGCAGGCCGCGGGCGCCGATGCTGCGCTCCACAGCGCGCTCAGCTACAGCGCGCAGCGCCTCGGGCTGGAACTCCAGCTCCACCTCGTCATAGTCCATCAGCTTCTTGTACTGCTTAACCAGGGCGTTTTTAGGCTCGGTCAGGATACGCACCATTTGGTCCACGTCCAGGGATTCCAATGTGGTCAGCACAGGCAGACGACCAACCAGCTCAGGAATAATGCCAAACTTCAGCAGGTCCTGAGGCTGGATCTCCTTGATAATCTCGCCAACATTGCGATTTTTCTTACTCTGAATCTCGGCACCGAAGCCCATGCTCTTGCGGTCCAAGCGGCTTTCGATGATCTTCTCGATGCCCTCGAAGGCACCGCCGCAAATGAACAGGATGTTGCGGGTGTCGATCTGAATGAACTCCTGATGAGGGTGCTTGCGGCCACCCTGAGGCGGTACGTTTGCCACCGTACCCTCCAAGATCTTCAGCAGAGCCTGCTGAACACCCTCGCCGGACACATCACGAGTGATGGAGGTATTCTCGCTTTTGCGGGCAATTTTGTCCATCTCGTCGATGTAGATGATGCCACGCTCAGCCAGCTCCACATCGTAATCCGCAGCCTGCACCAGGCGCAGCAGGATGTTTTCCACGTCGTCGCCCACATAACCGGCTTCCGTCAAGGTGGTAGCATCGGCAATGGCAAAGGGCACGTTCAGAATTCGAGCCAAAGACTGGGCAAACAGAGTCTTTCCGCAACCGGTGGGGCCCACAAGCAGAATGTTGCTCTTTTGCAGCTCCACATCGTCGGCACCACCGAAATAGATGCGCTTGTAGTGGTTATAGACGGAAACGGACAGGGCGACCTTGGCCTGTTCCTGACCGATGATATACTGATCCAAATACTCCTTGATCTGCTTGGGCGTGGGGATTTCGTCCGGCACCTGTACGGCAGGAGCATAGCTCTGCTGCTCCAAGTCCGAGTCCAAAATGCCCAGGCACAGATTGACGCACTCGTTACAGATATAGGCACCCGGTCCGGCGATCAGTCGCTGGACTTGTTCCTGATGCTTGCCGCAAAAGGAACAGCGCAGAGCCTTCTTTTCGTCGTTTTTTCCCATAATGACTCCTTATCGCTCAAAGGAGTGGAGGCAGCCTTCTGCCCCCACTCCCCCGGCTAACTTATCGTTTCTCAATCACCTTGTCGATCAGACCGTATTCCACAGCCTGCTCGGCGGTCATAAAGTTGTCGCGCTCACAATCTGCGGTAACAATTTCGATACTCTTGCCGGTGTTTTCCGCCAAAATTCGATTCATGCGCTGCTTGATGATCTCAAGACGCTTGAGGTGAATGGCCATATCGGTCACCTGTCCCTGGGTCCCGGCGGAGGGCTGATGGATCATGATCTCGGCGTTGGGCAGAGCGTAACGCTTACCCTTGGTGCCGGCAGACAGCAGGAACGCACCCATGCTGGCGGCCATACCGATGCAGATGGTGGACACATCGCACTTGATATACTGCATGGTGTCGTAGATGGCCATGCCGGCGGTCACGGAGCCACCCGGGCTGTTGATGTAGAACTGGATGTCCTTGTCGGGGTCCTGCGCCTCAAGGTACAGCAACTGTGCCACCACAAGGCTTGCAGTGGTGTCGTTGACCTCTTCGGACAGGAAAATGATACGGTCGTTGAGCAGACGGGAGAAAATGTCGTAGGACCGCTCGCCGCGGTTGGTCTGCTCCACAACATAGGGAATAAAGCTCATGGATAAATCTCCTTCCGGACAAATCTGTCACTACATTATGTCCGCGCGCCGGAAGATTATTCCTCGGTCTTCTTGGCGGCAGGCTTCTTGGCAGTGGTGGTGGTCTTCTTGGCGGCGGGCTTGGCCTCGTCCGCCTTGGCCGCAGTCTTCTTGGTGGTGGTAGTCTTCTTGGCAGCAGGCTTGGCCGCGGTGGTCTTCTTGGTGGCAGGCTTTTCCTCGGCAGCCTCAGCAGACTCCTCGGTCTTGGGGGCAGCCTTCTTGGCGGCGGCCTTGACCTTGGCGTTGGCAAACACGAAGTCGGAGGCCTTCTTCTTCAGCAGGTCCTTCTTCAACTCCTCGGCGGGAACAATGCTCTTGACCTTGTCCAGCTCCATGCTGTACTGGTCGGCCAGGCGCTGCAGCTCGGCCTCGGCCTCCTCGTCGGAAACCTCCAGCTTCTCGGCGGCGGCAACGGCATCCAGAGCCAGCTCCACCTTCACCTGCTTCTCGGCGTTGGGACGGGCGCTCATGCGCATCATATCGGCATTCATGCCCATCATCTGCAGGTACTGGTTGACATCCATACCCTGAGCGGCAATGCGGTTGGCAAAGTCGTCCATCATGCGATCGACCTGCACGTCCACCATGGTCTCGGGCACGGTGACGGTCATCTTCTCGATAAGCTGGTCAATGATGGCCTGCTCGTAGTCGCGCTGGGCAGCCTCGGTGCGCTTGGCGGTCAGCTTGTCGGCCAGGTCCTTCTTGAAAGCCTCCAGGGTGTCAAACTCGGACACGTCCTTGGCAAACTCGTCGTCCAGCTCAGGCTTGACAGCTTCCTTGACCTCGTTGACCTTGACCTTGAACACCACGTCCTTGCCGGCCAGGTCGGCAACATACTCCTCGGGGAAGGTCAGGTTCAGCTCCTTCTCCTCGCCGGCCTTGGCGCCGATGAGCTGCTCCTCAAAACCGGGGATGAAGGAACCGGAACCCAGCTCCAGGCTGTAGTTCTCGCCCTTGCCGCCCTCGAAAGGCTTGCCGTCCATAAAGCCCTCAAAATCGATGACAGCGGTGTCGCCCTTCTTGGCCTTGCGCTTGACAGCCACCAGACGGGTGGCGCGGGCAACGTAGGGGGTCAACTCCTCGTTGATGTCCTTCTCGGTGACCTTGGCAACGGTCTTGGGGGCGGACAGGCCCTTGTAGGTGCCCAGCTTTACCTCGGGACGAACGCTGACAACAGCCTTGAAGGTAAAGCCCTCCTTACCGACGGTGACGATCTCCATCTTGGGGTAGCCAACCTCGTCCAGCTTCTGCTCGGCAACCGCCTCGGCATAAGCAGAGGGATACAGCTCATTGATGGCATCCTCGTAGAAAATGGAGGCGCCGTACAGCTTTTCAACAATGGCGCGGGGAGCCTTGCCCTTGCGGAAGCCGGGGATGCTGATGCTGGCGCGGTTCTTCAGATAAGCCTTCTGAACGGCAGCCTCAAAGGCCTCGGCGCCCACCTGGATGGTAAGCTCAACGGTGCTGTTTTCTTTTTTCTCTACATTGGTGACGGTCATGTTATTTTCCTCCTGTCGGCACCGGGTTTTGAACAGCCCGAACATGCCATTTGCTTTAACTTAGTTATTCTAACAGATTTGTTTCCGTATTTCTAGATGTAAATTGCTTTTTTTATCCTTTATTCGCAAATTTTTTCGGGCAAAAAGCCGATAAAATCCGCAGAAACCATGCCGAAGGCAATTCCGTTGTCCGTTCCGCAGTACGCAAACCGATGGCTGGGACCGTGGAGATGCCCTGCATAGCAGCGGCTCACGCCGTATCGGGCCATCAGGTCCAGGATCTCTTCACAGCGGTAGCCGGTACACAGGGGCGGGTAATGGAGAAAGCAGTATTTCTCCCGCTCCCCCGCCGCTTTCAGCGACGCTTCCAGCCGAATCAGCTCCCGGTTGAAGATCTTGGCGCTGTGTTCCCCCCGCTCTTCCTCAAAGAACCAGCCCCGGGTGCCGCACAGAGCCACGTCCCCATAAAAGGCGCAGTTGTTGTGCAGCAGGGACAGCTTATCAAAGCCGTTGGCCGCAAAAAAGGCGTTCATCTTGGCCGCGGTGGTCCACCAGTAATCGTGGTTTCCCTTGACCAGCAGCTTCTTCCCCGGCAGATCATTGAGAAAGGCAAAGTCCTCCCGGGATTCCTCCAGACTCATGCCCCAGGACACGTCACCGCAAATAACGACCGTGTCCTCCTCCCCCACCTGCGCAAAGCCCTGTTCCAGCTTATCCATGTAACCGTCCCAGCGACCGCCAAAGACCTCCATAGACTTGTTGCTTTTCAGGGACAGATGGGTGTCTCCGATTGCAAACAGTGCCATATCAATCCAGCATCCCAAGGACCACGTCTTCCATGCGTTCCTTATCCACACTGGCAGTAAAACGCACGCGCTTGTCCCTCAAGCCGGCCAGGGGCACGGGCGCGGTGCGGCCGGTGACCTCGGTCAACTGATCCAGCACCGCAAGACCGTCGGCGATCTCGGTCTGACCCAGGGCGGTCAGCACACTGTCGCAGAACTTGAAGGGGCTGGCGGTAGATACCACCAGGGCGGCAGTCTCATCGCCGGTTTCACGCCGGTACTGCTCCATCACGTCAAAGGCCACAGCGGTGTGGGTGTCAATGAGATAGTCATACTGGCGATAGATGCGCTCAATGACCTTGGCGGTCTGAGCGTCGTCACAGAAGCCGGCACAGAAGCGCTTGGCGATCCAGGCCTTGACCTTGTCGCTGACCTCGTACTTGCCGCAGGCATTCAGTTGCTCCATGTAGCCGCGCACGGCCTCGGAATCCTGCTCCACAGCGTAGAGCAGCCGCTCCAGATTGCTGGAGATCAGAATGTCCATGGAGGGGGACGTGGTGGTGTAGAAGGTGCGGTTGCGGTCATACACGCCGGTGGTCAAAAACTCGGTCAGCACGTTGTTGCTGTTGGAGGCGCAGATCAGCTTGCCCACAGGCACACCCATCTCCCCGGCGTAGTAGGCGGCAAGAATATTGCCGAAGTTGCCGGTGGGTACGCAGATGTTCAGCTTATCACCCATGGTCAGCTTGCCGTCACGCACCAGGTCGCAGTAAGCGGACACATAGTAGACGATCTGAGGCAGCACGCGGCCCCAGTTGATAGAGTTAGCAGAGGACAGGAAGTACCCTCTCTCTGCCAGCTTTTCCCGCAGAGCCTCGTCAGAGAACAGTCGTTTCACGCCGGTCTGTGCATCGTCGAAGTTGCCGTGAACGGCGCAGACACCCACGTTGTCGCCCTCCTGGGTGGTCATCTGCAGCTGCTGTACCTGGGATACGCCGTCCTTGGGGTAGAACACCATGATGCGGGTGTTGTCCACGTCACGGAAACCCTCCAAAGCGCCCTTGCCGGTGTCGCCGGAGGTGGCCACAAGGATACAGACGGTCTTATCCTCCTGTGTCTTCTTCAAAGAAGCGGTCAGCAGATGGGGCAGCATCTGCAGCGCCATGTCCTTAAAGGCGCAGGTGGGCCCGTGCCACAGTTCCAAACAATGCAGGTTGTCTTCCAGCGTGTGGACAGGCGCCACAGCCGGGGTATCAAACTTGTCCAAACTATAGGCCTTGGCCGCAAACCCGGTCAGCTCCGCGGCAGAAAATTCCTCCAAAAACAGGCCCATGACATACACCGCCCGCTGCTGATAGGACATGGAGCAAAGCTGCTCCAGCGCGCCTTTGGGCAGCTTGGGAATGTACATGGGGGTACGCAGGCCGCCATCCCGGGCAAGCCCCTGGGAAATAGCCTGCGCCGCGGTACAGCCCTGCTGATTGTTTCGAGTGCTGATGTACTGCATAGAATCACATTCTTTCGTGTAATATACTAATCAACTATTATGGCAGGAAACCGCCTCAAGGTCAAGAGCGAACCGGGGAAAAGTTCTTATTCAAAAGCGTTTTCCAGCACATTTATTCGTGGCTTTTTTGTCAGCATCCCATCCGGGGCATAGACCTCCACCACATCAAAGCGGGGCTGCAGGTCGGTGGGATTCTCGGCAAGGTACATCTGTGCCGAGGTGCGAACCCGCTCCTGCTTATGGCGGTCTACAAACTCCCGGGCCGCCGCAAAGCGGTCGCCCTGGCGCAGCTTCACCTCGGCAAAAACGATGTACTTCGCGTTCGTTACGATCAGGTCGATCTCGCCAAAGCGGCACTGCCACCCAGCCGCAACCAATTGCCAGCCCTTTTTTCGGTAGACCTCTGCCGCCAGCGCCTCGCCCCAGCGCCCCAGCAGTTTCCGCTCTCCCCCGCTCACAGGTTCTTCAAAAAGCTGCGCCGGTGAATGGGGCTGAGCCCATACTGTCGCAGCAGATCGTAATGCAATTTGGTTCCATAGCCCTTGTGCTTGTCAAACCGATACTGGGGATACTCCTTTGCCGTTTCCACCATCCAGCGGTCACGGCTGACTTTGGCCAGGATGGATGCTGCCGCGATGCTGGCGCTGCGGCTGTCCCCCTGCACGATCAGTTCGTGGGGCGTAGTGATGGCCGCCGTGCGTCCCTTGTCGCGGTTGCCATCGATCAGGGCAAAGTCCGGCTTCACCGACAGCGCGTCCATGGCCAGCTGCATAGCCTTCATCCGGGCGCTGAGAATGTCGGTGGCGTCAATTTCCTCCGCCTCTACCCGGGCGACCGCCCAGGCAATCGCGGTTTGCTGAATAATGGGAAACAACTGCTCCCGCTTGCGCTCGGTCAGCTTTTTGGAGTCGTTCAAACCTGGAATGTCCGCTTCGGGCGGCAAAATCACCGCCGCGGCATAGACCGGACCGGCCAAAGGTCCCGCCCCCGCCTCATCACAGCCGCAGATCGCACCGTACCCCAGCGCACGATATCTTTCCTCAAATTCCCACATGGCGGTATCCGTCATTTGGTTCCATCCTCCCCTGCCGCGTCTTCCGGCAGTTCAAGTGTAAAGCGTCCAAGCTTGCCACCACGGTACTCATCCAGCAGCACCCGGGCCATGCGCTCAGTGTCCAGCTCACCGCCGGAAATGCGCATACCGCGCTTTTGGGCGGCTGTTTCAAGAATACGATAACCAAAGGCGATGTCGTTCTCCTCCGCCTCCCGCTCGGGCAGCGCGGTGAGCTTATAGCCGTTCTTCAGCGCCTCGGGGTAGCGGCGGCTCAAAAAGCACATCAAGTGGCAGGCCAGGCCCTCCACGTCCATAATGTCATCCTTTACCGCGCCGGTAAAGGCAAGGTGGATTCCGGTGCGCTCGTCCTCAAACTTGGGCCACAGAATACCGGGCGTGTCCAGCAAGTCGAGGGTAGCATCCACGTTGACCCACTGCTTGCCCCGGGTCACACCGGGCCGGTCCCCCGCCTTGGCAGATTTGCGCTTGGCAACTTTGTTGATAAAGGTAGACTTGCCCACATTTGGTACGCCTACCACCATGGCACGGACCGGGCGGCCCACCTGCCCCTTCTCCCGCCAGCGGGCGATCTGATCTTTCAGGGCCAACTGTATCACCTGAGAAAAGCGGCTGACACCCGCGCCCGTCTTGGCATCGGTCTCCAGCACCGTCCAACCCTGTCGCTTAAACTGCTCCGTCCACAGGCGGTTGCTGTCGGGGTCAGCCTGGTCGGCGCGGTTGAGTACCACAAGCCGGGGCTTGTCCCCCACAATGCGGTCAATATCAGGATTGCGGCTGGAGATGGGGATGCGGGCATCAATGATCTCCACCACGATATCCACCAGCTTCAGATCCGCTTCGATCTGCCGCCGGGTCTTGGTCATGTGTCCGGGATACCATTGAATGTTCATGGCCCATCCCTCCTACTCGTTATTTCTGTACGACCACCGAAACACCGTCCGGAATGGCGGTGACGGTCGGGTTCTGCTTGTCCAGCAAACGTTTTGCTTTTGTCATGGCTTCTTCCAGAGAATGAGCCGGGATCATGTGCATCTGCTCCACCAGCTCATCTTCCATTTCGGAAACAAAAATCACCCGGGCGCGCATCAGCACCCGCAGCATGATCTGAGTCTGCCACTGGTCAGGTACCGTTTCATTTCGTCCGCGGCTCAGGAAGGTCTGCATGGTCTTTTCAATATCCCGCTCATCCGCCAGCTGGTGATAAAAATGGTCGCCGCCGATGCCGTCGTTGGCCGCGGCAATCATGATAATGACGCCGCCCTTCTTCACCGTGGCCTCCGCCGCCGTCATCCCCTTGACCGCCTGATAAACGTTCTGGTCCAAGGGATAACCGCCGTTGGTGGAGATGACAATGTCTGCCGGGACAGCCGTCGCGCCGCACAGAGAGGCGAGAAAATCCGTCCCCATCCGGTGCGCCTGTTCCACATCGCCGGCCACGGCATAAATCACCTTTTTCTCCGCATTGAGAACCACGTTGACGATGTAGGCAAGCCTTGCCCGTTTCGCCGCCCACAGCATATCCTCGTGGATGGGATTATTTTGCAGCACGCCGGTACGGGCGTTGTCATGGGCGATAAATTCCGCACAATGGTTGGCCAGCACCGTGCACCGACCGGCCACACCGGGCAGAACGCTCTTTCTGCCGCCGGAAAAACCGGCGAAGAAGTGAGGTTCGATGAATCCCTCCGCCACCAGCAGGTCCGCTTCCATGGCGATGGTGTTGATCTCGCAATCGCCGCCGGAGGGCAGTGTGCCAACGCTGACCAGCTTTTCCCGCTCGTCACAATCGTGGACGTAAATCCTTTCCTTGGCAACGATCTCCTGGCCGAATTTGGATACCAGTTCCGCCTTCGTAGTCCCTCGGTGACAGCCGGTGGCGATCAAAATAGTAATGTCCGCACCGGGATTTCCCTGCCGGATTTCCGCCAGCATTGCCGGGATAATCACACGGCTGGGTACGGGTCGGGTATGGTCGCTGGCAATAATGACCACCTTTTGCTTTCCCACAGCCAGCTCCCGCAAAGTCTTGGAACCGATGGGGGCAGCCATCGCACGGCGGACCAGTTCCACCTCATCCCCCTCTGGGGCGTATTCCTCGATGGCGGAGGTCAAAACGCCCGCAAGCTCATCTTCCGTAAAGCGGCCGTACAGCCGCCCTTTTCCATAGGGAAAGGTAATCTCACTCATACCTCTCTCCCTCCCTCGCTCCGATGTTTAATCCCTCCAAATACCCAAGGACTCGTTGAACCGCTCCCCAGCCAATCTGCGCTCCTTCACCCGTTGGGCGAAGTTCGAAGTGGCAGGAGTTTGGGCAAGGTTTTCCGCTGTGGTGTCCCACTTGAATACGTACTTCAAAATGGCATCGGAAGGCTGCTCGTGGACGATGTCATACATATTGCGGAAGCGAATGATGTTGCTGTCCGGGGACAGTACCTCGTCCAGTTTCTTGTCCATCAGCCAGGAATGGCAGGTAAAGCACTTGTAAGGCTGCTCCGGGTAGTACTTGGCAAAGAATTCCCGGGCCCGGGCCACCGACGCCAGGCAGTCCTCCCGCTTGAGGGGACCGACGGCCTGGATATGCATCTCCACCACCGTATCGCCCTTCGCAAGGCCGTGAGCGGGAGCATCGTGCTTGGCCTTGCCCAGACAGAACTGCAGCCGCCCCAGCTTAAAAAGGCGCATGCCGAGGTGGAAATTCAGCCAGTACAGCTCACCAAGCCACAGTTCCCCTTTCAGGTCGCTCCACACGTCCGTCCACACCACAAGGTCGCTGAGGGTGTCCAGCAGAACGTCCTCACCAATCCCCTTTTCCTCGTAACGGCGCTTGAGTTCCTCGCAAAAATACAGATAGGCCAGCAGGTTGCGCTTGCCGTCCTCGCACCGGGGGTCGTAATCCTCCAACTTGCTATCCGCCGGGATTACAATTTCCTCCAGCGCGCGGTAGAATTCTTCGTCGTACTTGGAAGGAAAATTCAGTTTTTTGTACCAAAATTCAATAACAGATTTGGTCCCCACTGTTATCCCCTCTTCTTGCTCAGCAGCCAGTTCATCAGCTGCTCCGTATAGGCATAGTCCCACGCATTGTGGCCATAATCCTCCAGCCGCTCGTAGGTAACATCTCTGCCCAGGGCGCGCAGTGCCGCCACCATCTCTTCGGTCTGGTTGATGCTGACGGTTTCATCCTTGGCTCCATGACAGGTCCAGACAGGCATGGTCAGCACCCCGGCATTCCACGCCATACCGCCACCGCAAACCGGGGCAATGGCCGCAAACAGGTCAGGGCGCGCCATGGCCGTAAACCAGGTGCCGTAGCCGCCCATGCTCAGGCCGGTCAGGCACACCCGGTCGGGATCGGCATGGAACTTCTCGATCATTTGCCCCACAAAGCGCACGATGGATTCCACCCGTGCCGCCCAAAAGCTGTCTGCCGGGCACTGGGGCATAACCACAACGCAATCATGTTCCGCTTCCTTCAGGTACTTGGAAAAGCCATGCTTGTCCACCAACTGCAGTTCGTCCTTGCCGTTGCCCCGTTCCCCTGCGCCGTGCAGCTGAATAATAAGGGGTCGCTTTTCATTCATTTCCGCGCCGGTATAGGCGACAAAGGAAAACTCGTAACCCTCCCTGTACTCGGTACGTTTCATGTGATTCCCTCGCTTTCTTACAGTTTCATCAGCTCCTCGGCAATGACCCTGGCCATAACGGCGTGACCGGCATCGTTGGGGTGCAGACCGTCGGGTACCATAGAGGTATCGGTGCAATCCAAAGGATTGATGGCAAACAGGTCGATGACCTTCACCTCGCGCTTTGCGCAGATGGTACGGATGGCCTCTACGTAGTCCGCAAGAAGCTTGCCATCCGGCTGATCGGGTTCATTCTCCCGAATGTAATGCAGAGAGGTCAGGAACACCAGTTCCGCCTTGGGGAAGTCCCGCTGCAGCTTGGAGATCAGGCTGTTCAGCGCGCCGCAGAAAGTATAGATGTCCTCACTGTCGCTGTCCACGTCGCCAAAATGGGCATCACCGTGGCCGTAGTCGTTGACGCCGCCGAAGACCACCACCGCATCCACGTCCCGGCTCATGATCTCGGCACGCAGCTCGAAGGTGATGTCATATGTGGGGGTGGACAGATACGGAACTGTCCGGCGGGCAATGCGGGTACCGCTGGCGCCGTAGTTGTTGGCCTGAGCCAGGCCGCAGTCCCGCTTGATCAGCTGGTGCCAGACCAGTTTCTCCGGGTTGGAAACACCAAAGCCCTCGGTAATGCTGTCGCCCAAAAAGTTGATTTTCGCGCCTTCCAGTTTCATAATGAAATCTCTCCTTTTTATCATGGTCGCGTTTGGAGTCATTATAACACACAAGCGCAGAAATGCCAACGAAAACAGCATAAAAAAATCCGCCCCTGTCGGGACGGATTTTTTCGGATAAATTACAGCTTCTCCTGCAGCTTGGCAGCCTTACCAACGCGGTTGCGCAGGTAGTACAGCTTGGCGCGGCGGGCCTTGCCGTGACGGACCAGCTCGATCTTCTCCAAAGAGGGAGCGTGGATGGGGAACACCTTCTCCACACCGACGCCGTAGGACACGCGGCGAACGGTGATGGTCTCCTCCAGACCGCCGTGCTTCTTGGCGATCACGGTACCCTCAAAAATCTGGGTACGCTCGCGGTTGCCTTCCTTCACGCGGATGTGGACACGGACGGTGTCGCCGATCTGGGCGGCGGGGGCCTCGGCCTTCAGGTGCTTTTCGGTGAATGCTTTCATCAGATCCATGGTAATTTCCTCCGTTTTTTATAGGCGTTCATACCGGTTTGTTCCGTGCCACACTCACTGGTTGGCACACCGCAGAGGATCACCCTTTATTCAGACTTGGAAATGTTACCACATTACGTTTCGAATTGCAAGCATTTTTTCAGAAAAATTTCACTTTTTCTGTCATACCGCCGCTTCTGCCCTATTTTCCGTCCCTGTGTTGCCGATCTGCTCCATATCTACCAGTACGGTGTCCTCCCCAAAGCGCTGAATGGCATACCACGGAATGACGGTCGGTTTCTCGCGACCCAGCAGTCCAAACAGCCGCAAACGCCCCGGAACCATCAGGCTCAGTATTTTCCCATGCACCAGATCCAGCTCCGCATCACCGACATAACCCAAACGAATTCCGTTGTTTACCCCAATAACCTCTTTCAGCCGCAGCTCGCCTAACCGCACAACACCACACCTCTCCATTGTTTGTATCATCCTATGGCGTCCTCCCTGCCCAAATGCCATCACATTCCATCGAAACAGGTCTGACGAATAAATTTTTAACCGCTTTTCACACAGTATGAAAGCACCTCCCCGGGAAATACTGAATTCAGCATCCCGGCTGGAGGTTTTACTCATGGTAAATAAAGTTGAGATCTGTGGTGTAAACACCACCAAACTGCCCGTGCTGAAAAGTGAAGAAACCCGCCAACTGCTTCTGCAGGCCAAGCAGGGGGATTCCATTGCCCGGGAACAGCTGATACGCGGCAACCTGCGGTTGGTGCTGTCCATTATCCAGCGGTTTGTCAATCGCGGTGAGAACGTGGATGATCTGTTCCAAGTGGGTTGTATCGGTCTGATCAAAGCCATCGATAACTTCAACACCGACCTGGACGTGCGCTTTTCCACCTACGGCGTTCCCATGATCGTGGGTGAGATCCGCCGCTATCTGCGGGACAACAGTGCTGTTCGGGTCTCCCGGGCCATGCGGGACACCGCCTACCGCGTCCTGCAGGCCAAGGAGGCCTATATCGCTCAGCACCAAAAAGAACCTACCATCGAACAAATTGCCGCTATACTGGACATCAAGCGTGAAGACATCGTCTTCGCTTTGGATGCCATCAGCGAGCCGGTCTCGCTGTACGAGCCGGTCTATTCCGACAGCGGCGACTCCCTGTGCGTGATGGATCAGGTCAGGGACCCCAAAAACACCGATGAACATTGGCTGGAGCATATCGCGCTGAAAGACGCCATCTCCCGGTTAAGCGAACGGGAACGCAACATCTTAAATCTGCGTTTTTATCAGGGGAAGACACAAATCGAGGTATCCCAGGAAATCGGCATTTCCCAAGCCCAAGTGTCCCGGCTGGAAAAGGGCGCGCTGTCCCAACTGAGAAAAGGAATGTAGAAAAACAGGTGCGGTTTCCCTTGGGGAGTCGCACCTGTTTGTTACAGACAGCATTACTTTAACAGTATAAATCCGATTGTATTTATGGCAAAGTTTGCAAACATGTGGGTCAGCCACGAGCAATAGATGGTATCCAGCTTTTCGTTCAGCCAGTTGAACAGCATGCCACCGATGACCAATCCCGCCATAACAAGCAGGAACAATCCCGCGGAAAACCAGCCTATCATCATTGCCACGTGGTACAAACCGAATATGCCGGCGCTGAACAGGTAAGCCACCCTTCTGCCGGAAAGCCGTTTCAAGTTTGTGAATACAAACCCGCGAAAAAAGAATTCTTCCAAGAAAGAATTTGCAAAGGATATGTAAATGCTCACATAAAGGAAGTTTTCCTTTGTGACGCCTACATTTTCCGTCAAAGCACCTGCAATCTGCGAAAAGTCAAAGAAGGAGGCGACAAGAAAATATCCTCCAAGAATCACCGCATAGATACCAATTCCCAGTCCAATGGCCGGCAGCAGTCCCCTTTTCCCCGGTCGCAGCAAAGATAGGTAACATACATTTTTGTCTATCTTTGACGCCAGCAGCGGCATTAACATAAACATAGCTGCCTTAATGGCGGATTTTACGGCGTAGCCCGGGCGAAGCACACCATCCACCAGCGCCATGATCAGACAGCATACAATTGTCACGGCAAGGACAAGTGTGATAGTTCGTTTTTTCATCGTCTGTGTCCCTTTTCGCAAGAATACTGATACCCTGCTTGAAATCAATGCAGTTGCTCTTTATTGGCAAAGGTTTCGCAGAAGCGGGCGGAAAAGGCCGGCTCACGGTCAGCCACATACAGGTGGGAAATATCACCGAAGGAAGCCATGCGGAAGGATGCCTGCCCCTCCCGACGCTCCTCGGTGTAGATGGTGCTGACCGAAGTGGGCGCGGCACACAGACCGTGCCACAAAATCATGGGCGACACGTTCAGCAGGTGGCCCAGCAGCACACACTCCAGACCGAAGTGGCAGAAGAACACGATGGTGTCCTCGTTGGCCCGCTCGGCCCTGTAGTACAGGCCGTGGCGCACGTAGCCGTGTTTGGCCAGCAGGGCGTCAAAGCCGTCGGTCACCTTTTTGATACCCTCACGTACACCGGCAGCAGCGAAGATAGGCACGTCCTGCCACTTGTCCGGGTCATAAAACTCGGGTACAGCCGTCCAGTCGGCGGGCTTCCAGTCCCACAGCACGTCCTCAAAATCCTCGCCGGGCTTGACCACGTTGATGGGAAACTCCCGCAACCAGTCCATGGTCTCGGCGGTACGGCCCATCTTCTTCAGGGTGACGGAGGCAGTGTCCTGCGCCCGGCCCAGGGGCGAAACGTAAAAGTTTTTCACGTCCAGCTTGGCCACACGCTGGGCCAGCAGCTCTGCCTCTTTCCAGCCGTCCGGGGTCAGGGTGTCCAGTTCGTAATTGGGATCGCCGTGGCGAATGATGATCAGTTTCATTGGTATCGCTTCCTTACTGCTTGGCGGCGTAAATCATAGAAATCAGCTTGCGGCCGGTGACCTCCATCAACTCGAAGGCCTTGCGCATCAGCACCTTATCATCCTGATAGGGGGCCAAGAAGGTACCACCCACCTCATAGGTGAAGTCGCCGTCGTAGTCCACCTGGGCCAGGGCGGCGGTCACCGCGTCCCAGTCCACCTTACCCATGTAGGGAATGGTGTGCAGGTCACGCACGTGGTCGGTGTCATGGACGTGCAGGGCATGCAGACGGCTGCCCAAAGCACGGATGGCATTGTCGGCAGACTCACCCACCAGACCGCAGTGACCGATGTCCAAACAGACCGTAAACCACTCGGGATCCAGCGCGTCGTAGTAATCCGCCAAATCACGGCCAAAGCTGCACACATTGGCCATGATCTGCTGTCGGTTCACCTGGCTGACACCCCACATATTCTCCAGGGCGATTTTGATACCCGCCTCTTTGGCATAGGGCAGCAGGCTGTTGTAATAGGCAATGTTGTACTCCTTCTGCTTATCCAAGTCGGGGCAAGCAAGAGGATGTACGATGATCTGCTCGGCACCCAGCAGGCCGGCGGCACGGATGGAGCGAATGACCTTGGGGTGCATTTTCTGAATGTAGGCATCCCGGCGCTCCTGCTCCGGGTAGAACATATAGCCGGGGAACGGCGCGTGGGCCTGATTGAAGTAGATGCCGCACTCCTTGGCGATACGCAGCAGCTTCTCACAGGTGGCCGCATAATTCTCCTCGGAAAACGCCTCCGTGTCGATCACATTGCAAAAGTTCATATCCAGCGCGTCAAAGCCAACCTCCGCCAGCATTTTGACGCCCTCTTCCAACCCAAACAACTTAAAGCAGTGTTCGGTGGTGGTGGACAGACTCATACGTTCTCTCATCACAGTTCCCTCCCAATATTTTCGGGGTATGTACACAAAGCAGAAAAGTCCCGATGCGATTGCATCAGGACTTTTCGTGGCGCAGAAGGAGGGATTCGAACCCTCGCACGGTTTAACCCGCCTACTCCCTTAGCAGGGGAGCCCCTTTGGCCTCTTGGGTACTTCTGCAGGTCAAATAAATGAAAGTATTAAAATGGCGGAGAGAGTGGGATTCGAACCCACGGCTCTTGCGAGTCACCGGTTTTCAAGACCGGCTCCTTAAACCGCTCGGACATCTCTCCGTACGGCTTACAGCAGGAGTTATCTTACCATAGTTTCCCCCGCTTGTCAACCGTTGCATGCAGGATAAATCTTAATTTCTTTTCGAAATTTTTGCTTACATCGCAAAAATTTTTCTGCTAAAATTATCCTATACTATATAGGAAGCGGAAAGGAGCGGCAAATTATGTATCAGCCGGGCGAAATGATTTTTTACAGCGGTGAGGGCGTGTGCCGTGTGGAGGCGGTCGGCCCCGTGGACGTTTCCGCGGACAAGCAAAAGCTGTATTACACGCTGCAGCCCCTGTACCGACAGGGCAAAATTTTTATTCCGGTGGACTCCCCTGTTTTCTCCCGTCCGGTCATCACAAGACAGCAGGCCGAAGATCTGCTGCGCCGCATTCCCTCCATCCAGGCTGAGATTTACGAAAACCGCAACCTGCGTATGCTGAACGAGCATTATCAGGCCCTGATGCAGACCCGGGATTGCGAAGATATGCTGCAGTTGATCCGCTCTGTCTATATCAAGCAGCAGGAATTAAAAGCTCAGGGCAAAAAGCCGGGACTTGTGGACGAGCGCTACATGAAACGGGCGGAAGACCTGCTCTACGGCGAGTTGGCCGTGGCGCTGAACATCCCCAAGGAGAGCGTGCTGGACCACATCACTTCCGTCATTGAAGCGGGCGAATGACCCGTCCCTCTTAAACCAAAACCGCCGCAGGTATATACCTGCGGCGGTTTTTCTGTTCTGTTAAGCCAGCTTGGCCTTGTGGAACACCTTTTTGCCCTTCTTGATCATCAGGCCGTCACCGGCCAGATCGTCGGCGGTGTAGGTCGTGGTGGGGGCGGTCACCTTCTCGCCGTTGATCTCCACACCGCCCTGCTCCACCAGGCGGCGGGCCTCCTTCTTGGAGGGGGCCAGGCCGCACTTGACCAGCAGGTCCAGCACGCCGACGGCGCCGTCGGTCAGGTCGTCAGCGGTCAGGTCGGTGGCAGGGACGTTGGACATATCGCCGCCGCCCACAAACAGGGCTTTGGCGGCCTGCTCGGCCTTGGCGGCCTCCTCCTCGCCGTGGACCAGCTTGGTCAGCTCGAAGGCCAGGATCTCCTTGGCGCGGTTGAGCTGGCTGCCCTCCCACTTGTCCATCTCGTCGATCTGCTCCAGGGGCAGGAAGGTCAGCATACGCAGGCACTTGAGCACGTCGTCGTCGCCCACGTTGCGCCAGTACTGATAGAAGTCGTAGGGGCTGGTCTTGTTGGGGTCCAGCCACACGGCGCCGCTGGCAGTCTTGCCCATCTTCTTACCCTCGGAGTTCAGCAGCAGGGTGATGGTCATGGCATGGGCATCCTTCTCCAGCTTACGGCGGATCAGCTCGGTGCCGCCCAGCATATTGGACCACTGGTCGTTGCCGCCGAACTGCATATTGCAGCCGTACTTCTGATACAGGTAATAGAAGTCGTAGGACTGCATGATCATGTAGTTGAACTCCAGGAAGCTAAGGCCCTTCTCCATGCGCTGCTTGTAGCACTCGGCGCGCAGCATGTTGTTCACGGAGAAGCAGGCGCCCACCTCGCGCAGCACGTCCACGTAATTCAGGTCCAGCAGCCAGTCGGCGTTGTTGACCATCATGGCCTTGCCCTCGCCAAACTCGATGAACCGCTCCATCTGCACCTTGAAGCAGTCGCAGTTGTGCTGAATGGTCTCCCGGGTCATCATGGAGCGCATATCGGTGCGGCCGGAGGGGTCGCCGATCATGGCGGTACCGCCGCCGATAAGGGCGATGGGGCGGTTGCCGGCCATCTGCAGGCGCTTCATCAGGCACAGGGCCATGAAGTGACCCACGTGCAGAGAGTCGGCGGTGGGGTCAAAGCCGATGTAGAAAACGGCCTTACCCTGGTTGATCATGTTGGAAATTTCTTCCTCGTTGGTGACCTGGGCGATCAGGCCGCGGGCCTTGAGTTCTTCGTAGCAAGTCATTGTTCATTCTCCTTATATCAAATAAATTTTTTACCTCTTAAGGCCCCCTTGACAAAGGGGGCTGTCACCGCCCCGCGGTGACTGGGGGATCATTCACGCAGCAATTTTTTGTTCACGCTTTGCCAGCAGAACGTTATATCCGATCACGCCGCCGACCACGATCACCGCGCCGACCAGCGAAACCAAACCGATTTCATCCACGCCGGGACGGAACACCGCCACCAAAATGGGGTTCAGCACCGGCTCCAGCCCGGACACCAGGCTGGCGGTGACGGCGGGGGTGGTTTTCAGGCCCTCGCCCAAACAGATAAAGGCAAAGCCCACCTGGAACACGCCCAGCACCAGCATACTTACCATGCAGGTGGTGCCGAAGTCCGTTTCCCGGAAGATGAACGGAATTCCAATCACCGCACTCATCACGTGGCCGAAGAAGGCCGAGGACAGCGGGTCGCCGCCGGGCAGGTCGTTGAGCATAAAGACCACCGCATAGCTCACGCCGGAGATCAGCGCCAGTATATCGCCGGTCAGGCCGCCGCCGGACAGGCTCTCCACAAAGAAGCAGATCACGCCGCTGAACACCACGGCGCAGGCCGCCAGGTCCAAACCACCGGGCCGCTTGCGCATAAAGACGGCAGTCAGCACGATGACGAAAATGGGGGCCGTGTACTGCAGCACGATGGCGTTGGCCGCCGTGGTCATCTTGTTGGCTACGGCGAACAGGATGTTGGTGCAGGACACCATCACCGCCCCCAGGAAGATCCAGCGGTTAAAGCGCAGCTTCTGATGGGTCAGCAACATATAAATTGCCATGACTGCTACCGCAATGGCGGTGCGGCCGCCGTTGACCGCCATGCCGCTCCAGGGGATGCCCTTCATGCAGATGCCGCCAAGACTGTAGAAAATGGACGCCAGGAACACCAGCAGGGTGCCCTTTTGCTGTTTGGTCATGAAACAATCGCTCCCTTCATAAGAAAAACCCTCCGTCCTTGCGGACAGAGGGCATGAAATGCGGTACCACCTCTGGTCGCCGACACCTCACGGTGGCGGCCTTACGGAGTGCGGCGCACTCCCACGCGGTAACGGGCGCACCCGGCCTGCCCTACTGCGCAAACGCGGTTCAGGCGGCTGCTCCGAGGTGTATTCACGCCGTTTCCTCTCCGTCCTTTCACCGGCCGGACGGCTCTCTACGCAGGATCTGCGGCGCTACTCCTCCTCATCAACGCAAGGATGTATCAAGCAGATTATAGCATCTGTTTTTGGTTTGTCAAGGGTGTTTCAGCGGCTTTGGATGATGATATAGGCCACAATGCCGCCAACAACGAGCAAAACGATAAGTCCCAATGGCAAAAACATGATGTTCGCCCCTTTCACCGGTGAGTACCCTTATACTCCCGCGCCTGGGCCAGCATCTCCCCCGCCCCCTGCAAGGCCGCCGGGGTCAGCAGGTCGCCGCTGGTCAGCCGGGCCAGCTCCCGGCAGCGCTGCTCGTCATTCAACTGCTGCACGGCGGTGAAGGTGCGGCCGTCAGCCTCCCCCTTCTCCACGCAGAAATGGCTGTCCGCCATGGCGGCGATTTGGGGCAGATGGGTCACACACAGCACCTGCTTGCTCCGGGCCACATCGGACATCTTCCGGGCCACCTTTTGGGCCGCCCGGCCGGACACGCCGGTGTCCACCTCGTCAAAGATAAGGGTAGTCACCTGCTCATTCTCCGCCAGCACGTTCTTCAGGGCCAGCATGATGCGGGCAAGCTCGCCGCCGGAGGCAATTTTGTGGATGGGTTTGAGTTCCTCGCCCACGTTGGCGGACATGAGAAACTGCACCGTATCCATGCCCGTTTCGTCCAGGCCGGTCTCCCCCGCCTTCTCGGCGAAATCCGCCATAAAGCGCACCTTGGGCATATCCAGCTGGGACAGCTCGTCCTCAATACGCCCCTGCAGGGTCACCGCCGCCGCCTTGCGAGCCTCGGACAGCTTTCGGGCCGCCCCCTTGGCTTGCTCCAGCGCCCTGGAGAGCTGTCCCTCCAGCCGGGCGATGGTGTCGTCGGCGTACTGGATCTGCTCCAGTTCCTGTCGGCTGCGGTCCAAAAATTCCAGCATTTCGTCCACGGTGGAGCCGTACTTCTTTTTCAACCGATAGATGAGGTCCAGCCGGCCCTCGATTTGGTCCAGCTCTCCTGCGGAGGACTCAAAGCTGTCCCGCAGGTCACGAATTTCCTCGGCCAAATCATAGGCGGCATAGCGCAGCTCCGCCGCCTTCTCCCCCATTTTCGCCAGCTCCTCGCTGACACGGCTACCGGAGGACAGAGCCTGCTGGGCGTCGGCCAGCAGCTCCACCGCACCCCGGTCGTTGTCCCCGGACAGGGCCTGGTACGCCGCCTCCACCGCGTCCATGATGCGGCCGGCGTTGCGCAGTAAATCCCGCCGGGCGGTGAGGCTCTCGTCCTCCTCGGCGGTCAGGTTGGCACGCTCCAGCTCCCCAATTTGATAGGTCAGGGTATCCACACGGCGGGCCTTTTCCGCCTCGTCCATGCGCAGGCCGTCCAACTGACGGCGGATATCCGCCATAGCATGATACTGCCCGGCGTATTCCGCCAACAGAGCCCCGGTCTGTCCGAAGCTGTCCAAATAGTCCAAGTGGCAGGCAGGGTCCAAAAGCTGCTGCCCGTCGTGCTGGCCGTGAATGTTCAAAAGCTGACGGCCCAGCAGCTTCAATTGGGCCACGGTCAGGGGACGACCATTGACCCGGCAGACGTTGCGTCCGTCGCCAAGCAGCTCACGCTCCAGCAGCAGCTCGCCGTTCTCGTCGGGAGAAACACCGTTCTCCCCAAACCAGGCAAGCGCGGGCAGGGCGCAGAACACGGCGCTGACCCTGGCCCCGTTGGCCCCGGTGCGGATCAGGTCCCGGCTGGTCCGCTCCCCCATCACGGCGCCGATGGCGTCGATGACGATGGACTTACCCGCGCCGGTCTCGCCGGTCAGCACGTTGAACCCCGGCTCAAAGCGAATGTCCGCCGACTGAATGACCGCGATATTCTCGATGTGGAGCAGAGAAAGCATCCCGATCCCTCCGTTGTTGGTCAGTTGAGCATATTGTGAATTTCGCTGCAGAATTCCGCCGCGGCGTCATTGGTACGCATGATCAAAATGGCGGTGTCGTCACCGGCCAGGGTCCCCACCAGCTTGTCGATCTCCATGGCGTCCAGCGCCGAGCAGGCCGCGGAAGCAAGCCCCGGCATGGTATTGACCACCACAATGTTCTGGGCCACGTCAAAGGAGGTCACACTCTCCTTGAAAATGGTGCGCAGGCGAGCCTCCACATCGGAGTTGTGCTTTCGGTTGGAGCGGGCGTAGTGATAGTGTCCGCCGCCGGAGCGTTCCTTGACCAGGTGCAACTGCTTGATATCCCGGGAGATGGTAGCCTGGGTAGCGTCGAACCCCCTGGCGCGCAGGGCCTGGCGCAGTTCCTCCTGGGTTTCCACGTGGGTGGTTTCGATGATATTCAAAATCTCGTTTTGGCGGTTGTTTTTCATCCCCGACCACCCCCAAGCTTTTGATTGAGCAGCTGGTAGAAATTCTTTCCCATCAGCCTCACCAGTTGGGTACGGCACTCCGCCCTGCAGATCTCCACCCGGTCGGTGCCGGACAGGCGAATGGCCTTGCCGCCGTCCACGGACAGATACACGCTCTTGCGGCTGCGCTTGGGCAGCTGCACGGTAATGTTGCGCCGGGCTGACAGCACCAGGGGCCGAGCGGACAACTGGTGGGCGCAGATGGGCGTGATGATAAGCATATCGGAATCGGGTTCCACAATGGGTCCGCCGGCGGACATGGAATAGGCGGTGGAGCCGGTGGGGGTGGACACGATGACGCCGTCGCCGGACAGATGGCCGAACAGCACGGTGTCGTCCGCCATCACTTCCAGCTCCGCCACCCGGGCGATGCTGCCCTTGGAGATGACCGCGTCGTTCAGAGCGATCTGGTCGTAGATCAACTGCTTGCCCCGGTAGGCCCGCACCTGCAGCATCATGCGCTCCTCCACGGTGTAGCTGCCGGTGGCGATGCGGCTGATGAGGGTCAGCTCGCTCTCCTCCAGCTCGGCCATAAAGCCGATGCTGCCCAGATTCACGCCCAGAATGGGCACGCCGTGGCTGGTGGCGTCCTTGGCCGCGTGCAGGATGGTGCCGTCGCCGCCGAAGCAGACCAGCATATCCGCGCCAGGCAGCTCCTTTTCCATCTGCTTGAACTCAATATCCCGGGGCATGTCCGGCGGAGTCACCGCACCAAGCTCAAAGGGCAGGCAGAAGCAGCACTCCACACCGCTCTTTCCCAAAACGGTGGCCACCTGTCGGGCCGCCTTCATCCCCCTGTCACGGAAGGGGTTGGAACTGAGTATGACTTTCACGGCTCCACCTCCTGCAAGGTACCATGGGACTTGGCCACCAGACCGGCAAGGTCACCCTGCCACGGCCGGCCGGCCCCCGCCCTCAGATAGCCAAGGTATTCAATGTTGCCCTCCGGGCCCCGGATGGGCGAAAAATCCACGTCCAGCACGGTAAAATCGGCGTTGTGAGCGTGCTCCAGGAAATGCTCCAGCACCTCAAGGTGCACCCCGCTGTCCCGCACCACGCCCTTTTTACCCACCTTGTCTTTACCCGCCTCAAACTGCGGCTTTACAAGGCAGACCACGTGACCCTCCGGCTTGAGCAGGGTACGCAGAGCGGGCAAAATCAAATTCAGGGAAATGAAGGACACGTCCACGCTGGCAAAGTCCAGCGGCTGGGCAATGACCTCCGAGGACAGGTAGCGGGCGTTGGTCCGCTCCATACACACCACCCGGGGGTCGGTGCGCAGACGGTAGTCTAGTTGATTGTACCCCACGTCCACCGCAAAGACCTTCTGCGCGCCGTTTTGCAGCATACAGTCGGTAAAGCCGCCGGTGGAGGCGCCGATGTCGGCGCAGACCGCGCCGTTCAAGTCGATGGGCCAGCACTTCATGGCCTTTTCCAGCTTCAGGCCGCCCCGACTGACGTAGGCCAGGGTCTTGCCCCGGACCTCGATCTTATCCTCCGGCGCCACGGGTGCGCCGGCCTTGGTCTGCTTCTGTCCGTTGACGTAGACCTGACCGCTCATGATAATGGCCTGGGCCTTCTGCCGGCTCTCGGCCAGGCCGTCCCGGGTCATCACAACATCCAATCGCTCTTTAGCCATTTGCCAGCACCTCCCGGACCGCATCGCACAGGCTCTGTCCGTCAAGGCCCAGCGCCTGCTCCAGCAGCGGCGTGCTGCCGTGGGTCACAAATTCGTTTCCGCTGTTTTTAAGGATGATCTTCGCCTGTATCTTTGCCGCGGCAAGGGCGGCGCTCAGCCGCTGCCCCACGCTGCCGGCAGCCACGCAATCCTCCGCCACCAGCATAGCCCCGGTACGGACGACGCTTTCCAAAACCGTTTCGGCGTCAAGTGGTGTAATGGTGTTCAGCTTTACAACCTCCGCACTGATCCCCTGCCGCTCCAGCAGGTCGGCCGCCGCCAGTACACGGTTGATGAGCACGCCGTAGCTGACCAGGGTAATATCCCTGCCGGGGCGCAGCACCACAGCGGCGGCGCTGCCGCTGTCGGCGGTGTAGGCGCCCTCACCCCCTCTGGGGAAACGGACCGCCACTGGGCCGCCAAGCTCCCTTACCGCCCGGCGCAGCATCCCCTCCAGCTCCGCGTAGGAGGACGGCGCCAGCACGGTCATACCCGGAATACTGTCCAGATAGGCCACGTCCAACACACCGTGATGGGTCTCGCCATCCTCGCCCACCAGACCGGCCCGATCCACCGCAAACACGGTGTGCAGGCCCTGGATGGCCACGTCGTGCATGAGCATATCGTAGCCCCGCTGCAGGAAGGTGGAATATACGGCAAAGACGGGCACCGCGCCCTGCTTTGCCATGCCGGCGGCCATGGCCACCGCGTGTCCCTCGGCAATGCCGACGTCAAAAAAGCGCTCCGGGAACTGTTGGGCAAAGTCGTCCAGGCCCGTGCCGCTCTGCATGGCGGCGGTGATGGCGCATACACGCCCATCCTCGGCCGCCAGGTCGCACAGCGTGCGCCCGAATATGGCAGAAAAGTTCTCGCCCCCGGCTTTCCGCGGCTGTCCACTCTCCACGTCAAAGGGCGATACCCCGTGGAATTTGTTGGGTCGCTCCTCCGCATGTGTGTAGCCTTTCCCCTTTACAGTTCTTACGTGCAAAAGGACAGGCCCCTCTTTTTCCTTGGCGTACTGCAGAATTTCCGTCAGCCCTCTTACATCGTGGCCGTTGACCGGACCCATGTAGGAAAAGCCCATATCCTCGAACATACTGCAGGGCAGGATGCTCTCGCGCACCATCTTTTTCAGCTTGTGGGTAACGGAGTAGAACTTGCGGCCAATCCGGGTCAGCTTCATGAACTTGCGGTAGCGCTTTTTGATGGCCAAATATTGGGGGCGCAGACGCTTGCGGGCCAGATACTCCGCCACGCCGCCCACGTTTTGGGTGATGGACATACCGTTGTCGTTGAGAATGACCAGCAGGTTTTCCTTGCTTTGACCGGCGTTGGACAGACCCTCGTAGGCAAGGCCGCCGGTCAGGGCGCCGTCACCGATCAGGGCGATCACGTGATAATCCTCGCCCAGCACCGTTCTCGCCCGTGCCATACCCACCGACACAGACACGGAGTTGGATGCGTGTCCCGCCACAAAGGCATCGGTGTCACTCTCCCCCGGCTTGGGAAATCCGGCCAGACCGCCATATTGACGTATGGTCCCCATTTGCTCGCTGCGGTCGGTGAGCATCTTGTGGATATAACACTGGTGTCCCACGTCAAAAACCAGGCGATCCCGCTTCAGGTCAAACACCCGGTGCAGGGCCACGGTCAGTTCCACCGCGCCCAAATTAGACGCCAGGTGACCGCCGGTCCGGCTGACGCTGTCCACTAACTGTCTGCGCAGGTCGGCACACAGTCGGACGGCCTGCTCGTCGGAAATATGATGCAGGTCCAATTGTTCCATGTTGTTATCCGGTTTCAAGCAGGACACCCCCTTTCTACGTGTACTGTTACTGTGAAAAAATCAACTTTCTCTGCCCGCCATCTGTTTGGCAAGCCAAATATGGAACTCCGTATCCTTCATACCATCCAGCGCCGCAATGGCCTGTTCCGTCAGCTCATCCACCAGCTGTCCGCACCGCTCCAGCCCAAGGGCCGAGACAAAGGTGGCCTTTTCATTCTCGGCGTCGGAGCCGATGGGTTTGCCCAGCACCTCAGCACTGCTGGTCACGTCCAGCATATCGTCCCGCACCTGGAAGGCACGGCCCACACATTGGGCGTACTCTCGCACCGCCTGCCTGGTAGCCTCGTCACCCCCGGCCACAATACAGCCAAGCTCCGCCGCGGCACGGATGAGCGCCCCGGTCTTGAGGGATTGCAGCAGCTTCAGCTCGTCCAAAGACAAGGTGCGGCTCTCCCCGTCCATATCCAGCATCTGACCGCCGATCATGCCCGCGGCGCCCGCGGCGTGGCTCAGGCAGTCCATGGCCGCCAGCACCCGCTTGGGGTCCAGGCCGTCGGCGTGCTCGCAGATGATCTCAAAGGCCGCCGTCAGCAGGGCGTCCCCCGCCAGCACCGCCGTTGCCTCGCCAAACACCTTGTGGTTGGTGGGCTTGCCCCGGCGCAGGTCGTCGTCGTCCATGCAGGGCAGGTCGTCGTGGATGAGAGAATAGGTGTGGATCATCTCCACCGCGCAGGCGAAAGGCAGCGCCGCCATGACGTCGCCGCCGCACATACGGCAGGTTTCCAGCGTCAGCACGGGACGGATGCGCTTGCCCCCGGCCATGAGGCTGTACTGCATAGCCTCATAAATCTGCCCGTACTGGGGTCGGTTATTAAAGCACGCGGCCAAAAAACCCTCTACAAGGGCGCAGTCTTCCTGCAGCAAATGATTGAATTCCATACTCATTCCTCCGTATCAAAGGGTACTTCCTCAGGCTGGCCCTCGGCCCCCACCTTCAGCAGGGACACCTGCTGCTCGGCCATGTCCAGCAGGGCGGAACAATTGGCCATAAGCTTGGTCCCCTCCTCAAACAGGGCAAGGGACTGCTCCAGGGGCGCCTCGCCCTTTTCCAGCAGGGCCACGATCTCCTCCAACCGGGCCATGGACTGTTCAAAATCAAGCTTTTTCGTCGCCATTACAGGCACTTCCTTTCTTCTACGCGGCAGGCAAGGCTGCCGTCGGCAAGGCGCAGCTCCACCCTGTCGCCGGGCTCAACCTGCGCCGCCCCGGTCAGCACCCGGCCGCCCTCGTCCCGGGCGATGGCGTAGCCACGGCCCAGCACCTTCAGCGGGCTCATAGCGTCCAGCGCCGCCGCCAGGCGGCCCATGCGCTGCTTCTGTGCGGACAGGGTCCGCTCCATGCCGCGCAGCAGCTTGCCGCTTTGGTAGTCCAGCAGCAGCCGCTTTTCCCGGATACCGGCGGCGGGGTCGGTCAACACCCGGCTGCGCCCAAGCCGCTCCAAACGCTGGCGTGCGGCCCCAATGGGCTGCGCGGTTGCCCGCCAAAGCCGCTGACTCAAATGGTTCATCCGCTTGTCCACTTCCGCCCGGTCCGGCACGGCCAGCTCCGCCGCGTTGGACGGGGTCGCCGCCCGCAGGTCGGCCACGAAGTCGGAAATGGTCACGTCCGGCTCGTGTCCTACGGCGGAAATGACCGGAATTTCACTGTTGAAAATGGCCCGGGCCACCGGCTCCTCGTTAAAAGCCCACAGGTCCTCCGCCGAACCACCGCCGCGACCTGTTATGATCAGATCGCTCAGCTTGTAGTAGTTCACGTAGTCAATGGCCGCGGCGATCTCCTCCGCCGCCTGCTCCCCCTGTACCAGCACAGGGACCACCAGTACACGGCTCATGGGCCAGCGGCTCTTGAGAATACGCAGCATATCCCGCACCGCCGCGCCGGCCGGGGAAGTCACCAGCGCAATACGTTTGGGGTAAGCGGGTAATTGTTTTTTTACGGCCGGGTCAAACAGCCCCTCCCCCTGCAGCCGGTTTTTCAACTGTTCGAAGGCAATTTGAAGCTGGCCCGCCCCCTCGGGAGTCAGGTTGACACAGTAAAGCTGATACTGTCCGTCTCGGGGAAAAACGCTGATGCGGCCTGCGGCAATAACCTGCATACCGTTCTCCGGCCGAAATCGCAGCCGTGCGGCATCCCCACGAAACATCACGCAGCGCAGGGCGCTGTCCCCATCCTTCAGGGTGAAGTAGTGGTGGCCGGAGGGGTACATTTTGTAATTGGATATTTCGCCCCGAACCAGCACGCCTGACAGCAGCTCGTCCCGGTCCATCAATCCCTTGATGTACTGGCTGAGCTGGGATACGCTGAGGATACGCAGTTCGTTATTCATGCCGCGCCCCCCTCTCCAGCGCCCGGTGAGTCAGGATGGCCACACCCATGGCGTTGTCGGTGGAGTACCGCGGCTCGGCAAACACCGCGCCGCAGGCCTGCTCCATGGCAGCCCGCAGCCGGCGGTTGGAGGCCACGCCGCCGGAACACAGCACCGGCAAACCGGGATAACGCTCCCGGGCCTGTTTTGTGGCACGGACCACCACGTCCGCCACAGTATCCAGCACGAACCGGGCCACGGCGGCAGGTTCTTCGCCCCGCTGCACCATGTCCTTCACCTTATTCTCCATGCCGGACAGGGAGAAGGTCAGCTCATTCAACTTCACGTGGAAAGGCTTGGGCTTTTCCCCATCTTCATACAGGGCATCCAGCGCCTTGCCCGCCGGGAACGCAAGGCCCAGCAGTACCCCCGCCCGGTCGATGAGCTGACCGGCGGAGATATCCTGGGTGCCGCCGATTGCTTCAGCCTTCACATTGTATCCCTCCGGAGTCACATGGAGCAGCTCGGTGGTGCCACCGGACAGGTGCCAGGCCAAAAAGGGCGCGTCCAGCAGGTCCAGCCGCCCGGCGGACCAGGCCGCCGCGGCCAGATGCCCCTGCTGATGGGAACACGGCAAAAAGGGCACTCCCAGCACGTCGGCCAAGGCCCGCGCCTGGGAAGTACCCGCCAAAAAACACGGCATATAAGAGCCCTCTACCGCCCGGGGCTGTGTGCTGGCGCCCACCGCCCGCAGCCCGGTCAGGTCGCAGTCGGCCCGCAACTGCCCCACAAGGTCGGGCAGCCGCTTGACGTGCTGAAACAGCGCGTCGCTCTGCCGCAGGCCCAGGGTCCCCTCCGGCACGTCCAGGAGCTTGCCCACGTTCCGGCCCTGCTCGCCGTCGAAATACGCCACCGAGGTGGTGTAATTGCTGGTATCAAAACCCAGCACTCCCCCGCTCATTTCTGCTCAGGGAGCTCGGTCCGGGCAAAGGAGCCCAGGATACCGTTGATGAAGGAAACGACCTCCTCCGGCTCGTAGCCCTTGGCGATCTCCACCGCCTCGTTGATGGCGGCGGCGTTGGGGATCTCGGGCATATAGAGCAGCTCGTACATAGCCACCCGCATGATGGCGGCCGCCACCCGGGGAATACGGGCGAAGTTCCAGCCCACCGCGTAGCGGGAAATGTATTCATCCAGCTCGGCGCCGTGGTCGTACACGCCGGTGACCAGCTTGCGGATGTAGGCCTGCTGCACCTCGTCGGGGAATTTAGCGTACAGGGGCTCCTCCGCCCCGATCTGGGCAAAGCACTCCTCCGTCAGGGTTTCGTCCAGCACCTGCTGCACGCCGCGGGCGGAAAAGCTCAGCTCAAACACCATGTGCACCGCGATCTCTCGCGCAACCGTTCTTGTCATAAGTAATCGCCTCCGGTTTTATCCGAAAATAGTTCACTATGCATTATATACACTTTTTCTGAATATTGCAACTAATTATTCCTGCATCCTCCTCCCACGTGGCAAAGGGCGCGGTCACCGCCCCTCTCCCCGAAAAAAAGCAAGTACGGTAAATTTTGGAGCAATATTTTACTATAATTCCCCGGTGATATATGCTACAATTTCTACACCGTGTTATACCGTACGACACCTACTACACACAGGAGGGACCACCTATGAAACGAGTAACCTCATTCCTGCTCACTCTGGTGATGCTGGTCGGCATGCTGCCCGGTACCGCCATTCCTGCGGCCGCGGCACAGGACGGCGAACTGTATGCCTACTACACTAACACTGACATCACAGTGGACGGCAAGCTGGACGAATCCGGCTGGCTGCTGGACCAAATGGTGGGCAGCACCCCCATCGCCATGCAGAGCAGCATTGACACCCTGTATGTCGGCCTGAAAACCGGTTCCGACAAGGTCACCATGACCGTCAACGGTGTCAGCGCGGTGGCGAACTTTGGCACGAATACCGTGACCGTGGGCGGCGAGTCTGCCGGCAGCCTTGCCCGCAGCAATACCAACGGCACCATTGAGATTGCGATCCCCCTGATCAATCTTGGGATAACCTACGATGTGGCACAGAATGTTTCCTTCTCCATTGAGGTGGGCGTGGACAGCTACGACGGCACTGTTGTTTTGGCTACCCGTTCCCTCGTCTTTGCTGAAAACTGCCTAAACGCGGCCAGCAAGTCCGACATTTCCAGGCATCTGGGCAGCAGCGCTGCCGAGCAGTGGGCTGAGGCTGCCGAGACCGGCATCCATTATAAGACCGGCACGCTGACCAAGGACGGTGTGTCCATCTCTGTGCCCGCCTACACCATCTCCCGCGTGGCTCCCTCCTTTGACATTTATAAAGGATATGAGTTGACCTTTAATGTGGACTTCAATGACCTGGCCATCCCGGCCGAGGTGGGGCCCATTGACCGCTTTGCCCTGACCGGCTTCTATGTGGATGTGCGTGCCAGCAAGCGCAACCACATTGGTTTCCACGCCGATGCCGAGGGTAACATCTATGTCACCCAGTATGACCAAGTGGCCTATGCGCCTCAGCCTGTGGACATCGGCTTGAATCTGCCTGTCAAGGATGTGGATGTACGCATTGTAGCCAATGACTATTTTGAGTCTGAAGTATTTATCAACGGCAAAAGCGTTGCCAAATTCAACACATCCCATCGCGAAGTTACCGGCGACAATATACTTTACTTCAATACCTCCACCCGCTATCGTGAAAACGACCTGCGCAAGAACGACGTGGTCCTGCGGGACATCATGGTGACCCAGGCCGCCCCCAATATGCCTTTGGAAGCCGCCCGCCTGCCCCGTGAGGGCGTCATCACCCAGGACGGCAATGTGTCCGAGACCTGCTGGGCTCTGTCCGAGGCGGTCAGCGGCGTCAAGCTGGGCGCTTTGGTGGACACCGAGAATCTGTACCTGGCCCTGAATACCCAGGCCAGCAGCGTGAAGTTCAACCTGGGCGAGTACACCATCAATGCCACCCTGGGTAAGAACCCTAAGGTCGCCGTGGGATATACCATGGGTCCCACCATCAAGGGCGACGGTAAGGGCGGTTATGAAATCACCATCCCCTTGTCCCTGCTAAAGCTGGACAAGAGTCTGGGCGAGACCCTTCCCTTCACCGTTTCTTCCGGCAACCATACAAAGATTTTTGACTTGGGTCTGGGCACCTCCACCCTTTCCCTTGCCGAGTATAAACCCGTCAACGATGACGGCCTGCGCAATGCCACCGCTTATCTGAACACGGACAAGCTCACTCTGGACGGCCTGCTGAAGGAAAACCAGTGGCACATCACCCATGAGGCCGCCGGTCCCGCCACCGCCCCCGCCGCCGATTTCGGTTTCCTGTGGGACGGCAAGTACCTGTACATCGGCAGCCAGGTATTCAGCGCCAGCCAGGCTGACAAGGTGGAACTGACCATGGGCGGCAAGACTTTTACCGCCGATTTGTTTGCCGTCACCGCCACCCTGGGCGACATCGCCGTACAGGGTCAGTACTTCGAGTGGCGCGTTCCTCTGGCCGACCTGGGCGTGGAGCAGGGCATCAATGTCGAGAAGGACTATAGGCTCAGCATTACCGCCGCCGGCGGCACCTCGTTCATTCAGGGTAAAATCCTGTTCGCCGCCAAGAGCATGGTCTTTGGCGACGCCTGCCGTGACTTTAATTCCCGCGAGTACACCGTCATCACCGCCAGCTCCGTTAAGTTCACCAAGTGGGAACAGGGCGACGGCTATTATAACGTGTGGTCCGATACCGAGGCCCTCGGCACCGGCAACGAGGCACATCAGCACTTCACCACCCTGCTGAACTACGCCGGCGGCGGCGACTATGAGTTCGAGGTGGATGTTACCGCCATCGACCTGCCCAACGTGGAGACCACCATCGGTTGGCGCGGCCTGTGCTGGGAGCTGCGTGAGCCGGAGTTCCAGACCCGCTTCTGCCTGCGCAGCGACGGCAAGGGCAACATCGTCATGGACTATCTGGGCAACCGTGGCCCCGCCTCCATCCCCACCGGCGTCAAGTTGGGTGAGCGGGCCGTGTACACCGTGAAGGTCAGCGACAAGCTGATTGCCGACGTCTATGTCAATGGCGAGTACGTGGGCACCTTCCCTGCTTTGGACCGCACCCAGTTCGACATTAAGGACAACTACCACATGCCCCGCCTGATCATGCAGAACGTCAACCACACCCGCGCCCTGAACGCCGACGGCACCCTGGGCGCCGTGAACGCCTACGTGCATGATATCAAGATGGTGGAAAACATTTATAACGACGTACCCGGCATGCTGGAAAACACCATGCTGGCTTTGACTCAGGACAGCGTGCTGACCGGCAATGATCCCGATCCCGAGAATGTTACCGCCCTGAAACTGCCCAGTGAGCTGACCGGTCTGGGTCTGCCCTGTCAGGTGAAGTGGACTGCCGTGGACCGCGCCACCGGCGAGATCGCCGACTATGTGAATTTGGAAACCGGCGTGGTCACCCCCGGCGACAAGCCCGTTTCCTTCACCCTGACCGCCGACGTAAGCTACGAGGGCATCAGCGCCAGCAAGTCCTTCATCTTCTCCACTCAGGGCAAGAAGTCCACCGGCAGCGTGTCCATGATTTTGAACGACGCAGACCCCCGTGTGGGCCAGACCACCGACTGGACCCGCAACGAGTTTGCCTACTTCGACACCACCCGCAACAGCCTGGTCTATGACCAGGGCAGCAGTAAGCAGTTCAACACCATCACCCTGCGCGACCTGGACGACGTGTCCCGCATCAGCCAGCAGCATTTGGGTGTCTTTGTCAGCGACGACGGCAAGGCCTGGACCAAGCTCACCGGCTGGCTGCTGCACCAGGACGGCAGCGAGTATACCATCTATAACCTCTCCGCCAAGGCCCGGTACGTGAAGGTCCACACCTATCACGACGACCTGGAGCGGGAGGGCGAGCAACCCAGCTTCTACAACAGCATCCGGGACATGATTTCCGTCAGCAACAATCCCTATCTGCCCGGTGCTAACGGCGCCTTTGCCCACAAGGCCGAGGTCAAGGTGACCACCGGCGAGAAGGACTCCCCCGTGTTCATCAGCCTTGCCGATTTGGGCGCCAAGGCCGGCCAGTACAAAAACGGCTGCGCCGACTTCCGCTTCACCGTGGGCAGCACCTCCCTGGCCCACTGGTACAACGGCAGCGACGGGTTCTATGTCCGTGTCCCCTCTGTCCCCGTCACCATTACCGCCCAGTGGGGCTGCAACTCCGCCGTCGACTTCTCCAACGCCGAGAACGTGTTTGAGGTATCCTACGGCAACGTTGCTCTGTTTGACCTAACCGCCGGTACCGAATTCTCCTCCCACGGCCGTCCCTGGACCATGTCCAACGGTGACATCATTGTGGTGGGCCGCCGCTATGTGGGCGGCAAGGAAGACGGCAGCCTTGGTCTGGTTCGCTCCACCGACGGTGGCCGCACCTTCGATACAATTCCCTCCCTGGTAGCAGCCAATAAATCCGGTTGGGCGCTGGGCTTCGGCGGCTTCATGTATGACGACCAGCTTGACCGCCTGTATGTCATTGGCTACATCGGTTCCACAAAAGACAGCAACGACTACCGTCTGTTCCTGACCTACACCGACGACTGTGGCTATACCTGGTCCGATTGGTTCTGTCTGTCCAACCCCGTAAAAGAGCCGGTGAAAGAGAACGATGTTTTCGTTTCCAATATGCCCGAGGACATCCACCGCGCCATTCTGTACAGCGAGGGTCTGGCCCTGAAGGACCGGGACGGCGACGGCCCCAATGTGGACTATGTCATCGTCTACAATGACACCCACCAAAAGACCAAGGTCAACGCCATGGTGTCCGTCTACTCCAAGGACGGCGGCAAGACCTGGCTGTCCGGCGAGGGTGAGATCTCCATGCCTCAGGTGGATGCCACCAAGGAATTTGAGGACGGTATCTCCGAGCACAGCTTTACCCAGCTGTCCGACGGCAGCCTGCACGTTTACTGCCGTGCCCAGCACGTTGGCAACTACTACTTCTACGAGGGCATTTCCTACGACTACGGCAACACCTGGGTCAGCGACTTCTCCAAGGTGGTGGCCTCCAACACGTCCCCCGTTGCCATGGAGTACAACAATGACCGCATCCTGCTGTGGTCCAGCTACAACAGTGAAGGCCAGAAGTCCTACCTCCGCGCCCCCATGCATGTGGGTTACACCACCGACGAGTATAAGAGCTTTGAAAAGGTCATTGACCTGACCTTCGCCACCTCCTTCGACGGTCTGTACGAGCAGTACTACCACTTCACCCAGCCCGGTATCTGCTTCACCCCCGATGGGAAGGATGCCGTGGTCACCTTCTGGGATGCCAGCACTATGCGCCGTCACAACCAGGGCACCCGCGCCACCATCGGCTTCCTGGTGGAGGAGTTTGACCAGATGCTGTACGGCAACAAGGGCGGTTACGAGGACTTTGAGACCGCGTCCCTGAAGTACGAGGGCTGGCTCAAGCACCCCGGCGACAACTTCGACCTGAGCCGTGAGCAGTCCGCCTCCGGTCTGTGGTCTATGAAGCTGGACGGCTCCCAGCCCCTCTACGCCACCCGCCAGATTCCCTCCATGAAGTCCGGCACCGTGGGCGCCAAGGTGTTGGCACCTGCCGGCAACGCCGCCGACTTCTACATGACCCTGAAGGCCGGTTATAACTTCAACCATCTGCAGAACTCTGTAGCCGCTGTTGCCATTAGCGGTGACGGCACCGTCAGCATCGCCTACACCGACGGCACCAAAAATGCCGCCGCCAAGGTGCGGCCCGGCAGCTGGGTGGATCTGGCCATCAGCTTCGACATCGCCTCCAAGACCGGCAAGCTGTATGTCAACGGCGAGGCGGCGGGCGACATCAAGCTGAATTTGGACGGCCCCCTGTACGACGGCATCAACGAGGGCGCGCTGCGCGAGGTCACCTGCGTCCAGTTCGTCCAGCCTGTGGCCACCGGCAATAAGGCCAGCGTCCTGTATGTGGACGACTTCTACAACACCGAGCTGACCTCCCCCATCAAGCGCGCCTCCGGCGCCGGCTTTGCCGACGTGAGCGAGAGCGACTGGTACTACAACGCCGTCAACTTCGCCGTGGACAACGGCATTATGAGCGGCTACAACGCCACTACCTTCGGTCCCAACGACACCCTGAACCGGGCAATGGTGGTGCAGGTCCTTTACAACAAGGAGGGCCAGCCCGACTTGGGCGGCACCAAGCACAGCTTCTCCGACGTGCCTGCCAGCCAGTGGTTCAACAACGCCGTGACCTGGGGTTCCAACCGCGGCGTGGTGTCCGGCTTCGGCGGCGGTGTGTTCAAGCCGGAGGACTCCGTTACCATCGAGCAGGTAGCTGTTATCCTGTGGAACTACAGCCACACTCCCGGCGGCGCCGGTGACCTTTCCAAGGTAGGCAGCCACAGCGACTGGGCGGCCAACGCCCTGCGCTGGGCTGAAGGCAAGGGCATCCTGGAGGGTGTCCCCTTCTCCAACGCCACCGAAAAGGCCACCCGCGCCCAGACCGCGCAGATCTTGACCAACTACCTGCGCACCGTTTAATTCGCTTTCTTCTTTCTCCTATTTTCCAAAGGCAAGACCCCGCAGCCGTTCGGCTGCGGGGTCTTGCCTTTCTTCGCCAATGTAACACTGTTGGATTGCGCCATTTTCCCAGAAAAAAACGTGCATTTCCCACATTGGCCCTTTCTCTTTTCGTGTTACAATTAAGATACCAAATTCCCCACACAGTTAAGGAGGACTCCCTATGAAACGAATGATGTC
>SVLO01000028.1 GCA_015067885.1 Oscillospiraceae bacterium | reverse complement strand
TGTCCTTGGTGCTGCCGCGGTAGGCCAGCAGGTACAGCCGGCCGGTATGCTCGTTGTACATAAAGCCGCCAAAGCCGGAGCCGTAGCCCACATACGCGGCATCGTTATAGGCAAGTTCTGCCTTTTGGGCGAAGGTCTGACCGCCATCGGTGGAGCGGTAGACGGCCACGTCGGCCTTGGTGCCACCCTGACGGCCCACCACGACGAAGTCACCGTTGGGGAACACCCAGGGTCGGCCGTGGGTACCCATCTCGGTCAGCGTACTCATGGGGATGACCGCCACGTTGCCGTAATTCACCTCAAAGGTAGCCTCACCGTCGGAAAAGCTCTTGGCACTGCCGCAGCCCCAGTGGGCCTTGACGGTGGCGGAGCTGTTGGCCGCCATCTCCGGCACCCGCACGTAGAAGCCGTCCACGCCGTTGTACCAGTAGGGCAGAATTTCGTCGCCCACGGTAAAGCGGAAGTCGGCGGCGTCGGCCTTGTACTGGCCGGCCTTGGCCCCCAGGTCGGCAATGGAGATAAACACAGGGGTGTCCTTCACCGCCACAGCCTTGTCGTTCTTCACCACGTAGTCCGCGCTGTGGGCGAAGGCGCCACCGGCCCCGGCCAGGTTTGCCTCGTTGCTCACAGCCATCATCTTGGACACCGCGTTGTAGAAGCTGGGTTCGTAGTCGCTCATAGCCCAGTTGTCGTGGTAGGTATGCACCTTCACATAGCGGGCAGTTTCGTTCAGGTTGTAGATGGTGTATTCCTCGCCATCCTGATGCAGGTGCCAGCCAAGGACCTTGGTAAAGCTCTTGCCGTCGTCGCTGATAAACACGCCCAGGTGCTGCTTGGACACGCGTGAAACGTCGTCGCTGTCGTAGAGCTTGATGGTGTTGAACTTCTTGCTGCTGCCCTGGTCCAGCACAAGGCTGTTCTGCTCGGTGTCGAAGTACTGATAGCTGTTGTCGCTCCAATCGGTGACCGTGCCGGTGGTGGGGGCCATATCGTTGTAGATCATGGCCACCTTGGCGGCAGCGGGCTTGCCCTTGACCTGGAACTGGAAGGTGCGGCTGGCACCCACGCCGCCGTAGCTGACCTCGGCGGTCAGGCGCAGCAGAATGGGGTCGCTCCCCCGGGTGACCTTGCCGGTGGCCAGGTCCACGTTGGCCGCCTTCATGCCGGTGGCTCCGTCGATGACCGTCCACTTCACGTCGCAATTCACGTCCATATCACCGGCCGCCACCGTAGCGGGCAGGTTCAGTTGGGTCACGTCGCCGGGGTCGCCGCTGCCCAACAGCATTTTCTCGGTAATGGTGTCGGCGGCGGCCTCCACGATGGCCTGGGTATCCGCGTAGGGGGTCTGAACGAAGCTCATGCTGTAGATCTCGGCGTCCAGCTCACCCAGAGTGCCGTCCTCGTTAGGCACGCGGGAGTAATTCATGGCGTTGATGATCAGACGGGGCATGGGGATGCTGTCGGCGATGGTGAACTGCTCCCGGTCCAGTCGGGGCATGGCCAGCACGAACTTGTCGTTGACGTACAAGTTGGGGGTGCGCCCCTTGTCCACCTTAACGGTGACCTTGACCCGCTCACCCAGCTTGATGCCGGTTGGCTTGGACTCGTTGAACATATAGTAGGGGGTCTCCAGCAGCAGCTCGCCCTTGCCGTCGTTGGTGAAGCAGAAGCGGGTCTGCAAGTTGGCCTGACGAATTTCGAAGCACAGGCCGCGCCAGCCCACGATGGTGCCGCCGCTGTGCCGGGCCACGTCCTTGATGTTCATGTCCACGGTGAACTCGTAGGCGCCGCCCTCATAGTCCAGCAGGGTGTAATAGCCGAAATACTCGTTCTTGCTGTCGGGCAGGCCCTCCTCGGTGACCAGCTCGTAGCCGTTTTCGCCGTTGTTCCACTTGGTGTACGCGCCGGTGGTGGTCACCACGTAGTTCTTGGTGCCGAAATCCTGGCAGTTGTCACCCCAGACCATCACCTGACCCACAAACCGCAGCTTGCCGTACAGGGTGGAGGTACCGGCGGTATTGGTAACGTCCAGCTTGTAGTCCTTCTCCACGTTCAGGGCGTTGCCCATGCCCAGCTCGGCAAAGGGGATGCGCCACTCAAAGGTCTGACCGGAGGTCTTGACCTCGCCCACGCTGGCCGTACCGGCGGTCAGGTCGGCGGTTACGGTCTTATCGCCCAACGTAAAGGTGATATTCTTGGCCCGGGCAGCATCAAAGACCTGACCGCCCACAAACATGGCCTTGCCGTTCCACAAAAAGCCCACATGGGCGGCGGGGGCATCGTCGGTGCCGGCGGCCTTGTAGATGTTGTACCACTGGTTTTCCTTCAGCTGACCGTCAAAGGCCAATCCGGCGGTGTCCAGATAGGCCACGGCGTCGTTCTTGCCGTCGCCGGCGGCGGGCTTCCGGGTCACCAGCTGCAGGGGGGTGCCGCCGCCCAAAGTCAGGGCGTACTCCTTGGTCACCCCCGCGGCGGTGGCGGAGAACTCAATGGTCTTACCCACGGGGTCCTCCATCTGCATCAGGGACAGGGGGATGGAAATTTCGTACTGCCCCTCGCCGTTACCCTTGATGGTGCTGCCCATGGTAAAGCCCAGCTCAAACTTGGGACTCTTGCCCAGGGTCGCCTTGGCCTTTTGTCCGTTGACGGTGAAATTCAGCGCGCTCTCCTTGGACTCCAGGCCCAGGTACAGGTACTTCCCATCGCACAGGGCGCCGATCTTGGTGCCACCGGCAACCTCGCGCATAGTCCAAAACATCTCATCCAGGGCGCCGTCCAGTGCCAGGTCCTTGGCCCCGGCCAACTGACCGGCCTGCAGCTTGATGGCGGGGGCCTCCTGCTCAAACAGCAGGTCGTACACCATCACGTCGTTCTTGCGGGCATCGCTGCCCCGGCGGACCGTGGAGGAGCCGATACCCATGGTCATGTTGTTGGCGTCCCGGCGGCCGGAGATGGGGAACACGCCCACGCTCTTGCCGTTCATAAACACCTCGGAGGCAAAATCGTCGTCCACCTCAATGCGTACCTCCACGTTCTTGGCGGGCAGGTCAAAGCCGGTGTCAAACTTGGTGTTGGCCACGGTGGTGTCGTACAGGGTCACGTAGATGTTGCCCACCTCGTCGGCGTAGAAGCCGTGGCGATTGTACACGTCGGCGCGCACATCCACGCAGAAGGCGCTCAGGGCCAAATAGGCGGGCTGACCGGCCACCACCAGGTCGTTAAAGTCGGCGGTAAAGGTCACGGTGTAGCCCCGGGAGGGGTCAAAGTTGCTGCCCATCTTGAAGTTGGGCATGATCATGGCGCTGCCGCTGGCGGACAGGTTGCCTGTCCGAATGTGCATGGCGCCCAGCCCCTGATCGTCCTGACGGCAGAAGATCTCCGCCGTGTCGCTGCCCATGCTCTTGGCGTAGGAGCGGCTGGCGATGTCGTCAAAATTCTCAGCAAAGGCAATGGCGGAGCCGGCCAGCAGCGCGGTGCCGCTGTAGCTGTCGCTGCCGATGGTCATGGCGAAGGACACCGTCTGATTGCGCAGGTACTCCAGCCCCACACTGGCCAGGGTAAGCTGCAGCTCGGCAGTCCCCCGGTCGGCATTGGCATTGGCGGTACCCACCTTCTCGCCGTTGATCGTAACAGAGCCAAGGTCAAAGTCCACCTTGGCCTCCACACCGTTGACGGTCAGCACGGCGGTGGACTGCTTGGTGTACAGGCCCATATACAGGCTGGTGTCACCGCACAGCAGGGTGACGGCAGTGCCGCCCACCCGGTCGCGCATGATCCAGGGGGCCTCGTCCAGCTTGCCGTCAATTACGATCTCCTGACCGTAATAGTAGCCCTGAATAGGCTGGGCCTCCGCCGCCACGGCAGGCATTGCCACGCCGGGCATCATGCCCGCCAGCATCACCAGCGTCAGCAGAAAGGACGTCAGTTTCTTCATAGTTCTTTCCTCCAGTTCGTAGTTTCATCTTATGCAGATCGTTTCAATCAATTTTAGCACATACCAACGGGTTGCCCCATACAGGAAAATACCGGAAATTAGTCGTAGTCGTAGAATCCGTGCTTGACCTTCTTGCCCAAACGGCCCTCCTGCACCAGTTTCTCGATCATATCGTAGCCATTGGACTTGACGCCCTTCTCCTCATAGCGGCGCTTGAGTACGTTGTAGCGCACGTCCACACCGCTCATATCGTCCAGCTCGTAAGGACCCATGGGGTGACCCAGACCCAGCTTGACCGCCGCGTCCAGGTCCGCCGTGGTGCACACGCCCTGACTGACCAAACGGTATGCCTCCTCCTTGATGGCGTTGAGGATGTTGTTGACGATAAAACCGTCCTCCTCCTTCTGTACCAGGGTGGGGGTCTTACCGGTCTCCCTGGCAAAGGCCATCAGCTTGTCCACAGTTTCCTGACTGGTGTGGTCGCCGCGGACCACCTCCACCAGCTTCATCACCAGGGCGGGCATAAAGTAATGCAGATTAGCCAGCCGCTCCGGGTGGTCCACCACGCCGGCAAAGGTGGAGGACACCATGTAGCTGGAGTTGGTGGTAATGAGGGTGTCCGCCCGCACCAGCTTGCTCACCCTGCCCAGCAGGTCCAGCTTGGCCTGCTTGTCCTCGATAATGGCCTCAATGACGATATCGGCATCCTTGCAGGCCACGGCCAAATCAGCGGTAACGGCGAAGCGGGCCTTGACGGCATCCACCTGCTCCTGGGTCATGCGGCCCTTTTCCACCCGCCCGGCCAAATAGGACTCCTTCCAGTTCTCCAGGCTCTCCAGCGCGGCGGGGAAGCTCTCGCACACCGCCACCTCATAGCCGTGGATGGCGGTATTCAGGGCAATTTGGCGGCCCATAGCGCCGCCGCCGATAACAGCACATTTTTTCATAGTTAACAACGCTCCCTCTTACTTCTCGATCAGCGCGGCCATACCCTGACCGCCGGCAGTATAGGCGCACAGCACGCCCTTCTCCCCCGCCTGCAGGCTGTCCACCAGGCGCATCAGCATGGCAATGCCCTCGGCGCCGTCGTTTTTGCCCCGGGCCAGAGCGCCGCCCATGGGATTGATTTTTGCATTGCCGCCCAAAGCCTTGGCAATTTCCACCACGTCCCGGGCGCTGTTTTCCATAATCTCCAGCACAGCCACGTCCCCCATGGCCAGCCCCTTGTTTTTCAGCAGCTTCTCCACCGCCGCAGCGCCGGCCAAATGAGGTCTTTCCGGGTCGCCGCCTGCCACCGCAAAGCCGCAGACCGCCGCCTGCCCGTTGATACCCAGTTCCTTGGCCTTGTCCTCGCTCATCAGCAGGGCCACCGCCGCACCGTCGGCGTAGGGAGCCAGCACGGTCTCCTCATCTGCCCCGGCCACCAGCTCATCGGCATCCACGGTGACGGTGCCTTTCTTGCGCACCTCGTAGGAAATGGGCAGGATCTGCCCGGCGCGATCCCCATCCCGGGCCCTGACGATACTCTCTTTGGCAAATGCGACCGCCTCATCGTTCAAACAGGCACCGTAGGCCAGCTCATACTGCTCCATCCTGGTCATGGCCTTGGGCTGGGTGCAGCACTCGGCCTCCTCCACGCTGTCGATGAAAGTGCGGTTCTCGGGACGGAACCGGTTGCGCACGTCCCGCAGCACGAAGGGTGCGGCGGAATAGCTGTCCGTGCCGCCGGCCACGCAGATATCCTCGTTACCGCTGGCAATCAGATAATAGCAGCTTCGCAGGGCCTGCAGACCGGACCCGCTGCAGCTCTGCACGGTGTAACCCGGCACCTCCACAGGCAGCTCCGCCTTCAGCCAGGCGTAATGTCCGATGTTGTTGGGCATGGTGGAGGGGTGGGCCTGCCCGAAAACCACCTGATCCACCGCCGAAGCCTCCACTCCGGCGCGAGCAAGCAGACCCTTGAGCAATTCGGCGGAGAAATCAGAGGCAATAAAGGAGGCCAGCCCTCCGCCGGGCTTGCCCCAGGCGGTGCGCAGGCTGTCTGCGATCACAACTTTTTTCATATCCCTCAACCGTCCTTTCTGCACGCCTCGAAGATGGAGGCAAAACCCATACCGCCGCCGATACACATGGTGACCATAGCGTAGCGCACGTCGGGCCGCTCTTTCAGCTCGTAAAACAGCTTGGTGGTCAGAATACCGCCCGTGGCACCCAGGGGATGCCCCAGGGAAATGCCGCTGCCGTTGACGTTGGTACGCGCCCAAATGGTGTCAAAGGTATCGCGGTCCGACCACTTGACCCACTCCCGCATCACCGCCACCGCCTGGGCGGCAAAGGCCTCGTTCAGCTCAATGAGGCCCATGTCCTCAATCTTCAGCCCCGCCTTTTCAAGGGCCTTCCGCGACGCTTCGATAGGACCCACGCCCATGATTTTCGGCTCAATGGCCGACACGGCGGAGGCCACGTGGCGCAGATAGTAGTCGTAACCCAGCTCGTCCGCCTTCGCCCGGCTCATCACCAGCACGGCGGAGGCGCCGTCGTTGCGGCCGGAGGCGTTTCCGGCGGTGACGGTGCCGTCCTTTTTGAAGGCGGGCTTCATGGCGGACAGCTTTTCGTAGGTGGTGGAGCGGGGATGCTCGTCGGTGTCAAAGCCGTCCACAGGGACGATCTGCTCCCTGAACTTCCCCTCATCGATCGCCTTGCGGGCCCGTTCCTGGCTGCCAAGGGCGAACTTGTCCTGAATTTCCCGCTCAATACCGTACATCTCGGCCACATTCTCGGCGGTCAGGCCCATGGGCAGCACGCCGAACAGCTCCTCGGGGGAGTTGCCGGCAGACCCCTCCAAAATGTTGTCCTGAATGGTCACGTTTTTGGTACCCAACCCATTGCGGACCCCACGCAGGAAGTAGCAGGACTTGGTCATGTTCTCCGCGCCGCCGACCAAAATCACGTCCGCATCGCCGCAGGCCACGATCTGGCTGGCGTCGTAAATGGATTGAGATCCGGAGGAACAGGCCCGGTGCAGGGTGTAACCGGGTACCGTGTCGGGCATCCCCGCCTCCAGCCAGCCGTAGCGGGCCAAATTCATAGGATACGTATTCATTTTCGCGTGACCGAAGATGACCTCATCCACCTGCTCCGGGGTGATTTTGGAGCGGTTCAGCACCTCCTTCATCACGATGGCGGCCAGCTCCTGCTCATCATACTCACTCAAAGCGCCGTTCATTTTGCCAACGGCAGTTCGCACACAATCGGTAATTACCGCATCTCGCATTTGAAATTCCTCCCTTTCGAATGTCTGTCACAGATTGACAAAGTTAAATGTGCAGCTTATAATTTTAATGTGTTTCATAAGATTAAACTTATGGAGGGGCGCCCCATGATCACCTTGCTTCAACTGGACTATTTCCGCAGGCTGGCGGCCACCGAGCATATCACCCAGACCGCCAAAGAGCTTTACATCTCCCAAACCGCCCTGAGCAGTATGATCATCGGCCTGGAGAAGGAGTTGGGGGTCCGGCTGTTTGACCGCTCCAAGCGCTCAATTCGCCTGAATCAGGCTGGGCGCGTCTATCTGCAGTATGTCAACGATGTCTTTACCGCCCTGGAGAACGGCCGCACCGCCCTGCAGGAGCTGACCGAAACCGCCGAGCATCAGGTCAGCCTGACCGTTGGCTCACCTCAGGTTTGGCTGAATATGATCCGCGACTTCCGCCACCAGTGTCCGGAGTACTCCATCAAGCAGCACAGCCAAACCCTGGACGGGCTGACCGACTCCCTGCGCAGGATGAGGACGGACTTCGTCATCGCGGGCATGAACGAGGTCACCGACCCCGGTTTCGAACACGTGGTGCTGAAAACCGACCGGGTCTACCTCTGCGTACCCAAGAGCCACCCGCTTGCCGCCCGGGATACGGTCTGGCTGCGGGAGCTGGAGAATCAGCCATACATCGACCTGCCCGTGGGCAATCCCTGGCGGGCCTACTGCGCGGACCTGTTCGACCGCGCCGGTGTAACGGTCCGCCGGGTACTGGAGTGCGATGCCTCCATCCGTTCCGCCCTGATCGACGCCGAGTTCGGCGTGGCCCTGACCTCCTCCTCCGCTTACGAGGTGGATATGCTCCGACCCAACTGCTACATCCCCATTTCCGACGAATTTACCACCCGGGAAATGGCCCTGTTTTGGAACCCCAAAAAGTATCTGTCCAGGGCTGCGCTCAGCTTCCGCGACTTCTGCGCCGACTACTGGACAAAGAAAGCATAAGCACCACTTCGCCCTGCAGGCGCTCCCTGCGGGGCGTTTTTGTCAGCTTAGGGCGCCGGCGGCGAAGATCGCCTCGATCTGTTCCTCGGAATACCCCAGCTCCGTCAGCACCTGACGGTTGTGGTCGCCGCACATAAAGGGCTTTCCGAAGGTCAGCGGCCCCTGAGACCCGAGGCGCACGGGGGCGGTGGGCATCACCCGCTCCACCCCGTTGACGCAGGTGTACTTCTGCAGGTACTCGTTGGCCCAGGCCTGCTCGTCCTTCAGCACGTCCCGCACGTGGCTCAGGCGCCCGGCCACAATGTCCAGCTCACCAAAAATCTTCAGCCATTGCTCAGAGGTCTTGGTCAGGAACACCCCCTCAAACAGAGGGACCAAATCCCCGGCGTGGGCCACCATGCTGGCCATGTCATGCACACCGAAGTCAGCAACCTGTTTGGCTACGCCCAGGGCGTCAAAGAACTTGTAGGCGTAGCGCTCGTACTCAAAGATGGTGCAGCGCAGCCACTCCCCGTCAGCACAGCGGTAGGCCAGATTGGTGGCGGTGCCGAAGTTGCGATGCTCGGGGAAGGGATGGCAGTAGGGTTCCTGTGTGGCCATCAGGCAGCCGCCCATCATCCAAATACCGGCGTTGTAGAGGGACATCGTTACAAAGTCGCCCTTTCCGGTCTTTTCCCGCTGATACAGGGCGGTCATCACGCCGCCGAACAGGGTGGTGCCGGACAGGATGTCGCCCATGGCCAGGCGGGAGTTGACGGGATAGCTGCCGGGACCCTCAATGGACATATCGGCGGAGAAGCCGGACCGGGCCCAAAAGGCGATGTTGTCAAAGCCCGGGGCGTTACAGTCGGGTCCTTCGTAGCCAAAGCCGGTCAGGGTGGCGTAGATCAGCCGGGGAAACCGGTCCTTGATGGACTCGTAATCCACACCCAACTTCACCAGCGACTGGTTGCGGGTATTGGTCACCAAAATGTCGGCCCCCTCCAGCAGCTTGAAGAAAATCTCCATGCCCTCTTTGGTCTTCATGTTCAGGGACAGGGACTTCTTCCCCACGTTAAAAATATCGAACACCGGGTTCTCGGTAGGTTCGGAGTGGGTGTGGTTCAAACCGGTCACGCGCCAGGTGTCGCCGCCGCGGCCCTCGATTTTAATGACCTCCGCGCCCAGGTCGGCGGCAATACGGCCCACAATGGGGGCGGCAACGTAGTTGGCCAGCTCAACCAGGCGAACCCCTTCAAGAGGCTTTCTGTTTTCGCTCATGTTCCTCTCCTCCTAATGCTGAGATTGCATTGTCGATACATCTATTATAATTTTTACCCTCACAGGACTCAAGTCCCTATTCCCGGAAAGACCCTCTGTTTATTCTTTTCAATACATAAGTTCAAACTTCTGCTTCTCCCTTTAATCATTCCCTTTTGCTTTTGAAACCAACAAAAGAAGCAGCCCGACCCGCCTGTGCGGACCGGACTGCTCCTCCATGCTTTTTAACTTCAGTTCACATTGGGACAATGCTCCTGCAAATAGCTCAGCACCGGCTGAAACTGCTGTGGTTCAAGCAAAAGCGTTTGCAGTCCCTTTGCCCCGCGCAGCCGGATGCTGTGACGGACCTGGTCGGCCCCGATGGCACGCACACTTCTCAGCTCCGCCTGGCGCAGCTCACAGAATTGCAGGGCCGGTTGACTCTGTCCCCCCACCCAAACCGCAAACTCGTGGGTCACTTTTTCCTTGTTCGCCGTCCCCTTGACCTGCTGACAGGAAACGGTCTCCTCGCCCAGGGTGAACAGCAGGCAGACCACCCGTCCCTTCTGCAGCAGATGCACGCCGAACAGAACCAGCGCAAGCACCGCTCCGGCTCCGATCAGCCCCAGCAGGACGAGCAAACCGCTCAACAGGCCCGCCATACCATCCGTGGCCACCCTCAAGCCCAAAACCAGCACACCCGCAACCGCCCCCACGGCGATCCATCTGCGCAGCAGGGACAACAGCTTGGCCGGTCTGCTGCACTGGTCCAGCTCATAGGCCCAGCGCATATTTCCGTCTGTGCAATAAATAATGCCCTCGGGGCTGACGTAGGACTTTCCGCCGGGACGAACATAATCGGGAATGTTGTTCATAATAAGCGCCTCCGTTTCATGCAGCTTGTATTTTCTATTATATCCCCCACCACCCACAATTGCAAGCCGGGCGGAATCCGTTTTTGTTCATTCTTCCCGCTTGACAGAACCCGACGAATAGGATAGAATATTGGCATAAATAGAAAACCTTTGCATGACTGACGGATCAGCGGGCAACCGCAAGGGAATGCAAAAGGCACAGCAGCCGACCGTCTGGGCAAGTCAGTCCTTACTGATTTGCCCATTTTTTTGCGCTTGAAGGAGATGTTTGTATGACTCACGAAAACTGGACCGGCTTCCGCAGCGGCGTGTGGCAGGACGAGATCAACGTCCGGGACTTTATCCAGGCCAACTACACCGAATACCACGGGGACGAGGCGTTTTTGTCCAAAGCCACCCCCCGCACCGACGCCCTCATGGCCAAGGTGCAGGACCTGTTCCGGCAGGAGCGGGCCAAGGGCGGCGTGCTGGACATCGATACCGAAACCGTGTCCTCCCTGACCAGCTATGCCCCCGGCTATATTGACAAGGACAACGAACTCATCGTGGGTATGCAGACCGACAGTCCCCTCAAGCGGGGCGTCAACCCCTTCGGCGGCATCCGTATGGCCCGCCAGGCCTGCAAGGCCTACGGCTACCAGCTCAGCGACAAGGTGGAGGAGGAATTCAAGTTCCGCACCACCCACAATACCGGCGTCTTCCGCGTCTATACCGACGAAATGCGCGCCGCCCGCAGCAGCCACGTCATCACCGGCCTGCCCGACGCCTACGGCCGTGGCCGCATCATCGGCGACTACCGCCGTGTGGCCCTGTACGGCGTGGACCACCTGATCAAAATGAAGCAGGCGGACAAGGCCCGCGTGGGCGAGCAGGACTTCAACGCCGACACCGCCCGCCTGAGCGAGGAGCTGTTCCAGCAGATCACCTTCCTGGGCTACATGAAGGAGATGGCCGCCTCCTACGGCTGTGATATCTCCCAGCCCGCCAGGGACGCCCGCCAGGCCATCCAGTGGACCTACTTCGCCTACCTCGCCTCCATCAAGGAGCAGAACGGCGCCGCCATGTCCCTGGGCCGTGTCAGCACCTTCTTCGACATCTATATCGAGCGGGACATTGCGCGCGGCACCCTCACCGAGGCCCAGGCCCAGGAGCTGATGGACGACTTCGTCATCAAGTTGCGCATCGCCCGCCACCTGCGCACCGCCGAGTATAACGAGCTGTTCGGCGGCGACCCCATGTGGATCACCGAGGCGGTGGGCGGCATGGGCGAGGATGGCCGCAGCCTGGTCACCAAAAGCAGTTTCCGCTTCCTGAACACCCTGTACACCCTTGGCCCCGCCCCGGAACCCAACATCACCATCCTGTGGTCCACCGCCCTGCCCGAGGCGTTCAAGCGCTTCTGCGCCAAGGTATCCATCGACACTGACTCCATCCAGTACGAAAACGACGACCTCATGCGTCCCCACTACGGCGACGACTACGCCATCGCCTGCTGCGTGTCCGCCATGAAGGTGGGCAAGCAGATGCAGTTCTTCGGCGCCCGCTGCAACCTGGCAAAACTCCTGCTCATCGCCCTGAACGGCGGCTACGACGTGCCCAGCGCCATGCACCTGGGTCCCCAGATGGGCGTGATGGAGGGGGACGAGCTGGACTTTGACGCGGTGGTCAAGCGCTACGACGAATACATCGCCTGGCTCATGCGGCTGTACGTCAACACCATGAACGTCATCCACTATATGCACGACAAGTACGCCTATGAAAAGACCCAGATGGCCCTGCACGACACCGTGGTGGAGCGGCTCATGGCCTTCGGCGTGGCCGGCCTGTCCGTTGTCACCGACTCCCTGTCCGCCATCAAGTACGCCAAGGTGCGCCCCATCCGCAATGCCGACGGATTTATCGAGGGCTTTGAGACCGTGGGCGACTTCCCAAAGTTCGGCAACGACGACGACCGGGTGGACCTGCTGGCCAAGGAGCTGACCCACAAGGTCATCACCCAGCTGCGCAAGACCCCCACCTACCGGGATGCCATCCACACCCTGTCCGTCCTCACCATCACCTCCAACGTGATGTACGGCAAGAATACCGGCGCCACCCCCGACGGCCGCGGCGCGGGCCAGCCCTTTGCCCCCGGCGCCAACCCCATGCACAACCGGGAGGAAAACGGCGCCCTGGCCTCCCTGAACTCCGTGGCCAAGATCAGCTATGACGACTGCCGGGACGGCGTGTCCAACACCTTCTCCATCACCCCGGAGACCCTGGGCAAGACCGAGGAGGAGCGTAAGGTCAATCTGGTATCCGTCCTGGACGGCTACTTTGCCAAGATGGCCCACCACATCAACGTCAACGTCATGAACCGGGAGACCCTGCTCAAGGCCTATGAAGATCCCGAGGCATACCCCAACCTGACCATCCGTGTGTCCGGCTACGCGGTGAACTTCAACAAGCTCTCCCGGGAGCAGCAGCGCGAGGTCATCAGCCGCACCTTCCACGAGGTCATGTGATGCAGGTCCACTCCATCCAGTCCCTGGGAACCCTGGACGGCCCCGGCGTGCGCTTTGTGGTGTTCACCCAGGGCTGCCCCCTGCGCTGCAAGTGCTGCCACAACCCCGATACCTGGGATTTCGACGGCGGTCAGACCCTCTCCGCGGGGGAGCTGGCCCGCCGGGCCGGGCGGTACAAAGAGTACTTCGGCACCCAGGGCGGCATCACCCTGTCCGGGGGCGAACCTCTGCTGCAGGCGGCGGAGGCGGCGGAGCTGTTCACTCTCTGCAAGGCCGACGGCATCCACACCTGCCTGGATACCTCCGGCTGCGTGATGAACGAGGATGTGCTGCACCTGCTCACCGTCACCGACCGGGTGCTGCTGGACGTCAAATACACCAACGACGCCGACTACCGGGAACACGTGGGCTGCTCCCTGTCCCCCGTTTTGGACTTCCTTGCCCTGCTGAATGAAAAAAACATCCCTACCACTCTGCGTCAGGTCATCATCCCCGGTCTGAACGACAGCGGGGACAATATCCGCGCCCTTGCCCAGATCCGGGACACCCACCCCTGCGTGGACAAGGTGGAGCTGCTCCCCTTCCGTAAGCTGTGCAGCACCAAGTACCAGGCGTTGCATCTCCCCTTCCCCCTGGCCCACACCCCCGAGCCCACAGCCCGGACCATGGCAGAGCTGAATTCACTTCTATAAAAAACCGCCAGACCTGTAAACAGGCCTGGCGGTTTTTACGTGGCATCGTCGTTTATTCGGTAACGATGATCAAAATCTTAAACGTGTCGGAATCCCGGTTGTTGCTGAATGTAACGGTTGTCAGACCCTCAAACTGGGGTTCGATGGTCAGCGTGGTGGAGGTGTTCCATTCGTTGGCGTCATAGGAAAGATAGGCCGAACTGCCGGAATAGTCGGTGGAAACCGTACCGCCGTTGCTCCAGTAGGCGGTCAGGGTGATTTTGCGGTTTGTTTGATTCTTGCTCACCACAATTACGCTCTCGCTGGTTCTGAAGTTGTTGGCAGCATATCCGATTTTTCCGCTGCTCAGCACGTCGCAAATCTGCTCGTAGTAACCGCTGGTGATCCCCAGCTCATAAACCTTGCCCGTCAGGTCGGCGATCTGTCGGTCCTGGTCGTAAATCTCAGACTCCTGTCTTTGGATCGTGTCTTGCTGATCGGCCACCAGTTGGGCCGCCCCCGCGCCGCGCACCAGTTGCGCCACATTCACCGCAAGGGACACGACCAGCAGCACCGGCAGGATGATCAAAAACACCTTGGCAGCTACCGGCACACCCCGCTTCTTGCTCTCAACAGGGGCCACCGGCACTCCCACAGGCACCTGTGCCTGGTCGTTCTCCTCCCATTCCGCGGCTCCACCGGCCGGTGCCGCTGCCGCCTCCTGAGCCACCTCAAACAGCGGCACATCCTCTAATCGGGCACCGCAAACCTGACAAAACTTGCTATCGTCGGGCAGCACACTGCCGCATTTTTGACACGTCATTGTTTTCTTCCTCCTTCTGTCTTATCCCCAATCGGGCAACGCTCTCTTGTCTTGACAGCTTTCTCGCACACATTATACCTGTTTCGACACAGAAATACAAGGCAAATTTATTCCGGGCGCCCTTGTTATTCCCCGGGTCCGCTCCCGCCGTCTTGCATAAAACGACAATCTTCGTCAAATATCTTGCTTTTATCCCCGATTTTGGTATACTTAAAGCCGTAGGCCCAAGTATATATCCGCGCAAATCAAGTGGGGCATCCTCGGTTTCAACCCACGATGCCGCCTTCATTTTGCAAGCAAACTGACTTAAAACCGAAACAGAGGGGATTTACTATGGCTACCGCTTACATCCTTTTCAACAAACTGGCGGGCAATGCCGACAGCCTTGCCCTTGCAAAAAATCTGGAAACCACGATACCCGACACCGCAAAGCTGCTGGATGTTACGGAGATTTCCGATTACCCCGCGTTCCTGGCCCGGCTGGACAAGGACGATTACATCATCCTGGCCGGCGGCGACGGGACTCTCAACCGCTTCGCCAACAATGTGGCGGACCTGGATCTCACCCACGAAGTACTCTATTTCCCCAGCGGCACCGGCAACGACTTTGCTCACGATCTGGGCCGTACCACGGCGGACACGCCCTTCTCCGTCACCGAACACATCCGAAATCTGCCCAGCGTCACCGTGAAGGGCAATTCCTACCGCTTCATCAACGGCGTCGGCTACGGCATCGACGGCTATTGCTGCCAGGTGGGTGACGAACAGAAAAAGCAGCAGAACAAAAAGGTAAACTACACCGCCATCGCCATCAAGGGTCTGCTGTTCCACTATAAGCCCACCACCGCCACCGTCACCGTGGACGGTACCACCACCACGTATAAGAAGGCGTGGCTCGCCCCCACCATGAACGGCAGATTTTACGGCGGCGGCATGATGCCCACCCCCGATCAGGTCCGCGACTGCGGCACCCTGTCCACCATGGTGTTCCACGGCTCCGGCAAGCTGAAAACGCTGATCATCTTCCCCTCCCTGTTCAAGGGCGCTCACGTAAAACACACCAAGCACGTAGCCGTACTCAACGGTAAGGAGATCTCGGTGGCGTTCGACCGTCCCGTAGCCCTGCAAGTCGACGGCGAAACCATTTTGGACGTGTCCTCCTACACCGCAAAGGCTGCCGCCGTTCCTCAGGCTTCCGTGGCCTCCATCGCCCACTGAGTGTGGCGCTGCCGTAAATAAGTTCCTTGTAAAAGCTGTCTGAACGCAACGCGTTCAGACAGCTTTTTATATGTTTTTTTAGATGGACCCACATAAAATCTTAAATGGAGATTTTCGGGCAAAGCTCTTGCATTTTCACAAGCCCTGTGTTATGCTCCAAGCAAGAAACCCCAAATATTGCGGGTTTTTTGCCATTTTACCGCACTTTATGGACGATTTGATATATTTTATGGACAAAACGATATGGTGCAAAAACAGAGGAGGAGATTTTATGGACCCGAAAACCCACTACACCCCCACAGAAACCGGCTACGCCATCAACGGCAGCTGCGAGCTGTTCAACCGCACCCTGTACGGCTCCCACAAGAATGACGAGCAGACCGCCCGCTTCTTCACCTTCGCCGGCGACGCCCCCCAGTTCATGGGTACCGTCACCGACTGGGCCAAAAACCCCATCACGTACCAGGAGAAATGCGGCGTGCTGGTCAGCGGCCTTGCCATCACCCCCGGCCGCCGCGCCGGCTTCTACTACACCGACGACATTGACCAGACCTCCCGCTGGTTCCACAACTCCGAGGACGTGCTGGCCCAGTTCAAGAACGGCTGGATGGAGTACGAGCTGAGCCAGATCTCCTCCTGGTTCCCCGACGTCAGCGTGAAGATGGAGGCGTACCCCCTCCTGCCCGAGGACGGCTATCTGGTCCACTACCGCATCACCACCAACCAGCGGTGCTTCTTCGCCGCCGGCTTCGGCGGTATCACCGAGATGCAGGGCCGCTTTGAGATGAAGGGTGAACCCCGCCGCTACTTCACCGCCGACAACGCCGTGGGCAACCGGGTGGAGATCGGCACCAACCGCGCCCACCTTACCCACACCGACGGCAAGCACATGTGGGTGGCCACCAGCTTCCCCGCCAGCTTCGGCATCGGCTCCGCCAAGGCCATGGCCGACATCTACCCCAGCACCTTCCTGGGCAGCGACGCGGAGAACGAGGACGATCAGGTGGTCCGCATCTCCGCCCCCATCGAACCCGGCCAGGTGCTGGACGGCTACATCATCGCCATCCGTAACGAGGACGAGTCCGTGCTGGACCGCTGGCTTGCCATGGACGACCCCGTGGCCTACATCAAGTCCCAGATCTACGCCAAGTTCGCCTGCATCGACGTGGACACCCCCGACCACCCCATGGACCTGACCGTGGTACCCAACGTCATCGCCCTGGACGCCTCCTGGCATAAGGACGCCTTCAACCACGGCGCCTTCGCCTACCATAACCCCTATCTGGGCTGGCGCAACTGGTACGCCCCCACCGCCATGCACTGGAATGACCGGGTGGAAAAGACCATTGATATGTGGATGAGCCACATCACCCACGGCGACCCCAAGGACGAGCAGGTGGTCCACGACACCGCCCCCATTCCCGAGGGGCAGTTCGGCTACGCCGCCTCCCGCTCCAAAATCGAAAACGGCGTGGGCGTCCTTCCCTCCTACTTCAACTCCGACCACAGCCCCTTCTTCGGCACCTACAATATGCAGGAATGTGCTTTGGATATGATGCTGTACTACATCGAGTGGTCGGGCAACTTCGACTTCGCCGCCAAGCACTTTGACGATATGTGCGCCATGGTGGACTTCGAGACCCGTGTCTTCGACCCCGACGACGACGGTCTGTACCAGAGTATGCTGAACACCTGGATCTCCGACGGCCACAACTACAACGGCGCCGGCTGTACCCAGGCCACCGCCTACAACTACCGGGCCAACCTAGTCCTGTCCAAGATCGCCGAAAAGATCGGCCGGGACGGCACGCGCTTTGCCCGGCGGGCGGAGAAGATCAAAAAGGCCCTGGAGGAAAAGCTGTGGCTGCCCCACGAGGGCGTCTACGCCGAGAGCCTGGACACCGTCGGCAACCGCCTGATCCACCCCGCTGTGGAGCTGCCCACCGTCTACCACCCCATCGACTCCTTCATGGTGGACCACCGCAAGGCGTACCGCACCCTGCGCTATACCGAGCAGCACCTCAAGAGCATCTCCACCCCCGGCCGCGGCGGCCGCCTGTCCTACTCCTCCACCTGGCTGCCCAAGCAGTACTCCAACTGCGGCCTGTTCCCCTCGGAGAACCTGCACCTGGCCCTGGCCTACTTCCAGGTGGGCCTGAAGGAGCAGGGCAAAAAGCTGCTGGACGGCGTCACCGACTGCTTCTTCACCGGCCGCAACCCCGGCATGGCCCCCCACGTCCAGTCCAACCGCTGCACCTCCGACCTGGGCGACTCCGACTTCACCGACACCTCCAGTATGTACCTGCGCACGGTGATGGAGGGTCTGTTCGGTATCCGCGTCAACGCCGTGGACGGCTACGTGCATATCCAGCCCGGCCTGCCTGAGGAGTGGGAACACGCCAGCCTGACCCTGCAGGACATCGGCTTCCACTACCACCGCCGGGGGAACGAGGAATTCTTCAACGTCCACTGCGACCGCGCCGAAACCAAGCGCTTCCGCATCCCCATGCGCTCTGCCGACGTGGAGCTGGTACTGCTGGACGGCCAGGTCGTCCCCTACGAGATCGAACCCGGCGTCAACAACAGCTTCATCATCGTCAAGACCGACAAGGTGGGCAAGTTCCGCCTGCAGGTCATCCACGGCACCGCCCCCATCCCCACCGTGTCCGTGGCCACCACCGTGCTGGCGGGCAACAAGCTGTCCTTCGCCGTCAATAACGGCCGGCTTGCTGAACTTTACGACGTGTCCGAAACTTTGGAGAATATCTCCACCGTGGGCAATAAGGTCTACGCCACCGCCAAGAACGTCCCCGGCGACCACACCCTGTTCCTGCGTGTCACCGCCGGCCGGTACGACGCCTGGCTGGCTGCCGACTACGACATCGAGGTGGAGGCCGTTGATGAGACCCCGCTGGAGGAAAAGCCCTTCACCCCCGTGGACATCTCCGCCTTCTTCAACTGCAGCACCACCAACCTGCACAAGCAGTCCTATATCCACCCCCTGCCCAAGGGCTTTGCCATGCGCCTTTATAAGAACGGCCGCGCCGCCCATAACTGGAGCCAGTGGGGCCACCGTGGCCTGCACGTGGACGACTCCGGTATGCGTAACAGCGGCGGCACCGTCCTGTCCCGCTCCGGCATCCCCTTCGCCACCCCCGCCCAGGGCGACAACCTGGCCTGCGTGTCCATCTACGATGTGTTCCCCTCCGCCACCACCTTCCCCCTGACCGGCAAGGCCCAGGAGCTGGCCGTGATGTTCATCGCCAGCACCTACTGGATGCACACCGGCGTGGAGAACGTCCGCCTCACCGTCACCTATGCCGACGGAACTACCGAGGCAACTCCCCTGGTCTACCCCGTCAGCATCGACGACTGGATGACCTCCGCCCTGACCACCGAGGCGGAGAACCTCTACATCAGCAACTTCAACCACGCCACCGTCAAGCGCCTGCGCGTTGACCCCAACAAGGAGCTGGCCTCCCTCACCGTGGAAGCCATCGCCAACGAGGTCATCTTCGGCGTGGCCGGCATCAGCGTCAGCCGCTGATTTATCCCACATACACCAAAACACGCCCCACAGTCGGCCGACTGTGGGGCGTGTCTTTTGCACAGATTTTGCGGGGCGGTCAAGACCGTCCCCTACCGAAACGACCGGAAACCCTGCGTAGGGGGCGGCTGTCCTCAGCCGCCCGAACACCCAGATTTCGCACTCCCGTAGGGCGCGACGACCCGGCGCGCCGCCTCCCCCAACATCGTTTCATCTGCCCCGCACATGGCAAGACCCCGCAATCCTGTGGACTGCGGGGCCTTGCTATGGAGAATAGAGGAGAAAACAGTAATTTCGCGTTGTTGTACGGATAACTGGTCCAAATCCGCGCAATCGGCATCGACCGCTCTATAACTTACAGGGTCACGCCGTCTTTGAAAATGGAAATTTCCCGATAGCCCCGCTGCTCGGTTTTGGTCTGCTGACCGCCTGCTACCGCCAGCACCAGGTCCATCAGGTCCTCCGCCGCCTGCTGCAGGGTCTGCTCACCGTCCGCCACCACACCGGCGTTGAAGTCGATCCAACCCGCCTTTTGGGTTGCCAGGGGGGTGTTGGTGGCAATTTTCATCGTGGGGGCCGGGGCGCCGAAGGGGGTCCCCCGGCCGGTGGTAAACAGCACCATGTGAGCGCCGGCGGCGGTCAGGGCGGTGGCGGACACCAGGTCGTTGCCCGGGCCGTACAGCATATTCAGGCCCTTGGTCACCACCCGGTCGCCGTAGCCGATGACGTCGGTGATGGGGGCGCTGCCGCCCTTCTGCACACAGCCGCAGGACTTGTCCTCCAGGGTGGTGATGCCGCCCTCCTTGTTGCCGGGGCTGGGATTTTCGTACACCACTTCGTTGTGGCGCAGGAAATAGGCCTTGAAGCCGTTGATCATATCCACCGCCTTGCGGAACACGCCCTCGTCCACACAGCGGTCCATCAAAAAGCCCTCTGCGCCGAACATCTCCGGCACTTCGGTCAGCACGGTGCTGCCCCCCTGAGCCACCAGCATATCGCTGAACCGACCCACCACGGGGTTGGCGGTGATGCCGCTCAGGCCGTCGGAGCCACCGCACTTCATGCCGATGACCAGCTCGTCGGCGGGAACATCCTCCCGCTCAAACCGCCCGGCAAAGGCGGCACATTCCTCCAGCAGGGCGCGCCCGGCCTCGAACTCGTCCTCCACCTGCTGACAGGTGAGGAACTTCACCCGATCGGGGTCAAAGTCCCCCAGCTCGGCCAAAAACTGCTCTCGGGTCAGGTTCTCACAGCCCAGGTGCAGCACCAGCACCGCACCGGCATTGGGGTGCTTAGCCAGGGCCGCCAGCAGCTTGCGGGTGGTGGCGTGGTCCTCTCCCGTCTGACTGCAGCCGAAGGGATGGGGGAAGGCGTACAGGCCGTCCACCGTCCCGCCCACCAGGTCCTGATTGTCCCTGGCCAGGGCCTTGGCCACGTCGTTGACACAGCCCACTGCGGGAATGATCCAAATCTCGTTGCGGATACCCACAGTGCCGTCCTTGCGGCGGAAGCCCCGGAAGGTCCGGGCGGCCAGAGGCTCGGGGTGGCATACCTTGGGGTCATAGGTGTATTCCAGCTCCCCTGCCAAATTGGTGGCCATGTTGTGGGTATGTACCCACGCGCCCACCGGAATATCCCGCGTGGCGTGGCCGATGGAGAAGCCGTACTTCACCACCTGCGCCCCTTTTTCCAGGGGAGTCAGCGCCATCTTGTGGCCCTGGGGGATCTCCTCCGTGACCTGTACACCCTCAAACCGGGTTCCTTTTGAAATTGTCTTCAGCGCCACCGCCACGTTGTCCGTGGGGTGGATTTGGATAAAATCGGGCATAATTTCCCTCCTTACAGGCAGCTTTCATAGGCGGCCAGGGCGCCCTGCTCCCGAATTCGGGTCAGGTCCTCCGCCACCGCCGCGGCAAAGCCGGGGATTTGAGTCAGGTCCCGGCCCCACATCTGTTCGTTGCTCATAACGGCGGCAACCAGTTCTTCCACGCTGTCGTTACGGTGCTGCCAGTAGAATTCCAGCACCCAGCGGTCATCGCTGCAGGTGTAGCAATCGCCCTTGGCCCGGTGACAGACCAGACCCACCTCAGTCAGCTCCCGCACGTCGCTGCTGAAAAAGGCAACGCACGCGGCAAAGCTCATGGTCAGGCAGCGGGGCAGCTTGCCGTAGGCCTCCACATAGTCCAAAAAGCTGGGCAGGTTCCGCGCCCGCCACTTGGAGGTGGAGTTGAGAGAAATGCTGAGCAGCTCGTGGTTGATAAAGGGGTTTTTGAACCGGTCCTGCACCGCGGCGGCAAAGCCCTCCACATCCTCCCGGGGCAGGGGCAGAATGGGCAAAATTTCCTCAAAGAGCATCTTGTTCAAAAAGCCGGACACCGCGTCATCGTACATACAATCCCGCACAATGTCATAGCCGCCCAAAAACGCCCCCAGCACAAAGCCCGTGTGGGCGCCGTTCAAAATGCGTACCTTGCGTTTTTTGTAGGGGGTCACGTCAGGCACCACGATGCAGTTCACGCCGGCCCGACGGAAGGGCAGCTTCTCCTCCAGCCAGGCGGGGCCCTCGATGTTCCACACACCGAAGACCTCGCCCACGTCCATCAGGGGGTCGGTGTAGCCGTTTTCCTCGTTCAGCCGGGCCACCTCCGCCTCGTCCCGGATGCGGCCGGGTACGATGCGGTCCACCAGGGTGGAGCAGAAAGTGCAGTCCTCGTTCACATAGCTGCGGAACCCATCCTCCAGCCCCCACTGGTCAATGTATCGGTTGACACAGTGCAGCAGTTCTTTGCCGTTGTTGTCGATCAGCTCGCAGGACAGAATGACCACGCCGCCCTTGCCCGCCCGGAACCGCTCGTACAGCACCTGGGTCAGCTTGCCGGGGAAGGAGGCGCAGGGGGTATCGGTCATCTGACAGGCGGGGTCATAGACGATGCCCGCCTCGGTGGTGTTGGACACGATGTACTCCAGCTCGTCGGACACCGCCACCGCCATCATCTCCCGGAAGCCATCTTCCTCGTAGGGGTTCAGACACCGGGACACGGAGGAGATGACCCGCTTGCGGTCCACCTTCTCGCCATGTTCCATTCCACGCAGGTAGAGGGTGTACAACCCCTCCTGCCGGTTGATCAGCTCCGACAATCCCCGGTCGATGGGCTGCACCAGCACGCACTTGCCGTTCCAGCCGGCCTTTTCATTGGCCACGTCAAACCAATAGTTGACAAAGGCACGCAAAAAGTTGCCCTCACCAAACTGCAGCACCCGCTCCGGCGCCTGCTCCAAAATGTAGCCCTCATACCCCGTCTGCTTCAAGACGCTATAGTTCAACTGTTCCAAACCCATACCCTCCTTGTGGCGGATTTTATCTCTTGCAGGCTCATTCTAAGTGGATTGTCATTTCAATGCAAGGTCACTTGGTTGCATTTACATTGCAATCGTTCTCATTCTCTGTTATACTTTCAGGAAAGGGGTGAGTTTTATGGACCATGTGGACCTGCGGGAGCATGAACATCTGTCGTATGAATACAGCCGCCACGAAAAACCTGACCGACCCGGTTTCTTCATGCACCTGCACGATCAAATGGAGGTGTATTACCTTGTGGAGGGCAACGTGGAGTACCACGTGGAAAACCACGTCTACCTGCCCCAGGCCGGCGATATGATGATCATGCGCGCCGGTGAGCTGCACACCTCTCAGGTCCATGTGGAACACGGCGGCCCTTACGAGCGGTACAATCTCCGCTTTTCGCCGGAACTGCTGAAGGAGTCCCTCAACAGCCGGCTTCTCCTGCCTTTTTTGAGTCGCCCCGCCGGTGAGTTCAACCACTACTCCAGCAGCGAGATCCCCTCGGACTATATCCGCACCTGTTTCCAGCGGATGTTCTCCCGCCACGACCGGGACGACGGAACCCGGGCAGCGGCCTTTCTCATCCCCATCCTGCAGGAGATCTATGACGTGTGGCTCACCCGGGAAAAGCCGCAGAAAAAGCCTCTTGACTCCCTGCCCACCGAAATCATCTCCTATATCAATCAGAATTTGGCCACCCTGCGCGGTCCTCAGGACCTGTCCAAGGTTTTTTTCCTCAGCCAATCTCAGATTTACCGTGTATTCCGGGAGTACACCGGCACCTCCATTTGGAATTACGTGCGCACCAAGCGGCTGATCACCGCCCGGGAACTCATGCAGAACGGCGAACCGCCCTCCAAAGCGGCCGCCGCCTGCGGCTTCGACGATTACTCCACCTTCTACCGGGCCTACCGAAAACAGTTTGGCTGCAGCCCCCAGGAAGATTTACGTTAAAAACAGGCCCCACAGCGCAGCTGTGGGGCCTGTTTTATTCTCCCTTCCCGCTCGGAGCGGCGCGCATCTCTTTTTCCGCCCGGTCCAGCACCTTTTTATAGGGCATGAGCATACCATCGGTCATGGCGCTGCCCATTTTGGCCTTCAGCTTCTTGCTGGACAGCAGCAGTCCCACTGCGTACATCGCCACCATCCTCGGCCACTTCTTCTGCGGGAAATCATACTGCCCGTGCGCCTTGTAAAATTTGTGATCGGCCTTCATCATGCCCTGCATCAGCCAGATCAAATCCCGAAACACCTTCATGCCGCCAATTCCGTAGAAATTTTGCGGCGGCAGATACCGCTGCTCCAGGGCATAGGTCAGCTTGGCACACAGGCGGTCAACCTCTCCGTCCGGGTCCCGCTCATCCGTGGCGATACCCGCCAGGAAATTGGAACCCACCTGCGCCCGGGCCTGCAGAATGGTACTCAGGTTCTCCTCCCGGCTCAGATCACCGCTGATCAAATAGCCCATGCTCATGCCCATGGTCACCGTTCGGTGTCCATTGCAGAACTGCCGGTCATCATACATCTTGAACCGCGCACCCATGGAGTGGTCCCGGATGGTAAAGGCATACACAATGGCGTCCGCGGTCTGAATTTCCCCCCGCAGATAGTCGTCAAAGCCGTCGGTGTAGACACATTTGCCGGAAACCGCACAGTTAAAACAGCCCAAACAACCGCCTCGGAAGGGGTATTCCCGGATGTTGACCACCCGGGTCCTGCGGGGCATCACCGTCCGGAAGCGGTCCACCATGCACCTTAGCTGCTCGTCCCCCTCCTGCAGGTCGGCCACAATGACCACATCCCCCTCCCGCGCTTCCTCCTCCGCCGCAGGCACGCTGACCGGATGTCGGGCCGCGGCAGCCGGTGCGGGACTCGCCGGTTCGTATACGCCCTGTTCCACCGACCAGCACAGGAAACGGAAAAAGCTTTCCGCCTGCTCCCTGCCCTTCTTCGTGGTCAGATCGTCCATGTCCGCGGACAGGCCCTGCACATAGCGCAGGCCCAGGTCCCCGCAGTTATCCTGAATGTAGCGATGGGCGGTCATATCGTAAAAATGCTTTGAGGTGGTCAGCTGTGTGGCATACTTGCCGGAAAGGTCAGGCCCGGCCTCTTTCAGCAGCTCCAAAAATCGATGCATCTGGCTGGGCGCGATAAAGGTGTACACCGGATAGCAAAACAGCAGCACGTCCGCCCGTTTCACCGCCTCCAGCACCGGGGTAAAGTCCCGCTCCAGCGACTTGATACTCTGTCCTACGTGAAGCACCTGAAACTGATGCTGTGGAAACAAGATCTGCAGATAGTTGACCGTCTGCAGCGTAACCGAATGTTTCCCCTTGGGGCTGCCGTTCAAAACCAAAATTTCCATCCAACCGCACTCCTTGCGTTTTTTTGTATTATACCCCACATCCCTCCGCCGGGCAAGTCCCACACGGCACACGACCCCGCGGCCAAAAGGCCGCGGGGTCGTGTTTTTGAGCGTTTAGTTGGCGCGCATATAGTTGGTCAGTATTTGAGCTGTTTGAGCGCGGGTGGCTTTCTCAGTCACATTGGTAAAGGGGACGTTCTCAAGCAGGTCCTTATCCACCGCCCAGCGCAGGGCGTTGGCCGCCCAGTCGCTGTACTTGCCCACGCCGGACAGCTCACCGTAGCCCTCGGGGGTGTGGCTGTAATTCCACAGAATCACGGCCACCTGCTCGATGGTCACGGCATCCTCGGGCTTAAAGATGCCGCCGCCAAAGCCGGACACCACGCCGCGGTTGCTGCCCCAGGTAACGGCATTGTTGAACCACTGGGAAGCAGGCACGTCGGAGAAGTTGTGCTTCATACCCTTCAGGTCGGGCTGGCCTT